>CAXUGY010000006.1:0-122632 GCA_964250695.1 uncultured Chthoniobacterales bacterium | reverse complement strand
ATAAACCCGCAGCCAACCCGAACGAAAGGTCCCATGCAACTGAAAACCGCTTTAGCGCGGGATTGCGCCGGGGGAGTGGCACTCGTCGGTCTGGATCGCCCGGAAAAAATCGTGCGCTCAGCTTTTGGGCGCGCTCGATGCGGTCGGAACCTTCCCGGGAGGACGGCCCGGTTCTGCTTCCAGACGTGGTCGCCGGTCAGGTTGAGGTGCTCCCACCCCAACGGCGCTAGGCACTGCCACCGGCTGGCGTCCGAGTTCGACCCGTGGTGCTGGAGGGCACGAGCGGCTCGTTCCAGATCCACGGTGTGCCACCGCACGAGGGCCGCCGTGACCAGATTCAAGCCACGGGCGTGGGTATCACTGCTGCTCGCAACGGCGGTCACGGATTTCGCCCGGCGGTAGAAGCAGAGCGGCGTGAGCGCGTCGAACGTCGCCCATGGTCAGACTCGATCGAAGAAGTCAACGCGACCCGACGAAAGTTCATAATAAGCTCCCACGATCAGAAGCTTTTTCTCGGCCTGTGGCTTGAGCAGGAGCGGATCGCTCTCGGTGCGCAAGGTCCGCACAATGCGCGAGACGTTCGCCTTGACCGCGTTCGTCACCTTGTCGCCCTCCCGTCCACGCGCCTCCAGCACGGCCGGGATGATCGGTTCAACCATGTTGCCAATCGCGCCCGGAAAGCGCGTGTTGTTTTCGACGACGCTGATCGCGGCCTCGACCGCGCCGCAGCTCTCGTGACCCATGATGACCACCAGCGGCACGCCAAGCTTCGCGACGGCGTATTCCAGCGACCCCTGGGCGACCGTATCCACCGTGTTGCCAGCGTTGCGAATGATGAAAAATTCGCCGAGACCCCGCCCGAACAGGAGCTCGGGCGGCACCCGGCTGTCCGAGCAGGAGACATACGCGACGAACGGGGATTGGCCTTTGGCCAACGCGAGCCGGCGTTGCGCGCTGGCGTCGGGCGGCTCGAGTTCGTCGCGAAGGAAGGCTTGATTGCCTTGGATGAGGAGGTCCAGCGCCTGATCGGGCGTCAGCGCCGACTTGCCGTCCTTCACCGGCGCCAGGGGCAGTTGTCTGCGTTGGGCAAGGGCAGGGCCGACAACCAAAGTCATGGCGCCAAGGAGAGTGGTGGTCAGTGCGGTACGTCGGGTGATCATGGTTTTCTTCAACGCTCCAAGGAAAGCGTTGGTTGGTTTGGTTACAGAGCGTTTACCGAATGTCAAGTGGATGCCCATTTTTCTGCTTGCCGCATCGCAGGATGCGCGTGCCCGCGAGACGGGCCTGACCGGTGTTGAGGAGCCCAGCCGTCGCCTTCTCCCCCAGCTTCAGACAGAGATCGGCCAGGAAGGCCCTGCTCACAAAGTGCGTCACGCCCATGCTTCAGCAGACAGACCGTCAAGGTGCCGTCGTTGGTGATGCTCGTGACCGGCGCGGCGGTGCCGCCGAGCGTGCTCAGGGGGGCGGAGTGGTTGAGAACGTCGGTGTTCCGGTCGATCTGCGCGCCTTGGCCAGTGGGCTAGAAAGGGTCGTTCATGGAGCAACCCGTGTAACCCGCTCGCGCGTCGGAATCGAGCCAAAGATGGCGCGGCAGGAGCAGGAGAATCTTCGGAACACAGATTTATCAAGAAAACTACACTGCCGTCTTTGTGCTGCCGCCATGTTCAGTCGCGGGTAGTGATCACCTGACCGTTGCTTTCTGCTGAACAACGAGGTTGGAGTTGGTGATGAACCGATGGATGGCGTCGAGGTGGTGCTCGGCGTTCTTCGAGAAAGAGTAGGCGCGGCGCACCAGGCGGCTGGTCCTTGCCCGCAACGGGCCAAACCAACGCTCCACGTGGCAGGTCTCGCCCTCGGGCTTGCCACAAGCCCGGTGGGTTCTGCTCGGGCAGACTGCCGCGGAAGCGTCCCGGTAGTCGCTGCGCGTGGCGCGGCCCCGGTCGCCCTTGGGCAGAGTGGCCCGCCGGTCCGCCGCGCTTTGCAGGCTCCGGTCGCCCGGCGTCCAGCCGACGATTTGGCGCGTTCTTCGACAAAGCACCACCCAGAGCCAAAGCTGGCAGGCTTTGCTGCCCACGAAGCTCCAGAGTTCATCAAGTGCAAGCCCGTCGCCGTTCTGGCCCGGTCGGAGCGTGTCCACAGAGGCCGGGAGAGAGCCCGCTTTTTTCCCCACCCACCGCAGGACGGTTGGTAGCAAACCCCGAAGGGGCGCGTGATGCCCCGGATGCGCAGGCGGTCTTGGTAGGCCGCCACGACTTGATCCTTAAACTTCTGGTCGTAACGCTCGCCTTGAGGCGCCAAGATAAAGGTGCGCTCGCCAGTCCAGGCACTTGGCCCGCTGCCCTCCGTTCTCCGCGTGGCCGTTCTTGCGGATGCGCTCGCTGCCGCCGCGGGCGCAAACATGGACGATGGTCGTCGAAAGCCTCTCCAAACATCACTCTGGGTCCAACCACCAGCAACGGTCAGGTTTTCACCCCCCAACCCTTGAACACCCGTTGCACGTCCGATGTGAATCAAAGCAAGAGTGACTATAAATTTGGTTTCTAGGTTGTACCCTCCACGTTTCGACCAATGGAATTATATGCGATATTTGATACTTTTTTTCAGCGTTTTCACACAACCTCCACTGTTTTCGACACTGACGCAGGCGAATGAACCCACGCTCGGATGCAACCGAAAGCAAAACGAATCTTGAGGGTGTTCAGATGGCGTTGGCGGGTGCTTCCCAAAACTCGGCTTCTGTGATGGGAACAACATTAGCGACGTGCGGTTGTCGCTGGCAGAAGGCGATGAACTCGGACAAGGCAGCAAGCCGTTATGCCGTCGGGGGCTTCGGCTTGTGGTCGTTGATGTAGTCCGTCATGCTTTTTGCCATCGTGACGAAATCCGACGGAATCATCACGATGGTCGTCGTGTTGTTGTCCGCGCCAACCTCGGAAATCATCTGCATCCGGCGCAACTCCAGCGCGGCGGGGTTGCCCATCATCATCTCGGACGCCTGGGTCAGTTTGGACGACGCTTCGAGTTCCGCCTCGGCCTTGATGATGCGGGCGCGTTTCTCGCGGATCGCCTCGGCCTGCATCGCCATGACCTGCTGCATGTTCGCGGGCAGTTCCACGTCCTTCATCTCCAGCCGCTCGATCTCGATGCCCCACCCGGTGGTCGCCGGGATGACGCTCTGGCGCAGGATGTCGTTGATCTTGTCGCGCGCCTGGAGCACCTCGTCGAGGTCGTGCTGGCCGATGGTGTTGCGCAGGGTGGTCAGCGCGAGCTGGTAAATCGCGGCGAACACGTCGGTCACGGCGATGACGCTTTTCGCCGGATCGACGACCTTGTACCAGAGCGCGGCGTTGACGCGGATGGTGACGCTGTCGCGGGTGATCGTTTCCTGCGACTCGATGGGCACGGTTTTTATCCGGATGTCGATGAGCGATTGGGTCTCGATCCCGAACGGGATGAGGAGATACAGGCCCGGCCCGCGCGTGCCGACGTAGCGCCCGAGCCGGAAAACGACGCCGCGCTGATACTCCTGCGCGATGCGGATGCTCGTGACGAGCAACAGGAAAACCACGAAACCCGGGAAGGCCAAAAAGCCGAGGTGCATTCCATGACATCGGCCGGAATGACCGCCGATGCAACGTCCTACAAGTGGACGGCGACCTCCGGGTGCCATCCACCGTCTGCGCCGTGCCTCTACTTCTTCGCGCCGAGCGCCTCGCGGATCGCCGGAAGCTGCCCGGCGCTGCCGAGCTTGCCGTTTTTATGGGCGATGAATTTGGCGTACTCGTCCATGAATGTGATGCCCGGCGGTCGGAAATCGAAATCGGCGGGCTTGTCGCGGAAAAACTCCCGGTGGACGCGCGTCCAGACGAGCCTTCCGTCAGTGTCGATGTTGATCTTGGTCACGCCGAGCTTTGCGGCGGGCAGGTATTCGTTTTCGTCCACGCCGCGCGCGCTCGGGTCGAGTTGGCCGCCCGCCGCGTTGATGCGGCGCACTTCCTCCACCGGGACGCTGCTGCTGCCGTGCATGACGATGGGCGTGCCGGGGATTTTCTCCTGGATGGACCGGATCACGTCGAAGTGCAGGCTCTGCTGGCCTTTGAACTTGTACGCGCCGTGGCTGGTGCCGATGGCGGCGGCGAGCGCGTCGCAGCCGGTCCGCTGCACGAACTCGACGGCCTCCGTGGGGTTCGTCAGGCTGGCGTGGCCCTCGTCCACCTGGATGTCCTCCTCCACGCCGCCGAGTTGGCCGAGTTCCGCCTCGACGCTGACGCCCTTCGCATGGGCGCGCTCCACCACACGCTTGGTGGCGGCGATGTTCCCCTCGAAATCGTCGTGGCTGGCGTCGATCATCACCGACGAATAAAAGCCGCTGTCGATGCAGTCGTAGCAGGATTCCTCGTCGCCGTGGTCGAGATGCACGGCGAAAATCGCCTCCGGGAAAATCTCGTCGGCGGTGCGGATGATGGCTTCGAGCATCCGCTTGTCGGCGTATTTGCGCGCGCCCTTGGAAAGCTGGATGATGAACGGCGCCTGCGACTCCCGGCAACCTCGGAACAGGCCCATGGTTTGTTCGAGGTTGTTGATGTTGTACGCGCCGACGGCGTATTTGCCGTAAGCGAGCTTGTAGAGTTGGGCGGTGGTGACGATCATACAGGGAACTGATTCTCCGCCGCGTTTTTTCGATTTTCAATCCCTAATGGTTCCGGGGCATCGTTCCAGAAGCTGAATCGCATGGTTTTCTCCCCGGCATGAACGCGGCCCAGCGCGAAGAATTCGACGCGATCCGCGCGGAGCAGCGGGCATTGCGCGCGAAGCTGCAATCGCTGGAAACGCGGCTGGACCAACTCGCGCGGGACACCGAAGAGGCCGGGGAAGACGCGGCGCTCGCGGCGCTGCTGGCCAGGGAGGAAATTGCCCCCGCGCTGATCACGGCCATGCCGCCGCCGCTGCCGCCCGTGTCGTCCGCGCCGCGTCTCCCGGTCTCTCCCGTTCCGCCGCCGCCGGAACCCATCCCTGTCCCGGCCGCCGCCCGCGAGTCGTTGGAAATGCAGATTGGCACGACCTGGCTGGTCCGCGCGGGCATCGTGCTGGTGCTGACGAGTCTCGCCTTCCTGGGCAGTTATCTGTATTACCACCTCGTCCCGACGCTGGGGCCGCTGGCCAAGGTCGCGCTCCTGTACCTGGGCGCGGGCGCGCTGACGGGCGTGGGCGCCTGGCTCGAACGCCGCCGATTCGCCGAGGAATCCGCCGGGCTGCGCAACTACGCCCGCGTGGTGCTCGCGGGGGGACTCGCGGCGGTGTATTACGTCACCTACGCCGCCCACTGGAACCCGCATCTGCGCGTGGTGTCCGATCCGCTGCTGGCGGGCGCGTTGCTGCTGGGCTGGGCGGCGTGCATGGTCTGGGTGGCGGACCGGCGCGGCTCCGAACTGCTGGCGACCTTTGCGATCCTGCTGGCATTTTACACGTCGGCGGTCAACGAGATCAGCCGCTTCACCCTGGTCTCCAACCTGTTCCTGGCGGGCGGCGCGGTCTTTTTGCTGCGGCGGCAACTCTGGCGGATTTTCCCGTTCGTGAGCTTGCTGGCGACGTTCGGGAGCTACGGGTTCTGGCGTTTTTTCCACGCGTACATTGAGGGATCGGCGCTGTCTGGAGACGCCCCGCCGCGCCCGGCGCTGGGGTCCGCCGGGTTCTGGACCGAGAGCGGTTTCCTGTTGCTGTATTGGCTGTTGTTTACCTGGACGGTGTTCACGGCGGACGAACGGGTGCTGCCCCGGTGGCGGCGGGCGGGGTTCGTCACGGTCAACAACACCGCGTTCTTCCTGCTGACCACCTGGTCGCTGCTGGCGGCTTATCCGGGGTCGTTCTGGAAAGGGTCGCTCGGGTTCGGCGTGGTGCTGCTCGCCCTGGCGGAAGCAAGCCGGCGGCGGCTCCGGGTGCAAGATGCCGACACGGAAAACGCCTATCTGCTCCAGGGCGTGCTGCTGGTGACGCTGGGTTTCATCGGGTATTTCTCCGGCTGGCAACTGAGCCTCGTGCTGGCGGTGCAGAGCGCGGTTTTGCTGTGGCTGGCCGGGGTGCGCGTGAGCCGGTGGTTGCTCGGGTCGTCCTGCGCGGTGGCCGGGGTGTCGTTTGTTTACGCCATCAGCCGCTTGAACGGCTCCGGCGCGCCGGGGACCTGGAACCTCCCCGCTCTGGCCGAAGGCGCGTTCCTGCTCGGAAACGCGGGCTGGAGCCAACGTCTCGCCGGAAGATTTGATAGCCGAGTGTACCCACGGGACGACGGCCCGCTGGACCTTCGACCGGCGCTGGCACAGGTCCCGGCGTTCTTCGGGTTTCTCGGCGCGGCGGTGTGGTTCTGGATGATCGAGCGGCAGGGCAGCGCGGGGGTGGAAAACGTGCTCTGGCTGGCGGGGGGAGCCGTGCTGCTGACCGCTTCGATTTATTGGCTGCGGGTGCGTGCGCTGCCCTGGTACGCCCAGGGGTATTTGTCGGCGGCGCATTTTCACTGGCTGCGGGAACTGCCTGCGGGGTGGAACCAGATCGCGCTCCTCGGGGCAACCTTGGGGTTGGGACATTGGTGGCAATGGCGGCGGACGACCGACACCGCGCTCAAACATACGGGTCGGGGTTTCGCGGTCTGGGATGCTTTGTTGGCGGTGGCGTTGTTGCACGACTGGCTGCGCCGGGACGCGCCGGGCGGGGACGCCGGGTGGATGGCCGGGGCGGCGGCGCTTTCGCTGGTCGTGTTGGGCTACGGGCTGCGCACGGGTTACCGCGCGTTGGCGGTGGCCGGGCAGCTTTTGCTGGCGGCGAGCATCTGGAGTTTCGTCCGGCAGTGGGACCACCCGTGGCGGGGCGACGAGGCGGAGCGGTGGTTGGCCGCGAGTCCGCTGCTGGCGATGCTGGCCGCGCTGGTCATCGGGCGGCGGTTCTCACCGGCGGGGCGGTTCGATCAGGGCTGGCCCGGCAGACTCGCGACGGTCTACGAGGGCGTGGCCGTGGGGTTGTTCCTGGCCTGGGTAGGCCGCTACGTGCCGGAGGAGGCGCGGTTCGCGGCGTGGTGCCTCGGCGGGGCGGCGGTCTTTGCGCTGGGGGCCGTTTACCGGGTGAAACGCTGGGTCTTCCTGAGCATCCTGCCGACGGCGGCGGCTTTGATCGCTTTCTGGTTCGTCGCGCAAAACTCCGGGAGGCAACACTGGCTTGGGTTGGTCGGGGCGTTGGTCCTCGCCGGGCAGCAGCAGTTCGGGAAACGCTGGCTCAAGGAGTCGGCGGCGGCGTTGTTCCCGGCGAAAGCGCAAGCGGCGTTGATGACGATGGCGGTGTTCTGCGCCTGGGCGTTCGTGACCGCGCGGATGGAACGGTGGCAGGGTAGCGCGTTCACGGTGGTGGCCAGTTGGTCTTTGTTCGCGCCGCTGGTGTTTGCGGCGGGGTGGCTCCTGCACGAGCGCGTTTACCGCTGGCTGGGCCTCGTGGTGCTCGCCGCCACGCTGGGGCACATCGTCCTGTTCGACATCAGCCAGTTGGATACCCTCGGCAAAGCCATCAGCTTCTTCGCGCTCGGACTGGTCGTGCTGGGGGTCGGATTTTTCTACGTGCGCTTCCAGTCCAAATTCCGGGATTTGCTGTGATTTCCGCCCTGAATCGCAATAGTGATTTCGCATGGAAAGAAAAATATTTGCAAATATGTGAACGATTTTCCTTGTCATCCAATGCCCGTATGAGAAACTTCGCTCGTCACAAGTCATTCACCCGGCGGAACCTCATGAAAAATAAATTACTCTTTGGCAGTGCGTTGACGGTGCTCTGCGGGTGGGTGCTCCCTCCCGTGTGCGTTCCGGCCCTGGCGGCTCCGGCCTCCGAAACGATGACCAGCCGTCTCCCGGCGGATTTGGCCCGCGCCGATGCTGGGACCCGGATCGAGGTGCGCGGCGCATCGACGGCTTCCGCCCAGGTCCTGCTGGGCAACGACGCTGCGGCGAACTACGCGCTGCCCGCCGGGACGACGAGCATGATCCTCGCGCTCTCGAAGATCGAAATCGTCAACCATTTCGACTTCGTCAACCACGACGCCGAAGGCAAGGTAACCGTTTCGGTTTCCAGCGCGAAGCTGCCCTTCGACAGCGCCGAGTGGCGCGAGGTCGTCGGCGCGCAAACGTTCGACGGGCACCAACTCGTCCCCTGCGACCTGGGCAGCGTCGAGGCGCGTTACGTCAAGATTGACTTCAACACCCGCACGGCGGGCAAAGTGGCCGGGTTCAACCTGTTCGGGTTGTCGGGCAGCGCGAATAAGGCCGGGTCCAAGGGCAAGTTCCACGTCAGCCTAGCCACCCCGGCCAGCGCGAACGTCGAGGCGAGCTTCGTGTTCGAGTCCGCCAACCCGGCGGCGAAGGTCGTGGCCGATCTCGGCGCGCAGAAGTCGCTGGAAAAACTGACCTGCGCCTACGAGGCCCCGGCGGGTTCGCTGGAGTTTTACCTCGTGGATAACCTCAACGAACAGGACCGCGTCAGCCTGAATTACGTCGGCGAGCCGAGCGTGCAGCCGGTCAACAACGACGCCAGCCCGCTGGCAGGCCGTCAGGCGATCTACTCGGTGGACACCTCGGCGCAGCCGGAAGGCGGCAAGGTTTCCGTCGATTTACCCGGGTTACAGGGGCGTTACCTCGTGGCGGCGTTCCGCCCGGCGGCGCGGTCCCGTGCGACGGACGGCAAGGATGGTAAGGACACCAAGGATTTTGCGAACAGCGCGGTCGAGGGCAAGGACAAGGACGCCAAGGCGGCCCCGGTGTTCCCGGCGTTCACGACCAGCCCGGCGGGCTTCGGGAATTCCCCGGCGGATGCCAACACCCCGCTGACGCCGCCGCCCATCGGCAACAACTCTTTGTAAACGGCGAGGACGGTTTTTAAACACGGCGCGTGACCCGCAAGGGCACGCGCCGTTTGGTTTTGGGCGAAGAAAATTGTCCGCTTCCAGCCGGTGCTTCAGCCCAGGCGTAAATCGTAGGTCAGCAGGGCGGGGTCGGATTTGACCGCCGGACGTTTCGGATCGCGCCGGTGGGTGAGTTCGCGGACCTTGACCGGCTGGAATTGATGGTCCTGCGCCGTCAGACGATGCGCGGACACCGTGCGTTTGCCGTCCAGGTCGGTCACGACGATCTCCAGCGGCAGGTGCGGCAAGATGCCCGGGTGCAGCGACGGAAAAAGGGCCGTCCGGCGGTAACGCAAGCCGCAACCGATCCGCGCGCCGGTCGTCCCTTTCGCGGAGGGCAGGCGGGTGAGACGGAGTTCGCGCCCGTTGACGAAAACCCGGTGGCCGCGTGTGAAAGCGGACGGGGCGGAAAATTCCAACCGCTCGATAGAGGTGTCCACGAAGCGGCTGGTGCTGCCGCCCTCGCTCGGGGTTTCGGAGAGCAGCGGCCAGCCTTCGCAGGCGCGGCGGATTTCCAGCACCTCCGTCTGGAGCAACAACGGGAAACGCCATTGCCAGATCGTCTGGAAACCTTCGGCGGGAAGATCGAAGCCGTCGGCGCGGAGGTCGCCGAGGACGCGGGTCAGGTCCGCCCAGAGCGGCGTGGGCAGGAAAAACGTGTCGTGCAGCTTCGCGCCGTGGGCGATCAGCGGGGCCGGGGTGGGATGGGTGGCGGTGTAGGCGGCGATGGACTGCCAGAGCAAGGCGACCAGCGACATCCAGGCGGCGTGCGGCATGGACTCGATGGCGCGGAACTCGATCAGCCCGGCGACCGCGCTGGGCGGGCCGTTCACGTCCCAGAACTTGTCGAAACTGATCTCGGAGCGGTGGGTGTTGCCGGAAATGTCGGTGTGCAGGTGGCGCAGCGTTTCGCCGAGCAGGTAGCGGTAATCGCCGGGCGGCAGGGTCTCGAAGTACCGGTAGGCCAGGTCGAGGTCGTAGAGGTCGCGCGCGGATTCGTCGGGCCGGGGGGCCTGCGAGGACGCGCCGACGTAACGGCCCGTGAACCCATACGCCAGGCAGGGGTGCGCCTGGAAATAACGCAGCAGCGAGGCCACCCAGGCCGGACGCGAGAAGAACGGGTTTTCCTCGACGGTCGGGCCGCCGAAAAGGAGGTGGTTGCCGCCGCCGGTGCCGCCGGGGTCGCCGGGTTGGAAATCTTTCCACGAACGCAGGCCGACCGCCGCGCCGGTTTCCTCCAGGATGGCGAGCCAGCGGTGGTAGTCGTGCCACGTTTCGCAGGGCGGCAGGTTGATTTCCAGCACGCCGGGGTCGGCGGTCAGGCCGACGCGGGTCCAGAGGTTGGCCTCGTCCTGGGGCAGATAACCCTCGAAGAACGAGGGGCCGTCGTGCGGGGAAAGGAGATGGGCCAGCAGGTCGAGCAGTTGGCGGCAGGGGGTTTGCAGCAGCGGGGGGATGAAGAGGTGCAGGCCGTCCTCGCGGGTTTCGAGGGTGAGCGCGCGGCGCATGGCTTCGGGCGGGAGATCGGCCAGCGGGAGGCGCAGACCGGCGGGGCCTTCGGCGTTGATGAGCAGGAGGGTTTTGCGGCCTTTGGGCAGGGGCCAGCGTTCGCTGAGCCAACGCTTGCCGTCGTGGTCGAGCGGCAGGACGGCCACGCGCCGGGTGCGGTCGGCGGGGTCCTGCGCCGTGGCCCAATGGTCTGCCGGGAGCTTGAGGGTTTTGGTGACGCCGGCCCGGACAATTTCGAGCAGACGGGCGGGCGGGACGTTTTTTGCGCCGGGGGCAGGCGGTGGGGTGATGGGGGTGCCGTCGCGGTTGGCGAGGACGTTGACCACCCAGCGCGGGTTAACCTCGCCAGGGTAACGTTTGCCGGGCGAGTAAATCGTGACCGCGCCGGGCAGGTGGTGTGCGATGAGTTGCGCCGCCAGGGCGTAGGCGTAGCGCAGTTTGGTCGGGCCGACGGCGGAAACGTTCCATTCCGCGCCGTCCGGCTGGTCGGGGACGAGGGTGGGTTCGCCGCCGAGGGTGAGCTTGAGGCCGAGGCTGCGGAGGCGTGCGCCGACCAGATCCGCCAGGGGTTGCAAAGGGGAGGCGAAGGGGGCGGCGTCGGCGGGAGGCATGGTTGGAAAGGGCGCGGTGACGACGGGGAAAGCGGAGGTTTAACGCAGAGGACGCAGAGAAGGGAAGAGGTACGCGGAGAAGAGGGAGGCGGAAAGGCAATTCTTAGCCGGCGTCTTTTACTTCCACCGCCTCGCCGGTGACGGCGGCTTCGTGCGTGGAGGAAAGCGGCGTAGATTGTTCCGCCAGGGCGAGGATCACGTCCGTTTTTGAAAGGCTGCCGACCAGCGTGCGGTCCGTGAAGTTGGTCGTCACGGGCAGGCGTTCGCCGTCGTGGCGGGAGAAGACGCCGAGCGCGTCGGTGAGCGATTCCTCCACGCTCACCGTCGGGAACTTCTCGTGCATGATGTCCCGGGCGATGACGATGCTCGCCAGTTCCGGGTCGTTGAGGTAGTTTTTCACGTCGTGCAGGGAGATGGCTCCCTTGAATTCTTTGCCCTCGCCGACCACGTAGAGGTAGTTGAAACGGTTGGTGAGGAAATTCTCGGCGATGACCGTGAAACGCGAGATTTCCGGCACGGTCACCGGGTCCTTTTTCATGAGGTCGGCCACGCGCAGGGCGGCGAGTTGCTGGCGCACGAACGCCGCGCCTTTGCGCTTGAGGGATTCGCTGTAGATGGAGGCCGGTTCGACGGCGCTCGCGGTGTAATGGGCGATGACGCAGGCGAGCATCAGGGGCAGGATGATGCCGTAATCGAGCGTCATTTCAAAGAGCATGATGATCGCCATGATGGGCGCGTGCGTGGTGGCGGCGAGCAGCGCGCCCATGCCCACCAGGATGAACACGCTGACCACCGGCGGCGTGCCCGGCCAGAGCGCGCGCACCCCCAGGCCGAACAGGTAGCCGATGCTGGCCCCGGCAAAAAGCGTGGGCGTGAAGACGCCGCCGACCGCGCCGCTGCCGAACGTCGCGGCGGTCGCCACCAATTTGAGGATCAGCACGGCCAGCACCGTTTGCCAGACCCAGTGGGCGTGGAGCAGGGCGTTGACCACGCTGTAGCCGTTGCCGCACACCTCCGGGTAGACGACCGCCAGCGCGCCGACCACCGCGCCGCCGAGCGCCAGCCGGGCGTAGGGCGGCAGCCGGGTCGCGGCGAAGAGGCGTTCGCTCGCCCGCAAGCCGCGCAGAAACCAGGGCGCGGCCAGCCCGGCCACCAGCCCGAGCAGCAGGTGGGGCAGGATTTCCCAGTTGGAAGACAGCTTGACCAGCGGCATCGAAATCTCGTACAGCGGGTCCGTGCCGAGGAATTGGCGCACCGTCAGCGTGGCGATGACCGAGGAAAACACCAGCGGCCCGAAGCTTTCCATCGACAGCGTGCCCAGGATGATCTCCGCCACGAAGAGCGCGCCGCCGATGGGCGCGTTGTAGGCCGACGCGATGCCGCCCGCCGCGCCGCACGCCACCAGCAGGCGCAGCCGGGCGGTGGGCATCCCGATCCAGCGGCCCACGAGCGACGCCAGGACGGCGGCGAGTTGCACCAGCGGACCCTCCCGCCCGATGGAACCGCCCGACGAGATCGTAAACGCCGCCGACGCGCACTTCACGAAGCTCGACCGGGCCGAGAGCATCCCCTGGCCGAGGACGATGGCTTCCATGTAATCGGTGCTGCTTTTCTGACGGTTGAGCCGCGCGCCGAGAAAGAGCGTCAGCCCGGCGAGCGCGCCGCCGACCGTGGGCACCGCGACGCGCTGCCAGGGGGGCAGGTGGCGAAACGTTTCGACGTACTCGCCGGTGCGATGGGTGAACAACCAGAGCAAACCCTCGGTCAACTTGCGAAACGCGACCGAAGCAACGCCGCCCAGGAAACCGACGGCCCCGGCCCAGAAAAGCGTCGTCTGGGTTTCGTTGTGGTGCGCGAACTCGGCGGCCCAGATCCGCAGCTTGAGCAAAGGCAGCAGCCAACGGCGCGCGGCGGGGGCGGGAGTGGCGTCCATGCGGGGGAAGGATCAGCCGCCGGACCGGAGGACGTGGAGAAAGGCGTCGGCGTCGGGCGCGGCCATGAGTTGGGCGCGGATCGCCTCGTTTTTGAGCAGACGCGCCAGCCGGGCGACCAGCGCGAGGTACGGCGCGGCCCGGTCGGGCGGCGCGCCGATCACGAAGAAAAAATGGACGGGTGTGTCCGCGCCCTGGAAGGGGACGCCCCGCGCGCTGCGGCCCATGGCCATGACGATTTCGCGGACCTGTGCGGTGCGCGCGTGGGGAAAAGCCACGCCGAAGCCGATGGCGGTGGGGCTGAGTTTTTCGCGTTCGAGGATTTCGGCGGCGAGCCGGTCGGCGTTGACGACGGCGGGATGCCCGGCGAGCAGAGCCGTGACGGCGCGGATGGCAGCGTCCTCGTTGCCGGCGTCGAGGGTGAGCGTCACCAGGGAGGGCGAGAGCAAGGCGGAAAAAGCGGAAGTCATGGGTGCGGCCGTCGGCGGCGGGAAATCCGGGCTGCGTGCAGCAACACCGCCGGGAACGCCTTCGGTGGCGCAGGTTTCGTTCCCCTGCGCCAACAAAGCCGCGTTTGCCGGTGTAGGCAAGGGCGACGGGCGGAATCGCCGCGGCATATTTGCCTTGCAAATTGGACGCGGCGACGGGACAGAAAAGGGCGCGATGACTCTCTCCCGTAAAATCCTCAAAACCTTTGAATGGCGCACGTACTCCCGGCTGGGCGTCGTGCTGGGCGCGGGCAAACTCAAGGATCGGGTGCTGCACTGGCGGCAGCGGAGCGAGCAGAAGCGGATCGTCGCGCGGCGGCAATCGCTGACCGTGGAAAACCTGCTGCGCGGCATTCCGCCGGGGGAACTGGAAAAGGTGCAGGCGCTCAGCGCACGCGAGAACCTGGAGGACGTGTTCTGGACGAAGTACCTCGACGTGCAGAAGTGGCTGACGTTGAACATCCGCTACGCCAAGGAGTTGGGGCTGGTGGAAAGGCCGCCCCGGAGCGTGCTGGACCTGGGCTGCGGCGGGGGGTTTTTCCTGGTGGTGTGCCGGATGCTCGGTGCGCGGGTGCTGGGGCTCGATCTAGATAAAGATTTGGTGCTCAACGAGATGATCAAGCTCTTCAAACTGGAGCGGGTGACGTGGCGAATCCGGGCGTTCGTGAAGCTGCCGGATTTCCAGCGGCAGTTCGACCTGATCACGGCGTTCATGATCTGCTTTAATTTTCCGCCCCGGCATCCGTACTGGGGGCCGCGCCAGTGGGATTTTTTCCTGAACGACATGAGCGACCGGTTGCTGCCGGGCGGACGGCTGCTGCTCTCGCTCAACAAGCAGCCCGACGGCAACGAGTACGACGACGTGCTCAAGGCGTATTTCGAGAGCCGCGAGGGCGTGGTGACCGGCAAGCGGATCGTGTTTACCGCCGCCGGGTTGAAGCGCACGGAAGCGTCGCTGGCGACGGCGGAGCGGAGCGGCAGCGCGCAGTTGGCGGGGCAGGCGGCGTAGGAAGTCGTCCGCAGATGACGCAGATTTCCGCAGATTGAAGAAAAAGGAGGAGACAAACTCCCACACCTCTTCTGGAATCTGCGGAAATCTGCGTCATCTGCGGACGAATTTGTTTAGAGCGCCGTCAATTTGAGCGTCGCCGTCATGTTCGCCGGGACGACCACCGAACTGTAATAACTGCCGGAAGTCGGCGTGACATCCGCCGTGGTCAGGCCAACGGCGGTCGTGACGTAACGATGGTCACAAAAGACGCCGTTCGACGGATCGAGCCCCACCCAGCCCGCGCCGGGCAGGTAGACCTCGGTCCAGAGGTGCATGGCCCCTTCGGCGTGGCGGTCGCGCGCTTCCGAGCCGAACAGGCACAGGTACCCGCTGGCCAAGCGGGCAGCGAGGCCGAGTTCGCGCAACACGGCGGCCAGCAGCACGCCCGTGTCCCGGCACGAACCGCTGCCGATTTGCAATGTTTCCTGCGGCGGACGCGCCTCGCCCTCCTCGCGGAGTTCGTAGCGGATGTGGGCGTGGATGGCGTCGAGCAGGTCGATGAGCAACGAGACCGTGGGCATCGGGTCGTCCGGCGCGCTCCAGAAGGCGAGCGGCAGGAGCTTGCCCAAGTCGGTTTGCGGCGATTCGCCAGGGAGCGGGGTCAGGTACGGCGCCAGCCGGGCGGCGGTGCCTGCCGGGTAGGCGAACGGGTGATCGACCGCGAAATGGTCGAGCAGGAAGTCGAAGGCGTTTTGTTCGTGCAGTTCGATTTCCAGCGCGAAATCGAAGAAGAGTCCCTGATGTTTGTCCGGGTAAAAGCAGCGCGCGAAATTGTTGTCGAAGAGGTCGCGCCGGTACTGGATGGAAGCGTTGGCGTTCGTGGTGAATTGCAGGGATTGGACCAGGCGTCCCGGTTCGGTGCGCGGGAAAAGACGCACCAGATGCGGGGACAGGCTCACCGGTTGCTCGTAGTCGTAGCGGGTGTGATGATCGACGCGGAGGCGGATAGGCATAACGAGATGGCATCATACTCCCTCGTTCCCAGGTTGCACTTGGGAACGAGGGAATAGCGGCGCGAAAAATCGCCCTCATCTCTTCAAGAGCGCCAGTGGATCTTCGGGATTTCCACCGGCTCCTTCGGCGCGGGCGGCACGCGGCGTTTGACGAACACTTTGACCTTCATGTTCTGCTTGCCGGTGCCCTTGAACGTCCCGCGCAGGGGCGTGGCGTCGCGGAAGTCGCGCCCCCGGGAGACCGTGATGTGCCGCTCGCCGCACCATTGTTTGTTCGTCGGGTCCAGGGCCACCCATTCCATGCCGGGCACGAGCACTTCGACCCAGGCATGGGTAGCAATCGCGCCGACCAGCGTGCGTCCGGCGCGGCCAATCGCGTTGTTGGCGCTGGCGCTGGGCGGGGCGACGGCCTCGATGTAACCGCACACGTAGCGCGCGGGCAGCCGCACGGCGCGCAAGACGCTGAGCATAATGTGCGTGAAATCCTGGCAGACCCCCTTCTTTTGCTGCCAGATCGTCGAGAGCGGCGTGGAATTTTCCGTGGAACCGCTGACGTAGGCGAATTGCTGATGGACCGCGAGATTGAGAGCTTCCAACGCCTCGCCCAACGGACGGTTGCCCGCCAGATAACGCCGCCCCCATTCGCGCGCCTCCCGGCTGCTGACCACGGTTTCCGTCGGCTGGAGGTAATCGAAAATCTCCGCCGGAGCCGACGACAGAATCTGCCGCGCCTCGTTGATGCTGACCTCCAGCGCCGCCGCTGGCCGGATCGGCGCGTGCGTCTGGATTTCGACCCGGCTGGTGATGACCAGCGAACGGTGCCGGTAGGGCAGGCTGAAGAAATCGACCGCGTTGCCGAAGTAATCGACGTAGCCGCTGAGCTTGACCGCCGGTTCGACGATCAGCTTGCGGGTGCGCACCGTCTGGGATGGCAGGTCCGGCGGGGTGAGCCGCGCCTCCAGATACGCCTCGGCAGCGGCGTTCTGGTAGCTGTAATCGGTGATGTGGCTGATCTCAAACTCCATGGTGCGCGAGCCCTTTCAGGAAGGGCTGGGTCGGTTTCGAGATGTGCGCCTGATGGTTGAGGAAAACGTCGGCGATGTTGTTGTGCAAATCCAGCGTGCCGCGCAAAAGCTGGCCGAGCAAGGCCGCAAGCGCCTGGCCATGTCGGGGACCGGCGGGCGCGGCGGCATGGGTGGCGTCCGCCTCGGCAGGGAAGTCTTCGAGCGCCGGTTCGGGATGATCGAAGTACGACGCCCAGTCGAGGCGGCGCAGCCGGTCGCAGAACGCCTCGAAGGCCACCAGCGGACGCGGCATGGCGGCGGGAACCTCGCCGGGGTCGGTGTCGCGCAGCAGTTCCGTGCAAGTGGTCAGGCTGTGGAGCACGGAGCGGGGGGCCTCGGCGTTCTGGAAGAGGAGCTTGAGCACGGGCAGCGGTTCGGCGCGCATCTGGTAGACGCGGCGGTAGGCGTCGCGGGTGCCGAGCAACCGCAGGAAGGCGGAAAGCTCGATTTCCGTGTGGTGGCCCAGCCGGGCGGGCTGGTCGGCGGGGCCGGTGAACGCCTTGGCGCAGGCCAGCGGGGCGTTGGCCGTGATGACCGCGCGCTCGAGTTGCTGGCCCAACCGGCAGAACCGCCAGCCGTCGTCGGCCATCATCGTGTTTTCCGCCAGCCCGAAAAACTGCGGGATGGCGAGCGTGGTCAGCTCGCTGAGTTTCCGCGTCACCCGGGCGCATTCGGTCATGGGCGGATCGGCGACGAACTTCTGCTTGGCGAACGCGTTGCGCAACCGGCTGAGCGACGACAACACTTCGGGGCTGAGCGCGTCTTGCAGCGAATCGGCGTTGTTGAGCACGCGGCGCAGGACGTTGATGAGCGCGCCGGGTTCGTCACGCTGGAGGACCAGCCGGTAGCGGTCGCAAGGCGTGGCGATGGAGCGCCGTCCGCTGCCTTCGAGGTGGGGCAGCAGCCGGTTCCACATGGGGCGGTAGAGTTTCCGCTCGGTGGCGTTGAGTTCTTCGAGTTCGAGCGTTTCGACCACCTGCACGAGGTACGCGAGGTTGTTGGCGCGCTCCAGGTAGCGGCCCATCCAGTAGAACAACTCGGCGACGCGGCTGGTCACGCGGCGCGCCGGGAGGTGGACCTCGCGGGGGTGGCGCGACCGGGACTGGAGCGTGATGGATTCGGCGTCCGCGCTGAGGACCCAGGAATCCTTGGAACCGCCGCCCAGGCCCGCCGCCGTGAACAGGCTGCCCTCGGGCGCGACACGGGTCAACGCGCCGGGAAACACCTCGACGCCTTCCCCCTTGAACAGCGCGAACACCAGATGATCCTGCCGCCGCTCGACCTTGCGGCCCTCCTCGAAACAGAGCGTGCGGGCCCCCTGCGCGATGGGCTGCGCGGTGAAGAGTTCCGGCGTGCGCTTGATCTCTTGGCGGAGCGCCGTTTCCTCGGAGGTGGTGGGCGTGAGGCCGCGCTTGTTGCCGAAGAGCCGTTCGCCGACGCGTGGCAGGATGCGGAAATCCGCGAGGTTGCTCAGGACGAGTTCGCACTGGTCGCGGTCACCGCACCAGTAGGTCTGCATGGTCGGCAGGATCGGCGCTTCGCCCAGGTAGAACCGGATGATCTTCGGCGCAAAAGACAACAGCGCCCGGTCGTCGGCCAACTGGCTGCCCAGGGCGTTGACCAGCGAAACCGTGTTCTTGCGCAGGCAATGGACCAGCCCCGGCACGCCGATGACCGAGCCGCGTTCGAGCACCATCGGGTCCAGGAGATGGTCCGCCAGCCGGTTGTAAATGACGTGGACGCGCTCCAGGCCGCCGATGGTCTTCAGATAGACGTGGTCGTCCAGCACGAGCAGATCGCCGCCCTGCACGAGCGGGATGCCCATGCGCCGGGCGAGGAAGCTGTGCTCGGTATAGTACGGGTTGCCGGGGCCGGGCGAGAGCGTGACGATGAGCGGCTCGCCGAAGGAAACATCGGCGGTTTCGCGCAGGGCTTCGAGGATGGCCGTGGGCGTCTCGGCGATGGAAGCGACCGACAGATCGGAAAAGGTTTCCGGCGCGACCCGGGCGAGCACGCGCCGGTTTTGCACCATGTAAGAGAAGCCCGTGGCGCGCCCGAAGTGCTGGGAGCTGATGATTAATTCGCCGGTCACGTCGCGTTTCAGACACACCGCGCCGAGGTGCAGGAAACGCCCGTGCGTCGGTTCCAGCCGCATGGCGGGCCGCAGGAAATGCGGGGAGCCCAGCACCGGCGGGATGGGAATCTGCCCGTGGCGCAGGATTTCCTGGTTGCCGTAGATGTCGCGCAGGAACAGCTCGAACGCCTTCATCCGCTGGCGTAGCCCCCGGGTGACGAGCATCCATTCCTCGCCGCTGAAGACGTGCGGCAGCAGGTCGCAACTCCATGGTTTCTGGCCGAACGCCTGACCTTTTTCGAGGCCGAAGGTCACGCCCAACTCGCGCATGGCGGCTTCCATGCGCTGATCCAGGAGCTTGAGTTCGCCGCGCGGCAGGGCGTCGAGCCGGTCGAGCAGCGGCCCGTAGGAGAGCCGGGGGTGGTGGTCGTCGTCCAGCACCTCCGACCACGGGGAGGGGGGTGTGGCGTCCGGCCGGTCGATCTTGCCGTTGGCGGGTGAGGCCCCTTTTTCCGTTTTGAGCTTCACGCGACGAGACCTTTCTCCGGTTGGCCGGGGCAGGTCAAGAACGAACGGGGGTCGTCGCATGGTGGATGGAAGAGCATGGAACGGGCCGACGAAATCAGGGGCGGGAAAAGTTGCAAAACGCGGTTGACACCGGATTCGCAGCCCCCTAGGTTGCCGACCTTCCATTTATTGCCCAGACCGACATGAAGACTTTTTCCGCCAAAGCCGCCGAAGTAGACCGCAAATGGTGGCTGATCGACGCCGAGGGCCAACCGCTCGGCCGCGTTGCCACCAAAGCCGCCGTGCTCCTGCGCGGCAAGCACAAGGCAATCTTCACCCCGCACGTCGATACGGGTGACTTCGTCATCGTGGTCAACGCGGAGAAGGTCACGCTCGGCGGCAAGAAGGAAACGGACAAGATTTACACCAGTTTTTCCGGTTACGTGGGCGGCCATAAGAGCGAGAACGTCAAGTCGCGCCGGGCCCGCCATCCCGAGAAGCTCGTGGAACTCGCCGTGCGCGGCATGATCCCGCACAACCGTCTGGGCCGGAGCGTTTACACGAAGCTCAAGGTTTACACGGGCACCGAGCACCCGCACGCCGCCCAGTTGCCGGCGGCGACGACTCTCTGATTTTTCCGTCCCCAACGTTTTATTTCATGAGCCAAGAGAACACTTTCGTCGCCACGGGCCGCCGCAAAACCGCCGTCGCGCGGGTCCGCATGACCGCCGGCACCGGCCAGATCAAGATCAACGGCAAAACGCTGGAGGAATATTTCCCGACGGTGCCGTTGCAGCACGCGGTGTTGAAGCCGTTCGAGACGGCGAAGGTCGGCAAGACGTTTGACCTCTCGGTCAACGCGAGCGGCGGCGGCACGCACGGGCAGGCTGGCGCGGTGCGCTTGGCGGTCTCGCGCGCGCTGATCCAGGCCGACGAAACGTTGCGTCCGGTGCTGAAGATCGAAGGGTTGTTGACCCGCGATCCCCGCATGAAGGAACGGAAAAAAAGCGGCCAGCCCGGCGCCCGCAAACGCTTCCAGTTCTCGAAGCGTTAACGGCTTGGGCCAATCAGTTTTTGCGAAGCGCGATGGGAAACCACCGCGCTTTTTGCTTTGCAGGAGCTTCCCGAGCCCGGCGCCGTGGGCTGCCGATCTCACGTTCCCCTGGCGTTTAGTCCAATCGGAACCCGAGCCAACCGACGGAAAACGCTTTGGCCAACGCGAGCCTCATTTGGCGAATCTGGCAAAGATCGTGTTGGCTTCCTCCAGCGTTTCCTTGCTGCCGATGTCAAACCAGGTGCCGGGGATCGGGAACGTGTGGACGCCCAAACGCGGGTAAAGCCACTGGATGAACCGGCCCGGCTGGTCGGGGTTGTTGCCCTCTTGGATGTAGGTGTCGAACAGCTTGACCGTGGACGCCGCGAAGTAATACAGCGCGATGCCCGTGTTCGTGTTGGTGGGGTGAGCGGGTTTTTCCTCGAACGCCGTGATGCGGCCTTCCGCGTCGAGCGTGAGGTTGTTGTACTTCTTGATTTCGTCGAGGTCGCCCACGTCGTAGGTGGCCAGGGTGGCCTCGGTGTTCCGGGCAAACTCGGCGAATTTTTCCAGCGACTCGCTGAAGAGGTTGTCGCCCGCGACGACGAGCAGGCCGTCCCGGTCCAGGCCCTCCTTGCCGACGACGAGGTTGATGTCGCCGATGGCCCCGAGCTTGTCCTTGTCGTTGGTCGAGCCGTCGTTGACGATCTTGAACTGGAGCTTGGCCCCCTTGGCGTTGTAGCCATCGGCCCACGCCTGGAAATCGGCGGCGAACTTGTCGTTGGTGACGATGTAGACCGTGCCGATGCCGGGGATGGGCGCGAGGTTGTCCAGGACCCATTCGAGCATGGGCTTGCCCGCCACGTCGAGCAGCGGCTTGGCCTTGTTGAGGGTCAGCGGGTAGAGACGGGTGGCGTAACCGGCGGCGAGGACGAGGATGTTCATGGGTGTTTGGCCGACGATAATCGGTCGTCAAGGATTTTCCAGAGAAAGCAGGCGGCGGACGGACGGAGAAAAAAGCGGCGTCTTTTTCGTCCGCCGCCATCTACCTTGAGCTGCGACGTAAAGCGCGTACCTTCTCCGTATGGCAGCGCACAACCTGGAAGTTTTCACCCTCGGCCACTCGCCCGACCCTGACGACGCGTTCATGTTCTACGCGCTGGCGGCGAACAAGATCGACACGCACGGTTACCGGTTCGAGCACATTTTGCAGGATATCGAAACGCTCAACCAGCGCGCGGAACGCGGTGAACTGCACCTGTCAGCCGTGTCGTTCGGGCAGGTGCCTTACATCCTGGATAAATACGCGCTGCTGCCCAACGGCGCGAGCATGGGCGACGGCTACGGCCCGATGGTCATCGCCAAAGCTGGCACGCCGCTGCCTGAAGCCGTGAAAGCCGGGCAACAGGATGCCGTGTGTAAGTGGTTGCAGACGCACAAGATTGCCATCCCGGGATTGAAGACGAGCGCGTTTTTGTCGCTCCGGCTCTACCAGCCGGAACTGGATTTCGAGGTGGTGCCGTTCGACGAGATTTTTGACGTGGTGAACAGCGGGCGCGTGGACGCCGGTCTGATCATTCACGAAGGGCAGTTGACCTATGAGCGCGACGGGTTCGTGAAGATCGTGGACCTCGGGGAATGGTGGAAGGCGAAGACCGGCCTGCCGTTGCCGCTGGGCGGGAACATTGTGCGCAAGGACCTGGACCGTGAGGTGCGCAAGGAGCTTTCCGACATCATGTACGCCAGCATCGACTACGGGTTGGCCCACCGCGCCGACGCCGTGAAACATTCGATGCCGCTGGCGCGCGGGCTGGACGAGGCCTTGGCCGACCAGTTCATCGGCATGTATGTCAACGATTTTACCCGCGATTACGGCGACGTGGGCCGCCGGGCGATCCACGAGTTTCTGGCGGCGGCGAGCGAACAGGGGCTCATTCCGGCCCCGGCGAATCTGGAATTCGTGGAGTGAGTAAACGCTTCGCTGTTAAATCTTTGCTGTCATCCTGAGCGGAGGGCGGAGCCTGGAGTCGAAGGACCTTCCGGCTGGCGGCAGCCAAAGGTGGAGAGCCGTTCCACGCTCCCAAAGCTCGGGCGGTGCCTACCGGCGGTCGGCAGGTCCTTCGGCTCCAGGCTCCGCCCTCCGCTCAGGATGACAGAAGTTTTGCGGCCCATTCCCCGATCATGCGAACGGTACTCTTTCACCGTGACTTTCAGGAGTTTACCGGCGGGCACCTGAAGGTTTGGCACTACTTCAACCACGTCGCCGCCAGCGCGAGCTTCCGACCGGAAATTTATTTTTCGCCGTCCACGCTTTGGGACGAGAGCAACCCGTGGCTGTCGCAACGGGAAACGGCGCTCCCTGCATGGGTACCCAACCGCGCGGACGTGCTTTTCCTCGGCGGCAAGGACTGGGAAACGCTGCCCGCCGCCGAACGCGACCATTTCCGCCGACCGATCATCAACCTCGTTCAGCACGTCCACCACGCCGATCCGGGGCATCCGCTCTCGGGGTTTCTGCGGCATCGGGCGATCCGGGTGTGCGTCAGCGCAGAGGTGCGCGACGCCATCGAAGCGACCGGACGGGTCAACGGGCCGACGGTGGTCATCCCCAACGGCATCGACCTGGCGGACCTGCCGACGCCGGGCCGCCGGGAAATCGACTGGCTGGTCTGCGGATTGAAAGACGGGCGTTCCGGCACGGCGAGACGCCTGGTCAAACGCCTGGAGCCGTCGCGTTGGGGACGCGCGGAATTTTTGACCAAGCTGCTGCCGCGCGCGGAATTTCTGGCGGCGTTGGCGCGGGCGAAACGGGTCGTGCTGCTGCCCCGGGAGACGGAAGGATTTTACCTGCCCGCGCTCGAGGCCATGGCGTTGGGGAGCCTCGTGGTGTGTCCCGATTGCGTGGGGAACCGTTCGTTTTGCCGGGAGGGTTTCAACGCGGTGGCGCCGGCCGGACACGACGAGGAAAGCGTGTTCGCGGCGATGCAGCGCGCCCGCCGCCTGACCCCGGCGCAGGAGGCCGCGCTGGTGGCAAACGCCCGCGCCACTGCCGCCGAACACACGCTCGGGCGCGAACGGGCCGCGTTTCACGAACTCCTTGCCAGCGTGGACGCCCTGTGGTAGCCAACGCCGACATGATGCCGGACGTGATATTGACCGGGCTGCCGCGTTCGGGCTCGACGCTGACCTGTCACCTCTTGAACCGTTGCGCGGACACGGTCGCGCTGCACGAGCCGATCCCCATGGCCGACCTCGCGCGGGAGTTTTCCGGCGGGGCGTTGGTCGCCGAGGTCGCGCGGTTTTACGACGACACGCGCCGCTCGCTGCTGGCGACCCGCCGCGCCGTGTCCAAGCTCGTTGGCGGCAAGGTGCCCGACAACACGTTCGGCGAGGCGCGCGGCGGCCACGAGAACCTGCGCCGCAGCCTGGCGACGCACGGCGAGGTCAGTTTTGAGGGGAAGGAACTCGCGCCGGACTTTCTGCTGGCGATCAAGCACAACGCTGGGTTTGCAGCCATGCTCGCAGGGTTAATAGGACGGTTTGCGTGTTTCGGCATCGTGCGGCACCCGCTGGCGGTGCTGGCGTCGTGGAACAGCGTCAACCTGGCGGTGCAGCAGGGGCACGTCCCGGTGGGCGAACAGATCGACCCGGGACTGCGGAGCGCGCTGGAACTGATCGGCGACCGCACGGAGCGGCAGCTTTACATCGTGGAATGGTTTTTCGAGCGGTTCGGGCGGCTGCTGCCCCGGGCGTCGATCCTGCGCTATGAGGACGTGGTGAGGACGGGTGGCAAGGCGTTGGCGGTCATCACCCCGGCGGCGGGAGGCCTCGACGAGCCGTTGGCGTCGAAAAACAAGAACCCGGCCTACGATGGCGAGCGGGTGGCCGAACTCGGGCGTAAGTTGCTGGGGCGCAACGGGGCGTTCTGGGAGTTCTATACCCGCGAAAGCGTGGAAGAAATGATCCGGGAGGCGGTGGCTCCGCCAGGGTGATGGCAGGTTTCCGGGTGGATTTCGTCATCGGCGGCACGCAGAAGGGTGGCACGACCGCGCTGGCGCATTTTCTCGGTCAGCACCCCGAGATTTGTCTGCCGCTGCAAAAGGAGGCCCATTTTTTCGACGCGGCGGACTTCCCGGTGGACGAGACCCCCGAGGCCAGCGGCGAACGCTACCGGAAATTTTTCCCGGCGGAGTGGGGAGGACGGCGGTGCGGCGACGCCACGCCCGTTTACATGTATCTGCCGGAAATCGCGGGGCGGATTTGGCGGTACAATCCGGCGATGAAATGGATCGTGCTGCTGCGTGATCCGGTCGAGCGGGCGGTGTCGCACTACCAGATGGAACGGGCACGGGGGAACGAGCCGTTGCCGTTCGAGGAAGCCATCGCGGCGGAAAAGGGGCGCTTGCGGCGGGACCGGGACAACCGGGCGTGGGATTCGTCGGTGCGGCTGCACAGTTATATCCATCGTGGACTGTACACCCGGCAAATCCGGCGCCTCCGGCGATGGTTCGGGGAGGAGGCGGTGCTGATCCTGACCACGGAAGACCTGCGGCATCGGCACGCAGAAACCCTGCGAAGGGTTTATCAATTTCTAGGGCTGGGGAACCGTGATTTCGTGCCGTTGGCCGAGGTGGTCTTTGCCGCGAAAAATGGGGAGCCGGTGGCGGCGGAAGCGAGGGCGCGGCTGCGAAGAAAGTTCCGGTGGGAAGGGTGGAAATTGCGCTGGCTGCTGGGGGCGGAGCGGACCAGGAGTTTGGGTGGCGGCTGACCGCGTTGCGCTACCAAGGCAAGGCGCGCCCGAGGAACTGCGCCAGCGCGGCGTTGTGCGGTCGGAAATGGTCTTCCATCCAGGCGCGGGTGTCGGCGGCCATCGGTTTTTCGGATTGCGCGTTGAACTTGTCAAAACCATCCGGCTGCCATTCGGCCAGCCCGAGAAAACGGCAAACCCGGGTGTAAACCGTGGCCGGATCACGATAGAAATCCTCGCTCACGAGCAGCAACATCTGCTCACGCGGGTAATGCGCCAGCCAGCGTTGGATTTGCGGCAAGTAGACGCCGCGTTCCAGATAGCTCTGCCGGTGATACGCCAAGCTGTAATACCGGTCGTCGGCGACGAGTCTTTCGTACTCGCCGCGCAGGCGGTCCGGCTCGGCGCGCAGGGCTTCTTCGAAGCGGAGGGTTTCCTTTTTCTGCCCGCGCGCCATCCGGTAGTGCGACCACGCGCGGTCCACCGGGTTGCGCAGGAGCGCGATCAACCGCGCGCGCGGCACCTTTGACGCTGCCCGGCGCGGAGCCTGCGGACACGCCAGGTAATAGGGCGTCGCCTCGCCCGTCAGGAGCGCGCGCTGCCCGTGCCGCCGATGCTCCGCGCGCCGGGACGCCAGCGGGAAATGCCCGCGATACCAGCGGTCGCCGCGCTCGAACTGGTAGTCGAAATAATGGATTTCCTTGCGGGTGCTGCCGACGATGTCCGGGTGGCGTTCCAGAGAGCGGAACAGCGAGGTCGTCCCGCCGCGCTGCGCGCCGAGCACCAAAAAATCCGGCCACAGCCGCCAGGGCGCGGTCAGCCGTTGGAGCCAGCCCACGTCGCCCGGGTGGGGCGGACGACGCGGGGGCTCGGAAGATTTCATCGCCGGAATCCTACGCGGAATCCGGCGGATGGAAACCCGTCGAGAAGGGTTTCCCGTTCTGTCTGCTTCCAATCTGCGAAAATCTGCGTAATCTGCGGACAACACCCGAATTTTATGTCACGCCTTGGCAACCTCATCCGCGGATTTTTCAGCCTCTTCGTCTCCGGCCTCGAACGCAAAAACCCGGAGGCGTTGCTCGCCATCGAAAAAGAAAACCTGCGCAAGCAGATCGAGCATTACAACCAGGGGCTGGCGAGCCACGCCGGGCTGTGTGAACGGCTGAAATCGCAGGTCAAGAAACTGGAGGACGAGGAGAAGGATTTGCGCGCCAAGACCTCCGCCAACCTGCGCGCGGGCAACCGCGACGCCGCCGGGCAGTACGCCATGCGCCTGCAAACGCTCAACGTGCAACTCAAGGAAAACCGCGAGCAATACACCCAGGCGGAAACGACCTACAGCGAACTGGTCAGCGCGCGGCAGGTGGCGGTGCGCGGCGCGGAACAGAAGATCGAACAACTCAAGTACGCGCTGGGCGACCTGAAGGTGAAGCAGGCCACGGCGGAACTCAACGAGATGGCCGCCGGGATGATCGGCTCGCTCGGCGGCAGCGGCGACACGCTCAACCGGCTGCACTCCATGGTCGAGGAAGACCGCGAAAAGGCGGCGGGACGAGCCCGGGTCGCCCGGGATTCGCTCGACACCCGCGACATTCACGTCAAGGAAGCCGAGCAAAAGGCGCTGGCCGAACAGGCGCTGGCGGATTTCGCGGCTGGTGAGGGCATCGCGCTGGACCCGAAGGCCGCGCCGGAGTCGGCTGGCGCGGCGCCCGCGCAACGGACGCTCGGGCCGGAAGCGCACCAGTAGACGCGCCCTATGTCCGGCACGTCGGCGATGGCGGTTGGCGCACTGCCCGCGTGGGCGGCGGAAATGGTGACGCTCTACGAGAGCCACGCCGCCAGCCAGTTCATCCTGAGCGGCAACGTCGATGACCGTTTCCTCTTGCCGCTGGCCGGTGCGCCCGTGCTCGGCAGCCTGACGGATTTTCTCACGCGCGTGCTGATGCCGCGTTTCGACGTGATCCTTTCGTATGACCTCGGCAACGGGTTGCGCATCGAAAAAGGCGCGGAGGTGTTCGCGCAGTGGCCCGCGTACAAGGACGCGCCCGAACTCCCCCGCACCCCGCGCCCGGCCATCGAAACCCTGACGCGCTACTTCCGGTACAACGCCAACCTCGGGCGGCTTGGCCGACCCAACCACCGGATCGGCTGCTGGGTGCGTTCGGCGCACCTCGTCGCCCCGGCGCAACCCGGCAACCCGAGCAACGATCTCAACGCGCTGGCCCTGCTGATGCGCGAGTGGGCGGGCGAACCGCTGCTGGCCGGGTCGCCGCTGGTGACGTGCCTCATCGCCGACGCCGTCAACGACTTGCACCCGCTGCTGGTCAACCATCCGCGCGCCGCCGGGATCAAGATTCCGCTGCCGACCGCCGCCGAACTGCGCGCCGCCGTGGAATTGACCGCGCCCGGCTTCGGGACAGCGCTGGCCGAATTTCCCGGCGAAAAGGTGGTCGAACTGACCGCCGCGCTGGCCGGAACCACCCTGGCGGCGATGGAAAACCTGCTCAAGGTCAAGGAATACCAGCACACGCCGATCCGGCCCGGCGACGTGGCCAAACTCAAGAAGCAGTTGGTCGAGCACGAGGCCAACGACCTGATCGAATTCATCGAGAGCACGCGCACGCTGGACGACGTTCACGCGCAGGACAAGCTGCGGGCGTTTCTGCGCGAGGACATCGCGCTGTGGCGGCAGGGGGACGTGGGCGCGCTGCCGATGGGCTATCTCATCTGCGGGCCGGTGGGCACGGGCAAGACGTTTCTGGTCGAATGTCTGGCGGGCGAGGCGGGCATCCCGGTGGTCAAGATCAAGAATTTCCGCGACAAATGGGTCGGCACCACGGAGGGCAACCTGGAGAAGATTTTCCGGTTGTTGCAGGGGTTGGGGCGGTGTTTCGTGTTCATCGACGAGGCGGACCAGGCGCTCGGTAAACGCGACACGGGCGGCAACGACGGCGGGTTGTCGGGGCGCGTGTATTCGATGTTCGCCAAGGAAATGAGCCGCTCCGAGAACCGGGGGCGCATCCTGTGGGTGCTCGCCAGCAGCCGCCCGGACCTGATCGAGGTCGATCTGAAGCGGCCCGGGCGCGTGGACGTGAAGATCCCGATTTTCCCGACCACCACGCCCGAAGAAGGTTTCGCGTTGATCCGCGCGCTGTGCCAGCGGCGGCAGGTCACGCTGACGGACGCGGATTTCGCCGCCGTGCGCGGGTTGGTGCCGCCGTTGCTCACGCCGGGCGCGGCGGAAGCGTTGGCGGTGAAGATTTACCGGACCACGAAGACCCGCGCGCTGGCAGCGGGTGAAGCGTTGCGGGACGCGCTGGGCGACTACCAGGCGCCGGTCGCGCCGGAGGTGATGAACTTCCAGATCGAGCTGGCCGTGCGGGAAAGCAGCGACCGGGGGTTCGTCCCCATGATTTTTCGTCCGGCGGTGACGACGAGTGGCAGCTAATTTGCTGCAAACTGCCGGTCGGACGCATCCTGTAACGTGTCGTTGGCGAACCATAGGCAGGGCGTGCTATCTTCCACCCGGATTTTCCTTTCGCTTATGCCGTTGCCCACGCTTTTGATGCTCCTGCTGGCTGCGGCGTTGGGCGGAGCGTTGGTCTGGGGCTGGCGGGGCAGGCAGGCTGCCCGCCGCGCGCTGACCGGCGGCAGCGAGGAACTGGCCGCGTTGCGGGAGGCGCACGCCGCGCAGGCCGCGCAAACCCGGCACGTCCAGACGCAGTTGGACGAAATGCACCGGGAACTCTTGTCCCTTTCCTACGCGATCTCGCACGACCTGCGGGCACCGTTGCGGAGCATCGGCGGGTTCACCCAGGCGTTGGCGGAGGACTACGGCTCGACGCTCGACGCCACCGCGCATGACTACCTCAACCGCGTGCGCGCCAATACACAGCACATGAGCGAGCTGATCGACCAGATGCTCGGTCTGGCCCGCGTGGTGCGCGCCAATTTCCAACCGGACACCGTGGACCTCAGCGCGTTGGCGCGCGAGGCGGCGGATACGCTCTCGGCGGCGGAACCCTCGCGCAAGGCCGAGTGGACGATCCAGCCGGGCGTCGTCGTCCGGGGGGACAAGGCGCTGCTGGGCACCGCGTTGCGGCACCTGCTGGTCAACGCCTGGAAATTCAGCAGCCGCCGGGCCGTCGCCCACCTGGCTTTCCGCGCCGGGCCGGGGCCGGACGGCGGGACGGTCTACCAGGTGCGCGACGACGGCGTGGGTTTCGACATGCAATACGCGGGCAAACTCTTCGGGGCCTTCCAGCGGATGCACGGGCCGGACGAGTTTCCGGGGCACGGGGTGGGGCTGGCGACGGTGCAGCGCATCGTCCGGCGGCACGGCGGCAGCGTGTGGGCCGAATCCGCGCCGGACCAGGGAGCCGCTTTCTTTTTCACGTTGCACGCTGCTCCCGGGAGGGAAGCGGCTGATCCGGCGGCGGGGTTGCCGCCGATGGCCGCCGCCGGGACCGGCGGGGGGGCGTCCGCCGTCCCCACCAAAACCACGGCCGTATGACTTCCGACGCGGAAACCGCCGACCCCCACGCCGTCAAGACGATCCTGCTGGTCGAGGACAATCCCGACGACGAAGCGCTCACGGTGCGCGCGCTGTCCCGCCACGGACCCCGGCACCACCTCCAGATCGTGCGCGACGGGGTGGAGGCGCTGGACTACCTGTTCGGCACCGGCGAGTACGCGGGCCGTGATTGGCGGGCGATGCCGACGGTGATCCTGCTCGACTTGAAACTGCCGCGCATCGACGGCCTGGAAGTGTTGCGCCGCATCCGCGCCGACGAACGCACCCGCGCCCAACCCGTCGTGATCCTGACCAGTTCCAAGGAGGAGCAAGATCTCCTGCAGGGCTACGGGCTGGGGGTGAACAGCTACATCCGCAAGCCGGTCGATTTCACGCAGTTCACCGAGGCCGTGCGCCAGGTCGGTCTCTACTGGCTCCTGCTCAACGAACAGGTGCCGCGGCCATGAATTTTCCTTCGACGCCGACAGCGGACCGACGCGACTCCGAGGGAGGGGTTGACGCCGCGCGCCAGCCCTTGCGCGTGCTGCTCGTCGAGGACAACCCAGACGACGCCGCGCTGGTGCTGCGCATCCTGCGGCAGGGCGGCTACGAACCGGACTGGCACCGCGTGCAAACCGCCGAGGGACTCGCCCAGGCGCTCGCGCAGGGCGGCTGGGAGATCGTGCTCTCGGATTACACGTTGCCGCAGTTCGATGCCCTGCGTGCCCTGCACCTGCTGCGCGACCGGTCGGCGTTTCTGCCGTTCATCATCATCTCCGGCAGCATCGGCGAGGAGGTCGCCGTCGCCGCCATGCGCGCCGGGGCCAACGATTACGTGATGAAAACCAACCTCACCCGGCTGGTGCCCGCCGTGGAGAGGGAGCTGCGTGAGTCCGCCGAACGGCAGGAGCGTGCCAGGACGAAGACCGAATTGCTCGACCTGGAAGAAAAATTCCAGGTGATTTTTCACGAGGGCCTGGACGTGATGCTCGTGCTCGACGCGGCGGGCCACATCCTGCACGTCAACCGGTCGGTGACCCGCACGATGGGGTACGAGGCGTCCGCGTTGACGGGGCAGCCCTTCGCGCGGCTCTGGCCGGTGCGCCAGCAAATGGTGGCGGAAGCCATCCTGGCCGGAGTGCGGCAGGAGGGAACGGCGTTTTTCTCGGGTCCGCTGCGGCGGCTGGACGGCTCGGTGTGCCCGATGGACCTCCAGGCCAGCAAGGTGCCGTGGGGCCGGGAGGAGGCGTTCATCGTCACGTTGCGCGACGTGTCCGAACGCTACCGCGCCCAGCAGCGGCTCGCCGACGAGAAGGAACAACTGGCCGTGACGCTGCGCTCCATGGGCGACGGGGTCATCACGACGGACACCCGGGGCCGCGTCGTGTTGCTCAACGGCGCGGCGGAGCGTCTCACGGGCTGGACCCGGCCCGAAGCGGAAGGGATGCTGCTCGACGACGTGCTGCCGCTGTTTTCCGGTTTCAACGGGCAGCGGTGCAACCTCCGGTTCGACGAGGTGTTGCGCACGGGCGAGACCGTCGAACTCTACCGCGACGTGCAGACGCGCGCGCGTGCCGGATCGCTGCTCGCGCTCGCGCTCAAGGCCGCGCCCATCCAAGGTCACGACGGCCGCAGCAACGGCGTGGTGGTGGTCTTCCGCGACACGACCACCGAGCAGAAGCTGGAGGAGGAATTACAAAAGGCGTCCAAGCTGGAAAGCGTCGCGCTGGTGGCGGGCGGCATCGCGCACGATTTCAACAACATTCTGACCGCCATCATGGGCCACCTTTCGCTGGTCAAAGCCAGCCCGACGGCGTCCCCGGCGGTCATCACCACCATCGAGAAAGCTTGCCTATACGCGAAGAACCTGACGCGTCAGTTGCTGACTTTTGCCAAGGGCAGCAACCCCGACCGGCGGTTGGAGGACATCGCGGTGTTGCTGCGCGAAAGCGTGGAGTTCGCGCTGCACGGTTCGAGCCTGCGGTGTGAGTTCGATCTGCCGTCCGGTCTGGCTCCGGTGGACGTGGACCGGGGGCAGATCCAGCAGGTCATCAACAATCTCACCATCAACGCCAGGCAAGCGACGGCGGAGCGGGGGATGCTGCGGATCGAGGCGCGCAACGTCGCCGTGAGCGCGGAGAAGCCCGTGGCGACCCTGGAGGTCGGCGCCTATGTCCGGCTGGCCATCAGCGACAACGGCCCGGGCATCGCCCCGGCGAACCTGACGCGAATTTTCGACCCGTATTTCACCACGAAGGCCGAGGGCAGCGGGTTGGGGCTGGCCACGTCGTATTCGATCATCAGGAAACACCACGGACTGATCCAGGCCGAGAGCGAACCCGGCCAGGGGACCACCTTTATTATTTACCTGCCGGCCAGCGCGACCGCCGCGCCGCCCGCAGCCAATTCAGCGACGGCCACCGGCGCGAAATCATCGTCCGGGCGGGAGCGTGGAGGGCGCGTGTTGTTCATGGACGACGAGGAGGTGTTGCAGGAACTCGTCGGCGCGATGCTCGCTCATCTCGGTTACGAGGTCGTGTGCGCGGCGAACGGCGAGGAGGCGTTGGCGCGCTACGGGGAGGGTGCGCCGTTCGACGCGGTGATCGTGGATCTGACGGTCCCCGGCGGCATGGGTGGGTACGAGACGGTGCAAAGGCTGCGGACCGTTGATCCCCAGGTGCGGGCCATCGTGTCGAGCGGGTATTCCAACGACCCGTTGATGACCCATTTTCAGCAGCACGGTTTCTGCGGCGTCATCGCCAAGCCGTACCAGATGGCGGAACTGGGCAAAGTGTTGCAGGACGTGATCGGCGCCGACAGGTAGGGATGGCTCTCCGCGCCAGTCCCTGACTTTTCCGAAGGATGCGCGTCAGAAATTCCGACGTTTTCCAGGCAAACAGGACTGGCGCGGAGAGCCATCCCTACCTGGGGGACGATTGGCGTTGCGCCGCTTCATTCCATGATTTCGCGCACGTACACGTTGAGCGTCCCGTCGGCCACCTGCCGCACGTCCGTCACCTGGTAGGGCCGCTGCTCGTCGCGGCTGACTTCCGCGCCCTCGGCGGGCAACGAACCGTCCACGGGATAATCCACCAGCACGCGCACCTTGTTGTCGCCGCTGCTCGCCCGCATCACCGCGCGCTTGATGCCTTCCGTTTTGTTCTCGCCCGCCGCGCGGACCACGAACTGGCCGGTCAGATACACCGGCTCGCCGCCAAAGCCGCCGCGCTGGCTCAGGGAAGCGATCTCGCCGACCCGGATGCTCCGCCCCCCCGGCACGTGGCCCGGCGCGTAGGTCGGCCAGGAACGGACGGGCTTCGTCGCGGCGGCAATCGGCTGAGAGGCGGCGGGCGCCGTGTCCAGGAAAGGCTGCAACGAGACCCCCCCGCCCAGCGACTGGCCGGGCGCGGTCGCCTTGAGGACGCTCGCCGGCGTTGCCGCGGGTCGGTGGGGCGGTTCGTTGACCGGCAGCGCGGGGCGCACCGGCACGTCTGCCCGGGCCACGAGCGCGGCAGGGGTCGCGGCAACCGCCGGTTTCTTCGGGTCCACCGGTCCTTTGACGGCGGCGGGCGCTCCCCCTCTGGCGAGCAGCGGCGGCGGCGCGCCGGTGGGCGGCGTCGCGGCGGGCGGTTCCAGCGGGGCGTCCACGCCCTTGAGCGCCGTCTGCGGTTTCTGGCCCTCGACGGCACGGGCCACCAGCGGCCCCGCGCCCGAGCGCGTGCGGAAGTCGAGGTACGCCTGGTTGGCCGCTTCCAGGCGGTCCCCGCGCACCACCGGCCAGCCCGCCGCCACGTTGAGCATCGGCGGCGGCTGCAACTCGAACCCGCCGCTGGTGCCGGTGAAAATGTAGCGTCCGTAGTTGATGGGCACGACGGTCAACTGGAGGTGGCCGTCCGGCAGCCGGGCCACGTGCAGCACGGCGGTGAGTTCGTAGGTCTTGCGCAACTCGACCTCCATGCCCGTCCGGAGGTTGCGCCGGATGAGCGGCCCATCCTGCGGACTCGAACTGTAGAGGTGCTCGATCATCACCCTCGGATAATCCGTCGAGACCGCCAGGGCCACCGCGCCCGAAGGCACGAAATCCGTCGCGCCCAGTTCGTAGGAATCCATGATGGTGAAACGCCCTTTCACGTAGGGCACCATTTCGTTCGCGGCGGAATAGTTGCGCAGATAGGAGCGTTCCAACTGGCGGTTGAGTTCCCGCAGCTTGGGGCCGCTGAGGGAGTTATACCGGCCGTAGAGCTGCTCCGCCGTCAGGAATTCGCCTTTGGGCGCGGCGGTGACCTTGAACTTCTGCGGCGCGTCGATCTTGTGGATCTTGCGCAACAGCTTGTAGCTGAACGGCAATTCGGGCCGGGCAAAAACGACGTAGCTGCCGATCCAGCACGCCATGCTGAACCCGACGAGCAGCAACAGGAAAACCGTCCACAAAAACAGGTTGTCTTGGCGGCGGGGCGCGTCGTACTCCAGCGGCGGGCGCAGGAGATCGTCCGGAACCGGGGAACGGGAACGCCGCATCATTGGAGCCATGGGAAGCGGCGGCAACGGCGGTCAGCGGGACCCACGAGGGTGGCAGGGAAGCCGCAACGTCAGGCGACCCCGGCCGGCTCGGCGGCATCGGCGGTGTTCGGCTCGAACGAGGTGCCGCAGCCGCAGGTGCGCCGGGCGTTCGGGTTTTCGATGCGGAAGCCCGCGCCCGTCAGGCCGTCGAAATAATCGATGACCGACCCGCGCAGGTGCGGTGCGCTGGCCCCTTCGACGAAAACACGCACGCCGTCCTGTTCGACCGTCTCGTCGCCGTCGTGCGGCGGGGCGAAGCTCATGTTGTACTGCAAACCGGAGCAGCCGCCACGGTCGATGGAGAGACGCAGACCGGCGCGGTCCGCGTCGTCGCGCCCGGCGAGCATCGTGCGGAGTTGTTTGACGGCGTTGTCCGTGACGGTAATCATAGCAGAATATCGTTTACCTAGTCCAACCCTCTTTAAAGTCAATCTCTGTCGTGGTCGGCCAGGCCGGAAAAAGGGTCCGCGGATTCCGCAGATTTACGCAGATTAAAGAAGGGAGAAGGAATACCCTTTCCTCGACCGTTTTTCAATCTGTGTAAATCTGCGGACAAATCTTTTCCCATGAGTCGAGTGGCCCTGTTATCCGAAATTGTCGCCAGTCAGGTGGCGGCGGGCGAGGTCGTGGAACGCCCGGCTTCGGTGGTCAAGGAACTGGTGGAAAACAGCCTGGACGCGCAGGCCGGGTGGATCGAGGTGGTGATCGGCCGGGGCGGCGTGGCCCTGGTGCGGGTCACGGACGACGGGCACGGCATGGACCGTGACGACGCGCTGCTCTGCCTGGAACGCCACGCGACGAGTAAAATGCGCACGGGCGCGGACCTGGCGGCCATCGCCACGCTGGGGTTTCGCGGGGAGGCGTTGCCCAGCATCGCCAGCGTGTCGCGGTTCCGGCTGGCGACGCGCGAGCCAGGCGCGCTGGCGGGGACAGAAATCCTCGTCAACGGCGGCAAGATCGAGACGGTGCGCGACGGCGGCGACGCGCCGGGCACGTGCATCGAGGCGCGCTCGTTGTTCTACAACCTACCGGCGCGGCGGAAGTTTCTGCGTTCCGAGGCGACGGAGGCGGCGCACGTCGAGGCGCAACTCCAATTGCTGGCCATCGCGCATCCGGCGGTGCGCTTCGTGTTAGTGCGCGACGGGCGGACGGTGTTCCAGTTGCCTGCGGTGAAGAAGCTGCTCGACCGCATCCGCGACCTGGTCGGGGCGGACGCGGCCAGCGAACTGACCCCGGTCGAGCCGGGCGCGGCCCCGTTGCCCAACGGCTTGCGGATCACCGGATTCATCGGCAAGGCCGGGGTCAGCCGCGCGAACCGGTCGAGCCAGCGCGTGTTCGTCAACGGGCGGGCGGTGGAAAACGGGATCGTCGGGCAGGCGTTGCGCGAGGGCTACCACACGGCGTTGATGAAGGGGCGGTATCCGGTGGCCTACGTGTTCCTGGACATGGACCCGGCGGCGGTGGACGTGAACGTACACCCGGCCAAGCGCGAAGTGCGTTTCAGGGAGCCGGGGGCGGTGCGCGAGGCGTTGGTCGGCGTGGTGCGGCGGACGCTGGAAGCGGGCCGGGCGGAATGGTCGCGCTCGTTCCACCGGCCGCCGCTGCCCGCGCAGGCGTCGCCGCCGGTCCGGGCGCTGCCGGTCGCGCCTGCCGTGGTGGCGGACCGGGCCGCCCCCGCGTTCCCGCCGCCCGTGCTGCCGGTGGCGAGGACCGCCGGGGTTCCCGTGTCCATGGCCCCGGCGTTGCGCGACGTGCCCGCGCCGCCGCCGACGGCCCGCGCCGAGTGGAAGGCCGGGCCGGAGACGCGGAGTCCGGCGGCGTCCGCGTTCAAAATCCTGGGCGTGCTCGGACGGTTGTACGTGCTCATGGAAAACGAGAACGGCCTGGTGCTCGTCGATCAGCACGCCGCGCACGAGCGCATCCTGTTCGAAGAACTGCGCCGCCGCCTGGAGGCGCAGGAGGTGATCAGCCAGAAGCTGCTGTTGCCGTTGACGCTGCAACTCGGCCCGAAGGACGCCGACTGGCTGTGGCAACACCTGGAGCCGCTGCAAAAGATGGGCATCGGCCTGGAAGCGTTCGGCGCGGGGTCGTTCAAGCTGGACGCGCTGCCGCCGTTCCTGGCAGTGGAGGAACCGCTGACGCTGGTGCGCGAAATCATCGACGCGCTGCAAGCGGCGGGCGCGGGGGCGTCGCGGCTGCGGTTGGGCGAGGACATGATCGCCAAGACGGTTTGCCGCCACGCGGTGAAGGCCAACGACCGGCTGCGCGAACGCGAACTGGTCAAGCTGGTGGAAGACCTGCTGGCGTGCGAATTGCCGTACTGCTGCCCGCACGGTCGTCCGACGATGATCCAGATGTCTTACGGCGAGTTGGAGCGGAAGTTCGGACGGCGCGCGCCTTGAGACAAGTTTCAAGGCCGGTCGTGCCCTCTAAGGTAGGAACGGCTCTCCGAGTCGGTCCCCGTTTGTCGGCAGACGCACCGGTTCAAGCCACCTTGTGTACACTGGTAGCACACTCGCCCTTGAAATTCGTGCCCAGGAAATAGCCCACCCGGTCGCCGACCTGCAACCCGTCGAACGATACTTCCAACAGGTCCGCCCACGAAAAAAACAGGTTTTTGGACGAGCCTTCCGTGCTGATGAACCCGTAACCTTCCTTCAACGTCTGGATGGTGCCGTGGTGCGCCGGGCCCTTGCTCGGGTCCAGGCGCGGGTCCGCGACGGGTTCCGCCGGGAGTTCACTCTCCGCCAGCGGCGACGGTTTGCCCACGGCGTGCCCGCGCCCGCTGTCCTCGACGAACAGGCCGTTGATGAGCGCGTCCTGCGGGTCCGCCGCCTCGATGATCTCCTGCATCGACAGCGGATAAGCCGCCTCCGCGAGCAGGTCGATGGACGTGACCGTCTGGCGTTCGACGCCCATCTCATCCGTGTGCGTGAAGTCCCAGCCGAGCACCATGACGGCGGCGCCCAGCGCGTTGAGCTTGCGCACCAGCGGCAGATAATCCCGGTCGCAGGCCACGAGCACCGTCACGTCGTAACGCTTGAGCAACGTCATCTCGTAGGCCTCCAGGGCGAACCACACGTCCAGCCCCTTTTCGGCCAGACTCTGGTCGCGCCGACGCACCAGCGGCAGCGAATGCGTGATCACGCCTTCCTTCATGAGCACGTCCTCGAAGAGCCGCTCGTTGAGCAGCGAATCCTTGGCGGCGGCTTCCAGCGCGGCCAGCCGACCCCGGAAATAATGCGCGTCCACGATCTGGCAATGCCGCATCCGGTCGGTCTCGTCGCGCACGCCCCGGCGGCCGTTGAACGCGACCGGGCGGGGCGGGGCCGACGCGCGCGCCAGCTTTTCCTCCTCCGTGTCCAGCCCGGCGATCTGCGCCCGGATAAACCGGTGCAGCCCCGCAATGCTCAGCCGGGCGTGCCGGGGATGCGAGTATTTGTAAAACGTGCTGACGTGATTGAAATAGTTGCCGTCGTAAAAGACGCCAACCGTGGTCAGGCTACAGGAGGGGTCGGCGGGGTGAGGAGTTCCGTTGGGCATTGCTGAAAAGAGGACGAATCGCGCAGAATCGCTCGGATTACCACGCTTTATATTTGAGGAATTTGCCGGTGATGTCGATTTTGGCCCGGTCGCCGTCGGGATCGGGCTGGCGGCCGATGGCCATCGTGAAATCAATGGCGCTCATGATGCCGTCGCCGAACTCCTCGTGGATGAGTTCCTTGCTGGTCTCGCCGTAGACGTTGATCATTTCGTGGAAGCGGTAGATGACGGGATCGGTGGGCACGGATTTGTCCCGGTGTTCATGCGGAAAAGCCTGCAACGCCGTGGACACTTCCGGCGCGAGGTCGAGCGTGGCGCAGACCCGGTCAGCCACGTCCCGCGCCAGGCTGTTCACGCCCAGACACACGCTCGTGACGTAGACGGGCGACATCCTGGCACCGGCGGCAATCCCCTCCCAGGTCAGCGTCTTCCGCTGCTTCGCCTGGATGATGACAGCGGTCATTTCGGTTTTGTTCATTTTTCGGCCTCCCTTTGTAGTGCAATCCCTGATTCGCTGAAAAATACACGCTGGCGCACTTCCCGCCAGCGTGGCGGAAAAGTTACTTGCGAGGCGGGCAAACGCTGCTTTACTCTCAGGCCCGTGTCTTGCCGCTTGAAACCGGCGGGACGCCGAGTACGCATCCCTAGCTCAATGGTAGAGCACGTGACTCTTAATCACTAGGTTCTGGGTTCGAGTCCCAGGGGGTGCAACTTTCTGCTACCGCCTTCTTCAGGGCAGGTCTGACCGTGCCATGTCCCCACGATTACCGCCTCCGCGAGTCCGGCGAGATATTCACAAACGAACCGGTGTTGACCGTCGATATCTCTCTGTCGCCAACGAACCGCCAGGAAAACCGGGTTTAAAAGCGCACCCCAGAGTGCTTTGGAATCACGTATGAATTCTTCCTTGCCTGCCAGACAATCTCCGCGAACCACGGCTTCGCCCCCGCCGAATACCCGTCAGGAGGTCAATCCGCCGGAACCGGTCGAAGCAACGCTGCTGGCATTAGCGCCGCTGCACCTACCCAACTGCCGGGCATCCCGTTCCTGCAGCGATAGTCTCTGCATCTCTCTCGATCAGCTTGCCGGGCGCGATCAACAGATTTTGCGCCATCTGTACGCCAGCCTCACCGAATTTCTGAGAGCCTTGACGGATCAATCCACCGACGACGCCGGGAAATGGGACGCGGTTTCCCGTTGGATCGGGCAGCACGATCTGGACGCGTTGATTGATCAGGTGACCGAGTTGGGAACGGCCTCCCGTGCGCTGGGCGAGGACGAAGCACGCGCCAAAGCGATCCACGACCTGCGCGGCGGTGCGCTGAGCGCGCTGCTGGGCCGTTTGCAGTTGCTGGACCGCCTGACGCGCGACGAAAACCAACTCAAGGTTTTGTTCGTCCTGACGCGTGACCATCTCAAGATCATGCGGAGCGCGCTCCTCGGCCTGGACGACCCGCGCCGCGACGCGGACCGCCGGCCCAAGAGCCACGACGTGAGCCTCGCGCTCGACAAATGGCAAGACACGGTCGTGGGTCCCCACTGGGCGGAAAAACCGATCCGTTTGCACGTGGACTGCCGTCACGAGGGCGCGTTGACGGAATGCTGCCTGGAATCGGCGGCGATTGACCGCATTTTTTACAACCTCGTCAACAACGCCAGCCGCCATTCGGTGAGCCACCGGCTCGATCTGGCGATTTTTCCCGTGCCGGCAGCGCCGGGCGAGTCCCTGCGCTTCGTGCTCTCGAACGACGTGGGCGCGGGGGACGCGGCTTCCCTGGGTACCCTGGCGCAAGCGGGTGGGGCCGACCGCGTGGACCAGGGAACCCACCAGAGCCTGTGGGCGCTTTTCGAGCCGGAGGTCACTTCGACCGGGTCGGGCTTCGGGCTGACCGTGGTGGCGGATTTCGTGGCGGATGCGTTCGGCTTGCCCAACCGCCGGGCGGCTCTGCGCGAGCGTTACGTGGGCGCGATCCTCGACCGGAACGTGTTCCGGGTGTGGTTCCACTGGCCGGTGGCCAACGACGGCCTGCCGCCGAAGCTGGACGACTACCGCCGGCCCGAGCAGAGCCTGAGCGAGCCGTGATTTTGCGGCGGGTCCGAGCGCGTTCCTGCTCGACAGGGTCCGGCGGATTGCCTACGGTCGGGGATGCCACCTGGAGGAACTCGAGGGGCCGGACGGAAATCCCGGGGGAGGTCCGGCACGGCGTTGCCGTCGCGCATCCGGTTTCCGGGCAACGGCTTGCGGGGGGTGTGGTTGCAGCTTGGCCCCAGACGGCGTAGATTGGGAGGTCGCGTTCGACCGTCACCGCAGAGAAGTATTTTCAGACTTCCGTTTGCTGCCGCATGAACCCATCTGACCGATCCAACGAGTTCGATTCTCCCTACGGCGCGGGGCCTGGCAGCCCCGACGACCAGACCGCGCTCGACCTGCTCGACCGCACCATCGCGGCGTTGCCCATCGGCGACCCCGTGCGCAAGGCCCTCCTTAACGTCCGCACCCAGGTCTCCGACCAGGAGGACGTGATCAACGAGGCGCGCCAGACCATCGAAAAGATGGAGGAGGTCATCAAAAAGGTGACGAGCCCGGCCAACCGCATCGGCACGTTCTTGGGTAGCCCGAGCCGTGAAACCGTCCAGATCGTCGTGGGCGGTTCGGATTACTATTGCAACGTCGATCCGCGCCTGAGCATCGCCAAGCTCAAGAAAGGCACGCGAGTGCTGGTCAACGAGGCGTACGTGGTCGTGGGCGACATCGGCTACGACGTGTCCGGCCCGGTGGCGAAAGTCACCGAGGTCATCGGCGACGACCGGCTGCGCGTCGGGCAGGACAACGGCGTGCAGTCACTGGTGCTCCAGCGTTCGACCCAGCTCCTGCGGGAGACGCTGAAATCCGGCGACGAGGTGCGCGTCGATCCGAACTACCGTATGGCCCTTGAGCTAATGAAGCGGCCCAAGAGCGAGGACCATTATCTCGACGAGGTGCCCGAGTTGCCGTGGGAAAAGGTTGGCGGCCAGCAGGAGGCGCTCCAGGCTATCCGGGACGCCATCGAATTGCCGCTGGTCCACGCGGACCTGTTCGCCAAGTTCAACCACAGCACTCCGAAGGGTTTCCTTCTTTACGGCCCACCCGGCTGCGGCAAGACGCTTATCGGCAAGGCCACGGCCTATAACCTGACCCAGAAGCTCAAGGACAAGACCGGCGAGAACATGAAGGAATACTTCATGCACATCAAAGGGCCGGAAATCCTGAACATGTGGGTCGGCGAGAGCGAGCGGATGGTGCGCGAGATTTTTGCGACGGCGCGCGAGAAACGCAAGGAGGGGTACCTGCCGTTCCTGTTCATCGACGAGGCCGAGAGCATCCTCGGGACGCGCCGGGCGTCGCGGTTCTCGAACATTCTCTCGACCCTGGTGCCGATGTTCTGCACCGAGATGGACGGCATCGACTCGCTCAACGACGTGGTCATCATCCTGGCGTCCAACCGCGCGGATCTGATCGACCCGGCTATCATCCGGCCCGGGCGCATCGACCGCAAAATCAAGGTCAACCGGCCCACGAAGGAAGGCGCGCGCGAGATCTACAAAATCTATCTGGCGGACAACCTGCCCTACGATCCGGCGTTGGTGAAGGAAGCCGGGAGCGTGCGCACGGCGATTGATCAACTCGTCGATGGGTTGATCGAACAGCAGTTCACCCACCGCGACGAAAACCGGTTCCTGGAAGTCACGTTGCGCAGCGGGCGCAAGGAAGTGCTCTATCGCGGCGACCTCATCAGCGGGGCGATCATCTCTTCCATCGTGGAGCGGGCGAAGGGGCTGGCGATCAAGCGCGCCATCGCCACGACGCAGGAAGAGGGCATCAGCGCGAGCGACCTGAGCCTGTCGCTCAACCAGGAATACGCGGAGAACGACATCTTCCCGCCCACGGACATCACCGAGGACTGGCTCAAGCTCATCGACTACGACGCCGAAAACGTCGTGCGCGTCGCCCCGATCCGGGCGGGCAGGGCCGAGGACCGTCCCCGGACCAACCGTGCGGTCATCTAACCCCGCCGCCCGTGTCACAAAAACTTGAGCGAGGGATGAAACGCGTCTTTGGCATCGAAACCGAATTCGGCATCACGGTCGATGGCGTGGACAACGTCGATGTGGTCAGCGAGTCCATCGAACTGGTCCGCCGCTACACCGAGCACGGCAACCTGATGAAGTGGGATTACCGGCTCGAAGACCCGCACCAGGACGCGCGCGGCGAGGCGTTCCGCGCGGCGGAGTTGCTCCAGGACACCGACGAATCGGCGTACTTCGAGATCGACAAAAACCGCCCGCTCTCCTTCGAGGAAATCAAGAGCGACCTGGTGCTCAGCAACGGCGCGCGGTTTTACAACGATCACGCGCACCCGGAATATTCCACCCCGGAATGCACGACCCTGCGCGAGTTGGTGGCGCAGGACAAGGCGGGCGAGCGCATCCTGGCCGAGTGCGCCCGGCGGCGGAACAAAAAGCTCGCCGCCGACGGCAAGGAAGTCCGGCTTTACAAGAACAACACGGATTTCATTGGGCACAGCTACGGCTGCCACGATAATTTCCTGATGAGCCGGTACGTGCCCTGGGACCGGGTGGTGGCGGACATCCTGCCGTTCCTGATCACGCGCCAGATTTTCGCCGGGGCGGGGAAGATGGGCGTCGAGGCCGAGAGCGTGGCCAGTCAGGCGGGGGTTTACCAGATTTCGCAACGGGCGGATTTCTTCAGCGTGATCGTGAGCATCGACACGATGAACCGCCGCCCGCTCATCAACACGCGCGACGAACCGCACGCCGACAGCTCCCGCTACCGGCGCTTCCACGTCATCATCGGCGACGCGAACATGAGCGAGGTCGCCACGGCGTTGAAGATCGGCACGACTTCCCTGGTGCTCGAACTCATCGAAGCGGGCAAAGCGCCCCAACTGGAGTTCGCGCAACCCATCGAGACGACCAAGGCCATCAGCCGCGACCAGACTTATTCCTGGATCATCGAACTGAAGGATGGCCGCAAAATCAGCGCCATCGACGTGCAGCGCATGTATCTGGCCGCCGCACGGGAGCATTGCGACGTGACCGAGGAAGAAACCGCGTGGCTGCTCAAGGAATGGGAAAGTGTGCTCGACGATTTGCAGCGCGACGTGATGCTCTGCCGCGACCGTGTGGACTGGGTGGCGAAGAAGTTTCTGCTCACCACGCTCAAGGAAGAAGAAAACCTGGAGTGGAGCGACCCGTGGCTGCAATCCATCGACCTGGAATATCACAACATTTCCTTCGACCAGGGGCTGCACTACGCGTTGTTGCGTGACGGGCAGATGCGCCGGTTCGTCAGCGAGGACGAAATTCGCCACGCGATTTTCTCGCCGCCGGAAACGACGCGCGCCTATTTCCGGGGGCGGTCGGTGGCGAAGTTCAACAACGAGGTGTCGTCGATCCACTGGGACGAGGTGGTTTTCAACCACGCAGGCAGCAGTCGGCGCGTGTCGTTGAACCAGGCGTTCAACGACAAAAAACTGGACCAGTTGAACGACCTGATCCGGCAGGCGAAATCGTTTCCGGATTTCATCCGCGATTTGGGATCGTTGGAAAGGTAATCGTTCCAAGGTAGGGATGCCTCTCCGAGGCAGTCCCTGGAGTGTGTCTCGATGGGGTAAGCCGCGTGGTCCTTTCAAGGCTCCTGCGAGGCTTACCCCATCGAGATGCGATCCACAGCGGTGGCCAAGTTCATGAGAGTTCTGACAAAATCAGGGGTGGTCCGCAGATGCCGCAGGTTTGCGCAGAGTTAGAATCAAGCCAGGAGAGCAGCACCCTCTTTCTCTTCGATCTGCGAACATCTGCGGAATCTGCGGACCATTTCCGGCTTGCGATGGGCACTTTTGTCAGAAGTCTAATCCACCGTCAGGATTCAGGGACTGCCTCGGAGAGGCATCCCTACCTTGGAACGAGCCACGCGGCGCGCGGGCCGGGGTAAGGCCACCGGCTCGGTGTTGGAAACCTCCAGCACCCCGCCAAAAATCTCTCCCAGGTGGAAACTGGCGTTGTCCCGCCGCAGTCTACGCAAGGTGACTCCCACGATGTCCGCCAGCGTGTACCGATCCAGCACGTTGGCAATCGCGTTGCGCACGTCGAGCATCAACATCCGTAACCCGCAGTGCGCTTCGTCCGGGCAGGTACACGGCGCATAAGCGGTCTGGCTGCAACACGCGATGGGCGCCAGCGGACCGTCGATCAGCCGGATCACGTATCCAAAGTTGATGCTGTCCATCGGACGCGCCAGCGAATAGCCGCCGTGTTTGCCACGCTTGCTCTCGATGATGCCCGCCTCGCGCATCTGCACGAGGATCTGCACCAGGAATTTTTCGGGCAGCTTTTCCTTCTCGACCAATTCGCTGATTCGCAGGAGCGGCCGGCCAAGCTCTTGGGAGATGCCGAGGTCGATCAGCGCGCGCAACGCGTATTCGCCTCGTTTGGAGAGCTTCACCGCCTAGTATCGTTCGGCGGCGTCCGCTTGGCAATGCTCGCTAATTAAACAGCGGGCCGAGCTTCGCTTCGAGTTGGCTGCCGTGGACCCCGGTGGCGATCACCCGGCCGTTGCGATCCACCAGCCACATTTCCGGGATGCCGCGCACGCCGTACTTCGTGGCGACGCTGGAATCCCAGGCCAACCCGTCATACTGCTGCGGCCACGGAATGTGGTGCTTCTGGAGGTAGGAGAGCATGGCCTCCTTGTCCCGGTCCATGGAAACCCCGACCACCTCGAAACCCTGGTCGTGATACTTGTGGTAAGCGGCGAGCACGTCGGGCATTTCGCGCAGGCAATCCGGGCACCAACTGGCCCAGAAATCCACCAGGACCAGTTTACCGCGCCAGGCGGCGAGATCGACCGGTTTGCCGTCCACGGCGGTGAACTTCCAGTCGAGCGGGGTCGCTTCCAGGGCCTTGAGTTCCTGGCGTCCGCGCGCGGCGGCGGCGACTTTGGGGTCATCGTCGGTTGCCAGCGTGGCGAGCAGGTCGGACGCTTTTTTCGGATCGACCTTTTGCAAGAGGTCCAGCCGCCGGACCTGCAAGGCGTTGGCCTTCGGGTCGTCGGGATGGCGGTGGATGTAGGCGACGATCCGCGCTTCCAAAGCCGCCGCCTGCTCGGGGGTGTCGATCAGGTCGAGGTGATCCAGATGTTCGTTGATGAGAGCGCGCTCAGCCTGTTGCTTGACCGCACCGGAGGCTTGCGGGGCGGCAAGGATCGAGGCAAGCAGGGCTTCCTGCTGCGTGAAAATTACTTTGCGCTCTGGAATCGGGGTGGGAAAAATCACCGTTTTTAACTCCAGCAGCCGCGCGTCCCAGGCGCGTGGATCGTCCGGGTGCCGGGCGGCGAACTCTGCCGCCGAACGGTGCAGGTCTTGCTTGATGGGAACGGCAAACTCCACTTCGTTGACCCCGGCGGGCGCGTCACCGGCGAGTTGCTGGCGGAGTTGCTCGATGTGCTGCCATTGCTCGTCCGTGGGGCCGCCCTCGGCTTGCAGGGAGGGGGCGAAAACGGAGCACCCGACTCCGGCGACGCACAGGCTTACCCGGAGAAAACGCGAAACGTTCAGAAAATTAACCGGCATTGAGCAAACTAAGATGTTTCTCGAAATGCGCCACCAGAGTTTCCTGGTACAGGTCAGCGCGGCGTTCGAGCAGTTCGAGCATCGACTCCCTGAACGGACGGCCCCGTTCGTCGCGTCCTTGGGCCAGCACGGAGCCGAACGTCACGTGCAGGAGCTGCCGCCCCACGCGCTCGTCGAGATAGCGGCGTTCCTCGTCTCCCGGGGCGACCCCTCGCAGGGCTGCCACCTCCTCGGGTGTGGTGGAAAGGTGGCAGGATGGGCGGTCCTCCTCGAAACGGTCGTGGCAATAGCGGGTGATCTCGTCGAACAGCGCGAGGTCGGTCCGCGCGACGACCCGCAACGCCTCCAGATAGCTCGTGCCGCTGGTTTTGACGTGCAGCGCGTCGCCGCAGCAACGCCCGATGATCGGGTACACCGAGAACTTGTCCGAGCCGCTGTGGATGCTCAGCTTGTAAGGGCCGCAGAACTCGGCTACGGCGACATGCGCTTGCAGGTGCGCCTCGAACGCCGCGAGGTCACCGCGAAAGTCGATGCCTTTTTCCCAAACCCCCGGCAGCCGCAACGCCAGGCTGGTCAGGCGCACGCCGCGCGCTTCGAGTTCCAGGCCGATGAGCAGGTGCTCGACCGGCGTGGCGGGCATGTCCGTCTTATCGAAACAGACCTCGATTTCGTAGGCCCGGCCCCGGTTGGCGCGCGCGGCGGCTTCGGACAGGCGGGCGCAATGGTTGATGGCGCGTCCGAACTTGACCACCGCGCGCTGGAGCGGTTCGAGGGTGAGCCGCAGTTGCTGGTTGCCGGGCAGATCGACGGTGCGGTCCAGGTACGGCTCGCTCCAGTTTTCGGGCAACTCCCCGGCGGCGATCATTTCGTCCACGGCGGCGGCGAGTTGGTCCGGCGGCAGGTGGTCGGCCCCGGCGCGGATGAAATCGGACGGGTCCAGCGTGAAAAACGTGAAGCCCGCCGCCGCCGTGTTTTCCACGTCCGGCGGGGTTTTGAGGTGGTCGGCGTCCGCGCCCCAGGGCTGGCGGTAGCGGGCGGCGCTGACGGCTCCGAGGGCGGCGGTCATGACCTGCTGCGGGGTGCGCCCGGCACGGGTCATTTCGCGGACGGACTGCTGGGCAAAAACCGGCGCGAAGTCCGGGTGCGCCGCCGCCGCCGCCAGATGGCCCGGCGTTGCCACGCCCAGCCGGTCGCCGAACCCGAAGGATTTCCGCACCCCCAACGGCTGCGGACCGTAAGCGCCGCCGGGCGTCCCGGGCGCGCCGGAGCGACGGATGCGGGGCGGAACGATGATCCTCGTGGTGTAACGCATGACAGGGGCACTAGTTAAACGAGGTTCCGGGGGGTTTGTCAAATTTGGGGTAAATCGCCGCTTGCCGGGCCGGGCGGGCCGACGTTTATTGCCGGGATGTTTGCTCCCGGCCAGAAAGTTGCCTGCGTCGATGACCAGTTCCCGCTCGGCATCGAGAAAATCTATGTTGCCCTGCCGAAGAAGGACGTGATCTACACCGTGCGCGACCTCGTGCCGGGCGTCAGCTTGCAAAACACCGAGGGCGAGACGGCGATCTACCTCGTGGAACTCGTCAACCCGGCGAACCGGCACGGTATCGAGTACGGGTTCAACGCGGAACGTTTCGCCCCGCTGGAAACCGACGACGAAACGCTGGAAGAATCCTTGCCCGAGGAGACCCACATCGAAGAGCACGAGTTGGTGCCCGCCTGATCCTGCCCCGCCATGCTGGAATTTGACTTCGCGGCGATCAGCGCCCACGAGCGGTACAATCTGATCATCGGCTTGATCGCGCCGCGACCGGTGGCGTTGGTGACGAGCCTGGACGCGGCGGGCCGGGTCAACGCCGCGCCGTTCAGCGCGTTCAATTACATGTGCGTCGATCCGGTCCTGGTGGTGCTCGGCGTGGCCAACCGCCCGGACGAGGACCAGGTCTCGGGCCGCCCGATTCCGAAAGACACGGCGCAAAACATCCGGGCGCGCGGGGAGTTCGTGGTGCATGTCGTCAACGAATCGCTCGCCGAAGCGATGAACGTCTGCGCCATCGACTTCCCGCCGGGCGTCAGCGAGATCGCGGAGGCGGAATTGACGACCGTTCCATCCGTCCGCGTTGCCGTGCCGCGCATCGCCGAAGCGCCCGCCTGCCTGGAGTGCCGGGAGGTGACGACCGTGGAGCGCGGCAACTCGCGGGTGGTGATCGGCGAGGTGGTGTACGCGCACGTGTGCGCCGAGTTCATTGATCCCGCCGGACCGTATGTCCGGGCAGACGAACTGCACGCCATCGGACGGATGAACGGCGCGGGGAATTACGTCCGCACGCGGGGAGCGTTCTTCAAAATGCCGCGCATTCCCTACGAAGACTGGCGGCGCGGGAAAGGCGGGTGAGTGGTCCGCAGATTACGCAGATTTTCGCAGATTAGGGAGAAGAGGCATTCTCGATTCCGGTCTTGGTCTGCGAAAATCTGCGTAATCTGCGGACAAATCTGGTTCAAGCTGCCGGCGCGTAAGACGCCAGCAGCACGTAAACCATCACCCCGGTCACCGAGACGTACAGCCAGATTGGGAACGTGTACCGCGCGATCCGCCGGTGCGATGCGAAACGCCCGCTCAACGAAAAGAAAAAGGTGATCAACACCATCGGCAACGCCACGACCGAAAGCATCACGTGGCTGGCCAGCAACAGCAGGTAGAACGTTTTCATCCCGCCGGTCCCGGCGAAACGCACGTCGCCGTGCAACGCGTGGTGGACGATGTAGCTCACCAGGAACAACGACGAAAACACGAAAGCGGTCATCATCGCGCGTTGGTGCGCCACGGCCCGTCCGCTCTTGATGAAGTACAACCCGAAACAAAGAGCCGTCGCGCTCAGGCCGTTGAACAGGGCGTTGAGCGCAGGCAGAAAGGTCAGGCTCGTCGCAAATTGTGGGGACGCGTGCCGGAAGTACAGCAGCCAGAACAAAAAGCCCGACGCCACCGCGCTGACGGCGATGATGCCACGGATGGCCCCGCGCGCCTCGGGCAAATCGGGCGGGGTGGCAACGACGGGCAGACGGTCCATGGTGTCGGCGACGCGGCAGCAGGGTCTATTTCTGCTTCTCGAAAAGGGGCAGAAACTTTTCGTAGCCTGCTTCCTTGAGCTTCTCGACGGGCACGAACCGCAACGAGGCGGAGTTCATGCAATAGCGCATCCCACCGGCGTCGGCGGGACCGTCGTCGAACACGTGGCCGAGGTGCGAATCGCTGGACGCCGAACGCACTTCGGTGCGTGCCATGCCGAAAGCGGAGTCCGTCTTTTCAACGACGCTTTCCCGGGCCAGCGGCTTAGTGAAACTCGGCCAGCCGGTGCCGCTCTCGAACTTGTCGAGCGAGGTGAAAAGCGGTTCGCCGCTGACCACGTCCACGTAGATCCCGGCCTTGTGGTTGTCCCAATATTCGTTTCGGAACGGCGGTTCGGTGCCTTCCTGCCGGGTGACGCGGTATTGCATGGGCGTCAAACGCTGGCGAAGTTCTTCTTCGGAATATTTGCCTTGGTGGGTGTCGGTCGTTTGCATGGGGTGAGGGCGGTTGCGATGAGAATTCGTGACGCGGGTGAAATAACTCCAGACGACCACGAGCGCGGCCAACGTGCCGAGCGCGAGCATGGCGTCGGTCATCCAGCGGCTGGCGGTGGGTGGGGGCAGCATGAGAGGGTCAGGGCTTGGTGTCGTCCTTGCCCCAGGTGCGTTTGAGATAGCCGGCGCGGCCTGAACCGATCTCGTAGGCCTGGAAATGGAAGGAGTTCTTCTTGTAATAATCCTGGTGGTAATCTTCCGCCGGGAAGAACTGGGTCGCCGCGACGATCTGGGTGGCGATGGGTTTGTCGAACTTGCCGGATTTTCCCAGCGCGGCCTTGCTGTCTTCCGCGATCTTTTTCTCCTCGTCGTTGCGGTAGAAAATGACGGTGCGGTACTGCGTGCCCGCGTCCGCGAACTGCCGGTTGACCGCCGTGGGGTCGATGCTGCGCCAGTAAGCTTCGACGAGTTGGGCGTAGGTCACTTCCTTCGGATCGTAGATGACCTGGATGGATTCCGCGTGGCCGGTCGTGCCGCTGGAAACCTCCTCGTAATCCGGCGCGGCTTTCTTGCCGCCCGTGTAGCCGACGACAGTCTTCTTGACGCCCTTGACCCGGTCGAAGGCGTATTGCATGCACCAGAAACAGCCGCCCGCGAAGTAGGCGGACGGCAACTCGGCCACCGGCGTGGCGGACGGCGGTTGCTGCGGTTCCTGCGCCTGGACGGACGCCAGCGACAGGACCAATCCGAGCACGAGGAGGAGACGTTGCATAGAGAGAGGATGGCCTGAAAGATACCTCTCCTTCCCTCTTTTCGCAACTGGCCGGGTGGGAGCGGATGTCGAAGATCGACGCGATCAATCCCTGTGGTCCGCTTCAGTAGACCACCTCAACTCTGGTGCGCCAGACACGCCCCGATAAACCCCCGGAACAGCGGGTGCGGCGCGTTCGGCTTCGAGAGGAACTCCGGGTGGAACTGGCTGGCCAGGAACCACGGGTGCCCCTGGATTTCGATCATCTCCACGAGCGTGCCGTCGGGCGACGTGCCGGAAACGACGAACCCCTCCCTGGTCATCCGCTCTTTATATTCGTTGTTGAACTCGTAGCGGTGCCGGTGCCGCTCCTGAATCTCGGCGCGTCCGTACACTTTCTCCGCCAACGTGCCGGGCAGGAGATGGGTCGGCCAAACGCCCAGGCGCATCGACGCCCCCTTCTCGACCACCTTGCGCTGCTCTTCCAACAGGGAAATTACCGGGAAGGGCGTTTCGAGGTCGAACTCGGTGCTGTTGGCGTCTTCCATCCCGCAGGCGTTGCGGGCGAACTCGATGGTCGCCACCTGCATCCCGAGGCACAATCCCAGGTACGGAATCGCGTGGGTGCGCGCATAACCCGCCGCCTGGATTTTGCCTTCGATGCCGCGCTCGCCGAACCCGCCGGGAACCACGATCCCCGTGAAATCGTGCAGGGCGGCCTGCACCTCCGCGCCGCCGGACTCCAGGGTCTCGGCGTCGATGCTGACGAGCTGCATGCCGCAGTCGTAGCTGGCGGCGGCGTGGATGAGCGACTCGTAGATGCTCTTGTAGGCATCCTGATGCTCGATGTACTTGCCGACCAACGCGATTCTGACGGTCTTTTTCGGGTGAACCACCCGGTTGACGAACTTTCGCCAATCCGTCATCTCCGCCGGAGGCGTCTTCAGGTCGAGCAGGTCGCAAACCGTGGTGTCCAGCCCTTCGGATTGCAGCAGCAGCGGGGCCTCGTAGATCGTGTGCGGCACGTCTCTCATCTCGACCACCGCCCCCACCGGCACGTTGCAGAACATCGACAATTTCGTGCGGATATCGTCGTCGATGGACTGCTCGCAGCGGCAGATGAGCACCTGCGGCTGCAAACCGATCTCGCGCAGCTTGGCGACGCTCTGCTGGCTGGGCTTGGTTTTCAACTCGCCCGCCGCCTTGATGAACGGCACCAGCGTGACGTGCAGGACAATCGCGTTGCGCGGCCCCACCTCCAGGATGAACTGGCGGATCGCCTCCAGGAACGGCAGCCCTTCGATGTCGCCCGTCGTGCCGCCGATCTCGGTGATGAGCACGTCGGCGGGTTGTTCGCGCTCGATGAGCCGGATGCGCTCCTTGATTTCGTTGGTGACGTGCGGGATGACCTGCACCGTCTTGCCGAGGTAATCGCCGCGCCGTTCCCTGGCGATGACCGTCTCGTAGACCTGCCCGCTGGTGAGGCTGTTGTGGCGGGTCAGCACACAGTTGGTGAACCGTTCGTAATGACCCAGGTCAAGGTCGGTTTCCGCGCCGTCGTTGAGGACGTAAACCTCGCCGTGCTGAAACGGGTTCATTGTGCCCGGATCGACGTTGAGGTACGGATCGAACTTTTGCAGCACGACCGACAGGCCGCGATGTTCGAGCAAGGTGCCCAACGCCGCCGCCGCCAGACCCTTGCCGAGAGAGCTGACCACGCCGCCGGTCACAAAAATGAATTTCATAAAAAAGGAAGGTTTCCGAAAAAATCAGGCGTCACCCGACGCCAGTTGCCGCTCGACGCGCGCCACGTCCCCCGGCGCGTCCACCCCGAGCGAGGTGTGCGCCGTCACGAACACGCGGATACGGACGCCGTGTTCGAGGGCGCGCAGTTGTTCCAGCCGCTCGGCCCGTTCGTAGCCGGAGGGTTTCCAGCGCACGAACCGCGCGAGGAACCGGCGCTCGTAGCCGTAGATTCCCTGGTGCCGGTGGTACGTCCCCGGGAGGTCCGGGACCGCACCGAAGGGGTGGGGAATCACGCTGCGGGAAAAGTACAGCGCGTCGCCGTTCTTGGCGAGCACGACTTTGACGCAATTCGGGTTCGTGATCTCGGCGGGGTCGGTCAACACGTTGGCGGCGGTGACCATTTCCAGCGTCCCGTCCCGCCGCAACGCCCCGGCCAGCCGGTCGATGAGCGCGGGCGAAACGGTGGGTTCGTCGCCCTGGATGTTGATGACGTGGCTGACCTTTTTGCCCAGCGTGGCGGCAACCTCGGCGATGCGGTCGGTGCCGCTCTGGTGGTCGTCGCGCGTCAGGGCGACCTCCGCGCCGAACGCGAAGGCGGCCTCGGCGATGCGCAGGTCGTCGGTGGCGATGATGACGCCGTCGAGTTTGCGCGCCTCCCGGCAGCGTTCCCAGGTGTGTTGGATCAGCGGTTTGCCCGCGATCAAATGGAGCGCCTTGCCGGGAAAACGCGTCGCCCCCCAGCGGGCCGGAACGATGCCGATGATTTTACCCATGAGGCCGGGAAACGGTTGGCCGCAGAATCCAGTCGGCGGCGTCCCCGAGGGTTTCGGCGGTGAACGCCGGTTGGCATTTGCCCACGTGTTCGCGGCCCTTGCCGGTGAGCACGAGCACGCCCCCCGCGAGACCGGCGTTGTGTCCGCAGGCGAGGTCGTCCGCCTTGTCGCCGACGATGAACGAGCGCGTCAGGTCGAGATCGTGATCGCGGGCCGCTTCGAGGATCATGCCCGGGGCGGGCTTGCGGCGCGGGCTGTCGGTGAAAGGCGTGTCCGGGCAGTGGTAAACGGCGTCGATCAGGTCGTGGCTGCCGAGTTGGCGAAAGAACTCGGTCTGCACGCGGGCGAAGTTGGTTTCGGTGAAATAACCGCGTCCGATGCCGCTCTGGTTGGTGACGATCACGAGGCGGTAGCCGCCCTCCCGCAGACGACGCAAGGCCCAGGCCGTTCCGGGGTACACCGCCACCTGGGAAGGGGCGTGACAGTAGTCGGCGTCCTCCATCAACGTGCCGTCGCGGTCGAGGAAAACCGCCGGGAATCTGCCGGTGCTGTGCAAGCTTAGAGCGATACCGTTCGCGGACGCCGAATGCAATCTTTTGTCACGCGCCCGATGTGGCAGTTGCCTGATCTCAGCTTGGCATCTGCTCGAAACTGGCGACCAACTCCGCCGCCGTCAGCGTGGCCGTGCCCAGCTTGCCCACCACCACGCTGCCCGCATGGTTGGCGATTTCCGCCGCCTGCCGGGGCGTCCCCCCCGCCGCCAGCGCCAGCGTGAACAGCGCAATCGCCGTGTCGCCCGCGCCGGAAACGTCGAACACCTCCCTCGGCTGGCACGGCGCGATCTCTTCCGGCGGCTCGCCGCGCCGGAACAACGCCATGCCGTGTTCGCTCAGGGTGATGAGCAGCATCTCGGTGTCCCATTTTTCGAGCAGCCTCGCGCCGACCTCCGAGAGCGCGACGGCGTCGGAAAGCGGATACCCGGCGGCATGGAACGCCTCCGCGCGGTTGGGCTTGATCGCGGTGACGCCCGTCCAGCGCAGGTCGTTGCGCGGGTTGGGATCGACCGTCACGATTTTCCCCGTGCGCCGGGCCAGCGCGCCGACGCCTTCCACGAACTCTTGCGTGAGAAACCCCTTGGCGTAATCCTCGATGATGACCGCGTCGAAGTCCGGCAGCATCCGCTCAAATTTCTCCAACGCCTCGGCGTGGAAATTCAGGTGGGTCGGCGGCGGCCCCTCGCGGTCCACCCGGACGACGTGCTGCTGCCGGGCGATGATGCGCGTCTTCACCGTGGTCCGGTAGCCCGGGAGCCGCAACACGCCTTCGAGCGAAATGTGCCGGTCGGTGAGCAACCCGCGCAGCACGTCGGCATGCGGGTCCGTGCCCACGATGCCCATCACGGCCACCGTGCCGGTAAATTCCCGCAGGTTGCGCGCGACGTTGGCCGCGCCGCCGGGGAAATATTCCTGCTCGTGGACCTCGACGATGGGCACCGGCGCTTCGGGCGAAATCCGGCTGACCTTCCCCCAGATGAACTCGTCGAGCATCAGGTCGCCCAGCACGAGGATGCGCTTGTCCGCGAAGCGCGGGAGCAGCGCGTGGAGCCAGCCGTGGTCCTGGGGGGAGGTTGTCAAAACGAAAGGGGAGGTTTTTAAAACGATTCGCGCCGGGTGGCAAGCCCGAAGGAACCGCCCGGCGCGGAAAGTCGGGGTTGACGCCGCCGCCCGGCTATGGTCCTCTTTTCATCCGTCCGTTCCCTGCTGGATTCCTACCTGATGTCCGTTCCCATGATGAAGCGCCCCTGGTTGAACCTCGCCTTTTCGCTGCCCGTTGTCGCCGGTTTGCTGCTGCCCGCGTCGGTTCTGCGCGCGCAGGACAATCCGCCCAGGAAGATCGACGTGAGCCAGTTCACGAAGAAGGTGGACGGCAGCGACGTGGTCATCCCGGTGCCCAGCGAGATTTTCAACGCGTTGGACAAGCTCGGCAGCAACCCGAATTGGAACAGCGTGCTGCCGCCGGTCTCGTCGAACCACCCGGTCATCCAGGCGGAAATCGCGCTGAAGCTCGGCACGGTGATCGCCAACGGCTTCGTCGCCGTGGAAGCCAAGGAGAAGAACAAGGTGGACGAGATCGGCAAGGCGGTCATCAAACTCGCCGACGCGCTCGGCGTGGGCAGCTCCGTCAAGAGCCATTGTAACGCGATCATCGAAGCGGCCAAGGACGACAAATGGGTGAACGTGCGCTCGGAACTCGACAAGGCGCAGAGCAGCGTGCGCGACGCCATGATCAAGCTCCATAGCCAGGATAACTCGGAACTCATCAGCATCGCCGGATGGCTGCGCGGCACGGATGCCTTGACTTACCTCATCAAAAAGGACTACAAGCCGGAGAGCGCCGACCTGCTCCACCAGCCGGAAATGCTCAACACCTTCGAGTCGCAGTTCAACCACATGGACGCCAAGACGAAAGCCGACCCGATTGTCACCGAGTTGCGGGCGGGGCTCAAGAAGATCAAGCCGCTGCTCGAAACCCGTGGCAACGAGGTCATCTCGGAGAAAACGGTGGGCGAGATCAACGACATCACCATGGCGCTGGTCAAGTCCATCGCCCCCTGAGTCTGGTCGAAACCCGCTGGACACAGGCATCTCCTTCCTTCGTTAAAACCGATTCCGCTGACGTGAAGAAATACACACTCTGGTCGCTGGTGCTCGTCTTTGCCTTTGGCCTGTGGCAGCCGTTTGCCCGCGCGACGGTCGATGACGCGCTCACTTTCGCGCTGGAGGCGATGGATAAATACATCAAGCAGGGGTACACCCTGCGCGAAGACACCTGGGGCGGTGACCTGCCTGTGGGTGAGGCCAAGGCGATTCCCCACCAGCTTTTCAAGGGCAACGATTACTGGTTTGCGATGGGCACGTCCCGTAAGGGGGCGAAGATTTCCATCCACGTCTACGATAGCGACGGCAATCTGGTCGAGGAAAGCAGCGCTTGGCAGAAGGAACGCAGCGATAACGCCATGGCTGGCGCGGAAGTGATTTGCAAGAAGACCGGCAGCTATTTTCTCATCGTGAAAGTTGAGAAATCGCCCGACGAGCGGACAGACTGGGGTTTGGTGTACAGCTACAAATAGGGCTGCGGGGAAAGCACACACTGCGTGGCCGAAGACACCTCAATCAGCGCAGAGGGCTTGACGAGTCAGACTCTCCAGTTCGAGAGCGCGCGCGTGGTGCAGGCGCTCTGCGCGAACGATCTGGGTTTGCTGAAAACCTTCGAGGAGAAAACCGGCGTGAAGGCGACGACCCGCGAGGGGTGGCTGCGTTTTGAAGGAGAGTCGGCCAGGCTCGAAAAGGCCAAGCAGGTGTTCGAACAGCTCGACCAGGCCCGGCAGGACGGCGTGACCATCCACCGGCACGAGTTTTTGTACGCGGTGCGTTCGGTGTTTGAAGCGTCCGAGGCCGCGCCGAACCTGCGTTCGCTGTCCAGCATCAAGATACACACCTCGGCGCGCAAGATGCCCGTGGTGGCCAAGACCGCCGGGCAGTTGGAATACCTGCGCACCATCGCCAGCCACGACGTGGTTTTCGGCATCGGCCCGGCGGGCACCGGCAAGACCTATCTGGCGATGGCGACCGCCCTGGCCGCGTTGCGCAAGGAAGAAGTGGGCCGCATCATCCTGACCCGCCCCGCCGTCGAGGCCGGAGAGGCGTTGGGGTTCCTGCCCGGCGACCTGCAAGAGAAGATTTTTCCGTATCTGCGCCCGTTGTACGACGCGTTGCACACCTTGCTCGACATGGAGGAATTGCAGCGGTACATGGAAAAGAAGATGGTCGAAATCGCGCCGCTGGCCTACATGCGGGGCCGCACGCTCGACGGGGCGTTCATCGTGCTCGACGAGGCGCAGAACACCACCGCCGAACAGATGTTCATGTTCCTGACGCGGCTGGGGCAGGGGTCGAAATGCGTGGTGACCGGCGACCGCACCCAGATCGACCTGCCGGGGAACAAGCGTTCCGGTCTGGTGGAAGCGAGTCAGGCCCTGAAGGACGTGCCCGGCATCGGCTTTGCTTACTTTGAAGAGAGCGACGTGGTGCGCCATGAACTCGTGCAAGCCATCATCCGCGCCTATCGGCTGCACCGTTACGGCGAACAACCTCCCGGCGTGCCGGAGGAACGGGGCCGCCGCAAGAATTGAGTAGCCTGCCGGGCCATTCCGAGGCATCTTACATTTCCCCGCGAAACAAGATATGGTAGACCCTCTGGGTATGTTGGCTTCGCTGAAAAAGAATCAGCTCGTTAAGAAGGGCTATTGCTGCGGAAAAACCCGCCGCAAACCGGTCCAGAGCCAGTTCTTGATGTCGCTGGAAAGCAGCGGACAGGTGAAGCTCCTGATTTTCCTGGTGTTCCTGCTGGGGCTGGCCGGGCTGATCTTCTACGGGACAGGCCGCACGACCGGCGACAACAGCGCCCCACAGGCCAAGCAATTCCTGTTTGCCTTGCTGGTGTTTTTTACGGCGGTGGCGCAGTTGTGGATCAACCATCCGCAGACGTTCGCCAAGAATTCCCGGCTCGTGCTGATGTTCGGCGCGCTGCTGGGACACCTCGTGGTGATCAAAGCCATGTGGGTGCTGATCATGAACGGCACCCTGTCGCACAGCATCGGCGGGCTGCTGTTTCCGTATGCCCTGGCGCCGCTGGTGATTTCGGCCCTGATGGGCAAATACCAGGGGATTTACGCCGCGATTTTTGTCAGTCTCTGGGGGTCGATCCTGTGGAGCCTGGTGGACCCGGCGTTTTTGGCGATGAGCCTGATCAGCGGTTTCGTGGGTGTGTTCATCACGATCCAGGTTCGCCGCCGCAGCCAGTTCTTGCGGGCGGGATTTTTCGTCGGGTTGGCGACTTGGCTGCTGGCGCTCAGTTTCGGTCAGATCGAAATCAATCTCTTGCCGTTTGCCGACACCGACTGGCGGACGGTGGGCTGGCAAACCGTCGCGGCGGTCGGCAGTGGACTGGTCACCGCCGTGCTCGTCAGCGGTGTGCTGCCCGCCCTGGAGCAGACCTTTAAACTGACCACGCCGATGGCCTGGCTGGAGTTGACCGATCTGAACCACCCGCTGCTGATGCGGCTCTCGCTGGATGCCCCCGGTACCTACGAGCACAGCCAGGCCGTGGCGCGGCTGGCCGAAGCGGCGGCTGAACGCATCGGCGCCAACGCCAGCATGTGCCGGACGTGCGCCTATTTCCACGACATCGGCAAGCTCGTGAAGCCGGAATATTTCACGGAGAACATGCGCTCCGACCGTAATCCGCATGATGATCTCGCGCCCACGATGAGCGCGCTGATCCTCATCGCGCACGTCAAAGAAGGGGTGGATCTGGCGTTGAAACACAATCTCAACCCGGAGATCATCGACGTGATTCAGCAGCACCATGGCAATTCGGTGGTGCGTTATTTCTACAACCGGGCGCTCCGGCAACAGGAGGAGGCCCGCGCACAGATGGGGACCACCAACGTTCACGAGGACGACATCCCGGAAGTGCGCGAGGAGAATTTCCGTTACAGCGGCCCGCTGCCGCAAACGAAGGAGAGCGCCATCATCAGCTTGGCCGACGCGGTCGAAAGCGCGTCGCGCAGCCTGGAAAAACCGTCGCTCCAGCGCATCGAGGAACTCGTCAACGATCTGGTGGACGAGCGCGTGGCCGATCACCAGCTCGACGAGTGCGAGTTGACGTTCCACGAGTTGCGTGAGGTCGTCGAAAGCTTCTGCTTCACGCTCAACAGCATGTTGCACCGGCGCATCGCCTACCCGAAAAAACCGGCCACGGTGCCGCCGAGCACGTTGCTGGCCGGGCCGACGGCCGCGCGGGACCGCGAACGCGAAAAGACGCGGGAACTGCCTGCCCCGGCAGCGGCGGCGGCCCGGGTTTCCGCGTGAGCGGCGCGGATTCCACGCCGACGCTGCTCATCAGCAATCGCCAGCGCGCGGTGCCGTTGGAGATTGCCGCCATCGAAGGGCGGGCCCGGTCCGCGCTTCCCCTTTGCCTGCAAGACGCGGGCGGCGGTCTGGCCGTGCTGGCTGGTTTGCCGGAGGTGGAAATCGCGTTCGTTTCGGACCGGGTGATCGCGCAGGTTCACCGGCGTTTTCTCCATGTGCCGGGGGCGACGGACGTGATCACGTTTGAGCACGGGGAACTCGTCGTCAGCGCCACGACGGCTCGGCGGCAGGCGCGGGAATTAGGGGAAATCTTCGAGCGGGAAGTGTTGCGTTACATCGTCCACGGGATGCTGCATCTGAACGGACACGAGGATGCGGACAAGGCGGACGCGGCCAGAATGTGGCGGGCGCAGGAGAAGATTCTCGGAGAGGTCTGGCCACTGAAGAAATCGCGCCAGTAGATTTTTCGCGTTCTGCTGTCGTCCTGAGCGGCGATATTTGAATGGGCGCAGCCGATGCGGATCAACGTCCCGGCATCGACTCGAACAGGTAGCCCTGGAGATATTCGGTTTCCGGCAGCGTGGGAACGATGGGATGATCCGCCGACTGCGTGTAGCGCGCCAACTGCCGCACCGAACGCTTGGCGTCCACCGCCGACTCAATGATCATCTCGCGGAATTCCGCCGCGTTGACGTGGTGCGAACAGCAGAACGTCGCCAGCAAACCCTCTTCCGACAGCAGCTTGAGCGCGCGGAGGTGGATCTCTTTGTAGCCGCGCATGGCGTCGTCGAGTTTACTTTTCGATTTCGTGAAGGACGGCGGATCGAGGATGATCAAATCGTACTGCGCGCCGCGCCGTTCTTCCGCCGGTAGTAAATCAAACACGTTCGCCTCGCGCCATTCGACGTGGCTCAGGTGGTTGCGCTCGGCATTGCGGCGGGCGGCGGCAATCGCGTCGGCGCTGACCTCCACGCCGAGGACCGAGGCTGCCCCCTGCTGCGCACAGGCCAGGGCGAACGCCCCCTGATTCGTGAAACAATCCAGCACGCGCCGCCCTTTGGCGACCTTGGCGACGAGTTGATAGTTCTCCACCTGATCCAGGTAAAAGCCGGTTTTCTGGCCGCCGAGCAAGTCGGGCGCGAACCGCAATCCGCCCGTCTCAATGGCAAAATCGGCGGGCACCCCAGCGCCGTGCAACAGGCCGGTGGTCAGTTCGAGACCCTCGGCGCGGCGGATCGGGGCATCGTTGCGTTCGATCACGACGCTCGGGGACAGCAGGGAAACCAGCGCCTCTGTCAAAAGGGCTTTGCGCTGGTCCATCGCCTGGGTGAGCGTTTGGACCACGAGGCAGTCGCCGTAACGGTCCACCACGACGCCGGGCAGGCCGTCGCTTTCGCTCCAGACCAACCGGCACAGGCGCGGATCGACCCCGCGCCGCCGCCGGTACTCGATGGCCTGCGCCAGACGGCGGCGGAAGAAATCGGCGTCCAAATCTTGCCGCCGACGGGAAAACCGCCGGGCCACGATCTGGGAAACCGGGTTGTAAATCGCGCTGCCCAGCAGGCGGTCCTTGCCGTCCTTGAGCGAGACCACGTCTCCGGGACCCGGGTCGCCGAACGTTTTGAGGATCTCGCTGGCGTAGACCCAGTCGTGGCCGTGAAAAATCCGCGCGCGGGGTTTGATGATCAGGCCAGACACGAGATTCGGGGGCCGCAACTAGGCGGTAGGCGAAGAGACCGGTTCGCCGCGGTCCACGGCGATCCGAGCAACCAGCAAGGGCGAAAGCACCTCGTAGGTATCATCGTCGCCAAAGACAAAGATGCGTCCGCCCGTCGGCGGCACGGCAACATGGTCAACCGTCGGCACCCGCAGAACACCGCCGTCAGCAGTGTGAATAACGAAGGGCACAAATGGCTCGGCAGCGATCAGCTTGCGGATGTCGGCGGTCATGGATATTTCGGCGAAAATATCGCCTGAATATTCACCATATCAAGGTGGGCATTCGGCTTCCCTCGTCCACGAGGAAGGAAAGATCCGTATCAAACGGTTAGGCTTCTAATCATCTCGAAAGTTTTCAAGAACACATCGCCATCATCCCAAGTGTGTGTCTGGCCATCGGTTTGCCGCAGCCAGACAACCACTGGTTTTTCGTTTGCTCCGCTGAGCACCGTCCAAACTTCACCCTTGGGATACACTTTGCCGGTACGCCTGCCGCGAGAGTCCTTGATGTCCACATTGTGCCGCAGGCGGACCTGATCGCCCGCGCGCGCACCGCAACGGTACTCTGTAAGCGGATAGTCCGTGACGAGGTTGAAAGAGTCTTTGTTCATCGCCCGTGCAAGGTCGGCCACCCAAAACTCAGGGAATGAGCGCGGGCTCCGGGTACTCGAAGACCTTGCCCTCGTAATTGCGGATGACGACCTTTTCCGCGTCGTGGTAAATGACGTAATTCGGATTGACGGGCACCTTGCCACCACCGCCGGGGGCATCGATCACGTACTGCGGGATCGCGTAGCCGGTGGTGTGACCGCGCAACCCTTCGATGATTTCGAGCCCCTTCGACACGGGAACTTGCAGGTGCGACGAACCCTGGATCAGATCAAGTTGATACAGATAGTACGGCCGCACCCGGCAGCGCAGGAGCTTGTGGACTAGGGTGCGCATCGTCTCGACGCTGTCGTTGACGCCGCGCAACAGCACGCTCTGGTTGCCGAGCGGAATCCCCGCGTTGGCCAGGCGTTCGAGCGCGCCTTTGACATCCAGCGTCAGTTCGCGTGGGTGGTTGACGTGGACGCTCATCCACAGCGGATGATATTTCGCCAGCATCGCGCAAAGCTCCGGGGTGATGCGCTGCGGCAGGAAGATCGGCACGCGCGACCCGATGCGCAGAAATTCCAGGTGCGGAATGGCGCGCAGGCGGCTCAACAACGATTCCAGCTTGTCATCCGAAAAGAGCAGGGGATCACCGCCCGAAAGGAGCACGTCGCGGACTTCCGGGTGCGTCTCGATGTAGCGGATGGCTTCCTCGAAGTTCGTGTGCAGTTCCTGCTCGCCCGCGCCGCTGACGACCCGGCTGCGGGTGCAATAGCGGCAGTAGCTCGCGCAACGGTCCGTCACGAGAAACAGCACGCGGTCCGGGTAACGGTGGACCAGCCCGGGCACGGGCATGTGGCTATCCTCGCCGCAGGGGTCGGCCATCTCGAACGGGCTGACGTAGGACTCGCCAAGCTGCGGGATGACCTGCCGACGGATCGGGCAGTCCGGGTTGTCGCGCTCGATCAGGTTGAAGAAATGCGGGGTGACGGCCAGCGAAAGCTTGCTGCCCGCGACCATGACCCCGGCGCGCTCGTCCGGGGTGAGCACGAGGTGCCGTTCGAGTTGGGCGAGGGTAGTGACGCGGTTCTTGAGCTGCCATTTCCAGTCGTTCCACTGGGCGGCGGGCACGTCGGGCCAGTACCCGGGCACGGGCGAGGAAAAATCCGTGGTGTCACCAGGGATCGGGTAGGAAGGAGAGGGAGCGGCGGCGGGTGAGGCGGCGGCGGCGGTTGGCTCAAAAAGAGCGTTCGCGTTCATTGATTGTTACCGAATCGTCTAACACTAGGGGCGTGGATGTTGTTGTCAAACGAGCCGCGCGTGTCAGGTTGGTTGGCCGCGCGGCTGAATTTGCACTCGTCCGTTGCAGGCATCCGTAACGTATCATTGATCGCCGCCATGACCAAACGCCACTCCTCCCGGTTCGCTGTTTTCGCTCTGACCATTGCCGCCGGCGTCGGCCTTTGCCGGGCGCAGGAAATCAGCAAACTGAGACCGGAGAAAGTGCCCTCGGTCATCCCCGCGCCCAAGGCCGAACCCGTGGTGCCGCCGTCGCCCGCCAAGAGCATCGCCGCGCAGCTCAACGACGCGTTCGTCAGTGTGTTCGAGCGCGTGGCCCCGGCGGTGGTCATCATCGACGTGACCAAGAAGCCGAGCAGCGAAAACGAGGGCAACGACTACTTTCACGACTTCTTCTTTCGCCCGGGACCGGACGGCGAGGGCGGCAGCGGCGCGCCGGACGGTCCGAACAACAACAGCCGCCGCCAGAAGCCGCAAAGTGAAGGCTCCGGTTTCGTCATCCAGTCGGGCGGCTACATCCTGACGAACAACCACGTCGTCACCGGCGCGGACCGGATCACCGTCAAGCTCAAGGACGGGCGGCAGTTCCCGGCCAAGCTCACGGGCACGGACGAGAAGACGGACATCGCCGTCATCAAAATCGAGGCGAACGACCTGCCGGTCGAAGAATTGGCCGACAGCGACGGCGTGCGCGTGGGCGAACTGGCCTGCGCCATCGGCGTGCCGTACAACCTCGACTACACGTTCACCACCGGCGTCGTCAGCGCCAAGGGCCGCAACAAGCTCGAACTCGGCTCGAACGACAACTACGAGGATTACATCCAGACCGACGCCTCGATCAACCCCGGCAATTCGGGTGGGCCGCTGGTCAACCTGGACGGCAAGGTCATCGGCATGAACACGCTCATCAACGGCCTGAACCGGGGATTGGGATTTGCCATCCCCAGCAACATGCTGCGCGAGGTGGGCGACCAGCTCATCCATTCCGGGCGCGTGATCCGGCCTTACATCGGGGTGCGGATCGTGTCGGTGGACGACGAGACGCCGGACCGGTTCGGCGGCGTTTTCAACGGCGTGAAGAAGGGCGTGATCGTGCAGACGATCATGGTGGACACCCCGGCGAGCAAAAGCGACCTGCGGCCCGAGGATGTCATCACCGAAGTGGACGGGGTGGCGGTCGGCACGGACCGCGATTTGCAGAAGCAGATCTTGTCGAAAAAGGTCGGCGGCACGGTGCAGCTTTCGGTCATCCGCCGGGGGAAGAACATCAAGGTGCCGGTGGTCACCGCCGAGTTGCCCGTGGAGATCGTGCGCAACAGCCCGAACGGTCCCGGGACCGGGCCGGATTCCGAATCGCAGAAGCAGGAGGCCGCGCAGTTCGGGATGCAGCTCCAGGATTTGAACCGGGACCTCGCGGCGAACCTGGGCGTCACGGCGAACACCGGGGTGGTGGTGACTTCCGTCGCGGAAGACAGCCCGGCGGCGCGGGCGCACATCGCCGTCAAGGACGTGATCACCGCCGTGGATGACCGCCCGGTCAAGGACGTGGCGTCGTTCAAGGAAGCGGCCAAAACGGGCGATCCGAAGCGGGGAATTGTTTGCTACCTCGAACGCCCGGCGGGCAAGTCCTTCGAGGTCATCAAGGCGGACTGAGCGAAAGCGGTGCGGCGGTGGTTTTTGCGTGCAAAAACCGGCGAAGGGAACCAAGCTGGCGGAGTCGCTCCGTGGGGTGGTGCGGGGGGCGCATCCTGCCGCCATGAACCAGAAGTTGATCCGGGAAATCGGACGCAGCCAGCGTCTGGACATCCTGACCGTGCTCAAACGGCGGGGCGGGATGTCCGTCAAGGAACTGGCCGCCCACTTTCGGATGAGCTACATGGGAATCAAAGACCACTGTCTGGCCCTGGAAAAACAGGGCTACCTCGACACCTGGCGGCGGCCCAAGCCCGCGGGCAGGCCCGAGATGCTCTACCGGCTGACCTCCCGCGCCCGGGACCTTTTCCCCGGGGCGAACAACCCGCTGACGGCCGAGGTGCTCGAAGCGGTGCAGTCCACCTACGGACCGGCGGCTCCCACCAAGATTTTGTTCGGGATTTACGGGCAGCGGACCGAGGCGTACCGGGCCAAGATCAAATTCCAGGGTCTGGAGGAACGCGCGGAATGCCTGGCGCGTTTGCGGGAGGTCGAGGGTTACATGTCCGAACTGGACCGGAGCGACCCGGGAGCCGTGCGGATCGTCGAGCACCATTCGCCCATCGAGGATTTGTTGCGTCGGTATCCGATCCTGGCGCGGCTGGAGCGCGAGATGTTCGAGCGGGTGCTCAACTGCCCGGTGCGCCGGGAGGAAGAATCGTCGCCGGGGTTGTACCGCTGCACTTTTCACGTCGGGCATTCACCGGGCACGGCGGGCAGGGAATGACCGGCGGCTCTTTTCGGACAAAACCTGCGGCCGGGCGGGCAAGGATACTGCGTTACAGCGGTTTTCAAAACGCTTGCCAGCGTGGCTTTGGAGGTCGCCAGCCACCCTGACCCCTGTCTACCGAGAGATTTTCTCGCGCATCCTTAGTTCGTCGTCGGCCCGACGTGCGCGTGGACGGCGGCGAGTTCCGCCTCGATCTCGCGGTGGCGCTCCTGGAGTTTCTTCAGACGCAGTTGCAGGCGGTGCAGTTCCATCGTGGCACGGTTGACGTGGCCGCGCATCTCGGTGTCCTGCGAGCGGTTTTCCTTGAGTTGGTGTTTCAGTTCGTCGAGCCGCCGCTGTAATTGCTCGGGGGCAAAGGCGGTGAAGTCGAACGCTCTCGCGGGTGTTTCGGCGGCAGCCTCGGCGTCACGGCTAGCGAGCGTGGTCGGCGGTTGGGCCTCCGCCGCGCGGGGTTCGTGCGGAGGAACGGTCAACCTCTGGCCGCAGTGAGAACAGGAAACCTCCAGGCCCGCACCGTCGCGGTCAACGACGAGCTGGCCCTGACAGGACGGGCAATGGAAGACGATGTCCCGTTCGGTGATGACCAGCAGCAACTTTTCACGGCCTTCCAAATCGACCTCGGACGATGCTGATTCGTGGAATGCCATAGGAGCGACAACGCAACTTAACGGAGCCGCGTCAGAAAGGAAACGCCAAACCGACCGGGGAGCAGGGATTTTACCCGCGTCCCCGTGGAAGCAGTCGAGGCACAGCCAAAATTGCACAGTGAGCCATTCTGGCTCATTTAGGGCATTTCCATGCTGTCTGGTGGGACTTCTCGACACGCATCAACCGTACTGTATCGAATAGTTACACTGCATAAGTTACTCTGCGGCAGTAATTAACGTTTTATAATGGGTGGAGGTATGGCCCGTGCTTGAGGAAGCGTGAACCCATTTACTACGACATGGCAAAAATTTTAGGCATCGACCTCGGCACCACCAACTCCTGTATGGCCGTCATGGAGAATGGCGAACCGGTGGTCCTCGAAAACTCTGAAGGCGCTCGCACGACGCCTTCCATCGTCGCGTTCACCAAGAATGGCGAGCGCGTGGTTGGTCAAGCGGCCAAACGGCAGGCGGTGACCAACCCCCAAAACACCGTTTTCTCGATCAAGCGTTTCATGGGCCGCAAGTTCGACGAAGTAAAAGACGAGGAACAACGGGTCCCTTACAAGACGGTCCGCGCCAGCAACGGCGACGTGGCGGTGGAAATCACCGTCAACGGCGAGAAGAAGTCGTACAGCCCGCCGGAGATTTCGGCCATGATCCTGGCCAAGCTCAAGGCGGACGCCGAGGCGAAGCTGGGCGAGAAAATCACCCAGGCGGTGATCACCGTCCCGGCGTACTTCAACGACTCGCAACGTAACGCCACCAAGGACGCGGGCAAAATCGCCGGTCTGGAAGTGCTGCGCATCATCAACGAGCCGACGGCGGCGTCACTGGCTTACGGCCTCGACAAGAAGAAGGACGAAAAGATCGCCGTGTACGACCTCGGCGGCGGCACGTTCGATATCTCGGTGCTCGACATCGGCGACGGGGTGTTTGAAGTCCGCGCCACCAACGGCGATACCCACCTCGGCGGCGACGATTGGGATAACAAGCTCATCGACTGGATCATCAAGGAGTTCAAAACGGACACCGGCATCGACCTGAGCAAACAGGTGGACGCCATCCAGCGCATCAAGGAAGAGGCCGAAAAAGCCAAGATCGCGTTGTCGTCCGCGCAGACCTACGACATCAACCTGCCGTTCATCACGGCGGACCAGACCGGCCCGAAGCACATCCAGAAGACGATCACCCGCGCCAAGCTCGAACAGCTCACGGATGATCTGTTTGCCCGGACGGTCGCGCCGGTGCGGGATTGCTTGAAGGACTCCGAGATTTCGGCGGACAAGATTGACGAGTTGGTGCTCGTCGGCGGCATGACCCGCATGCCGAAGGTCATCGAAACCGCACGCAACATCGTCAACAAAGAGCCTCACAAAGGCGTGAACCCGGATGAGGTCGTCGCCATCGGCGCGGCCATCCAGGGCGGCGTGCTCAAGGGTGACGTGAAGGACGTGCTGCTGCTCGACGTGTCCCCGCTGACGCTGGCCATCGAAACGGCCGGCGGCGTGGCGACCCCGATGATCCCGCGCAACACGACGGTCCCGACCCGCAAATCACAGATTTTTTCCACCTACAGCGACAACCAGCCGGGCGTCGAGATCAAGGTGCTCCAGGGTGAACGCCCGCTGAGCCGCGACAACAAGAACCTCGGCACGTTCCACCTCGATGGCATCCCGCCGTCGCCCCGGGGCACGCCGCAGATCGAAGTCACGTTCGACATCGACGCGAACGGCATCCTCAACGTCTCGGCCAAGGATCTCGGCACCGGCAAGGAGCAGAAAATTTCCATCACGGGTTCGAGCGGATTGACCAAGGAAGAAATCGCCCGGATGCAAAAAGAAGCCGAAGCGCACGCCGACGAGGACAACAAGGCGAAGGATGCCATCGAGACGCGCAACGGCGCCGACAACCTGGCCTACCAGAGCGAGAAGCAACTCAAGGAACTTGGCGAAAAGCTGCCCGCCGACAAGAAAACCGGCATCGAGGAAGCCATCGCGGCGGTCCGCAAGGCGCTCGAGGGTACCGACACCGACGCCATCAAGAGCGCGAAGGAAACCTTGGAGACCCGTTTCCAGGAAGTCAGCGCCGAACTTTACGCCCAGGCGGCTGCCCAACAGCAGCAAGGTGCGCAGGCAGCGACGGGGCAACCCGGCGGCGAACAGGCCTCCAGCGGCAGCGGCCCGACGAAGCCAGACGGCGACGTGGTCGATGCGGAATTCGAGATGGTTGACGAGGACAAGAAGAAATAGAGGTCCCGCTCCGTCCGGCAAACCAACCCTTTCCCGGCTGCCAGCGGTGATTCGCCCTGGCTGCCGGGTTCCTAAACCCCACGAATCTCAACACAGAGAAACCACAAAACCATGGCTATTAAACTGCAACCTCTCGGCGACCGGGTGCTCGTTCACCCCCTCGAAGAAAAAGAAACCCAGCGCGGCGGGATCATCATCCCCGACACCGCCAAAGAGAAACCCCAAGAGGGCGAAGTCGTCGCCATCGGCACCGGCAAGACCGACGACGAAGGCAAAAAGCTTCCCTTCACCGTGAAGGTCGGCGACCGCGTGCTCATCAGCAAGTACGGCGGCACGGAAGTCAAGGTGGACGGCGAGTCCTACCTGATCATGCGCGAAGACGACGTGCTCGGCATCCTCGGCTGATCCTCACCAGCAATTCACTCTCACCAACAGACTTAGACACTGACGATTATGGCAGCAAAACAACTACAATTCGACGAACATGCCCGGCAGGCCCTCCTGCGCGGCGTGGAAAAACTGGCGCGTGCGGTCAAGGCGACGCTTGGGCCCTCGGGGCGCAACGTCATCCTGGACAAGAAATTCGGCAGCCCGACGATCACCAAGGACGGCGTGACCGTGGCCAAGGAGATCGAACTGGAAGATCCTTACGAGAACATGGGCGCGCAGCTCGTGCGTGAGGTCGCCAGCAAGACCAGCGACATCGCCGGCGACGGCACCACCACCGCCACCGTGCTCGCGGAGTCCATCTATAAAGAGGGCCTGCGCAACGTGACGGCGGGCGCGAACCCGACCTCGCTCCAGCGCGGCATCAACAAGGCGGTCGAAGCCATCGTGGCCGAACTCGCCCGCATCTCCAAGAAGGTCAGCGACCGCACGGAAATCGCGCAGGTGGCCACCGTCTCGGCGAACTGGGACCGCAACATCGGCGAGATCATCGCCGACGCGATGGACAAGGTCGGCAAGGACGGCACCATCACGGTCGAAGAAGCCAAGTCCATCGAAACCACGCTCGACGTGGTCGAGGGCATGCAGTTCGACAAGGGCTACCTCTCGCCCTACTTCGTGACCAATGCCGAGAGCATGGAAACGATCCTCGACAACCCGTACATCCTCATCCACGAGAAGAAGATCAGCTCCCTCAAGGACCTGCTCCCGCTCCTGGAAAAGGTGGCGAAGAGCGGTCGCCCGTTGCTCATCATCGCGGAAGACGTGGAAGGCGAAGCCCTCGCCACGCTCGTGGTGAACAAACTGCGCGGCACGTTGCAGGTTGCCGCCGTCAAGGCCCCGGGCTTCGGTGATCGCCGCAAGGCCATGCTCGAAGACTTGGCCGTGCTGACCGGTGGCCGTTTGATGACCGAAGACCTCGGCATCAAGCTCGAAAACGTGACCCTCGAAGACCTCGGCCGCACCAAGCGCGTCACCATCGACAAGGAAAATACCACCATCGTCGAAGGTGAAGGCAAGAGCAACGACATCGCTGGCCGCGTGAGCCAGATCCGCCGCCAGATCGAAGAGACCACCAGCGATTACGACCGCGAGAAGCTCCAGGAACGCCTGGCGAAGCTCGCCGGTGGCGTGGCGGTCATCAACGTCGGCGCCGCGACCGAAACCGAGATGAAAGAGAAGAAGGCCCGCGTCGAAGATGCCCTCCATGCGACCCGCGCGGCCGTGGAAGAGGGGATCGTCCCCGGCGGCGGCACCGCCCTCATCCGCGCCCAGAAGGCGCTCGACAGCCTCAAGCTCGAAGGCGACGAAGCCGTGGGTGTGGCGATCATCCGCCGCGCCATCGAAGCTCCGTTGCGCCAATTGGCCGACAACGCGGGCCAGGAAGGCGCGCTGATCGTGCAGGAAGTCAAGAAGCGCGAAGGCAACGTGGGCTATAACGTCGCCACCGGCGAATACGTTGACCTCGTGAAAGCCGGCGTCGTTGACCCGACCAAAGTAACCCGTAGCGCGTTGCAAAACGCGGCTTCGATCTCCGGCCTGTTGCTCACGACCGAAGCGGTCGTGACCGAACTGCCCGAGAAGGACAAGCCTGCGGCCGGTGGTGGACACCCCGGTGGCGGCATGGGCGGCATGGGCGGCATGGACTACTAAGTTCTGTCGGCGGATTTTGAGTCCGCTCCAAGTTCAAACGAACAGCCGGACGGCACCTGTGGCCGCCCGGCTGTTTCGTTTGTGAAAAGGGTGGATGGCGACCTCCGGGCGCCCTCGGGTGGCGACGCAACTGCCACATGGCGCCCGGAGGTCGCCATCCACCTCTGATGAAGCAAAACTCTGGCGTTCGGCAGCGTTGTTTGATAGATTGCGTTCCCCAACAAATTTCCCCGGACGTGTTATGGCAGTCACCACTGAAAAAGAGCTTTCCCCGAATTCCAAGAGCCTGTGGCTCAAGGCAACCAGCGCCCTCGAAACCCGTAATTACGGGTACGCCATCTCGCTGATCCAGACGATTCTCAAGGAAGCGCCCGAGTTCCTGGCGGGTCGGCAATGGCTGCGCCGGGCCGAGATCGCCTCGACCAAGGGCGGCAAGGGGTTCATGAAGGGGCTGTCGGGCTCCTCCATCCAGGTCATGAAGGCGCAGGGTCTGGTCAAAAAAGACCCGAAGGCAGCTATCATCGCGGCGGAAGAAATTCTGGAAAAGGAGCCACACAGCGTCGCGGCCAACGGGCTGCTGCGGGACGCGGCGACGGCGGCGGCGATGCCCGAGGTGGCGGGGTTCGCGCTGGAAACGATGCGCGATGCGGAGCCGAAAAACGTCAAGATTCTGCACGAATTGGGACGGCATTACGTATCGGTCGCCGAGCCGGAGAAGGCCATCGAGGTCTACAACGCGATCACCGCCATCAACCCGGCGGACATCGAAGCCACGAAGCGCGGCAAGGACGCGGCGGCACAGGCCTCCATGGTGTCCGGCAAGTGGGATCAGGTCGGCAAGGAGGGCACGGATTATCGTACCATGCTCAAAAATAAGGATGAGGCTGTTTCGCTCGAACAGCAGAACCGGCTCATCAAAAGCGCGGACGTGATCGACCAGCAACTGGCGGAATTGTCGGCCCAGTACGAGGAGAACCCGAACAACCTCGACGTGGTGCGCAAGATCGCCGATCTGCACGAAAAGAAGGATGATATCGAGGGCGCGTTGCAATACTACCAGTGGGCCGTCGAACTGACGAAGGGCGGCGACCCGGGGCTGGTGCGCCGGGTGAGCGAGTTGTCGATGAAGAACATCGAGACGCAGATCGGCACGCGCGAAAAGTGGTTGGCCGAGTATCAGGAATCGCTCGCCGGGACGGCACCCGACGAAGAAGGACAGGCGAGCATCACGCAGGTCGAACACGACTTGGCGACCTACCAGGCGCAGAAAGCCGAATTGCTGATCGAGACGGCCCGCAAGCGGGTCGAGCGGAACCCGACTGATTTGTCGTTCCGGTTCGAGTTGGGTGAACAACTCGTCAAGGCCGGACACATCACGGAGGCCATCGCCGAACTGCAAAAAGCGCAGAACAGCCCAAATCTGGGTGTGCGCGCGAAGTATCTGCTCGGGCAGTGTTTCGAGGTGAAGAATATCCCGGCCCTGGCGGTCAAGCAGTACGAGGACGCGCGGTCCAAGCTACCGAACATGGACGGCCTGAAAAAGGACGTGATCTACAAGCTGGGGCTGCTTTACGAGCGCACCGGCGAAAAGGAGAAGTATCTCGCCAGCATGACGGAAATCTACGAGGTGGATTCCGGTTATCAGGACGTGGCGGCGCGGGTCGAAGGTGGTTATACGGATTGACCCCGGTCAGGGCAGCGGTTTCTCTTGGTTGGCAGCATAACGGGCAAACAGTTCCGAAGTGGAATGCCAGCGGTAGTTGGCCAGGAACGTTTCGCGCTTCTTTTCCAACCGCCGTCTTTCGCGTTCGTACACCTGCTGGAACTGCAAGCTTCTGGGGTGGTTGGCGGTTCTCAGATAGGCGGTTACCTGGGCACCGTCATAACGGCGGCGAAAGGAGTAGTGGTGGCAATCCGCCTCTCCCTCCGAGGATAACCCGACATGGTATAGCCAGTAGAAATAAGCGAGGCCGCCTGCCCTGAGATCGTCGCAGTGAGGGTCCGTGGTGGTCCGGCCTTCAGCCATCATCGCACCCATCAGCCAGCCTATATCCACCGTTCCGCGTCCGAAAGCGATGGCCGCCTGGATCGCCAAGTACACCCGGCCAACGTCGTCGCGCTTCTGCGCTTTTTTGACTAACATCCAGAAAATCTGGTGCTCGGTTGCGAACATTTCGGGGCTCGGATCTATGGACATACGATGATTAGACCTCTTTCACCCTTCCTGAAGCCTCACGCAAAGCCGCAAAGGAAAAGGCAAAAAGGAGAAGGACAAAAAAGTGTCTCACTCGAATCGCAACGCTTCGATAGGATCGAGACTCGCAGCACGCCACGCCGGGTACAGGCCGAAACCGATACCGATGACCGAGCACACCGTTAATCCGGCCAATGCCCAGCCCCATGGGAAAACAACCTCCGCGCTCGCGATTTTGGCCAGCGCGTTGCCGCCCGCCACGCCCAGCAGAATTCCCACCAATCCACCCAGCTCGGACAGGAAAACCGCTTCCACCAGAAACTGCCGCAGGATGTCGCGTTTCTTCGCGCCGAGGGACTTGCGCACCCCGATCTCCTTGGTGCGCTCGGTCACGCTGACCAGCATGATGTTCATGATCCCCACGCCCGCCGCCACCAGCGCGACACTGCTGATAACGAACGCTCCGGCCCGGATCACGTCCGCGATGGAAGCGAAGGCCGAGACGAGCGAATCGTTCGTGTACGCCTCGAAATCGTTCTCCTCCCCGGGCTTGAGTTCGCGGGCGATCCGCATGGCCCCGATGGCCGTGTTGAAAGTCTTCTGGTAGGATTGTTGGGACGTGGATTGGGTCGCAATGTTCACGGTCCGGTTCACCCGGCCATAGTCCTCGAAAAAACGCGTGATCGGCACCATCGTGTAGGCATCCTGACTGCCGCCGAAACTGCTGCCCTTGGCCGCGAGCACCCCGATCACCGTGTAATTCTTTTCGTTGATCTTGATGAGCTTGCCGATGGGGTCTTCCACCGGGAAAATCCGTTTCTGCACGTCGGTGCCGATGACGACCACGCTCCGGGCCAGGTCGATGTCGGTTTCGTTGAAATTGCGTCCTACGGCCATCGTGTAACCGTTCGACACGAGAAAGTTCTCGTTCGTGCCGACGATGTTGATGTTCGGGTTGGTGCGCAGTTTGCCGTAGGTGACGCGCTTGCCGCTGTCGAACACCTTCAAGCTGATCGTGGCGCCGGTGTCAGCCATGAGCCGTTTGTACACCATCGCTTCTTCGTAAGTAAGATTGCGGCGGTTGCCGTATTTGGAAGCTGCTTGCGGCCCGCCGCCGCCGAAGCTCGGATATTTGCTGAACTGAAAGAAGTTCGAGCCGAGGAAGCTCAGGCCGGATTCGATGGAGCTTTGCAGCGCGCCGGTGGCGGTCATCACGCTGATGATCGAGAACACGCCGATGGTGATGCCCAGCATCGTCAGGCCGGAGCGCAGTTTGTTCGCTCCGAGCGCGGCGAAAGCGAGGCGGAGCACTTCGATGAATGGCATGAGGCAATGATGGGTTACTCGTAACGGAGGGCCGCCACCGGGTCGAGGCGCGAAGCGGACCACGCGGGCGCAAAGCCGGAGACGACGCCCGTCAGCACCGAAATGAACAACCCCGCCAGCACGAGGTTGACGGAAAATTCGATGGGAAACGCCGGGAAGGCCGCGCCGACCCCTTGAAAGAGCAGCCAAGAAAAGAGGAGCCCCGCGAAGCCGCCCAGCACGCAGATGGACACCGCTTCGATCAGGAATTGCAGCAGGATCGTGCGGCGGCGCGCGCCCAGGGCCTTGCGGGTGCCGATCTCGCGGGTACGCTCGCGCACGCTGACGAACGTGATGTTCATGATGCCGATGGCCCCGACGAAGAGTGCCAACCCGGTGATGAACAACCCGGCGAACGCGATGCCCGCCTTGATGGGGTCGAGCGTGGCCTTGAACGATTCCTGCGCGCTGATGGCGAAGTCGTCCTCCTGGTCGGGCAGCAGGCCGCGCACCCGGCGCATGTCGCCCGCGAGTTCGGCCTTGGCTTCGTCCATCTTCGTCTTGTCGAGGACTTTGACGCGCACGTCGGTGTCGCTGCCTTTCTTGGCGAAATATTTCTTGAAGGCGGCCAGCGGAATGACAATCTGGTTGTCGAACGAAAACAGGCCCAGGAAACTGCCCTGCTTGGCGATGATGCCGACGACGCGGAATTTTTCGTTGCTGAGCGTCACGTCCTCGCCGATGGCCGAACGCTCGGGGAAGAGGGCGTCGGCCACGTCGCAACCGAGCACGCAGACGTTGCGTCCGCCGCGGCTCTCGGTGGCATTGAAGAACCGGCCGTCGCGGAAATCAATCGACGAGATGTCGGTGTATTCGTCGGTGGTGCCGAGGGTGAAAACCGCGCTGGCCTGGTAGTCCCCGCGCACGACGCTACGGAAGGTGTTCGCGGTCGGCACGGCCTTGAGCAGTTGCGAGCCTCTGGTGCCGTCGATGATCGTCTGGAGGCGTTCGGCGTACTCGCTCTTGACGTCGCGCCGGTTGCGGAATTCCCAGTCGTCCCGGTCGCTGGCCCAAGGGTGTTTGCTGACGTAGAGGATGTCGTCGCCGAGCAGAGCCATGGAGCGGTTGAACCCGGTGTTGATCCCGCCGATGGCCGTGCCCATGAGCGTCACGGCGACGATGCCGATGATCACGCCGAGCGCGGTGAGAAAACTGCGCGTGCGGTTGGCCACGAGTTGCGCGTAGGCAATCTTGCAACTCTCGCTGAATTCAAAACGCAGGCGGCGCATGGGAGGAAAAGGCAAAAGTCAGAATGCAAAATGCAAAATGCAAAAGTTCAGAGTGCAGGTAAGCAGGCCGGACAGGAGGCGTTGACTTTTGCATTTTGCATTCTGACTTTTGCATTCAACCGACCGGGCCGTCGCTTTCGATCAAGCCGTCGCGCAGGCGCACGATGCGGCGGGCATGCTCGGCGATGTCCGGCTCGTGGGTCACCACGATGATCGTGTTGCCCTGCGCGTAGAGGTGTTCCATCAACGCCATGATTTCCTCGCCGGTCCGGCTGTCGAGGTTGCCCGTGGGTTCGTCGGCGAGGATGATGGAAGGATCGTTGACCAGCGCACGGGCGATGGCGACGCGCTGGCGCTGGCCGCCCGAAAGCTCGTTGGGGCGGTGGTGCAGGCGGTTTCCCAGGCCGACGTTTTCGAGCGCCTGCCGGGCCTTGTCGCGGCGGACCGCAGCGGGGATGCCCGCGTAGATGAGCGGCAGTTCGACGTTGTGCAGGCTGTCCGAGCGCGGGAGCAGATTGAAAGTTTGGAAGACGAAGCCGATTTCCTTGTTGCGGATGGAGGCGAGTTCGTCGTCGTCCATCGCGGCGACGTTCTTGCCCGCGAATTCGTACCGTCCGGCGGTGGGTGTGTCGAGGCAGCCGAGCATGTTCATCATGGTGGATTTGCCGCTGCCGCTCGGCCCCATGATGGCGAGGTATTCGTTGCGGCGAATCTTGAGGCTGACCCCGCGCAGGGCATGGATCGTCTCGCTGCCCATCTCGTAGACCTTCGTCACGTCCTCGATGTCGATGACGAGCGGCCCGGGTTCGCGGGTGGTCTTGGCCGCCGGGGGGTCGGAAGTGAGGAGAGCGGACATCGGTTTATTGGCCGGATTTTTCCAGCATGATCTTGGCGCCGTCCTTGAGCAGACGGCTGATGGCGCGGTAACTGCCGCTGACGATTTCCTCGCCGGGCTGCACGCCGGTTTTGACTTCCAGGTAACTATTGTCGGCGAGACCCGTCACCACCGGCCGCATCTGCACCGTGTCGTTCTTCGTTTTCACGAAGATCACGCTTTGCAGCCGCTTCTGCCGGGCTTTGTCGCGGTCGGCCAGCGCCTTGCCTTTTTCCAGTTCGACCGAGTTGCTGTCGCCAGCTTGTTCCGCCGCCTGGGACTGCGCTTTCTTCTTGTCGCGTTCCTCGGGGCTGAGTTTGTCGGCGGTGTTGCGCACGGTGACCGACTGAATGGGCACGGAGATGACGTTGGTCACGGTGGCGGTTTCCACGTCGGCGGTCGCGCTCATGCCCGGGCGCAGCTTGGCTTCCTCGGCCCGGATGCGGATGCGCACCTCGAAATTGGTGACTTCCTCCTGGGTGTTCGCGCCGCTGGTGACGGCCGTGTTGGCGATCTGGTAGACGGTGCCGCGAAACAGGCGTTTGGGATAGGCGTCGATGGCGATATTAGCTTCGTCGTTGTTCTTGACGTTGACCACGTCGTTTTCGTTGACGTTGACGCGCGCCTCCATCTTGCCCAGGTCCGCCACGCGCATGACCTCCGTGCCCGCGAACTGGCCGGTGGCCACGACGCGTTCACCGAGTTTGACGCTCAGCAGGCTGATGATGCCGTCGATGGGCGAATAGATCGTCGTTTTTTCGAGCAGATCCTTCCCTTGGCTGAGCAGGCTGTTGGCCTGATCGACCTGGGCGCGGCTGGCATTGTAGGTGGCCTCGGCGACCTGCTCGAGCGTTTTGTAATTCGTCATGTCGCTGTCGTTGATGACCTTGCGGCTGTAGAGATCGGTGTAACGCTTGAGGTCTTCCTTGGCTTTGAGGAGTTGGGCGTAGCTCTGGAGACTGGCGGCCTTGGCGGCGGTGATGGCGGCTTCCTGTTGGGCGACCTGCGCCTTGTAAGTGTCGGGCTTGATGCGAATGAGCAGGTCGCCCTTTTTCACGATCTGGCCGTCGATGACCGGCAGTTCGATGATTTCGCCCGCCACCTCGGGCGAAATTTTCACCTCGGTCTCCGGCTGGATTTTCCCGGTGGCGGAAACGAGTTGGATGATCGTGCGCCGGGCGGCGGATTCGACGGTCACGACGACCGGCTTTTCCTGTAGGCTTTGCCGCACCTTCCCACCGACGAAGAGCACGAGCAGCAGCGCGGCGACGCTCCAGAAGATCCAACGGCGAGATTTGCGTTTCGGTTTGCGGGGTGACTCGGGAACGGTTTGCATGGCAGGTTTTGGGGAAGACAAAAATCGGTTTGGTCCCGGGGACGGAAAAGTTTCGGCTCAGAGCCATCCGCGAGCGGCGGCGTTCATTGTGGACGCGACGTTGCGATGCTGGGCAAGGCATAGCACGATGAATGCCTCCGGACAACGATGTTTCCCAAGTGGTTGATTCCGAACGGTATCCTTCGCAAAACAAATGGAGGACAAGGTCCCGCCGGTGCGCGGCGGAGGATTTTTTCACCAAAATTTGGCCAAAAGCACCCGCTGGCCAGGCTCCGAGCAGCATCCTTATTTGCTTCCCGAGTGACGAGGCAGGTGGAAGACGGCGTTGCGGTGAGAGGCGGCTTGACGCCACGGGGCGCCGTGGATAGTCACTTGGTTTCCATGCCGCTGCTGCGATGAGCACGACACCGATTCCAAGCGAGGCGTTAGCTCCGAGGGGTCCGGCGTGGTCGCGTGGGGTGATGGCGAGCGGGATTTTTCTGGCGGTGTTCGCCGGTTTCAACTTGGCGCTGGAAACCGTGCTGCCGTTGCCCGACGTGGGCGATGCGAGCCGGAAACTCGCCTACTACGCGCGGCACCAGGACGAGTACAACACGGTGTTCGTGGGGTCGAGCCGGGTGTATCGGCAAATCGCGCCCGCCGTGTTTGACCGCACGCTGAACGCGGCCAGCGGACCGCCGTCGCGCTCGATCAACCTGGGCGTGCCGTCGATGTTCCTGCCGGAGAGTCTGTTCATCATCGACCGGATTCTCGATCTGAAACCGGTCCGCTTGCGGCGCATGTTCATCGAACTCGACGACCCGAAACTCCGCCTGGAAGAACACGCGGGACTGGTGCGGCGGGAAGTGTATTGGCACGGTCCCGAAGCAACGGCGCTCACCTGCGCGAATATTTTGTCGGCCCACAGCATCCGGTGGCTGGACCGTTTTTTCATGCTCGGGCACCAGGGCGTTCTCCTGACGCGCCGGTGTGTCCATCTGGGACGGGGGCGGGAAGTGATGTCGGCCTGGTGGTCGCGGCGAGAACCCGACGGAACGCCGGTGGACGAAACGTTGCTCATGGGCGTGGCCAAGGATGGGTTCGTCCCGTATCGCGCCACGCTGGGCGAGGGAACGGGCAAGGACCGGGGCGACCAAGCGGACGCCAGACATTATCTGGCGGAGGTCGAGACGCTCCGGGCGGGGCGCGGCCATCCCCGGCGGCCCCAGCGCACGACCGCGTTGCTCCGGTGGGTGCTGCGGCGAAAAGTCGGTGCCCTGCGCGCACGGGGCATCGAGCCTTTCTTCGTCGTCGCGCCGGTGACCACGGGGGAGGAAGGGTTTTTGCGGCTGCCGGCGGAAGACGTGCCGGCGGTGCTGCTCGCCTTCAACGACCCCGGCGCCTATCCCGCGCTCTACGAGGTAGCCGCCCGCGCGGATACGATCCACCTCAACGAGCGCGGGTCGCGCCTCTTTACCCAATTCCTGGCGGAACGCGTCGTCGCGCTTGACCGGGCGACGCCTCCCGCCGCTCCCAGCCATGCTGTTCGTTGAATTTCGTTTCCTGGCGTTTTTCGTCGTCGTTTACGCCGTCTATTGGCGGCTGCGGACGAACGGCCCGCGCAAGGGTTGGCTGTTGGCGTGCAGCTATTTTTTCTACGGCTGCTGGGACTGGCGTTTCCTGTTTTTGATCGCGTTCAGCACGACGGTCGATTTCTTCGTGGGCCGGGCGTTGGCAGCGGAAACGGACGCGGCCAGACGGCGGCGGTGGCTGCTCCTGAGTCTGGGCGTGAACCTCGGGCTACTGGGAACGTTCAAATACTGCAACTTCTTCCTCGACTCCGCGCAACGGCTGTTGACGGCGCTCGGGCTGCATCCGCACCTGTCCACGCTGGCGGTCGTGCTGCCGGTGGGAATCAGCTTTTTTACGTTCCAGTCGCTCAGTTACACCATCGACGTTTATCGTCGGCACCTGCGCGCGGTCGGCAATTTTTTCGACCTGGCGTTGGCGGTGAGTTTCTTCCCGCAACTGGTGGCCGGGCCGATCACCCGCGCGGCGGATTTCCTGCCGCAGCTCGACCGTGCGCGGCGGTACGCGGAGGTGGATATCCGGGCGTGTCTGGTGCTGTTTCTCAGCGGTTACATCAAGAAAGCCTGTTTGTCCGAACACGTCGCCCCGGCGGCGGATCAGTTCTTCGCCGCGCCGGAATCGTTCCGGCTGCTGAGCGCGTGGGTGGGGATCGTGTCGTATGCGGTGCAAATTTACTGCGATTTCAGCGGGTACACCGACATGGCTCTGGCGTGCGCCGGACTGCTGGGCTACCGGCTGGCCTGGAACTTCGATTTTCCGTATTTCGCGCCGGACATCGGCCAGTTCTGGCGGCGGTGGCACCTGAGCCTTTCGAGCTGGCTGCGGGACTACCTCTACATTCCGCTGGGTGGCAACCGGGGGAGCCGGTTTTTCACGGCGCGCAACCTCCTGCTCACGATGCTGCTGGGCGGCCTGTGGCACGGCGCGGCCTGGCATTTCGTGCTGTGGGGCGGACTGCACGGGGCCGCTCTGATCGTCCAGCGCGCATGGAGCGTGCGGCGCGGGTCGGCGGCCCCGGGCGGGAGGCAAACCGGACGGACGATCCTGGGCACGCTGGCCACCTTTTACTGGGTGTGCCTGTGCTGGGTCTTTTTCCGGGCGCCGGACCTGCACGCGGCTTCCCTGGCCCTGCGGCCCTTTGCCTTGTTCCAGGCCGCCGGGGCGGAAAAGCTGGCCGACGAAAAACTGCTGGCTATTTTCCTGGCCATCCTGGCATCGATCCACTGGATGAACTACCGGCGTTGGTTCGCGGGAACCTGGGAACGTCTGCCGGAGTGGGCGTTCCCGGCGGTGTACGCCGTGGCGGTGGGCGTCGTGCTGTTGTTCGTGCCGCAGCACTACGCGCCGTTCATCTACTTCCAGTTCTGACGGCTCACTTCCGCAACGTCCCGAGGTCGTGCATGGCCCGGCCGGTGTAAGGGTTGTCCGCCTGCGCCGTCTTTTGGACCCATCCGGCACCTTCCGGGATCGGCGTGTCGAAGATATAATACCCTTGCACGCCGTCCGCGAGCTTCACCATGGAGACGCTCAACGGCTCGAAGGAAGCCCGCGCACGGTCGAGCGCGATGGCGGTGCCGATGGCTTCCGTCGCGGTGACGAGTTCACCCGCCGGGTGCGGCGCTTTTTTGAGGAGGGTGTTCATGGCGGTCCCGGCGCGTTTGACGCCGCGCAGGTCATCGGCCGCCAGGGCTGCCCGGATGTCCTCGTAGCGATCCAGCAGCGCGCGGTCGTTCTCCGACAACGCCGAGGCCGGGCGGGAGGCGGCGTGCCTTCCGCAGCCCGGCAGCGCGAGGAGCAGTAAACCCAAGGCCAGGGACAGACAAATACCGGGGACGACCGGGCGGAGGAAGAGCTTCATCGCGTCAAGCTAGCACGAGCCGGGGAGGGGAGAGAAAGCCAAAGTTCGTCCGCGCGTTCACTTTGGAGGGAAAAGCGCGATGCTGGCGCCGACCCAACTTTTATTCCGGTTGAAATCGACCCCCACCATCTTGCCCTGGGTCATCCGCACCAGGTTGTTGGCGAGGATGGGTTCGCCGCCCTCGGGCCAGATGAACATCAACCGGATTTCCGACTTGGACCGTGTGCCTTCCACCGTGGGGACGCACTCGGCGTAGGTCACCTTTTTCTGCAAAATCCAGTCGTGCGGCACCGGCAGCGCGGCGAGCTTTTCCGGGGTCGGGTCCACGTCCACGCCCAGTCCGGCGAAGGAATACAGCGGCTTGAGCACGTAGGCTTCCAAACGTTCGCCGGGCGGGAATTCGTCCGCGAAGAAGGCCGGGGCGGTGTGCGCGGTTTTCAGAAACGGCAGCGAATGTTTGCTGACGCGGAAGTACCAGTTCGGGTGCCCGGCCCATTCCACGTCCACGGGCGCGCGGAGATCGAAGGCCGGGGCCAGGTCCGGGCGGCGCAGCAGTTCGTCGAAGATGACGCGGTTGTAAATCCGCTCGATGCGGACCTCCCGCCCGTCCCGCCGGTAGAACAATTCTTTCCCGTGCCTGATCACGTCTGCGAGCGACACCGGCGACACCCCCAGCAACGTCTCGGTGCAGGCGAAATCGATCCGGGTTTTCTGGCGTTCCGGCTCGATTTCCAGCAGGACCACGTTTTCCGGGGCGTGCTCGCCGATGATCGCGCGCCGCAGCAGGTCCAGATAGTCGGCATCGTCGAGGCCGTCCGGGTACGGGGACCAGTCCGCCGGGATCGCCGGGAACGCGTCGCGGTAGCACCCCAGCAGGAAATGCTGGAAAGTGTACAGGCTCGGAAACCCCTGCAACTCGATCAGACGCGGCGTCAGATGGCCCGGGTCCGCCGGGTCCTCGCAGATGCCGAAATCCACCTGGATGAACAGCGGGTGCGGCGGTTCGCCCGGCACCGCCAGACCCGCCGGAATTGCCGTCTGCCGGTGCCGCGCGAACCCCGGGGTCCGCAGTTGGTTCACGACCCCCCACGCCGCCTGCCGGGCCTCGGCGGCGAACCCGGGCGTCAGGAAGATCGGCGTCTCGCACAGCCGGAAGTCCACGGGCCAGCGTTCCGTGGTGTTGGCCTGGCGGGTGAACGCCTCGTATCGCTCCGGCGTGAAGGCGGCGTTGAACCGGGCGCGAATTTCGGTGTGCATCGTCAGACGAGGAAGCGCCCGGCTTCCATGATTTTCTCGCCGTCGAACCAGATGTCGAAATCGCGCCCCACGCAGTCGATGTGCGTCTTGGAAAGCCACGTCTGGCCCGTGTGCTCGGCGTAGGGATGGCCGAACGCGATGTGGACGCCGGGGATTTTCTCATCCTGTAAAATGTGGCCGATGACGTGGGCGCAGGCCGTGTTCGTGCCGATGGCGAACTCGCCCACGCGGTTGCTGTTTTCGTCGGTGCTCGTGTAAGCCTGGAATTCTGCGAGCAGTTCCGCGTGGTCGCAACGCAGGTCGCGGATGCGGTTGTCCTTGACCTCGATGGTCAGCGGCGTCGCCTGGAGGTCGCCGTACTTCTGGCACAGGTAATCGCCGACCACGCCGTCCACGACGAAGACGCCGTTGGTGTTGAAGGGCGAGGTGAAAATTTCGCCGCCGGGCAGGTTGCCCCATTTCTCGGGCGAGATGATGCCGCTGGTCTTGACCCAGCGCAGGTACGGGGACAGGTCCGCCTCGAAATCCGTGCCGCTGGCGGTGCGGCAGGTGACGCGCTCGGCCTTGCGGACACGCTCGACGAGCCGCTGGCTGAGCGCATCGACCGCGAGAAAATCCGCGCGCATCCCTTCGAGCATGATCTGCCGGTTGATGTTGACCATGTGGCCGTGGCGGATCTTGTGGGCGTTGACCACGGCAGTCATCTGGATGCGCGAGGGGAGTTCGCCGGTCTGCGTGAGCGCGCAGAAGATCGAGACCTGGGATTGGGCGAGGTCGTCCAGGATGACCTGCGGCATCCCGGTGAGCGGACGGGTGGCGTAGTTCTCCAAAACGAAGACGCTGTACGGCGAGCCGTGGGCGACGATTTCGCGTTCCAGGGCGGCAGCGATTTCCGTGCTGGCCTCGTCGGTGATAACCGTGATCCGCTCGGTGGGTTGGAGGCGCAGGCAGGTGTGGATGGCGTTGCGCGCGCCCGGCAGCAGTTCGGGATCGACGGGGACGGTGAGGAGACGGTCGGGCATGGCTCGGGAAAGCGGCGAATTTGTCTCAAAAACCCTTGGCGGGCAAGGAAGCGTTCTCGACAAAATTCCTCAGCGGCATTAAGTTCGATTCCGTCATGTCAAGCATCCTCGAATTGCCCGAAGCGCGTGCCCGTGCGGTGCGCTGGTCCGTGGAAGATTACGAGCAATATGGCGAAATGTTGGCTGACCACGGCGTTTTGCCTAAACGAGCGGAACTGATTCGCGGAATCATCATCGAAAAAATGCCCAAATCTGCGCTTCACGTCGATCTCTCCAAATGGATTTACGATGAGTTCAAAAGGCAATTGCCGCCCGGCCATCTCGTATTTCAAGAAGGGCCATTGCGGTTGGCGGATTCCGAACCGGAACCTGATGTGTCGGTTGTGCAGGGCACCCGGGCGGAGGTGCGCACCAAGCACCCAACCACCGCGTTATTAGTGGTGGAAGTCGCCGTAAGTAGCGTGGCGATGGATCGGGAATACGCTTCGCTTTACGCCGAGGCGAATGTTCCCGAATACTGGATTATCTTAGCGGAAGCCCAACAGGTGGAAGTGAGGCGGCAACCAGTCAATGGTGAATATCTCGAGCAGCAGACTTACAGGGTGGCAGACACCCTGGTTTGCAGCAGCGTGCTGGGATTGTCCGTGGCACTCGCCGAGCTTTTCGGCTGACCGATTACGCCGCCATCGTCGCCGGGGCTGACAAAGTCAAACCTTCGTAGGTTTCCTCGGTGATGTGGTCCACGACCGCTCTGGTGTCGTGGGTGCGGTTCCAGACGGCGAGTTGACGGTCGGCTCCGCTGCCTTCCCGCAGGATCGTTTCGACATGGGCGATCTCGCGGCGGATGCCCAGTTCGTCCACCTCGTCCTTGATGAAATCGAGCAGTTCGTGGATCAGGCTGCGTTCGTCCACCTCCTGCTCGCTGCCGAAGTCGATGAGCTTGCCGTCGAGTCCGTAGCGGCAGGCGCGCCAGCGGTTTTCGTCCAGCAGGCGGCGGCGGTAAAGGCGGAAGGACAGGTTGTGCCGCTGGAATTTGTAGAGTCGGCAGACGATGGCCTGGATCAAGGCGGCCAGCGCCATGGTGTCGTCCACACGGGACTGCGCGTCGCAAACCCGTACTTCCAGCGTGTTGAAAAACGGGTGGAGGCGAATGTCCCACCAGATTTTCTTGGCGTTGTCGATGCAGTTGGTTTTGACGAGCAGCTTGAGGTAATCCTCGTACTCGGAAGTGCTCTCGAACGTATCGGGGATGCCGGTGCGCGGAAAGTTTTCGAACACCTTGAGCCGGTAACCCTTGAACCCCGTGTCCCGACCGAGCCAGAAGGGCGAATTGGTCGAGAGCGCGAACAGGTGCGGCAGAAAGTAGCGCGCCTGGTTCATCACGTGAATCGCGCTCACGCGGTCAGGGATGCCGACGTGGACGTGCAGGCCGAAAATCAGGTTGGCGCGGGCCACCTGCTGCAAGTCGTTGACGATGGTCGCGTAGCGTTCGCCCTCGGTGATTTCCTGGTCGTGCCAATGGGAAAACGGGTGCGTGCCCGCCGACGAGATTTTCAGTCCGCGCCCGGCGGCGAGCGAGGCGAGGTTGCTGCGTAGATCGACCACCTGCCGGCGGGCGTGGGTCGCGTCGTGACAGATGTCCGTGCCCAGTTCGATGACCGACTGATGCATCTCGGCCTTGACGTTTTCCTTGAGCAAAATCTTGCCGTCTTCCAGAATTTTCTCGACGTGCGAGCGCAGTTCGCGCGTCTCGGGGTCGATGATCTGAAATTCCTCCTCGATGCCGAGGGTAAATTGATGATCGTGGTAGGCGCTCATGTGCCTGGGGGTTCCGTGCGCCGAAATGCTGTGGATCAGACCAACGCTTGGCCGGCGGCGGCGGTCTGGACGTACTTGCCCCAGCTCAGGTTGCTGCGTCCGGGGACGTGTGCGCGCGCCTTGCGGATCGCCATGTCGGCGGCGGCGTTGATGACCCACTCGAAATTCTCGGGGCCGACGCTGTTCACGTCCGCGTCGGGCGCCGGGTTGCAGAAGTCGATGGCCAGCGGTTCGCCCTTGCGCACGGCGAACTCGACCGTGTTGAAGTCGTAGCCGAGGAATTCGTTGAGCTTGAGCACGTCGCCGTGGATGCGCTGGAGCAGGCCGGGAGGCGTCTCGAAATTCGCCTTGTAGCGGTCGTGGAAGGGGTTGCGCGGCTCGTAGGGCATGATGCGCACGTGGCGCTGGTCGATGCAATAGCAACGGTAGTATTGCTCGAAGACCACTTCCTCCTGGAGCATCATCACGAGTTGGCCGGTTTCGGAATACGCGCGGAAGAACTCGTCGGCGTGGTGGAGTTTGTAGACGTTTTTCCAGCCGCCGCCCGCGAACGGCTTGAAGTAGGCCGGGAAGCCGACGTACTCGAAAATGCCGTCCCAGTCGAGCGGATAGGCGAGGTTGCGGAAAGAGCCGCTGTTCGTGTCCGGCGGGTGCTGGTGAGAGGGCAGGAGCACGGTGCGCGGCACGCTGACGCCGATCTTCGTGGCCAGCGCGTTGTTGAAGAATTTTTCGTCGGCGCTCCACCAGAACGGGTTGTTGACGACGGCCGTGCCGGTGAGGGCGGCGTTCTTGAGCCAGCCCCGGTAGAACGGCACGTCCTGGCTGATGCGGTCGATCACCACGTCGTAGCCGCAGGGTTCGCCCTGGATGACCTTGGCGATGCTCACGGGTTCCGCGCGGACCTCGCCGTGGCCCTTGGAGTTGATGCGGTCGATGAGCGCGGGCGGAAACGTGCTTTCCTGGCCGAAGAGGATGCCGATTTTTTTCATGAGCAGAGGTTTTTGCTTAAAGTTGTCCCAGGTACGTGGGCAGCATTTCGCGCCACCAGTTCCAGTCGTGCGCGCACCAGCGGCGGTCGTCCAGAGAGTGTCGGATGCCCTTGGAGTGGAGGATGCCTGAGAACCAGTGATTTTCGTCGCGCAGGATGTCCCACTCCCCGGTGCCCAGGGCGATACCTAAATGGTTGTATTTCCACGGGTCGGGGCAGTGGGCGAGGAAATCGGGCGGGTTGTTGAAGTAGGCGTTCTCGTCGTAGTAACCGTCGAGGAAGCGTTTGATGTCGAACGCGCTGCCCATGCAGAAGAGGTGGCTCACCCAACCCGGATGCCGGAAGGCGATGTTCGCCGCGTGGTAGCCGCCGAAGCTCGCGCCGCCGACGGCGACGTGGTGGCAGGAGCACTCCCGGCGGGCGAGGTCGAACACGTCGTGGACGATGACGTTCTCGTAGCCGTTGTGCGTGCGCAGGCGGTCGGCGGGATGGATGCCCTTGTTGTACCAACTGTCCAGGTCGGCGGAATCGGGGCAGTAGACCGTGACTTTGCCCGTTTCGATGAACCAGCGGATGGATTCGATCAGGCCGAACTCCTTGTTCTGGTAGAAACGTCCGAAGGAGGTCGGGAAGAGGACCAGCGGCAGACCGCATCCGTCGCCGAAGACGAGCATCTCGAAATCACGGCTCAGGTGCGGGGTCCACCAGCGGATGTAGCGTTCGTTCATCGGGTCAGCAGACGAGGCGCGACGGCGCTTCGCGGTGAACATGGGAGAAAGTTCGCGCCGCGACAAGCGACAAAGTGTCGGAGGCATGGACAATCCGGCGAACTTCGTGGATAAGGTCCGGCAGCATGAGCGACCACGCGCACCACACGCTGACGGGCGACATCCGGCGTCACCCGGGGTTTGCGTCGCGGGTGCTGGGCAACCGGCGCGACGTGCTGGTGTACCTGCCGCCGGGCTACGCGCGGTCGCGGCGGCGGTTTCCCGTGCTGTACCTGCACGACGGCCAGAACGTGTTCGACGCGGCGACCTCCTTCGCCGGACAGGAGTGGGGCGCGGACGAGACGGCGGAACGTCTCATCGCGGCGCGGGAGATGGCGCCGGTGATCATCGTGGCGGTGGCCAACGCGGGCGAGGACCGGATTCACGAGTACACGCCGACCCGCGGGCGGTATCATTTTTACGGCGAGGCACGCCGCAGCAAGGGACTCGGCGGGAGGTACGGGCGGTTTCTGCGCGAGGAGTTGAAGCCGTTCGTGGACATGCATTACCGGACGCGGCCCGAAGGGGAATCGACGGGGCTGGGCGGATCGTCGCTGGGCGGGCTGGTGACGCTGGCGCTGGCGTTGCGGCATCCGAAGAGCTTCACGCGGCTGGCGGTGATGTCGCCGTCGGTCTGGTGGGATGAATGCGTGTTGTACCGGCTCGTCGATGGGATCAAGCGCAAACCGCCGCTGAAAATCTGGCTGGACACCGGCACGGAGGAAGAGGGCTGGGAGCAAGCGAGAGGATTACGCGACCGGTTGATCGCCAAGGGCTGGACCCTCGGGCGCGACCTGCACTATTATGAGGCGCAGGGCGGGCAGCACACGGAAGCCGCCTGGGCCGCGCGGCTGGATGCGGTGTTCATGTTTCTGTTCCCGGCGGCGCGGTTGTAGGTCAGACCATGCGAGGAGCGAGGGCGGACGGTCAGGCTCCGGTCAGGCAAATATCCAGCACGCCGAGCAGGAAGTCGGCGTCGGCCCGGGTCAGGCACATCGGCGGCTTGATGCGCAGGACGTTGCCGAAGTAGCCTCCCTTGCCGATGAGCAGGCCCAGGTCCTTGGCCGTCTCGAACACGCGGGCGGTTTCCTCCTTGGCCGGGGTCTTGGCGACGCGGTCCTTGACCAGTTCGACGCCGATCATGAGGCCCTTGCCGCGCACGTCGCCGATGAGGACGTGCCTCGTGGATAATTCCCGCAGTCCGTCCATGAGATGGTTGCCGATGGCCAGCGAGTTCGCTTGCAGGTGTTCACGGTCGATGACTTCGAGGACGGCCTTGCCCTGCGCGCAGACGACCGGGTTGCCGCCGAACGTGTTGAAATGGACGCGGGACTTGATCGTCTCGGCGATCTTGTGCGTGGTCACGACCGCCGCCAGCGGGACGCCGTTGCCGATGCTCTTGGCCATCGTCACGATGTCGGGAACGACGCCCTGGGTCTCGAACCCCCAGTAGTGCGTGCCCATGCGTCCGAAGCCCGCCTGCACCTCGTCCGCAATGCACACGCCGCCCGCCGCGCGGACGTGGGCGTAAGCCTGCGGGAGGTAGCCGTCGGGGAAGACCACCGTGCCGCCGACGCCCTGGACGGATTCCGCGATGAACCCGGCGACCTTGCCGGACGTGGTGTAGTCGATGACGCTTTTCACGTCGTCGGCGTACTTGCGGGCGGCGTCGGGGTCGTCGTAGCCGAAGAGGCCGCGGTACCGGTCGGGAGCCAGCGCGTGGTGGACGCCGAAGGAATGCGGCACGTTGAACTTCCAGGTCGAATGGGCGGTGAGACCCATGCCGCTGCTGTTGCCGCCGTGGTAGGCGTTGCGCAGGGCGATCATGTCGTAGTTACCCGTGTAGGCGCGGGCCATGAGCAGCGCGAGGTCGTTGGCTTCGGAGCCGCTGTTGACGAAGTAGACGGCTTTCAGGTCGCCGGGCATCTTGGCGGCGAGGTCGCGGGCGTATTCGACGATGTTCGGGTGCAGGTAGATCGTCGGCGCGTGCTGAATGAGGGTGTTCTGGCGATTGGTGGCGGCGATGATGTGCGGGTGGCAATGGCCGCAGCCCACGGTGACGATGCCGCCGATGGCGTCGAGGTAGCGGCGGCCCGTTTCGTCGTAAAGGTACTGCGCCCGGCCTTCGACGAGCATGATCGGCTTCTGGTAATAGTGGAACAGGCCGGGGTTGAGGAACTCCTGCCGCAGCTTGAACACCTCTTCGGCGGAAGGCCCGGTGTAGGGGGTCGGCGTGTGGTCGAAAGGCGGGAGCGTCGGGGCTTGCATGGCGGTTCAGCGGGTGGGGGCGAGCTTTTTGGAGAGAAGGTAGGCGACGAAGGCCACCGCGAAACCCAGGAACCAGGCGTAATCGTAGGCGGAAACGAGGAAGGAAGGGACGGCGGTTTTCGGGAGCCAATGCACCGTGACCAGAAAGCCGGGCAGGTTGGGCAGGATGGCCAGGACGAGCGCGCCGAGACCGGCGAGGGAATAGCCGTTCGTATAGGAGTATGCGCCGGTGGATGAGTAGAGGGCGACGGGGTCGAGGCGGCGGCGGCGGAGCACGAAGTAGTCGGCAATGAGGATGCCGGCGACGGGGCCGAGCAAGGCGGAATAACCCACGAGCCAGGTGAAGATGTAACCGGTGGGATCGGACACCAGTTTCCAGGGCATGATGAGGATGCCGATGAGGCCGGTGATCAGGCCGCCGGTGCGGAACGTGATGCGGCGCGGGGCGAGTTGGGCGAAGTCGTTGGCGGGGCCGACGACGTTGGCGGCGATGTTGGTCGCCAGCGTGGCCACGCACAGGGCGAGCATCGCCACGACGAGGACGACGGGGTTGGTGAAGCGGGTCAAAACGTCCACCGGGTCCCAGAGCGTCTGGCCGTAGATGATCGCCGTGGCGGAAGTGACGGCCACGCCGATGAACGAATAGAACGCCATCGTCAATGGCAAGCCGAGCGTCTGACCGGCGATCTGGTCGCGCTGGGTGCGGGCGTAGCGGGAGAAATCGGGGATGTTGAGGCTGAGCGTGGCCCAAAAGGAGATCATGCCGGTGAGCGCCGGGACGAAGAATTTGAAGAAACCGCCCGCTTTGGGTTGGCCGGGGGCAAAGGCGGAAGGCTGGGAGAGGATGGGGCCGAAGCCGCCCGCCGCCCGGTAGGCCCAGACCAGCAGCGCCAGACCGAGCAGGATCAGCAGCGGGGCTTTGATCGCCAGCAGGACGCGGATGGAATCGATCCCCTTGTAAATGACCCCCATGTTGATGCCCCAGAAGAAGAGGAAGCAGACGAACTGCGGGGCCGAGATGCCGAACGTCACGGAGACGGTGGCGTGGAGCAACGACGGGAAGGCGACGGCGAGGATCTTGAAGATGGCGTTGCCGCCGATCCACGTCTGGATGCCGAACCAGCCGCACGCCACCAAGGCGCGCAGCAGGGCGGGGACGTTCGCCCCGGTCGTGCCGAACGCCGCCCGGCAGTAGACCGGGAAGGGAATGCCGTACTGCGTGCCCGCGTGGGCGTTGAGGATCATCGGCAGCAGGACGATCAGGTTGGCCAGGAAAATCGTGCCGACCGCCTGCGACCAGTTCATGCCGCCGCCGATGAGCGACGAGGCGAGCATGTACGTCGGGATGCAGGCCGACATGCTGATCCAGAGCGCGGCGTAGTTCCAGACGGTCCACGTCCGGCGGGCGGTTGGGACGGGGGCGAGGTCCGCGTTGGAGAGCGCGGAATTTTCCAGGCCCTGTTCTTCCACGGGGAAAGTCTCGGTGGTGGTCATGCAGGGGAAGCGGTTCGGGCGGGCGGGCGGAGTTTTAACGCAGAGGACGCAGAGAAAAGGCAGGAGGGGCGCAGAGAAGAGGCAGGAGGAGGAGGGGCGGAGGAAGAATTATTTGTCCGCCCAGATGCTGCCCTCGCCTTCGTTGAACCAGCGGGAGGTGGTGACTTTTAACCGGGTGAAAAATTGGACGCCCTCGCGGCCCTGCATGTGCAGGTCGCCGAAGAAAGAATCGTCCTGGCCGTTGAAGGGAAACCAGGCCATCGAGGCGGGCACGCCGATGTTGATCCCGATCATGCCCGCCTTGACGCGGTGCTTGAACTCGCGCGCCGCCTTGCCCGAGCGGGTGAAGATCGACGCGCCGTTGCCGTAGGCCGAGGCGTTGGCCAGCGCGATGGCGGCGTCGAGATCGTCGAAACGCATGACGTTGAGCACCGGGCCGAAGATTTCCTCGTGGTGGACCATCGTGCCGGGCTGGACGTGATCAAGGATCGTCGCGCCGACGAAGAAGCCGTGGGGCGCGTCGGCGATTTTGACGCCGCGTCCGTCGGCGGCGACCGTCGCGCCCTCGCGGCAGCCGTGCTCGATCAACTCGCCGATGCGGTCGGCGTGCTGACGGGTGATGACCGGCCCCATGTGGGGTTGCGCGGCGGTGTCGGTTGGGCCGACCTGGATGGCGTTCGCGGCGTCGATGAGCGGGGGCAGGAAACGTTTCGCGGCGTCGCCCACGACGACGGCGGTCGAGCCCGCCATGCAGCGTTCGCCCGCGCAGCCGAACGCCGCCTCGACCACGCCGCGCACGCTGTGCTCGACATCGGCGTCGGGCAGGACGACCACGTAGTTTTTCGCGCCGCCGTTGGACTGGACACGCTTGCCGTGTTTCGTGCCGGTTTCATAGACGTAGCGGGCGATGGGCGTCGAACCCACGAAGCTGATAGCGCGCACCTTGGGGTGGGTGAGCAGGGCGTCCACGGCCTCGCGTCCGCCGTGGACGAGGTTGAAGACGCCGGGCGGGAGGCCGGATTTTTCCAACAGTTGGGCGATGCGGATCGCGGTGAGGGGGACCTTTTCGCTGGGCTTGAGGACGAACGTGTTGCCGCAGACGAGGGCCACCGGGTACATCCAGAGCGGGACCATCGCGGGGAAGTTGAACGGCGTAATGCCCGCGCAGACGCCCAGCGGCTGGCGGATGGCGTCGCAGTCGATGCCGCGCGCGACGTTGGGGAGGATTTCGCCCATCAGGAGGGACGGGATGCCGCAGGCGAACTCCACCATTTCGATGCCCCGGCGCACGTCGCCGCGCGCTTCGCTGAGGGTCTTGCCGTGCTCGCGGGTGACGCTCTGGGCGAGTGGCTCGAAGGCATCTTCCAGCAGCATCTTGAAGCGGAAGAAAACGCGGGCGCGCTCGGTGGACGGAGTGTCGGCCCAGGCGGGGAAGGCGGCGGCTGCGGCTTCCACGGCGTCGTTGACCACGGCGGAGTTGCAGAGGGGGGTTTCGGCGATGATCTCGCCCCGAGATGGGTTGTAGACGGGGAGGGTCTGCGTCGCGGCCGGCGTTTGCCATTCGCCGCCGATGAGGTTGGGACAGGGGATCATAGAAGAATGGTCCGCAGATTACGCAGATTTCCGCAGATTGGCAGAAGGGGGATAGAAAAAGCAGGACCGCCCTTCCGTAGATTTTCTCCTTCTTCTCTTCAATCTGCGGAAATCTGCGTAATCTGCGGACAATTTGTTTAACCTCGCGCCAAGGCGTCGGATTGCTGGACGAACGAGTCGCCGCTCCATTCGCCGTCCGCGAGCACCATCTTTTTCTGTTGTTCGGCGGCGACGGCGGCTTTTTGCGCGGCCTTTTTGTCGGACTGCATCCGCACCAGTTCGGCGTGGGTCGTGAAGTAGTCCAGGCTGTGGCCTTTGAAGTCGGCCAGCGTTTCGAACCGGTGTTTGTCCATGAAGGCGAGCAGTTCGTCGCACATGGGCTTGACGCATTCGTAGCCGAACTTCATGACGCCCGTGCAGATTTGCACCGTGTCCGAGCCGAGCAGGATGAACTGCGCCGCGTCGCCGCCGCTTTCGATGCCGCCCATGCCGGAAAGCGTGCGGCCCGGGAACTCGCGGCGGATCATCGTCGCGATTTCCATGCACATGCGCAACGCAATCGGGCGCACGGCCTTGGACGAATAACCGCCGGGCGTCGTGTAGCCTTCGACGGTCGGCTCGGGGCGGAGCGTTTCGAGGTTGACGCTCGTGACGCTACGGATCGTGTTGATGGCGCTCACCCCCTGGCAACCGGCGCGCAGGGCGGCGCGGCTGGGGTCTTCGATGCGCGTGATGTTGGGCGTCATCTTGGCCCAGACCGGCTTTTTCGCGGCGCTCATGACCCAGCCGCACACCTCTTCCAGGACTTCCGGATTCTGACCCATGGCCGCGCCCATCTTGCGCTCGGGCAGGCCGTGCGGGCAGGAGAAATTCAGCTCGAAGGCGTCCACGCCCGCGTCCTCGCAACGCGCGACGATTTCCACCCAGGCGTCCCGGTTGAACTCCTCCATGATGGAGGCGATGAGCACGCCGCCGGGGTACTGGTCCTTGCAACGTTTGAATTCGTCGAGCCAGAGGTCGAACCGGCGGTCGCTGATGAGTTCGATGTTCTCCCAGCCGATGACCTCCGAGCGGTCGGCGGAATACAGCTTGGCGTAGCGCGGGGTGACGTTGGTAACCTTGCTCGCGTCGAGGCTGACCGTCTTGGCGATGACCGCGCCCCAGCCTTCCTTGAAGGCTTTGTTGATGACGTTGAGGTTGGTGCCGGGAGGGCCGGAACCGATGATGAAAGGGTTCGGCAGTTTGAGTCCGTCAACGAGGGTGGCAAGCGTCGGCATGTGGATGGATTTCCCGCGAACAATTCCCGGTCCGAACGTCGGACGAAGGGACGAGGCTAGAGGAAGTTTGGGACGTTGACGAGAGAAAAGTCGCGTCAGGCGGCGGCGATCCAGGCGAGCGTTTTGGAGGCGAGCCGGTCAAACGCCGCGACGGCCATTTCGAGGTGGTCTTCGCGGGTGTCCTCGATCCGGTTGTGGCTGATGCCGTGCAGGCTCTGGACGAACATCATGACCGTGGGGACCCCGGCGCGGGCCACCTCGGCGGCGTCGTGCAGCGGGCCGGACGGCAGGCGGTGGACCGGGACGCCGGTTTCCGCGATGGCCTCGTCGCAAAGGGCGAGGAGCACGGGGTGAAAGGGGACCGGTGCGATGTTCCAGAGGCGCTCCCACCCGACCGTGCAGCCGCCGGTCCGGGCGAAGCGTTCGCTGGCGGCGCGGGCTTCCCGGAGCATGTCCGCGAGGGCCGGGGCGTCGAGGTGGCGCTGGTCGAGCGTGAGGCGGCATTCCGCGACGACGCTGGTGACGATGCCCGGCTGCGTGGTGCAGCTTCCGATGGTGCCGACGCCGCCGTGGCGGTCGGTGAGGCGGTAGATTTCGGAGGCCATCTGCGCGGCGGCGAGGAAGGCATCGCGGCGGCGGTTCATGGGGGTGCTGCCCGAGTGCGCGGCCTGGCCGTGGAAGGTCATGGCGTGGCGCTCGACGCCGAACGTGCCGAGCACGGTGCCGAGCGGGAGGCCGAGGTCGAGCAGGACGGGACCTTGTTCGATGTGGAGTTCGAGGTAGGCAGCGGCGTGGGCGAGTTCGCGGCGGCTGTCCTTGACGGTTTCCAGGTCGATGCCGTGGGCGCGCAGGGCGTCGGGCAGGCGGACGCCGTTGCGGTCGCGCAGGAGGCGGGCCTCTGCCAGATCGAGATTGCCCGAACAGGCGGAGGAACCGAAAAGGCTCTTGCCGAAACGCGCGCCTTCCTCGTCCGCCCAGTCCACGAGGCGGACGGTGATCGGAGGGCGGCCGTGATATTGGGCGTGGAGGCGGCGGAGGATTTCGACCCCGGCGAAGACGTTGAGGCAGCCGTCGAGCCAGCCGCCGTTGGGCACGGAATCCAGGTGGCCGCCGATGAGGAGCGCGCGCTCGGAGTCGCCGCGCAGGGTCGTCCACAGGTTGCCGGCGGCGTCGGGGTGGATCTCCACGGGCAGCGCGGCGAGGGACTCGCGCAGGAATTGGCGGGCGGCGGTCCACGGCGGGGTAAAGGCGACGCGTTGCGCGCCGTGCTCGTCGCCGGTGAGGGTGCGGAGTTGCTTTAATTCGGCGACCGTGCGGCTGGGGTCGAGGTCGTTCATGGGTGGAAAGAGGGATGGCCGAATCACGGAACGCACTATATTCTATTGGTTGGAGCCAACGAAAACGATGATCCCTCCCATTCCGAGGTCCGAAATCAGCCGGACACAAAGATAAACTTCGGGCAGGCGGTTGCAGCCGTTACCGATGATGGGACTCGAACCCATACTCCCATTTCTGGAAAGCGGATTTTAAGTCCGCTGCGTCTGCCATTTCGCCACATCGGCTTTGCGTTTATTGACGAGCTGTGAGGCTGATTTTCTCGTTGAACGTCCTGCAATTTCTACGGCGATGTTCTACGGTCGCAGGTGAGTGAGCAGAAGCCTCGAAAAATCTAGAGCAAAACCAGTCCGGAACCTCGTCAAACATCGCCGTGGTGGATATTATGCGCGCCGGTTCCTTGGCGGCAAGGAAAGATGGCGCGCGTTGCAGACGAAAGTTTTAGAAGTGGCGAAGCCGGGTCGTGGATGTTGGGTATCTTCACGGGCTTCTGCTTCGCCCGCAACAAAGCAAAAGAGCGGTGAACATGGACTCAACCGGGAATGATCCGCTCCGACTTGAGTCGCTCGAAGAGTTCGAGGAACGAGTCGGGCGTCGCCCGGTAGGCGTGAAAACCCAGCAGACGGCTCCGGGTCATATCGTTGACGCATTCGATGGTGCGTCCGAGATCGCCATCCGTGTGCCACCAGGAAACGAGTTTGTTCACGTCCGGCTCAACCAGGTTGTGCTTGGCAGCTAGCGTCTTCCACTTCCCGGCCGCTTCGCTCATCCGGCTTTCCAGCGGCGCGAGTTCCGGGGGCGGTCCCTGCGGCTCCACGCCGAAGTAGGCCGCCAGTTGCGGCCACAACCAGCGCCAGCGGAACAGGTCGCCGTTCGTGATGTTGAACGCCTGGCCGTAAGCTGACGGGGTCGTGGCGGCCCATGCCAGTTGCTCGGCCAGGATGCGGGCGTCGGTCACGTCGGTCAGCGCGTTCCACTGCTCGGGCGAACCGGGAAAGACGAAGGGCTCGCCACGCTCCTTGCACAGCGTCGCGTACACCGCCAGCGTGACGCCCATGTTCATGGCGTTGCCGCGTGCGTAGCCGATCATGGTGTGCGAGCGATGCACCGTCCAGCCGAAGCCGCCCTTCGCGGCGGCGTCGAAGAGGATGTCTTCCTGGGTGTAGTAAAAGTTCAGGCCGGGCAGGCGCGGGTTGTCCTCCCGGAAGGGCGTCTCGGCGTTGGTCTGGCCGTAGGACTCGAAAGGCCCCAGATAATGCTTGGTCCCGGTGACCAGCGCGGCGTGGACGAGCTTTCGGCCTTCGAGGGCCGCAAAGAGGTTGCGGACCATGTCACCGTTGACGCGCACGTTCTCCGCCTCGGTGGGCTGACGCAGCCAGGTGCAGATGAAAAGGTGCGTGGGTTCCGTCTTGGCCAAGGCTGCCTTGAGCGCAACCGCGTCCTGCAGGTCGGCGGCCACGGGAGTCACGCCGGGCAGATCTTTGGGGTGGCGGGCCAGGCCGTACACCTGCCAGCCATGCGCCGCGAGATGGGTGGCCAGATTGAGGCCCGTGATGCCTGTACTGCCGACGATGAGAGCGGTGTGATGTTCGTTGGTCATGTGGACGGTCCGTTTGTTTACTCTCCATGAATCGAATTTGCCGCTGCTTTCCGTTTGTCAGTACCTTCGCACCGTTCCGCCGTGCAACGCTTGCTCGGGGAAATTCCTGTCCGCCGGTCATCACATGAACCACTGCGACGGGGCCAGACGGGCGATGTGGGGCCGGATGACGAGCGGTGAATCAGTGTGCTGAGGTCGAAGCCTGGTCCAACACACTCGTGCTGCTGCCGTTGTTTTTGTTGTCGATGAAAGTGGGAGAAACGCGGAAGACAGCGGTGACCAACGCATCGGTGTTCTCCGCCAAGGGAACGAGAGAAACGGCGTAGGGATCTACCTTCACCTTCAAGCCGGCCTGAATGGCGACGTATTTCAGGGCCTCTAGCAAGGGAATACGGTTCATGACCAGAGTAAGGCGCGGTTTGGCGGCAAGGAGAGTAGGGTTCGACGGCGGCCCGGCAGGCAGCGCGGTGCTGTTCGTTTGAGACTCTCGTGCGACCCTCTGCGACCCCAGGACCACTTGCCCCGCCGCCGGGAGCTTCAGGACGATGTTGAGGCCGCGTGATTGCGGGTCGGGATCAGGATCGAGGCGGCGGCTTTCCTGACGCAGGAACTCGATGGCGTCGTCAAGGGTAGTCGAGCGGAACTCGATGCTGGGAATGATGATGCTCGCCAGCTTCCGGCGGATGGCGGCGCTCGCTTGATCGTCCGTTGTTCTGGCCGTTTCGGAGGGTGGTCTGCCTGCGGACCCGGCGGTTCTCTGCAAACTGCCCTGGGCATGAACGGAACTCGCCACGGCACCGAAGAGCAACCACCCGAAGCGGATTGCTTCGAGCAAAAAATTTCGTGCCCGCGAGCGGCTCATCGCAGAGCGCGCCGGTGTGATCGACCCTGGCAAACGTGCGTCCATGAACGAAAGGATATCCTCGAAGCAAGAAACACGGCATCACAAAAATCATTTTTGGGAATGCCGTCGCCCAAGGTAGGGATGGCTCTCCGAGCCAGTCCCCGTTGTTTCCGGTAGGAAGCAGCGTCGCAAGACGGACACGTTGATCCATCCCGTCCAAGGACCGGCTCGGAAAGCCATCCTGACCTTAGATCTGCCCGGAACGTTCCGCCAGGACTTTCTGCGCGTGGCGATACCCCTCGGCGACGAGCAGATCGAACGATTTCCACTCCAGCAACCCGAAGCGGCGCACGTCGGGGTTGAAGTGCAGGTCCACGTCCCCGACCACCTGGCTCATCTTCTGATTGCTGTTGAGGGTGTTCGTCGCCATGAGGATGGTCAGCATCGACGGCACCTGGTAACGCCGCTTCGCCTTCGGCCGCAGACGGTCGAGCAGCAACGCCCAAGGCGCGGGCAACTCGGTGAAGTTCAGGTCGCGGCGCTGCTTGTTGTCCGGTCGCAAATCCACGGCGAGGATGGTCCGCACGCCGGTGCGCGCCATCACGTCAACGGGCATGTTGTTGAACACGCCGCCGTCCACGAGCAGATCGTTGCCGCGGACGCTCGGCGGAAACACGCCGGGAATCGCCATGCTCGCCAGCAGCGCGTGTTTGACTTCGCCCCGGTCGTGTACGCACTCGCATGCCTGGGAGTAGTTGCTGCTCACGCAAAAAAAAGGCCGCCACAGCTCCTCGATGTGCCGGTCCCCGAATCCCCGCGACAGAATGCGGCGGAGCTTGCGTCCGGCGAGCAGCGACACCACCGGAAAGAGGTTCAGATCGCTGGTCGGATTCGACAAAAACTCGGGCCGGTTCTCCGCGAAGATCCGCTCCCAACCCCAATCCCGCGCCAGACAACAGCCCAGCACCGAGCCAATGCTCGTGCCGCCGACGAGATCGACCGTAATCCCGGCTTCCTCCAGCGCGCGGAACACGCCGATGTGAGCCAGTCCCCGCGCGCCACCCCCGGCCAGCACCAGACCCACGGCGTTGCCGCTCAGGAAACGGGCCAGCCGCGCCAGGTCCGCGTCGTGGCCCGCGCGCACATGGTAGTGCCGCTGCACGTTGGGCCGCCTGGCCAGAAAGGGGAGCGTCCCGTCGGCCCAGTCCGCATCCGCAGGATGCAGGAGGACGAGAAGCTGCCGCGCCCGCGTGCCCGCTGCGCCTAGGCAGGTCAGTTCCGTCGCCGAGAGTTCGGGCGACCCCCTGGCGTCGGCGAGCAGCAGGACCTCGTCCGCCTGCCGCAGGCAACGGCGCGTCCAGGCGGTCGGAGTCGGGTCGGTTTCATAAAAAACCAGCGAGCAGCGGCTTTCCAATTCGTCGAGATAATTGATCAGCCAGTAGTGTGCCTGCGGTTCGTTGTCCGTGGCCTGCGCCGCGCCCGGACGGACGGCGGCGGCGTCGATGGCCTCGCTGGTCAGATGCGCCACCGTCCGTTGCTGCTTCTTCAACTCCGCCGCCAACGACCGCAGAAAGGCCGTCGCCCCCACCGCCTCGCCCGCGCTCACCACCGCGATGTTGGTCACGTTGCGCGCCTGCTTGAGCGAGGCATTGCGACGGCTCAGGCGCTCGATGATCAGCCGGTTCAGGTTGAGAGCCAGCGCCGGAACCGCCGCGAGGATGGTTTGCACGGCGGCCACTTTGATCCGGGCGAGCAGGCTGTCGCGCAGGGCGGTCACGGTCGCTCCCCGGGGCCTCGCGCCGAACACGCCCATCTCGCCCACGCTCTCGCCCCGGCCAATCTCGCCCACGACCTGCCCCTGGCCATCCTCACCCAGCAGCACGGCCTGGAGCCGCCCGCTGATCAGGACGAACAAGGCGTCGCTCGCATCCCCCTCGCGGAACAAGACCTCGCCGCCTGCCAGTTCCACCCACGCCAGATGCGGGCGGATCACCTCGAAAGCCGGTTCGTCCAGGTCGCCGAACAGTTGCGACAAAACCACTCGCAGAACGGCGAACGGCGGACCGATGATCGTTGGTGTCGAGGGGCCTGGGCGAACTTCGATCTTCTCCACTTCGCGGCGATGGTCCCACAAAAATCCCGTCAATGCAACGCCATCGCCGCATCGTTCGGCGCGAGGCCGGGCATCACCGCGAAGTAACGTTGTAGGAGAAGATCGAACTCTCGTGCATCACTGTCAGCCGCTTGCGCGCTTCGTGGCCTCACGCGCCATTTTGGAAGCGACCGGCAACCCTCTAGTTTTTGCACGTGATGAATACTTCCGCATGGTTGGCAACGTCCAGATGAAGCTCGGATTTGTTGAGCTTGCTGTGGGCAATACGTCCGGCAGGCACCACCGCGACCTGGCGATAATGTTCACCCGCTAGCTTCACGACAGCATCCACCGTCATCAGCCGGGGATGCCCTTCCTTGATGAAGGGCGAATACGACAGCAAGAGCGGCACGTCCAAACGCTTACAACCGGCGAACAACTCCGAAAACGCCCGGGCTGCCTGCGACTTGATGCAGAACGGCGACTGGTGGCGGTCCGTCCGGTAGACCCCCCGGCTGGCTGCCCCGTTGCCCGTGAGCAGCGTGGTGGACACCTCGGGCGAATCGCGCAGGCAGAGGGTTTCGAGCACATGGTAGAAACGACTGTAATGATCGCGCGTGTAGGGTGGATCGGCGTAGATGACCGACACATCCTCCAGTCGAGCCAGGACCGCCCGGTAATCGCCACGAAGCACCCGGTGTGGACCGCCCGTGGGTAACACGGAGTATTTCGACAGCCACGAGGCGAACGTTGCGCGGGCATCTCGAAGACGGTCGCGGCACATCTGGCCGATCAGATGCCGCTTGATCGTGCCGTCGTGCCGGCGCGGGCGCATCGGCTGGGCAAATTGTTTGCCCACGGAATTGACGAGGTGACTCGCCGCACTGAGCAGGGCCGCCAAGCACGTCGTGCGCACTTTGCTGGGCAGGTCGTCTATCGCCGCCAAAACGCTGTCGATGTAGAGCGTCTGCCCGTATGAAAAATAGACGCCTCCGAAGTAACGAGTCGCCATCAGGGCGGGACTTTGTTCTCCGATCCGCGCGGTCGTCTCCCGCAAGGCTGCCGCCAGACCATCGTTGCCGACCGGGGCGTTCAATAAAGAGCCCCGCTCGGCCAGGTCACAAAGCAGCGTCGGTTCGGTGGCCGCCGAGGTCATCGCCCGCTGCTCGAACTCCAAAACGGGTTCCAGGCATCGTTTCAATCGCCGCCGGTGCCGTTCGATGGCTTGCCACAGGTCGCCGTTCGCCGTCGGCTCCAGGCGGGCAGGGTTGAGAAGAGCCGCACAGATCACCCGGGAATATTCCTGAATGTCCGCCGCCACCACTTTCCGGCTCCGGGAAAGCGCCACGGAAACCGTCCCTGAGCCTGCAAACAGGTCGCAGACCGTGCCTGCGGTGGGGTCCAGATCGGCAACCAGCGCCAGAATCGGCTCGATCAACCGCAGTTTGCTCCCTAAATAGTGGATCGGTCGCCACACCGGCACGGCACCGTCCGCGTTGCGCGGCTGCCCAAATGGTCCGGGGCAACCTTCATTTTCGATCTTGCCGAGCCTCATGATCCGACGGAGAACGTCTGATGATCCCCGCCTTTAGACAAGCATGAACTCAGATGCAAAGAGGCGGGAACAGACCCCCCCGGATTGCTTAAAACTGACGGCCCTCACCCACGTCCCCAAACTTTCCAAAGGTTTCCGAAACAGCGGGAACGCGATCATCCAGGGAGAGAATTTGGATGTCCTGCGATTGCTCCTTCCCCGGTACGACTCAACCGTCCGGTGCTGCTACCTCGACCCGCCGTACAACAACCGGGAGCGGCACTATCATTACCACGATTCCCGCGAGCATCACATCTGGCTGGACGAAATCATCGCGCGCGTCGAATTGCTGGCCGAGTTTCTCCGGGACGACGGCAGTTTATGGATTTCGATTGATGACCGGGAAATGCATTATCTGAAAGTCGCCTGCGACGCGATCATGGGCCGAAAGAACTTCGTGACGACGATTGTTTGGCAGCAACGGACCACCCGCGAAAACCGGAAAGTGTTCTCCAACAACCATGAATACATCCTGGTATATGCGAAGGACCTCAAGAAATTCAATGCCACCCGAAACTCGTTGGCGCTCAACGAGGAAGTGAGAGGCCGGTACAAGAACCCGGACGATGATCCTCGGGGACCGTGGCAATCCATCACGGCGAACGTCCAGTCGGGTCACGGGACGGCTGACCAGTTTTATCAACTGGCGAGTCCTGGCGGCAAGGTCCACCTGCCGCCGCCAGGGCGATGCTGGGTTTACAGCCTGAAGAGGATGGAGCAGGAAATGGCCGACCACAATCTCTGGTTTGGCCGCGACGGCAGCGGGGTGCCGAGAATCAAGCGGTTCCTGTCCGAGATTCGCACGGGTTTGACTCCCGAAACCCTTTGGCTGGCCAGGGAGGTCGGCACGAACGACCTCGCCAAAAAACATTGGATAAAAATGTTCCCGGGCCAGGACGTTTTTGACACGCCGAAACCCGAGAGCCTGCTTCAGCGCATCCTGGAGATTGCGACCTCGTCGGGTGACTTGGTTCTCGACGCCTACCTTGGGTCGGGCACCACTGCCGCCGTCGCTCACAAGTGCCAACGGCGGTACCTGGGCATCGAGGCCGGACCTCACGCGGTCACCTGCTGCGCGCAGAGGCTCGCTCTGGTGGTTGACGGGGACCGGACCGGAATTTCCGAATCTGTGGGCTGGCAGGGCGGGGGCGGGTTCGATTTCTTCGTCCGGTAACAGCCGGACGATTTGACGCGTTCTCCGGCGCTGGCGTCGTGTTCCGCGCCGCGTTCTCGATCCGTCGAGGCGGAGAGGGTGGCATGCAATCGCTTTCGTCTTGGGAAGGCCGTCCTTCTCCCGGTCGCCGTCATCTGCTATAGGTGCCGTGCGATGAAGGCCGACCTCAACCTGCATTCCCGTTTCAGCGACCGTTCCGCCGATTGGCTGTTCCGGCGGTTCGATTTCCCCGACAGTTATTCGCAGCCCCGTGCGCTCTACGATCTGCTGCGCGAGCGTGGCATGGATCTCGTCACGCTCACCGACCACAACACGCTCGACGGCGTCTTGGAAATCGCCCATCTGCCCGGCGTCTTCCTGAGCGAGGAGGTCACCACGTACTTCCCCGAGGACCGCTGCAAAATTCACCTCCTGGTCTGGAATCTGACCGAAGCGCAGCACCGGGAAATCGCGGCGTTGCGGGAGAACCTCTTCGAGCTGCAAGGTTACCTCGCCCGGGAAAAACTGGCGCACTCGGTCGCGCATCCCCTCTATCAACTCAACCACAAACTCACCGTCGGCCACTTCGAGCGGTTGATTCTGCTTTTTCCGTGTTTCGAGGGGCTCAACGGCTTGCGCGACGCCCTGCTCAACCAGACGACGACCCACCTGCTCGCCAGCCTGACGCCGGAAAAAATCGAGCGATACGCGGCGAGACACCGGCTCGCGCCGACGCATCCCGAGCCCTGGAAGAAAATCCTCACCGCCGGGAGCGACGACAAGAGCGGGATGTTCGCCGCGCACGCCTACACGGAAACGCCGGGGGCCGGCACGCCGGAGGACTTTCTCGCCTGCGTGCGCGCCGGGCGCGGGACGATCCACGGCCAGGGCGGTTCGCCGCTCGTGCTCTCACACAGCCTGTACAAAACCGGCTTTGCTTTCGCCAAGGACAAATTCTTCAAAAACTCCAAGCAAACGACCCCGGCCCTCGTGGAGAAGATGTTCGCGCGTTTCATGGAGGGCGAAAACCCGACGGAATTTACCTTCGCCGAAAAACTGAACTTTCTCGCGCAGGGCGTCCTCTCGGGCAAGATTTTCGAGATGGCCAAACCGGCGAACGCGTCCGTCTGGCGGGAACTGTCGCGCTATTTCACGCAGCCCGCGATTAAGTCCGCCATCGCCCGGCAAACCGCCCACGTGGCCGAGCCGGAACGCCGGGCGTTTCTCATCGCCAACCTGTTCGCCAACCAACTGGCGTTCCGTTTCTTCACGAAGTTCGTCCGGCAGCTTTCCGGGGGCGACATGATGGAAGGTTTGCAAGCCCTGAGCGCCATCGCGCCGCTGGCTCTGTTGCTCAGCCCGTACCTCTACGCCTTCAAGAGCCAGTCGCCCGACCGCCAGGACCTGCGGCGTTTCAGCCGGGAAATCGCGGGGGATCAACCTCCGGCCCTGCGCAACCGCAAGCGGGCCTGGTTCACCGACACGCTCGAAGATGTCAACGGCGTGGCGACCACCATCCAGAAGATGACCGCCGCCGTCGTGGCCGCCGGGCACGATTTGACGGTGGTCACCTCCCGCACCCACATCGACATCACCGGCATCCCGCTGAAAAATTTCCCGCCCATCGGCGAGTTCGAGATTCCCGAGTACGAACTGCAAAAGCTCACCTTTCCGCCGATGCTGGAAATGTGCGATTACATCCAGCGCGAGGGTTTCACGGAGATCATCATTTCCACGCCGGGACCCATCGGCCTCACCGCCCTGATGGCCGCGCGGATGCTGCACCTGCGGACGGTGGGCATCTACCACACGGACTTCCCGCAGTACGTGCAGATTTTGACGGACGACCACTTCATGGAATCGCTGACGTGGCGTTACATGCATTGGTTCTACAGCCAGCTTGACCTGATCTACGTGAACTCCGAGCAGTACCGCAAAAGCTGGATCGAGCGCGGCATCGACGGCCAAAACATCAAAATCCTGCCGCGCGGGCTGGACACCCGCCTCTTCCATCCGACCCGCCGCGACCCGCCGTTCTGGACCCGGTACGGCGCAAAGCCGGGCGAGTTGATTCTGCTCTACGTCGGGCGGGTGTCCGTGGAGAAAAATCTCGACGTGTTCGCCGCCGCGCACGACCGGGTGCGGGCGTCCGGGTTGCCGGTGCGCGCGGCCATCGTCGGCGACGGCGTCTACACCAAGACGATGCAGAAGCTGCTGCCCGACGCCTGTTTCACCGGGTACTTGAGCGGCGAGACGCTGGCGCGGGCGTATGCGTCGGCGGATGTTTTCGTTTTTCCGAGCGTTTCGGACACGTTCGGCAACGTGGTCATCGAAGCGCAGGCGAGCGGACTGCCGGTGATCGTATCGGATCAAAAGGGGCCGCAGGAATTGATCGAGCAGGGGGTGACGGGATTGATCACCCGGGGGTCGGACGTGGAAGATTTGGCGGCGGCGATCACGCGGCTCGGCAGGGACGCGGCGTTGCGTGGGCGCATGGGCGAATCGGCACGCCGGGCGGTGGAGACCCGCAGTTGGGGCGCGGCGGCGGAGAAATTCTGGGCGACATCGGAGGAGTGACCGGATGGGTGTTGCCTGAAAATCTCCGCTCAGGATGTCGGAAGCTTGCTGGATGAATCGGATAGGCGTTTAGAGCGATTTTCAAAGGGATGGAGCGAAGCGCGCAGGACCTGCCAGGGTGGAGGGCGACTCTGGACGGCGGCGCGTTACCGGACCGCGTGAATAATCAGCGTCCAAACACCGGCTGGAACTATCCTTGCTTAGAAGTCCCGTACTTCCACGCCCGGTGAACCTGCCTTCCCTGAAACTTCCGCCGCGCGCCAGCGGCATTTTGACCGTCTTCGTGCTGCTGGCCGTTGGCGGGTGCATCTATGGGCAAACACTCGGCTTCCCGTTCATTTCCTTCGATGACCCGGGCTACGTCTATGACAATCCGCACGTCCGGCAGGGCCTTACCCGGGACGGTTGGCATTGGGCGTGGACGAGCTTCGAGCGGTCTAACTGGCATCCGCTGACGTGGCTTTCGCTGATGCTCGACGCCCGGCTCTACGGCTTGAACGCGGGCGGCTACCACCTCACTAACCTGCTCCTGCACCTGGCGAACACCGTCCTGCTCTTCGGGTGGTTGCGCACGGCCACCGGTGCGCGGTGGCCCAGCGCCCTGACCGCCTTTTTCTTCGTCGCTCATCCGTTGCACGTCGAGTCCGTGGCGTGGGTGACGGAACGCAAAGACGTGCTCAGCACGCTGTTTTTCTTCCTGACGCTGCTGGCGTACACCCGGTACGCCCAAAATAAAGGACGCGCTTTCTACGGGTTGGCGTTGGCGTTGTTCGCGGTCGGGTTGACCGCCAAGCCGATGCTGGTCACGCTGCCGCCGTTGCTGTTGCTGCTCGATTACTGGCCGCTCCAACGTCACAAGGAGTCCGGCTGGGGGCGGTTGCTGCTGGAAAAAACGCCCTTCTTCGCGTTGATGGCGGTGTCCTGCGTGGTCACGGTCCTCGCGCAGCGCGACAGCGCGATGGTGCCGCTCGGGGCCTTGCCGCCGACCCATCGGCTGGCCTCGGCGGCGCTGGGCTACGGCACTTATCTGCAAAAGACGGTCTGGCCCGTGCGGCTGGCCATTTACTACCCCTACTGGCGCGCGGAATCGCTCTGGGGGCCGGTGGCCTGGGGAATGATCTTGGCGGCGGTGTCGGCGGGTGTTTTCAGGTGGCGGCGTTCCCTGCCTTTCCTGCTGGTGGGCTGGTGCTGGTTTTTGGGAACCCTGGTGCCGGTCATCGGGGTCGTGCAAGTCGGCGGACAAGCCGTGGCGGACCGTTACACTTACCTGCCGCACGTTGGCCTGTTCATCGCCCTGTTCTGGACGGGGGCGGCGGTTTGGCAACGCTGGCCCGTGACTCGTCTGGCCCTGACAGGCGCCGCCGCGGCCACGGCCACGGCCTGCGTGATCTTAAGCTGTCGGCAGGCCGCGTTGTGGCGCAACAGCCTGACGCTGTTTCAGCACGCGGTCCGCGTCTCGCTGCCTTCGACGCGCCTGTTCCATCTGCTCGGCGACGCCCTGCTCGACGCGGGCCGGTCCGGCGACGCGGAGGCGGCGTACTTCCAGGCGTGGCGTCTGAACCGGGCGAACGCGGACGTGGCGCATAGCCTGAGCGCGCTGCTGCTCCGGGACGCGAACGATGCCAAAGTCGTCGAGGTGCTGGCGCCCTGGCGCGCCGACCCGGCAGCCAGCGCGGATATCCTCAACGATCTTGCCCTGGCCCTGACCAGAAGCGGGCGCACCGACGAGGGCATCGCCGTTTACTACCGTTGCCAGGAACTCCACCCGGATTTTGCGATGGCCCATTTCGGTTTGGCGGACGTGTTGCGCGAACGAGGCGACGCCGTGGGCTCGACCGCCCAGGATCAGGCCGGGCTGGTGTTGCGCGACGACTGGTTGCCCGCCCTGACGCGGCTCGCCTGGAATTACGCGCACAGCGATGATCCCGAGCACCACGCCGCTGCTCTCGCGCTCGCCCGGCGCGCCGTGGAGGTCAGCGGCGGACAAGACCTCGCCAGCTTGAGTGCCCTGGCGATGGCCCACGCCGCGTCCGGTGAATGGTCGGACGCCGTGAACGCCGCCCGTACCGCGTGCGCTCTCGCCAGCCGGGCTGACGCGCCTGCCGGTGTCTCCGACGTGTGCCGGGACCGCCTGCAATGGTATCGCCGGGGAGAGCTGCCGCCTCGTTGAGCGCCGACCCGATGCACTGCTCCCATTCCTCGTTCCCGAGTTGTGCTTGGGAACACCCTTGTCTGCGAAATCGTGCTTCGTCTGGTCCTCTCGACCGCCGCCGTCGCGTTCCGCCGCCTGCCAAAACGCAAAACCCCTGCACCGCTTCGACGCGTTGCAGGGGTGAGCTAAAACCAGCGAAATCGCCGCTTAGAATTTCGCGGTCAGATCGAACTGAACGATGTGGCTGGCGTTGTAATTACCCACGGCGATGTTCAGATTTTTCTCGCTGCCGAGGTTGTTGCTGCCGTAGTAGGTCACGCTGCCGATCAGCCAGGGGAAAAACCCGTAGCTGCCCGCCACCTTGACGCCACGGAAGCCCAGGCGGCTGAAGTTGAAGTCCGAATCGTTGAGATTCGGGTCCACGGAGCCGAGACCCACTTGGCGGTACTCGGCCAGGAACACGTAGTCACCCTTCTTCTTGATCTGGTAATCCGAGCCAACGGTCACGCCGGTGGCGAAGGCCACCTTATCCGTGGTGCTGTCCTTGCCCTGCGCGGTCACCCCGCCAGTTGCGAGCGTCCCATACTCCTGCGCGACGCGTGCGCCGCCCTGGAAGTTGTAGGCGCCCTGGGCGTAGGCCTTGACCTTGACCGGGCCCAGACCGACCTTCACGTCCCCGTTGAAGGTGGCGATGGAGAGGTTGCGCGTGGCGTTGGGCGAGTTGAACGCCGCCGAATTTTGCAGCACGTTGGCGACCTGGCCCTGGCCGTTGCCCGCTCCCCGGCCCGCGCCGGCGTTGCCCGAAGACGGATTGACGGAGATCGTTGCGCCGGTGCCGCCGTGTTCGGGATAGAACAGGTAGCCGCCCGCCGCCGTGATCGACAGGTTGTTGTTCACCTTGAAGGTGGCGACGATCTGCTGGTAAGCCAGGTAAGCGTCGTTGTTGGCGTCGCCCCCGGGGACCGCGGTCCCGGCGGCGGGCGTGTTGGTGCCGTTGCCGTTGTAAAACGCGTTCTCGGGGTTGTCGTTGAAGATGAACTGGCCGGCGACCAGGCCGAGGCTGAACTGCGGGCTGAACTCGTACTTGACCTGCTCGGTGATGCCCGTCGGGCTGATGTCCGCGTCCCAGAGCAGTTCCGTTTCCTCGTAGAACGGGTTAGGCTGCTTGCCGACGATGAACTTGAGGGAGTCATCCTTCGAGTGCCAGCCGACGAAGAAGCGCCACAGGTAAAGCGAATAATTGTCGAAGCCTTCCGAGAAGGTCGTGTTGCCGCTGTCGGAAGCGATGGCGGTCTGGACGGCCGCGCCCGCGAAGAAATTATTGTTGAGTTTGTAATCCGCGAACAGCCGGAACCGGAAGCGGTTCACATCGGCCTGGGTCTCGTTGTTCGCCACCTGGTTATCGGTGGTGCTGTATTCATTGCGGAAGCGCAATTCGCCGCTGAACACGAGTTCCTGCACGTTGCCGGCGGCGCGCACGAAGGTTGGCACCTCGGGGGAGTTCGTGACGTTTTTCCCCTTGGAGTCGTTCTCCATCAGGTTCAGCTCTTTTTCGAGGGCTTCGACGCGAGCCTCCAGGCTCTTGTCGTAGGGATCGGCAGCGCGGACGGCGGAAGCGGGCAGCAGTCCGCTCGCCAGCAATGCTCCGACGGCCAGGGCCGACGGTCGCAGGGTGGTGTTCAGCAGTTTTTTCATGGTGGGTTTTCGGGGATTGGGTTGGGTTTGGACGCGGACGATCTTCGATTCTTTACTAATCCGATCAAGATTTATTTTCAGTTTTTTGAAGCGCGGTGATTAGGCTGTCAGCGGCTTGCATCGTTCTGATGGAGAACTGTTAAATCGGTTCGGATGTTTGCAGGCGAACGGAGTGTTGTGACAATTTTGTCACGTCCTCCGCCGGGTGAACGGCCGCTGGCTTTGAAGGAAAGGCGACGAATCGGCGAAAGCAGGGATGCTGGCGCTCGGTTGTCGTGAAGCACGAAGGCATTTCGATCTAGATTTCGATGGATGTCTAGCAGATTCACGAGAAAGCCGTGGCGAAATCCACAGGCTGAACTCCGCGCCGGAACGAAGCGGCTGTTTGACAAGCCAAGTCAGGGTATTTTCTCCCGGGCTAACTCCTGTTTATCGTCCCAAGCCGGAAAGCTAAGTATACGCGAGTGGCCCTCCTGGCGCCCGGAGGTCGCCATCCACCCGGAACATTCTTTCGCTCGCTTAGATTGTCGCGCGTCCCCGAGAGCCGTCAGGACGACCCCACCACGGTGGGTCCACCCACGTTTGCCGCGCCCGAGGAGAAGAAGGCGCTCGCATCGAACGGCACTTCCGCATTCGCGTCTCCCTCCAAGATGGACGTAACACCCGACTGGTAACTGGCCGCTGGCAAACCAAGGCACGATTTCCTTTACGTGCGTGTAGTGGGAAACATTAGCCAGTGCAATGGTGGTTTTTTGCCACGCGCCGATTTCGCCACGGTTCCCCGACCAATGCGCTGTGCAAATGAGCGACGATTTACCACCTGCGGAGTGACGAGATGGCCTTTTTCTTTCGCTTTGAGCAATCGGGGCACCGTTTCTGCTAAGGCCCGGCGTGCGGGAGGTAACGGATTTCACCACGGGTGTTGTACGGTTCCGACCCACACGATGGAACTCTGAAAGCCCGTTTGCTTTCTGCCCCGAGCTTTCATGGCAACCGCTCATACTGCTCAGAAACCGTAGGACCGAAGTTCAGGGCCGAAGAGGACACCGGATTTCCCGGCGCTTCCGCCCATCCAACTGCCAATCAGCGAGGAAAAGTCTCCAGGGGGTCTGCCGATCCGCGCCAGCCGTCCCCGCGCATCAACCATCGCCAGAAAATTAGCATCGAATCGTTTACGGAAAAATTCCTTGGAAAAATGAGGGACCCCCGGCAGCGCAAACTGTTCTATGCACTCCTCGGTGGCAAGGCCATTGGGGTCGGGCTGTGTTTCCTGCTCATCTTCGTCGCGTCCCTCTATTCCTTCGGGGTCAGCGGGTTTCTGTACCCGATCTTCGGTCACTGGGCCTGGGGCCCGGACGGCTGGTTGACGACCATTGGCAACGCGGGCCACGCGTTTGCCTCGCTCGGCGTGCCGTTCCATGATTTCGCCGGTTCGACCGTCGTGCATACCATCGGCGGCATGATCGCCTTGGCCGGTGCCATCGTGCTCGGGCCGCGCCTCGGACGCACCTTCAAGCGCGACGGCGGTGGGCCGATGCCCGCGCACAACATGCTCCTCGCCTCGGTGGGCACGATCATCCTGTGGTTCGGCTGGTACGGGTTCAACCCGGGCAGCACGCTTTCCGCGATGGACACCGCCGGGGTCGCGCGCGTGGCGGTCAACACGACCCTCGCCGCCGCCACCGGCGGTCTGGCCGCGTTGTTCTTCGTCTACCCGCGCTCCAGGAAGTGGGATTGCGGCATGACCATGAACGGCATCCTCGCGGGTCTCGTGGCCATCACCTGCCCGTGTTACTGGGTTTCGCCTGCGGGAGCCCTGACCCTCGGCGCGGTCGCCGGGGTGCTGGTAGTGCTCGGCACCGACCTGCTGGAACACCTGCGCATCGACGATCCCTGCGGCGCTTGGCCGGTACACGGCCTCTGCGGCATCTGGGGCACGCTGAGCCTGGGCCTGTTCGCCACGGGTGAGTTCGGCGCGGCGACCGCGACGGGGGCGGACAACTCCCCGGCCTCGGTGGTGACGGGCGTCTTCTACGGGGGCGGCTGGCACCAGTTCGGGGCGCAGTGCGTGGGCAACTTCTCCATCGGCATCGGCGTGTTCGCCGTGTCGATGGTGATGATGTACCTCGTGAAGCTGACCGGCACCCTGCGCGTTTCCGGCGACGGCGAGCGCGAGGGACTCGACCTCCACGAGCACGGCACCCACGCCTACCCGGAGCACGTGACCTCCCAGGGCTGACCCCGGGTTGACCATCCCAATGAAAAGGAGCGGTGGAGAGTGTCTCTACCGCTTTTTCGCTTCCAGCCGGGGTGGATGAGCTTCCTGGCGTTTCCCGTTCGGAAGCCCTGGCGGACGAGTTTTTCCAAACAACACGCGTACAGCGGTCCCCGGGCGATGACGATGGTCCCGGCGGACGACGCCGGGGCGGTGGCCCGGCTGCGCGCGCTGGACCTGCCGGAAGGGGCGTTGCACGACGGCTTGTACCAGCTCCGCCGCGCGCTGCACGTCCACGACCGCCCGGCGGCCCGCGCCGCGCTGGACACGCTGGAATCGCTCGATCCCGGCGCGCGCCTGACTCTCTTTGCCCGCCGGGAACTGGCGGTTTACGACGGCGACGATCCCGCCCTGCTCACCGCCGTCGAGGGGTTGCTCGCAGAGTTTCCCGGCGAGAACCGTCTGCGGTTAGAAAAGCTGTATGCCCTGCGGCGGCTGGCCTGGCCCGTCGAAGCGCGCGCGTGCTCGGCACCGGGCTAAAGCCCGGTGTGAATGAGGAAAGAGCCCCGGAGCAAGCCTCGGGGCGTTGATCTTCGCTTGCCGGTGGGTTCCCTAACCCATCTTCAATGCAAATTCAGCCGTGACTCCGGGCGGATAGGAGATTGGTCGTGGGGCGGGCCACTCGAAGGGAAGCCGCCTGCCGACGGCGCGCGCTGAGGAAAATTGCCTCTCCGGTGGCGGGTGAGGGTAAATCCACCGCCCCGCCGCCATCGCCAAAGGCCGCCACGGCTGCGCGGATCGCCTCGCGGACGCTGATCGCCAGCATCAGCGGCGGTTCGCCCACTGCCTTGCTGCCGTGGATGACCTTGTCCTCGGCGGCGTTGGGCAGCAGCGTGACGCGGAAATCCTCCGGCGTGTCGCCGAACGCAGGAATCTTGTACGTGCTCGGGGCATGGGTTTGGAGCCGCCCCTCACGGTCCCAACGAAGTTCCTCGCAGGTCAGCCAGCCCATGCCCTGCGTGAACGCGCCCTCGACCTGGCCCCGGTCCACGCCCGGGTTGATCGAGCGGCCCGCGTCGTGCAGGATGTCCACGCGCCGGACCCGGTGCGCGCCGGTGAAGCCGTCCACCTCCACCTCGGACACGGCGGCCCCGCAGGCGTAGTAGTAAAACGGTGTGCCGCGCCCGCTGCCGTGGTCGTACCGGATGCCCGGCGTGGCGTAGTAGCCGGTCGCCGCGAGGCTCACGCGCGCGAGGTATGCTTTCAGGGCCACCTCCGCGAAGGGTAGGACACGTTCGGGTCGGTCGGGATGAAAAACGTGGCCGCCCGCGAACACGAGGCGCGCGGCGTCTTCCGGCGGGTGGCCCAGCAGGTCCGCCGCGACCGGGGCCAGACGTTCGCGCAAGGTCACGCACGCGGCGCGGACGGCCTGGCCGTTGAGGTCCGACCCGCTCGACGCGGCGGTGGGCGAGGTGTTGGGCACCTGGTCGGTGCGGGTTTGCATCACGCGCACGCGGTCGAACGGCAGCCCCAACTCGCGCGCCGCGACCGTGAGCATCTTCGTGTGCAGCCCCTGACCCATCTCGGTGCCACCATGGTTGACCTGCACGCTGCCGTCCTGATAAATGAGGACGTGCGCCCCCGCCTGATTGAGATGGCTGATGGTAAACGAAATGCCGAACTTGACCGGCGTGATGGCCAACCCACGCTTGTGGTGGAGATGATCGGCGTTCCAGGCGTGGACCTCCTCGCGGCGGGCGCTGAAATCGCTGCTGCCCAGCAGGGTGTGCCAAATGTCCTGGAGACGGTTGTCGCCGATTTCCTGGCCGTAGTGGGTCGTGTTCGTTTCCCCGCTGCCGTGGTAGAGATTACGCTCGCGCACGGCTTCCGGCGGCAGGCCGAGGTGGCGCGCCACGCGGTCCACGATCTCCTCCATGATGAGCATTCCCTGCGGGCCGCCGAAGCCCCGGAACGCCGTGTTGGAAACGAGGTTGGTTTTCACCGCGCGGCCATAGAAATCGACGTGCGGGATGTAGTAGGCGTTGTCCAGGTGGAACAGCGCGCGGTCGGTGATGGCGCTCGACAAATCCAGCGACCACCCGGCGTTGGCGAAAAGCTCCACGCGCACGGCGCGCAACGTGCCGTCCGGCTCGAAACCTGCCTCGTAGCGGGCGAGGAAAGGATGCCGCTTGCCGGTGAGGATCATGTCCTGGTCACGGTTGGGTCGGGCACGCACGGGACAGCCCGTGTGATGCGCGGCCAGCGCGGCCAGCGCGGCCCAGGTGTTGCCCTGCGTTTCCTTGCCGCCGAACCCGCCGCCCATGCGCGGGCTTTGCACCACGATCTTGTGGCGCGGCACATGGAGCACGTGCGCCACGACGGCCTGGATCTCGGAAGGGTGTTGCGTGGACGACTGCACGCACATCGTGTCGTCCTCGCCCGGGTCGGCCCAGGCGGCCTGGCTTTCCAGATAAAAATGCTCCTGCCCACCGAACGAAAATTCGCCGCTCAGCGTCTGCCCTGCGCGCGCCAGTTCCGCGTCGGCGTCGCCGCGCCGGATGCGGTGCGGCGCGGTGTGAAAACTCTCCGCCGCGAGCGCGTCCGGGATCGTCAGGATCGGCGGGAGCGGCTCGTACTCCACCTCGACCGCGTCCGCCGCGAGTCGGCACGCTTCCAGCGTGTCGCCGACGACCAGCGCGACCAGTTGGCCGTGGAAAGAGATTTCCTGGTCGGCGAGCAAGATTTCGTCCTTGCGGACCGCGCCGACATCGTTCTCGCCGGGCACGTCCTCGGCCAGCAGGACGGCGCGGACGCCGGGCATCAGGCGAGCGGCGCTGGCGTCGCGGCGCACGATCCGCGCCCGGGCGTGGGGAGCGCACACGGGCCAGGTTTCGAGCTGACCCTGCGGCGGGCGGGCGTCGTCCACGTAGCGCGCGGAGCCGGTGACGTGGCCGACCGCGCTCTCGTGCGGCGCGGGGGCGTTCGGGGGCAGTTCCGGCGGCGGTTCGAGCGGGCGGCGGTCCAGCGCGAACTCGGGCTGGCCGTCCAACAGGAAAAATTTCTCGAACAGGCCGGTGATCAACCCGCGCCGGTATTCCGCCGAGCCGCGCACGTCGTTAATGGGAGCGAACTCCGCCGCCAGCACCGGCAGGACGGCGTCCAGGGTTTCGCGGGTCCAGGGTTGGCCGAGGAGCGCCGCTTCGGTTTGCCGCGCGCGGGTCGTGTTGGCGGCGACCCCGCCGTAGGCCAGACGCGCCGAGCGGACGTGGCCGGAGGAATCCAGTTCCACCCGGAAACACGCGGACACGACGGAGATATCCATCTCCCGGCGGCGTGAGACTTTGAAGGCGTCCACGAGCAGACGGGGAGCGTGCCTGCCGGTGGCCGGAACGCCGCGCAAATCCGCCGGGACCAGCACTTCGCACAACACCTCGTCTGGTCGCAGGGAAGTTTTTCGGTAACCGGTGAAAAATTCATCCAGCGGGAGGACCCGTTCCCCTGTCACGGAGCACAGACGCACCGATGCTCCCAGCGCGAGCAACACCGGGGCCATGTCGCCGATGGGCGAGGCGTTGACGAGGTTGCCGCCCAGCGTGGCGCGGTTGCGGATGGGGCGCGCGCCGAACACCCAGATCATTTTGAGCAACGCCGCGTTGGCCGCAGCCAGCGGCGAATCGTCGCCGTCCGCGCGCAACGCTTCCTCGATCCGCGTCAGCGTCGCCGCCGCGCCGAAACGCCAGCCTTCCGGCGTGCGCTCCACCCGACCCAGTTCCGGCACGGCGGCAACGGAGATCAACGTCTCGAAGCGGAAAAACTTCTTGTTCACTTCCAGCCCCAGTTCCGTGGCCCCGGCGAGCAGGTGGGCGGCGGGAGATTGCGAGCGCCACGCCAGCAGTTCGTCGAGACTCGCCGGTTGCAAGAAGCGGAACTTGCCCGTGGCGTAATCGAGGGCCGGTGGATCGACCAGCGGCGTTGGCCCCGGGGTGACGGCGGTGTCGGCAGCCGCGCGGGCGCAAAAGGCGACGCACGCGGCGTCGGCGATGGGCCGGTAACCCGTGCAGCGGCAGAGGTTGCCGCAGAGCGCGTCGGACACCTGCCAGCGTTCGCGCAAATCCTCCCGTCCGTAAGCCTCGAACATTGAAACGACGAAGCCCGGCGTGCAGTAGCCGCATTGCGAACCGTGCCGCTCGACCATCGCCTGCTGGACGGGGTGCAGCGCGTGCTTCGCCGGTCCGCCCACGCCCTCGACCGTGACCACTTCCCGGCCCGCGACCATCGGCAACAGCGCGAGACAACTGTTGATCGCCCGGTGACGCGGCGTGCCGTGCGCGTCCCGTTCGACGACCGCCACCGAGCACGCGCCGCAGTCGCCCTCCGCGCAGCCTTCCTTGGTGCCCCGGCAGCCCCGCGCGCGCAGGAAATCGAGCAGCGTGGTGTTGGGCGACAAACCTTCCACCCGCACGGACTCGCCGTTGAGCCGGAATTCGAATGACGACGATCCTGCCGCGCCGTTCCTGCTGCCGTTGCCGCTGCTCATGCCATGGGTCCCTTTTTGCTGCTGTCTTAGTGCAACAACCCTCGCCAAATTGCAACCAGATCGTGTAGGGTTCGGCCCCGTCATGCCAACCCCGCAGCCTCCGCCGCTCCCCTCGCGCCACCCGTGGCGCCGCGTTTGGATGGTGATCGGCGCGTGTTTGCTCGCGTTGCTCTTGCTGTTGGCGGCGGTCTACCTGGAGGAAAACTGGCGTGGCGCGCGCGCCTGGGCCGCGTGCGAGCGAGAACTGAGCGCCAAGGGCGAAACCCTGGCTTGGCGGGCGTTCATCCCGCCGCCCTTCCCCGACGACAACCGCAACCTGGCGATGGCCCCGTTTTTCGTGCGCGAATTGCACTACCGGGTCGATCCCCGCACGCACGTTTACACGTTCGGTCCCCCGGCCTCCCGGCCCGACGAACTCAAAAAAGCGGCTTTCGCCGGGTCCGAAAGGCCGCCGAACCTCGCACCCGCCGGTTGGGATTTGGCCCGGCACACGGACCTGCCCGGCTACCAGCGCGCCTACCAGGGAAAAGCCGATTTTCCTCACGCCGGCGCGCCGCGATCACCTGCCGACGATGTCCTGCTCGCGCTCACCCGGTACGGCCCGGCCCTGGACGAACTCGCCCGGGCCGCCGCCGAGCGACCGTTTTCCCGTTTCCCGGTGCGGTGGGACGCAGAGAACCCGTACATCACGGCGTGGCCGCATTACAATACGGAACAGGTTTGCGTGCAGGTGCTGCGTCTGCGCGCGTCCGCCGCCGTCGCCGCCGGGCACACGGAGGACGCCCTGCGCGACCTCGAACTCGCGTGGCGTTTGAGCCACGATATCAGCCGGGACCCCGTCGTGATCGCCCACCTCGTGGAGATTACCTGCCTGAGCCTGACGCTGACCCCGGTCTGGGAAGGTCTCGCCGACCGCCGCTGGTCCGCCGCCGAACTCGCCCGGCTCCAGGCCGATCTGCAACGTTTCGACGTGCTCGCGGATTATGCCGCCGCGATGCGCGGCGAGCGCGCGTTCAACCTGCAAGGCATCGACTTCCTGGCGACCCACCGGAATCTGGCGGTGCTCCAGGCGCTCATCGCCAGCGCGGGCGATCCACCGGACCCGACGGTCGTTGCGCGGTTCGGCTACGACATCGTTCCGCGCGGCTGGTTCGACTTCAACAAGGTCGCCGTCGCCCGCCACATGCAGGCTTACCTGATCGAAGCCGTGGACCCCAAAGCGCACCGCGTGTCCCTGGACAAATTCGAGGCGGGGAGGCGCTCGCTCCTGGCTCCGTCTTTCTCGTACACCAACCTGCTGGCCCGGATCACGCTCCCGGTTTTCGACGGCATCAGCCACCGCTCTGCCCGGCTGCAGACCGGTCTGGACGAAGCCGTGGCCGCCTGCGCGCTGGAGCGGTTCTTTCTCGACCACCAGTCGTACCCGGCCCGGCTGGACGAACTCGTGCCCGGCTATCTGGCCAGCCTACCGACCGATGTGATCGACGGCGCGCCGTTGCGTTACCGCCCAACGCCGGACGGGCGATACCGAATCTACAGCATCGGCTGGAATGCCCGCGACGATGGCGGGACGGTTGCCTGGGACACGCCCCGTCATTTGAAAGACACCTCCGGGGATTGGGTCTGGCAATACGCCGAGTTGCAACCGCCGCCGACCGGAAAATGATTCACGTCCCGGCGATCCAGCGCAGCACGTAGGGCAGCACCAGCGCGCCGAGCATGGCCGTACCGCTCATGGCGATGGACGCGAACGCGCCCGCCGCCGGGCCGATTTCCACCGCCCGCGCCACGCCGATGCCGTGCGCGCTGCTGCCCAGCGCGAGGCCGACCGCCCGTTCGTCGCGCACGCGCATCCAACGCAACGCGCTCGGCCCGAGCGTCGCGCCGAGCATCCCGGCGATGAGCACCCCGGCCAGCGTGGCGTCGAGCGGCACGTGGGTGTCCGCCGCCAGCCGGTAGGCCACCGGCGAGGTGATGGATTTCAACGCCCCGGCGGCCACCACGGCGCGCGTGCGTCCGAACCCGGCCAGCATCCCCGTCGTGGTCAACACGGCAAACGCCATCCCCAGCGGCACCACCGCCGCCAGGGTACGCCGGTGGGTCTGCACGACGCGCCGCAACTGGTAGATCGGCACGGCCATCGCCACGACTGCCGGGCCGAGCAGCCAGTTGATCCACGCCGTGCCGGTCTCGAATTCCGCGTACCGCCGCCCGGTCAGCTCCAGGATCACGACCATCGCCACGATGCCGGTGAATCCCGGGTGCAACACCGGCAAACGCGTGCGCAGGAACAACCAGCGGCACCCCGCGTAAACGAAGGTCGTCAGTCCGCTCCAGAGTAGCAAAGGGCCGGGCGAAATCGCGTGCGGGGCGGCGTCCATTTCAATCTTTCGTCCTGCCTAACATCCACTGCGCCAGGTGCCCGACAAACGCCCACAGCAGCACCGTCCCGACCACCACCGCGCCGCACAGCGCGCGGCCCTGCACGGCCCAGAACGCGTGGTCTTTCATGGCCAGGATGAAGATCGGCAGAAACAAGAACGGCAGCAGCCACAGCAGCAGACGCGCGGCGGCTTCGACCCATTTCAGGGGCACGATGCCCGTGAGCAGGAGAGTCAGCAGAAGGAATAATCCGAGGATGTTGCCCGGCAGGACCAGGCCCAACGCGGTTTTCAGCCAACCGCCCGTCAGCAGGCAGGCGACCAGTACGCCGAAGCCCGTCAGCAGGTAGCGGCGCGTCTCGGCAGATTCCGCCGCCAGCGGTTCGGGCTGACCCGGGGCGGGCGCGGCGACGGGTGGGTCGTCGGGGCGGGGGAGGGATGGAGAATCCATGCGGCTGCTCAATACCGTTGGTGTCATGATGGCAGTCAATCGCTGTTTCCAATTTCTGTCATCCTGAGCGGAGGCTGTCAGCCGCAGTCGAAGGCCCTTCCGACCGCCGGTAGGCACCGTCCCGAGCGGTGAACGCGTCGAACTGCTACCCACCGTTGGCTGCCGCCAGCCGGAAGGCCCTTCGACTCCGTTACACTCCGCTCAGGATGACAGAGTTTTTTTAGAAACTGTGTCGGGTTGCGAAACCACGGCGCTTACATTATTCCGACGCCAACTCCGTCAGCACCTCGGCCAGGACGGACACCCCCCGGCGGATCGCCTCCGACGAGGCGTGTTCATCGGGCCGGTGGCTGACCCCGCCCCGGCACGGGACGAAAATCATCCCCACCGGACAAACCCGTGCCATGAACAGCGTATCGTGGTAGGCGCGGCTGATCATCCGCGCGCCGCCGATCCCCGCCGCCTGCGCGCGTCGCAAAATCGCGGCGACGATCCGCTCATCGCACGCCGCCGGGGGATCGGCGTTGATCGTCTCGACAGCCCCCCGCACGCCGCGCCGTTCGCAAATCTCCGCGACGGCGCGTTCGATCTCGGCGCGGGCGGATTCGCGGGTCCGCAAATCGGTGTCGCGCAGGTCGATCTCCAATTCGGCCAATGACGGCACGCTGTTGATCGCCCCCGGCGCGACCCGGAACACGCCCGTCGTGCCCACGGTGTCCGGGCTGCCGCTGCCAAGGGCCGCGCGCTCGACCGCTAGCGCGATTTCCGCCCCGGCGAGCAGGGCGTCGCGCCGCCCGGGCATCAACACCGCTCCGGCGTGACCGCCCACTCCCTCCAGGCGCACCCGCAGCGCGGCGGGCGCGGCGATTTTTTCTACCGCGCCGATGTCCAGCCCTTCGCGTTCCAGGATCGGTCCCTGTTCGATGTGCAGTTCCACGAACGCCCGGTACGCGCCCGGTTCCAGCCGCACGGTTTCGAGGCCGCCCGCGTACCCGGCCCCGGCGCGCCAGTCGTCGAACGTGCGCCCGTCGCGGTCCGCCAACGCGCCCGCCGCCGCCGGAGCCAGCGCCCCGCCGAGCAGACGGCTCCCCAGGCAGCCCAGGCCGAAACGGGTCGGTTCCTCGGCGGTGAAGACGATCAGTTCCACCGACCGCCGGGGCCGGAAGCCCGCGCGCTGCAAATCGCGGATCGCCCCCAGCGCGCCGAGCACGCCGACGACCCCGTCGTAGCGGCCCGCGTTGGGGATGGCGTCGATGTGCGAGCCGGTCGCCACGGGCGGCAGCGCCGGGTCCGCGCCGGTCCAGCGGGCAAAGACGTTGCCGGCGGCGTCGGCGCGCAGGGCGAGTCCCGCTTCCCGGCACCAGGTCTCCACCTGGCGGCGCGCGGCGAGGTCCGCCTCCGAAAACAGGACCCGCGTGACGACCGGCGCGGGCGCTTCGGAAATCGCCGCCAGTGTTTCGATCTGCCGATCCACCGTGTCCGCGTCCATGGAAATGCCGTGCATCACCTTCGCTACGCGCGCCGGGCCAAGATGCAAGGAAAAGCCGCCGCCGCCGAACGGAGGAGCGCGCGTTTCTTTGCTTGAAAACCGCACGGTTTCCCCGAAGCTGACGGCAGCCGCGGTTTCCCCCCTTTGTCACCATGGACGGTCCTTCCGGTCTGAATCAGCCTCGCCGCAAGTCGCGCCTTCGTTCGCGGGAAAGCGACGTTCCGCGCCGCCCGTCCGAGATTCCTCCCGGGTTCGACGAGCCGTTGGAGGCCCGCCCGCCCGAAACGCCCGTGTACGACCCCGGACTGGACCCGGACGCGGGGTTCGTCCCGACGGCCGCCGCGACCGTGCCGGACGTTTCCGACGCTCCGCCGGTGACGGACGACGAAGACGACGAACTGCCCGAGGCGTTCCGGCTCAACAAGGTTTACACGGCCCCGCCGCCCCCGCGCCATCCGCTGACCGATTGGCGCTGGCTGTTGTTGCTCTTCTCGCTGTTGGGCGCGGGGCTGCTCGCCGGGTATCAGCTCGGGCTGCGCTCCGTGCCGCCGCAAGGGGTCTCGCCGCGCAACGCCTACCTCCAGGCCAGCCGCGCGGTCCTCGGCCCGTTGGACCCCAAGGTGCAAGCCGAGGTGGACGACGCTTTCGAGGCCACGAAAAAGGGCCGTTACCCCGAAGCCCGCCAGCGTTTTACCGCCCTGAAAGAGAAGCACCCGGAATGGCCGTCGATGGCGGTGGAAGTTGCCCGGGATGCCCTGTACGAGCACGACACCCAGGCGGCGCAGAACATCCTGGGCGTCCTGACCGCCAACCGCCTCACGCCGGACGCGGAGTTCATGCTGGCGTTGCTGCACCTGACCAACAAGGAGTTCGATCTGGCGGAGATCGCCTTTGGCACCGCCGTGGCGCTCGACCCGGCACGGGCGGATTTCTACTATTTCTGGGGCGAATGCCTGCGCCGCGACGGCAAGCCGCAGGAGGCCATCGACAAGTTTCGTTCCGCCCTGCTGCGCAACCAGTACGAAAATTCCGAGGGACTCTTCCAGTTGAAGCTCTGGCTGTCGGAAATCCAGGCGGACAAGGAGGAAAGCAGCGGCGGCGGCAAGGAGATCGACGCCGCGCTCGCGCAGCCTAGCCCGCCTTACGAAGCCCTTTTCGCCGCCGCCGGCCGCGCGATCAAGGTCGGCCGCTTTGCGGATGCCGCTCATTTTATCACGAAGGCGCAAGTGATCACCGAGCCGACGGTTTTCCGCGTGATTTTACAGGACCCCACCTTCCTGGAAGAATCCCCCCGTCCCGAGATGGCGGGGTTTTATAAATAGCGCCGCTCCGGGTGATTGGCTCTGGTTTGAGAGCGGACTTTTACTTCGACAGCAACACCCGCCCGGTCAGCGCGCGGGACAACGTCAGTTCGTCCGCCGACTCCAGCCCGCCGCCCGCCGGGAGTCCTTGGGCGATGCGCGTGACGCTGACTTCGGGGTAATCCTTGAGCAGCCCGGCGAGATATTGCGCGGTGGCCTCGCCTTCCACGTCCGCGCCGAGCGCGAGGATGATTTCCCTGGCTTGGCCGTCTCGGACCCGTTCGAGCAGCCGCTCGATGGTCAGGTCTTCCGGGCCGACGTGGTCGAGCGGGGCCAGCCGACCGCCGAGCGCGTGGTAACGGCCTTTGAACACGCCGGTGCGTTCCAGCGGCAGGATGTCCGTCGCCTGCTCGACGACGCAGAGCGGGGCGTCGGCGCGGGCTTCGTCGCGGCAGATTTCGCAGGTTTCCTCCGTCGTGAAAAAGCCGCAGTCCGCGCAGGGTCGCACCTTCGCGGCGTTTTCCAGCATCGTCTCGGCGATCTCCCGGCCCCGGCTGCTTTCCTGCCGTCCGCTGCCGACCAGCCACAGGGCGATGCGCTCGGCGCTGCGGGGTCCGATGCCGGGCAGCCGCTTGAGTTGGACGACGAGGCGCTGGAGCGGTTCGGGGTAGTCGATTCGGCGCATAAAAGGGTGGGAGCAACTTACCACGGGAAGCGGCGATTTTCACGGGATTTGCGCCGGGAAAACGACCTTGCACCGCCCCGGATTTCCGGCGCGGGATTCGCCTCGCCTTGGCAGCCGGTCCTGCCGTCCGCCCGGCCCCGTCACAACGAATTGAGCAGCCGTGCGGTCTCGAAATCGGTCGTCGAGTGGCCGTGCTGGAGCTGCTTGATGCGGTGGATGTAGAAGTCCAACGGTCCGTCCGCCGCGCCATCGGGGGGGCGGGACTGCGAGAATTTTTCCAGGGCGTCGGCCAGCCGCTTTTCGCGGTAGAAAATGACGCCCGTCCAGAACAGGTCGCGGCGGGAAATCTCTTCCGGGGTCAGGTCCTGCGGCTCGCCGAGCAGTTCGTAAACCTCGTGCCAACTGTCGCCCAGCCGCCGCCGCAGCAATTCGAGCGGGCGCGCCTCGACCGCCGCTTCGGCCATCTCGAAGGTCCGCGCGCCGAGGAGCACGGTCGAGCCGTAGATCAGGTTGGCCGCGCACAGCCGCCGGGCAAAGGCGACCTCCTCGCCCGCCGCGCTGAAACCGCCCAGCCGCCGCGCGCCGAAGTATCCCACGGCCATCTCGCCGCTGTTGACGCCCAGCCGCACGTCGCAGGTCAGCCCGGCGTGGGTCTTTGCCAGTTCGTCGTTGAGCAGCCGCACCCGGCGGGCCGCTTCGAGGGCAGCCCGGCAGGCCGTGGCCGCGTGGTCGGCGACGGGCAGCGGCACGCCGAAGAGCGCCCGCACGCCCTCGCCGTCGCAGGCGGCCAGGGTGCCGCCTTTTTCCACGAGCGCCTCGGCGATGGCATTGAGGAAACGGTTGCTGACCTCGGCGTATTCGCCGGGCGCCAGCGCGTCGGTGAGCGCCTGGTGGTTGAAGATTTCCGCGACCGCGAGCGTCGATTCCTGCAAACGCCCGGCGGAGTCGAGCGGCATGTTCCCATCGACCAGCGCGCGCATCTGCTGACCCGACACGCGCCGTCCGAACGCCGCGTCGGCCAGCCGTTGGCGTTGCCCTGCCTCGCTGCGCGAATAAAAGAACCCGGCGGCAAACGACATCACGACCGCCGCCGCCGGGAGCACCGGCGAAAAGAACACGCCGAACAGGGCCGCCAGCGCGGACACGGTGAACACTTCCGCCAGCGCCAGCCCGGCCACCAGCCCCTTGAAAACGGGCCGGTTGATGTCCACCGTCGTCCAGGCGATCCCGAAGGCCAGCGCCGCGCACGCCAGCGATTGGACGACGGGGTGGGTGACCCCCTGGCCCGTCACGCCGAGCTTGCGGGCCACGGTGGCATCCAGCGATTGAATGAACCCCGGCACGTAGACGAGCACCAGCGCCAGGCTGACCATCGCGCCGATGAAAAGGGAAAACTTGAGAGCGCGGGACACGGGAGTACCCTCTTTTTCACCTATGGCCGGGCCGGATGCAACGCTTAAAGCGTTTCACCTGCCCGCCGCCGCGCTTCATGTGCGAAGCACGCTGGACGGACTCCACTTCAGAGACGGAGACTGGCGGAGTCAAGGCAGGAATCCAGAGGAGGCCCGACCGCCGGTGCCCGTTCGCGGCAGCGCCTTGTTAGGCGATTCGGTGCTTCCAGTAATCGGGTTCACGACTGCAATGAGCCACGGTGACGATGAGCACGAACTCTGGCTCGACAGTGTAGAGGATGCCGTAGGGGAACACTCGGGTGAAGCAACGGCACACGTCCTCATCGAAAGGACGCCACCGATATGGGTCTTCGAGGATGAGTACGATGGCTTCCTCCACGCGAACGATGAAGCGCAGGTCCAATCCAAACTGTTGCCGGGTGTAATAGTAGCCAGCCTCGTTGTCTTCGTCGAGTGCCCCGGGATGAAACTCATACCTCATGACCAAGCGAGCGTCGAACGCGAGCCAGAGCTTCCTCGCCGGGAATCGTTTGTACAAGCCCTTGGCGAACCTCGTCGCGGCGGCGTTTGGCCTCGCTCGCCCAGAGTTGGTCGATTCGGTTCGCCGCGGCAGCGTCAAGACTCTCCACGAGGCGATCAGCCAATAGGGCGCGTTCCTCGCTGGGCAACGAAAGTGCCTCCGCAGCAAGCTGGTCAATGGTCATTGGCATAGGCACAAGATAGACGGCCATTCCCGGTCCTCAAGGCTTTTGGCGTCCGTCTCACGAGCAACGTGGAACCGCCTAACGATCCCAAGCTCAGCGACGGCTCATGGCGCGGTGGACGTGGAATGCAGAGAAACGCCAACCGCCATGAGCCGTTCGCTGGAGCGTGCTGTTAGGCCGGGGGGCGCTCGCTATTGTCAGTAACGCGGCGGTGGGTGACTCTACCGGTACGTCGTGGCGTGCCACCTCGCAAGTCTCTGCCACAACATAGAGAGTGTTGTCTTTGAATGTGACTACCCAATGTCTGGCTCGCAAAGTCGCCCATCGCTCGGCCTCTGGAGACCCAATAAGCTCGTGGAAGGAATAGAATTGCAGCCCTGCTTGCGCGTATGGGTGCTGTCCTAAGCCTTCATCGTTGATGGATGAAAGACGATGATCGATGACGGAACCGAACCGAATGATGGCAACCGCACCATCCCCGGAGCGGTGGTAAGCAAGCCGGAGATCGTTGCCGCAGGCCCACTGCCTCCACCCTGACCTGTTCACCGCGCTGCTCGCTGACCAGGGG
>CAXUGY010000005.1:0-135985 GCA_964250695.1 uncultured Chthoniobacterales bacterium | reverse complement strand
CTCATCCTCCCTCCCAGCCAAGCCGAAGCAAGCTTCGGGGAATGAGACCCAAAGAGAGTAAAAATCGTGACCGCGTTTACCATCGGCCATTCGCTGGCGCTGCTCATCGGCGGCATGGGTTGGCTGCGCCTCCCGCAGAGGCCGGTGGAAATCCTGGTCGCCGTTTCCATCTTCGTCTCGGCCATCCATGCCATCCGACCGATCTTCGCGGGCCGGGAACCCTGGGTGGCGGGGGGCTTCGGTCTCGTCCACGGACTGGCGTTTTCGAGTTCCATCGCCCAGTTTGGCTTTTCGCCGTGGCACTTGGCCATGACGATCTTTGGCTTTAACCTGGGCATCGAACTCATGCAGCTCGCCGTCGTCGTCATGGTCATCCCGCTCCTCATTCTCCTGAGCCGCAGCCGGTCGTACACGCCGTTGCGGGTCACCGGGGCGGCGCTCGCTGCCGTGGCTGCGGTTGCTTGGATCGGCGCGCGGGTCGATTTCTGGACGAAGGACCCTGGCCCGCAGCCCGGTGCGGCGATTCTCTCCCGCTGCCAACTCGTCGCTTGAACCCATCCGCCATGCACAGAACGAACATTTCACGCTCAGCGAAGCTGGTCCGCTGGCTGCCTCTCACCTTGCTGCTGTTGCTGCCCTCGATGGCCGACGCTCATCCACAGCAAGGAAACATCGGCGGCTTGATCAGTGGATTCTTGCATCCGCTCACGGGGTTGGATCATCTCGCCGCCATGGTGGCGGTGGGTTTATGGGGCGCGTACCTGGGCGCGCCCGCCCTGTGGCTGCTGCCGATCATTTTTCCGCTGGTCATGGCATTTGGCGGGGCCTTGGGCATCCTGGGGGTGCCGCTACCAGGCACGGAGGTGGGCATTGCCCTCTCGGGCGTGCTCCTGGGCCTCGCCGTGGCTTTCGCCGCGAGGCCGCCGCTCTGGATCGCTGGCACGTTGGTGGGCATCTTTGCCATCTTCCACGGCCACGCCCACGGGACGGAATTGCCCCACGCGGCGAATGCGCTCACCTACGCGGTCGGATTCGTCGTGGCCACGGGGCTGCTGCATCTCAGCGGCATCGCCTTCGGTTTGCTGACGCGTTATCCGTGGGGCGGGCCGGTGGTGCGCGTGGGCGGAGGAATCATCGCCTGCATCGGCTTCGGCTTCCTCTTTGGTTTCCTCTAAACTCATGCTGCCAGGAAGATTGCGTTGTGCAAGCAACGGGAGCCTGCCCGTTGCGGCGGTGGTTCTTCTCGTGTTGTCGCCTGCCCACGCGCAAGCGCACACGGCTTTCCAGGGACTCGGAGAGTTCGCCAGCGGCTTCCTGCATCCGTTCACGACACCGCCCCACCTCCTGGTGCTCTTGGCGCTGGGGCTCTGGCTGGGCCAGCACGCGCCGTTGCGCATCAAGGAACCGGCGCTGGTCTTTGCGGGAGCGGCGGCCGCAGGGCTGATCTTGACGGTCGGTGGACACGTCGGCGGCGTGTACCCACCGGCGCTGATCATCGTCGGTTTGTGCATCGGTATTTCCGTGGTGATCGGTCTGCCGATGCCTTTGTGGGTAAAGCTGGCCGCGTGTGGTGTGGCCGCGTTGGTCTTGGCGTTGGATTCCGGTGTCGAGGCAGGCACCCACCGCGCGGCCACGGTGAAAATTCTCGCGGCGACCTGGGCGAGTTTGGTTTTGTGTCTGGTCAATCTCGCCTTCTACGTCTCGCTCTTGCCGACCGTGCGTTGGGTGCAGACAGGCGTGCGGGTGATGGGTTCGTGGATCGTGGCGATTTCGTTCCTCTTGCTGGCGTTCGCCCTGCGGCGTTAGCCGGCAAGGCCGTGGGCGCTCATTGGACCTCGTTCACCCTTCCTGAAACCTCACGCCAAGCCGCCAAGCCGCCAAGGAAAAAGCAAAAAGGAGGAGGACAAAAAGGGGGTGCAAAGGCGCATGACAAAAATCAGGGATTGTCCGCAGATTCCGCAGATTTCCGCCGATGGAAGAGAAGAAGAGGGTTTTGCTCTCCTGCCTTGGTTCCAAATCTACGGAAATCTGCGGAATCTGCGGACAATTTCCGGCTTTCGATGGGCACTTTGGTCTGAAGTCTATTGAACTTGGCCACCGCCGTAGCGGGCATGTGCGGTCCTGGGCCCCAGGCGCGGTCTGTCACGAGACCAACGCCTTTTCGGCCAGCGACACCTCCCCCGCCGCCCCGGCCACCGGCAGCCGGACGGTAAAGGTCGTTCCCTTGCCCGGATGGCTCTGGAAGTGGACGCTGCCGCGGTGAACCTGGACAATCTCCCGCACCACGCTCAAACCGATGCCGCTGCCACGAATTCGCAGCCTATCCGCGCGCGAACCCCGGAAAAAGGGCTCGAACACGTGTGCCTGTTCGCTGGGCGGGATGCCCGCGCCGTGGTCGGAAATCTCCACTTCCACGCAACCCGGACGGTGACGGTCGAGATACCGGGTGTTCACTCCGATCCACCGGCCTTCTCCGCCGTGTTTGACGGCGTTGATGATCAGGTTATGGAACACCCGCCGCAACGCCAACGTGTCGCCGAGCACCAGCGGAAGATCCGGCTCGACATGAGTTTCCACCTCGCACTGAGCAGCCTCCGTTTCCATGGCGCAGGCAGCGATGGCATCTCGCAAAATCTGCGTGACCACCACGGGTTTGCGCGCCAGGGCCGATTCGTTGCGCTTGGCACCGGCAAACGCCAGCACCTGTTCAACCATTTCTGCCAGCTGCGCCGAGTGTTCGACGATCATCCTCGCATATTTGTCCAAGCGTGCCGGGTCGTTCACCATGCCACGGCGCAGGCTCTGCCCGGCGGCGAGGACGACGGTCAACCTATCGCATGAAAACCCATCCCATTCCGCCAAAAGATTCGTCCCTTTTGTCCGCTTCGTCTGTCTTGCCGCTGCCTCCCTGCTCGGGGCAGCGCATGGACGGGCGGACACCGCCAGCGTCGTCACCGCGGCCAACACGCTCATTGCCACTTCGGTGGCCAGCGGGGCCAGCCCGACCGTGCAAACGAGCGCATACACGCCGGCCATCGCCAAACAATGGACCAATCTCCCCGGCGGCACCCGCAACGGTCCCACCATCGGCGGAGGCCCGGCGGCGCTCTCCACCGATCTGAGTGCGACGGTGCCCGGCGGCCGGAGGATCAGCCCGCGCGCGGCGGCCATTGCGCTGGCGCAGACGGCGCTCAGCGACGCCGGCTACAACACGATGAACGAGATCCGCAACGCGGACGATGAGATTCGTTCCACCGACAACTCGCAGAGCTGGAACTACGGCAACTACCACATCGCCGTCCTGGGCACGCCATCGATCACGACCCCCTGGATGTTGCAGATCAGCGGACACCATCTCACGTACAACATCACTTACAACGGCCCCTACGTGAGAGCCACGCCGATGTTCATCGGCACGGAGCCGACCAAATATTACACCATCGGCACCGACCTGACTTCCACTCAGAAGGCAGTGGTCAAGGCCACCATCAACGGTACGACCACCTACCTCGTCAGCTATCCTTATCATTCCTCCAGCACCACGACGAACACCACGACCGATCCCGGGATCAGCAGCGCCACGGTGCGCGCGCCGCTGGCAACCCAGCGCGCGGCGGTGTCCGCGCTGGCCACCTCCATCCAGGCGGACACCACCAACGCCGGCGCGGCGAAGTTGAATGGCACCTTCTCGGACGTGGTCCTGGGCGTGACCAACTCGGGCGACGGCAATTTCCCCTTCATCGGCACCACGGTGACTTATCTGACCGGCACGACCGACCGAGGCTTGCTCTACAGTTCGCTGACCGCGACGGAGAAGGCAAAGGTCAAGACGATGATCGAGGCCTGAGTCAAGACGCAGGCGGCGGATGTCTCCGCTGCGCTGCTGGGGGACTATGAGAGCGACGCGGCCCTCGCGCAAACCTACGTCGGTTGTCGGGTGGGCGCGGGCAGCGCGGACGGCGGCGCCACGCGTGCCAACTTCGACGCGGACATTTGGTACAAGGATGGATCGGCCATCAGCGGGGCGACCAGTTCCAGCTACACGGTGGCAGCCGTCGCGGCGGGCGACGCCGGGACCTACGACGTGAGCGTGACCAACGGGGTGGGCAGCGGGCCGGCGGCGACGATCCCGCCGTCTTTTGGTCGAGGACGTAGAGTTGCACGGCGGCAGCCTCGGAAACCACCACCGCCAAACGCCGGAACACCGGACGCGGCTGGCTGCTCTGCCAGCGGCGAAGGTGCGCGGCATGCACCGCCTCGCGGTTGGCGGCGGTGAGCGACTCGCTGTCCGGCAGCAACTGATTGCAGGCATCGAACAACTCAGAGTCAAAAGTGCTGCCCGGCAGTTGCGCTTGCCCCGCCAAGCCGCTGCGCAGGTGTTCCGCCGTCACCCGGCTGACCTCGCCGCTCCAGTGATACTGGAAACCCGAAAGCAGTGCGCAGACCACGATCAGGCAGGCGACAAAAATCCATTCGATGAGGGTCTGCGCGGGCAGGCGACGCATGGGGCCAGTGAGGGTGCCGGGGAAAACGGAGGTTCAGCCTGAGCCAAGCATTCTGGAAGGATCAGCGCGCGGGCTGATGCATCCTTAACGTTGCTTAACATGACACGGCTTGCCACCTCGGGCTAAATGGCTGCCTGTCATCTGATTTCGCTCCCCGGGAGCAAAGTTCAAGCCCGCCCTGCCGCCATGCAAACCAGTATCCTTCCGCCGATCCACCACCTATCCCCGGGCAGAACTGCTTTCCTGCTGGGTGCGTTCCTCTTTGGCGGGCTTGCCGCCAGCCGGGCGGACACGGCGGCGGTGGTCACCGCGGCAAGCACGTTGCTGTCCGCTTCGACGGCGCAGACCAGTCCGTATGCGCTCACCACGGGGGTGTCCACGGCCTACAGTCTGGCCTCCGACAAGAAATGGACCAACCTGCCCGGCTCGCCGCCCGACATCCTCCGGGAGTTGACCCTGGACCAGCCCTCCTCCCAGGGCGGTCAACCGCTGCGGGCAACGCACCGGCCCGGCCTGCGCCGCGCGCGCCGGGTGCAGGGCACGCTCAACGATCCCGCCGACGAGGCGAACGCAAACTCTCGGTCCCTTCGCGCGGTCTCCCGGCCATCCGCTACGAGATCGCCCGCGTACCCGCCGCCGCGATCAATCACCTCGTCAGCCAGACGCGCGGCGACTTCCAGAACCCCACCCTCCGCGACGATCATTTCTCCGAGCAGGACTTCGCCCACTTCAGCGACGAAACGCAACGCATCGCCCAGACCAACCCGGTGGAGGCTAACTACTCCATGTTTGATTTCACCTCCCACCTCCAGTCCGCCGCCGACCAGAGTCTCGACCGCGAGGGTTTTTTCTTCCTGAACACCAGCGGTTGGGACCCGAAAACGAACAAGTACCTGCGCGGCGTGCAGACGACCCGCTTCGTGCTGGTCACGGACCTGGGCGTGCTCGTCAAGCGCAACGCCGACGGCAGCGCGACGTGTTTGCGGCCTCCCTCGCCAACGGCGCGCCGGTCGGCCAGGCCGCCGTCAGCATTTTGGCCCGCAACGGGTCGTCCTCGCCGACGCCTCCACGGACGACGCGGGCCGCGCCAGCCTGCCCTCGTTGGGCAAAAACCCGCACGACTCCCGCGAACCCGTCGCCATCGTCGTCCGCCGGGGCGACGTGGCCTTCCTCCCTTACGACCGCGCGGACCGCCGGCTCGATTTTTCCCGTTTCCCCACGGAGGGCATCGAAAACCGGACGGGCCACGAACTCGACGCCTTCGTCTTCACGGAACGCGGCGTGTACCGTCCCGGCGACACGCTCCACGTCGGGGTGATCGTCAAGCAGCGCGACTGGAACGGCTCGCTCGACGGCATCCCCCTGGAAACGGAAGTCGTCGATGCCCGCGAGCAGTCCACGCAAGTAAAGACCATCACCCTGCCCACCAGTGGGTTTTTGGAATGGACGGCCGACACGACGCACGACTCGCCCACCGGCGGCTACACGCTCAACGTTTATCTGCGCCGCAACGGCCAGCGTTCCAAGCTCCTGGGTTCGACGACCGTGCAGGTCAAGGAATTCCTGCCCGACCGTCTCAAGCTCGACGTGACCCTCTCGAAAACCAGCGGTCCCGGCGGCCACGGCTGGGTCACTCCCGACGACCTCCACGGAACGCCGCGACCGGCTGGAAGCCTCCGCACCCGGCGAGCCCCACACCGCGTTGATCGACCAGATCCCCGACCCTGGCGGTTTTGATCTGGAGGCAGCCTGGGACGCCGAGTGGCGCGGCCATCTCTTGGCGGCGGCGTTGGCGCGGGTCCGCAAACAGGTGCATCCCAGGCAATTCCAGATCTTCGACTGCTACGTGACGAAGGGTTGGCCCGCCACCCGGGTCGCCCGGGAACTTGGCGTGAGCCTGGCGCAGGTTTACCTGGGGAAACATCGGGTCGGCGCGCTGCTGCAAAAGATCGTGGCGAGTTTGGAACGCGGCCAAGGTTGAGCTTCCCTCCCTCACGGCGGTTGGGTAAGGTGGGAGCCGCTTGACCTCGCCCGAGGCGCGCGACGGGCGGATTCGCGGGTTCTATCCGTGGGGCAGGCAGTGGCCGCCACTGGCGGGGGCGGGAAATTTCGCCGTTTCCGAGACGGCAGCGGGCAGCAGAAATCCGCGCCGACGGGTGACGCCCCGGGGCGTGCCTTACACCCAGACTGCGCCCGTGGGCAGCTTCGCGCCGAACGATCTGGGCCTGTCCGACATGGCCGGGAACGTTTGGCAATGGTGCGCCGACAATTACAAGAAGAACGGCGCCTTGCGGCGTTGGGGCGTGTTGCGCGGAGGATCGTGGGCGGATTACGGGCCGAACATCCTGCAAAGCAGCTACCGCAACGTCGTCCCCAGCAACGAACGCGACGTGATTTACGGATTTCGCTGTGTCATCGATTTGGAGGCAGCGAAATAACCCCGCCGTTCCGCCGAGCGCCCGCGAAAACTTGAATTTGGTCAATTCTCCGCGAGGAAATCGCGCAGGTCCGGCAGGCTCGGGCTTTTCGCCTTGCGCACGTAAAACCCGCTCGTGCCGACTCCCAGCCCGAGGCTTTCCTCCAGCCCGCCGCCCAGCAGCCGCCCGAGACAAAAACCCGCGTTGAAATGATCCCCCGCGCCGGTGGTGATCAGTGGCCGGGGCGTGAACGGACCCGCGACGTGCGCCTGACCGTTGGCATCCGCTGCCGCCGCGAAATGCGTCGGGTGGATCACGACCGTTTCCAGTTGCAGCCGCTCGCGGATTTGCACGGCGTACTCCGCCACCTCGTCGGGCGCGTCGCCCGGCTCAGGCATCCCCAGCACCGCGCCGATCTGTCGGCTTTCCTGATAATTCAGCCCCAACACCACCCGGAAATGTTTCTGGAACTGCATGGCGATTTCCAGAAACGCCGCGAGGTCGTCACGGGTGCGCTTGGCCGGGTCCGCCAGGTCGAAAAACATCCAGCGTTTGTTGCCGTCCGCCGCCGGGGGCAGCGTGGGCGCGATGTCCCGCAGGATCGCGCGCAGGATGTCGCTCATGTGCAGGATCATCGTCCAGTTGACCAGCGAGATCAGCGGGCTGCGGGCAAAAACCGCCTTCAGCTCCTCCAGCGGCAGGTGCCGCAGGATGTTCTCCCAGTTCACGTCCTTGAGCGTCTCGCTCTTGCCGCACATCAGCTTGCCGTCCTCGAACTCGATGGCGTCGGTGCGGGCCGGTTCGGCCACGGAAATCACCCGGGCGCAACCGGCGGCAAACTCGTGGAAAATCGCGTCGATGTGGGGCGACCCCAGGTTGCCGAGGTACGTCACCGGCACGCCGAAGCCGCAAAAGGCGTTGGCCATGATCGGCCCGTTGCCGCCGAGTTTGACCATCTTGGGGATGAACTCGAAGTTCGCGCTGCGGCCGGCCGCTTCCGAGATGCGCGCGGCAAACTCCCGGGTCTCGGTCATGCGGGTGTATTCTTCGGCGGTCTGGCGTTGGGCGACGACGTGCAGGATGGTGTCCACGAACCCGTCGAGACCGACGAGCACGGGGCAGCGCGCCAGGAAACCGGACGGCGCTTGGTCCAGCAGGGAAACGGCTTTTGCATAGGGGGGCATCCCTCACACCATGCCGACTGACCCCGGCGGGATCAACCCCGAAATCACCCCGCCATGTTCACCCGGCGCGGGTCGGCTTCCAGCGAGAAATGTCCGGTGCGCACCAGTTGCAGGACGGTCTTGTAAAACTTCAACTCGCAGACCGGCAGTTCCAGGCACAGCTCGTCCAGCGTCATCGCCGAACTGTAGCAAAGCTGCCAGATGCTTTCCGCCACCCCGCGCAAATCTGCGTACCCGGGGTCGGACCAGTCCAGGTTCAGGCACGCGCGCCGCACGACCGAGGCCGGATCGGGGATTTCCTCGCTCAGCCCCTTGAATTCGTCGCGGTACTGCAACGCCGTGATGAGCAGGTCCGTCGGGTTGCGCCGGATGAGGGGTCCGGCGTTCGCCTTGTCGTCGTGTTCGACGATGGAGAACGAGAACGTGCCGCTGAGCTTTTCGTGCAGGAGCAACTGCCAGAACGCTTCTTCCCCGGTGAGGTGGTAATACGTCCCGTGCCGGGCCTGGCCGTCCCGGAAAGAAAACGTGGCGCTGGTTTCCTTGTCCTCGCTGACGACCGACAACACCCCGGTCTGCGCCGAGTTGAGGATGGTCTGGTAGATCGTCACCAGATCGAAGTTCGACAGGTTGCCGCTCAATTCCAGGCAGTTGCTCTGGACGAAGGCCAGGTCGGTCATCTTCGTGACCTGCGAGGCAATCTGCTGGCTCAAATAATAGAAAAACGCCGGGACGCGCCGGATCAATTCGGGAAAATCCTTTTTCTTGAAGCATTGGATGCTCGCCGATTCGCAGGTGCGCACGGCGTTTTTGCGCGGCACGTCGCTCAGGGTTTCCGTTTCACCGAAAACATCCCCGCGCGAAAGGTAGCTGACGGGGGTGCTGCAACCCTCCTCGATCCCGCCGTGCATGACTTGCAGCGCGCCGCGGTTGATGATGTAGAGCGCGTCGCTCGCCTCGCCGCACTGGTAAACGGTGATTCCTTCTTCCAGGTGCATCACCTGGGAAAGCTCACCAATCGCCTTCAACTCAATCGGCTTGAGTTTGGTGATGAAACTGAAGAAATCACTTTTTGACATGCCGCCGGTTTCGCAACACGACGGGCTTCCGAAACCGCCGCTGCCGATTCAAAAGCAGGAAGCAGTCCAGAAACGCCGCCGCCACCGCGCTCCAAAACGTTTTTGTGCTTTCCGACCGGGGCGGTTTCTCCCTAGGTTCCACGAACTTTTCACTGATCCTTCCGCGTGCAATGGGCCTATCTTTTTGAGCGTTTTCCGTCGTGGACGCAGACGTTTTGTTACCGCGAAGTCGCCGAAATGGAGCGGCAGGGCATGGCCCCGTGGATTTACGCCATCCGCCGCCCGTCAGACGAGCCGCCGCAGGATTTTCCCGCCGGGCTGGCGGAGCGGGTGCGTTACCTGCCCGAAGAGGGCGAACTGGGCGACGAATTCCGTTGGCTCAAGCGTTGCGACCGGCTGCCCGAACCTCTGCGCGCCGACGAACAGCGGCTGAAAGGCGGGCGCGACAAGGCGCGGATTCAAGAGGCCGGGTGGCTGGGGCGGCCCCTGAAACTGGCGGGAATCGGCCACGTCCACACGCATTTCGCGGGGATCGCGGCGCGGACGGCCTACTGGCTGCACCGGCATTTCGGCATCGGCTACAGTTTCACGGCCCACGCCAACGATGTTTTCTGCCCGCCCGATCCCGATCTGTCGCTGACCCTGGAGGAATTGGTCGGCGCGGCGCGGTTCGTGGTGGCGGTCAGCGATTTCGGCGCGGCGCAACTGCGAGCGAGGTTCCCGCAGGCGGCGGCCAGGATCGTCCGCGTTTACAACGGCATCGACGTGGACGCCTTTCCCCTCGCCCGTCCCGCGAAGAATGGCCCGCGCATCGTCGCGGTGGGCCGCTACATCGAGAAGAAAGGTTTTGACGATCTCATCACCGCCTGCGGCCTGCTCCGCGACCGGGGCGTCGGTTTCGATTGCCGGATCGTCGGCGAAGGTCCGCTGGAACCCGCGCTGCAAGCTGCCATCGACCACGCCGACCTGAGCGAGCGGGTCACGTTGACCGGCCCGAAGCCGCTGGCCGGGATCGCCTCGCTGCTGGGCACGGCGCGGGTGTTCGCCCTGCCTTGCGTGGTGGCAGCCGATGGCGGCATGGACAATCTCCCCACGGTCATCGCCGAAGCGATGGCCGCCGGGCTGCCGGTCGTTTCGACCACGCTGGCCGGGGTGCCCGAGATGGTCGTTGACGGCCAGACCGGCCTGCTGGTGCCGCCCCGTTCGCCCGGCAAGCTGGCGGATGCCTTGGCGCGGATGCTCGCCGAACCGGCGAGGGCAGAAGCATTCGGTCAGGCGGGACGCCAGCGGGCGCGGGAGTTGTTCGCGGTGAAAACCACCGTGCGTCTGCTCAAGCGTCTGCTCCTGGAAAAGACCGCCATCCAGCCAGGCCGCGCGGCATTATGGCGGGACCCTGCGTTGCTGTGGACGATGGGGCGGCGTTCGCGCTCGACGCGTTGAACTTCGCTCGTGATCCTCTTCTGAACCAGACCGATGGATGCTCAACCGGGATGAATCGTCGCGCGATCTGTATCAATCGTCGCGCGATTCATACGGATGGTCGCGCGATTCACACCAATCTCCGCGCGATTCATGCTAATCGTCGCGCCATTCATATTAATCGACGGATGATTCATACCAATCGTCACGTCATTCATACCAATCGCAGGACGATTCATACCAATCGTCACGCCATTCATACAGATGGTCGCACCATTCCACCCAATTCTTCAGCCCTCCACGGTCCGCGCCAACTCCCCCAATGCCCGGCCCAGCGCCATGATTTGCTCGGGCCGATGACGGGCCGTGACCGTCAGTCGCAGACGCGCCGACCCTTTGGCAACCGTCGGGTAGCGGATCGCCGGGGCAAAAAACCCTTTCTTCGCCAGCCAGGAGGAGAAATCCACGGCTTCCGCCTCGCCGCCGACGATCCACGGGAAAATCGCGCTGCCGCCGTCTTTCCGGCGCGGGGGCTGGTCGGACCCCGCGCCGGGCGGCGGGGGAAGCTGGCTGGCGAGGAGCCGGATGTTTTGCCACAGGGCCAGGCGGCGGCGTTCGCCCTCGTCGGTGAGCAGGAAGTCGATGGCGGCTTCGGCGGCAGCGGCCAGGGCAGGAGGTTGCGCGGTCGAGAAGATGAAGGAGCGCGCCCGGTTGATGAGCAGGTCGATCAGGCTGCGCCGTCCGCAGAGATAACCGCCGCTGACGCCCAGCGCCTTGCTGAGCGTGCCCATGTGGATGTCGATTTTACCTGCCAGCCCGAGTTCGTGCGCCAGGCCGCGCCCGTTCCGGCCGATGACACCGACGGAATGCGCTTCGTCCACCATGAGCAGCGCGCCGTGCTGCTGCTTGAGTTCGACGATCCCGGCCAGCGGGGCGCGGTCGCCGTCCATGCTGAACACCGCCTCGGTGACGACGATCACCCGGGCGTCGGGATGTTCGCGGCGCGCCCATTGCAGGTGATCCTCCAGCTTGGCCAGCGCGTTGTGCGGGAACACGCGCAGCACGGCGCGGCTGGCGCGGGCGGCGTCCACCAGCGAGGCGTGGCAAAGCTTGTCCAGGATGAGCACGTCGTGCTTGTCCACCAGGGCCGGGAGCACGCCGAGCGCGGTCGCGTAGCCGCTGGAAAAGGTCAGGGCAGCCTCGGTTCCTTTGAACCGCGCGATTTTTTCCTCCAGCCGGGTATGCGCCGGGCGGGTGCCGCTGACGAGCCGCGACGCCCCGGCCCCGACGCCATCTCGATCAATCGCCGCCTTGGCGGCATCGCGCAGGACGGGATCGTCGGCGAGGCCGAGGTAATCGTTGGACGCAAAATTCGCCAGCCGTCCGCGTTCGGCCAGCTCGACCGTGCTGTCGGCGGCGGTCTGCATCTGGCGCAGCCGCCGGTGCAGCGAACGGGCGCGCAGGTCGCTCAGTTCGCCTTGGAAAGGGTCGTCCATGCAGAGCTTGTTCCTCTATCGGACCCGCTGGACGACGTTTTGTTCAAAGGCGGCTGCGACGGGGCTTGCTGCCCGGTGCGGCGGGCGTTGGCGGCTGCGAGGCCGTAGGTAAGGAGACGCTGGGAATCGTTCCAGATGGATTTGTTGTCGCCCAGGCAGACGCTGATGATCGCGCTGTTGCCGTCGTCGGCGCTGGAAACCAGACAATGACCGGCGGCGTCGGTGTAGCCGGTCTTCATGCCGTTGCAGTACGGAAAGCGCAGCAAAACCTTGTTGGTGTTGGCGAACTCCTGCGTGCGCCCGCTGGCCATCTGGAACTGGAGGTGTTGGGTGGCCATGATGGGCCGCAGGATCGCATTGCCGTAAACGACCCGGGCGATGCGCGAAAGGTCGCGCGCCGTGGACCATTGTTCCTCGCCCGGCGCGGGCAGGCCGTTGGGATTGACGAAATGGGTGTCACGCGCGCCGAGCTGGGCGGCACGGGCGTTCATCTTGTCGGCGAAATCGGCGATGGAACCGGCGTTGTCGCGGGCCAGGGCGCGGGCCACGTCGTTGCAACTGTGGACCAGCAGCGCGTACAGGAGGGCGTTGCGGGCGTAGCGCTCGCCGGGCTTGAAATACAGTTTGGTCGGCTCGCAGATCGTGTCGATGGGCTGGACTTCCAGCGAGCCGGACAGGTTGCCGCTTTCGGCGACGATCAGCGCGGTCAGCAGCTTGGTCGTGCTGGCAATGGGCCGGCGGGCATCGGCGTCCTTTTCGTAAAGCACCTCGCCGGAACGCGCGTCGATCAGCATGACCGAGCGGGCGGTGACGTTCGGTGGGCGGCTGGGATCGACCGGACCGAGATCGACGGGACGCTGGACCTCGTCCTCGGCGGTGGTCGTGGCCGGGATGATCCGACGGCGATGGACGGCGGACGACGCTTTGGCCGGTTTCCGGTGGACCTCGGCGGCGGCGGCCTTGTTCCGTTTCTTTTTGTGCGCCTCGGTTTCGGCGCGCAGGGACGGGTTGACCGCCGACAGCAGGAGGCCGGTGCAGCAGACCAACGCCAGGAGTTGTGAACGGGTTTTCACGAAGTTCCTCTTTTACCCAAATCGGCGGGCGGAGCAAGGGCAGAAAGCCATTTCGCCGCCTGAAATCATGGCGAGGGAGAACCCCTACTTGCCCATTTCGCGGGCGCGTTCGGTGGCGGCGCGGACGGCTCCCATCAACCCGGCGCGCAGCCCGGCGCGCTCCAGGACTTCGAGCGCCGCCATCGTCGTGCCACCGGGGCTGGCGACGGCTTCGCGCAGTTGCGCCGGGTGAACGCCGGTCTGGCGGACGGTTTCCGCCGCGCCCAGGACCGTCTGCGCGGCGAGAGCAGCGGCCAGGGCGCGCGGCAAGCCCATGAGCACGCCGCCGTCCGCCAACGCTTCGATCATCAAATACACGTAGGCCGGGCCGCTGCCGCTCAGGCCGTTGACGGCGTCGATGAGCGTTTCCGGCACGGCGTGGACATCGCCCACGGCGGCGAAAATCCGCTCGGCCAGCGCAGCGTGCGCGTCGGTGGCGGCGTGGCCCCGGGCGTAGGCGGTCACTCCTTTGCGCACGAGGCAAGGCGTGTTGGGCATCGTGCGGATGAGCGGCGTGCCGGGAACGGCCTCCCCCTGCAAATCGGCCAGGGTCACCCCGGCGACGACTGAAATGACCGGGGTGCCACCGGGCAACGCCGGAGCGACCGCGCGCAGGACCTCCCGGGCAGCGTGGGGTTTGACGCACAGCAGCACGGCGTCGCGGCCAGCGCAGACGGCGGCATTGTCGCCGGTCGTGATCGCGCCGGTCTCGGCGGCAAACCAGTCGCGCGAGGCGGCGGTGCGTGCGCTGGCGAGCAGGTCGCCCGGCGCGCAAAGACCCGCGCCCACCACCCCGCGTGCGATGGCGGCGGCCATTTTGCCCGCGCCGATGAAGCCAAGTTTCATGGATTTAGTTTCCAGCTTCGTGAGTTTAAACCGAAGCGGCAAGCGTGATTTCGCCCGCGCCCCGGACCGGGTTTCATGGTATCTTCTTGCGTTATGGTTTCACTGAACACCCTCGACGCTCCCGCCGTCCGCCCGAGCACCGACCTGGCCGCGGACATCCTGCGGCTCAAGCGCGCACGCAACGCCGTGATCCTCGCGCACAACTATCAGGTGGGCGAAATCCAGGACGTGGCCGACTACGTGGGCGATTCGCTCGGCCTGAGCTACCACGCGCAGAAAACCGACGCGGACGTGATCGTGTTTTGCGGGGTGCATTTCATGGCGGAGACGGCGAAAATCGTCAACCCGGCCAAGACCGTGCTGCTGCCCGACCTGGACGCCGGGTGCTCGCTCTCGGAGTCGTGCCCGCCGGAAAAGCTGGCGGCGTTTCTGGAACGCCACCGGGAGAAGAACTATTACGTCATTGCCTACATCAACTGCTCGGCGGGCGTGAAGGCCCTCAGCGACGTGATCGTCACCAGCGGCAACGCGATCAAGATCGTCGAGAGCGCGCCCGCCGACCGGAACCTCCTCTTCGTGCCCGACCAGAACCTCGGCGGCTGGGTCATGGAGAAAACGGGACGCCAGATGGACCTGTGGCAGGGGAACTGTTACGTCCACGTCGAGTTTACCCGCCAGAGTATCGAGCGCATCCGCGACCAGTACCCGGACGCGCCGGTGGTCGCGCACCCGGAATGCACCTTCGCCGTGCGGTTGCTGGCCGACGAGGTGTGCTCGACGGAAAAGATGATCGGCTACTGCCGCGACCACGAGGCGCAGGCGTTCATCATCGTGACCGAATCCGGGATGCTGCACCGGTTGCGCCGGGAAGTGCCGGGCAAATCGTTCATCCCCGGTCCGACGGATCACTGCGCCTGCGCGGACTGCCGGTTCATGAAGATGAACACGCTCGAAAAACTGCACGACGCGCTGCTGAACCTTTCGCCGGAAATCACGATGCCCGAGGAAATCCGCGTCCGCGCCGAGAAGCCGATTCTACGGATGCTGGAGTTGAGCCGTTGAAAGCATGGAGCGTTTTCTCCGAAAGTTGCGTCTCGAACGCGCCGACCCCGTGGTCCTTTTGGTCCTGCTGCTCGCGGGTTTGAAATTTACGTTCGGGATGACGCGCGTCCTCGACGTGTTTCTCTACGACGAAAGCGACTACCTCTATTCCGGGGCCACGCTGGCGCAGCACGGATTTCCGGCGCCCGAATACGCTCCGCTTTACGCCCTCTGGTATCATGCGCTGTCCTGGTTCCAACCCGACCGCGTCCATCTTTATTACCTCAACATGGTCCTGACCACGGTTTTACCGCCGTTGTTCTTGTACGGGTGGTTGCGGGTCAACCGGGTGCCGGTCGTCGTTAGCGCCGCCGTCGCGGCTTATTTCCTCACGACCGCCGTCAACGCCGGGACGATGCCGCGGCCCATGCATTTCGCGTTGCTGATCGTGCTGCTTGCGCTGATCGCGGCCAGCTTCGCGCGCCGGGCGGAATTCGCGGTCGCCGTCGTGGCCATCGGCGCGCTGCTGGCGTCTTACGTGCGGCCCGAATACTTTCTCGCCCTGCTGTTGCTGCTGGCTTTCGACGCCGGACTCTCGCTGGCGCAATGGCGGCGCGGACGTTCGCCGGCCGCGTTCCTGCCCCCGGGCGTCGTCGTCCTGCTGGCGGCCGTGCTTTTATGCACGTTGGGACCGCCTATGTTCGGCCACGGAGGCGACAAGCGGCAATATTACGCCTTCACGCAACATTTTGCGAATCATTGGGCGCAGTGGAATCACGTGTCCAGCGAAAATGGCTATGATCCCCTGACCAACTACCAGGAAATCGCCGCCCGGTACTTCGGCGATGCCACCACGGTTTCCGCCGCGTGGCGGAACAATCCGGGGATGTTTGCCAGGCACGTTTTCACCAATTTCTCGCAGGTTTTTGTCCATTCCAAGGACTTGCTGCTTTACCACGAAAACGTTCTCGTCCCCCTGGGTCAGAGCTTCCTGAGATTCGAGGGTCGTCTGATGCAACTCTTTCTGCTTGGAGTCCTTTACGTCAAACGGCGGGCCATCTGGCCGGGGCTGCGCACGAGTCTTCCCCGGCATCGCTTGCAGGTGGCGTGCGTGGGGTTGCTCTGTGTGCCCGCCGCCATCAGCGCCGTGGCGATTGCTCCGCGCGACCACTATCTGCTTTTGCCGGGAGTCTTGCTGGTGGCTCTGGCGGTCACGCTGCTTTTCGGGTCCGCAGAAGAGCTTCCCGCGTTGCGTCCCTCCGCCCTCTTTTTGCTCGCGTTCGTCGTGCTGGCCGCCATGCCCACCCTCTCCCACCGACCCCCGGTTGACACGCCGGTTGCCAGGACCATTCGCTCCCTGCAATCACTCGGGCTGACCGGTCGCGTCAACGAATTGGACAGCGAGGGCGGTTACTCGGTGTATCAGACGCCAAATTATCGTCATCTGGCAGAATACGGCAACCGGGGCTCATTCGATCAGTACATGGCCAAGGAAGGGATCAACATGGTCGTCTGCACCGAGCGTTTGAGAAAGGACAGCCATCTGATCAACGATCCGGAGTGGCGCGATTTTCTCGACCATTACGAGTCCGCTGGCTTCGTGGCGCGCAGCGTGCCCGGCACAGGCACGACGCTGCTGATCAAGAAAGACTTGCTCGTCACGCTGCCCGGGCCGTAACCCGGGCGGTGGAAGGATGGAAAGTCCGCTCGCCGTTCCAGGCTTGACGCCAGCCCCTCGCCCGTCCTAGATAGCTGTCCCGTTCTTCTATGCCCGTCAAGCCTCCCACCGTTTCAGAAATGGGTCAACGAAAGGTGATCTCCGCCGCCGACCTCGCCGCGCGCCGCGACGATCTCGACCGGGACGGACGCCGGTTAGTCTTCACGAACGGTTGCTTCGATCTGCTCCACGTCGGGCACGTCCGCTACCTGCAAGCCGCCCGGGCGTTGGGAGACGCGCTGGCCATCGGCCTGAACGCGGACGAGTCGGTGCGCGCGCTCAAGGGGCCGGGCCGCCCGCTCCATTCTGCCGACGACCGTGCGGAAGTCCTCGCCGCGCTGGCGTGCGTGGATTACGTCAGCGTCTTTTCCGACCCCCGCGCCACCACCCTGCTCGCCGAAGTGCGCCCACACGTCTACGTCAAGGGCGGCGATTATCAGCTCGAAACGCTGAACCCCGCGGAGTTCGCGGTGCTGCAAACCATCGGAGCGCGCATCGAGTTCGTGCCGATGGTGCCGGGGCGTTCGACGACGCGCACCATCGAGCGGATGCAGGCTGGCAACGAGACGGTATGAACGCTCCGCTCGTGCTCGGCGTGCTCGGTTCCGGCCAGGGGAGCAACTACGCCGCCATCGCCCGGGCGATTGACACGGGCGCGCTGCACGCGCGGGTGGCGCTCGTTGCCTCCGACGTGCCCGACGCCGGGATCCTGCGCCTCGCCGCACAACACGGCGCGCCCGCTTTTCGGATGCCGCCCGGCCGTTTCAAGACCAAGCTGGAACCGGAGCACGAACAGGCGCTCGCCCAACGTCTGCGCGACGCCGGAGTGGAACTCGTCGTCCTCGCCGGTTTCATGCGGTTGTTGAAGGAACCGCTCATCACGGCGTTTCCGCGCCGGATCATCAATATCCACCCGTCCCTGCTGCCGAAGTTTCCGGGGCTGGCGGCGTGGCAACAAGCCCTCGCAGCGGGCGAAACCGAGACCGGCTGCACGGTGCATTACGTCGATCTCGGCATGGACACCGGCCCGGTGATCGCACAGGCGCAGGTCCCGATCCTGCCCGGCGACACCGCCGACCGTCTGCACGCGCGCATCCAGCAGGCCGAGCACGCGCTGTACCCGCAGGTGATCGCCGACCTCGCCGCCCGGCGCGCGACGTTCCTGGCCTGAGCGACGCGCCGGGCCGGTTTTGAGGTGGCGATGGCAGCCGCAACCGGTACATTTCACGCGCCGGTCTTCCCGCTCCCATGTCCTTCCGACTTTTTGATCTCAACGACGCCCAGCGCGCCGCCGTCGTGCAGACCGAAGGCCCCGTGCTCATCCTCGCCGGGGCGGGCACCGGCAAGACGCGCGTCATCACCGCGCGCATCGCGTATCTCGTTGCCCAAGGGGTCAGCCCGTCGAAGATTCTCGCGGTCACGTTCACCAACAAGGCCGCCGGAGAAATGCGCGAGCGTGCCGCCGGGATGGTGGACGCCGACGCGGCGAAAAAACTGACGGTTTCCACCTTTCACGCGCTGTGCGTGCGCATCCTGCGCGTGGACATCGAGTGTCTCGGCTACAAAAAGAATTTCTCCATCTACGACCAGGGCGATGGCCTCGGCACGATCCGCGCCATCATCACCCGCACCGCTGCCAAGGACGAAAAGCTCGATCCGAACATCGCGCAGGCCACGATCTCGAAGCTCAAGAACGACCCGCGCATCGCGGCGGGTGGCGTGCCGAAGGAGGACACGCTCGTCGGCGCGGTCTTCAACCGCTACCAGGCGGAACTCAAGCGCATGAACGCCGTCGATTTCGACGACCTCCTGCTGCTCGCCGTGCGCATCCTGCGCGAAAACCCGGCGGCACGCGAAAAGTGGCGGGACCGTTTCCATTACCTCATGGTGGACGAGTTCCAGGACACGAACCGGCTCCAACTCGACCTCGTCTCGCTGTTGGCGCACGGGCAGCCGCCGAACGTCTGCGTGGTCGGCGACGACGACCAATCCATTTATGGGTGGCGCGGCGCGGAGGTGGCCAACATCCTGGAATTCGAGCGGCATTTTCCGAACCCGGCGGTGATCAAGCTGGAGCAGAATTACCGCTCGACGAACGCCATCCTGCACACGGCGAATTCGTTGATCAAAAACAATCCGCGCCGCCGCCCCAAGACGCTCTGGAGCGAACACGGCCCGGGCGAAAAGGTGCGGGTCGTTCCCGCGCCGACCGACCAGGAAGAAGCGGCTTACGTCGTGACCGAAATGCACCGGCTGAAGTCGGCGGGAGCGGTGCGTTCGTGGGATGATTTCGCCATCCTGTTCCGCATGAACTCGCAGTCAAAGGTGTTCGAGCTGGCTCTGAAAGAGAGCAACATTCCGTATCGGATCGTCGGCGGGCAGAGCATCTTCGACCGGCGCGAGGTCAAGGAACTGCTCGCTTACATCGCCTGCTTGCTCAACACGGACGACGACAACGCGTTGCTGCGCATCATCAATTTCCCGCCGCGCGGGTTGGGTGACACGACCGTCGAGCGGGCGCTGGATTATTCGCGCGTCCACCGGATGAGCCTGTTCGCGGCGATCAGCGACGAGGCGTTTCTGGAAACGGTCAGCGGCCGGACACGCGGGGCGTTCGCGGCGTTCGCCGAATTGATGGACCGTTTCGAATCGCGGATGCTCGCACCCGGCGCGGATCACGCCGGGGTCACCGCCGCGCTGTTGGAGGAAATCGGCTTCTACGCCGAGATGCGGCGGACGTGCAAAACCGAAGGCGAAGCGACGGCGCGCGAGATCAACGTGCGCGACATGTTGCGCGATCTGGAGCGTTATCAGCAACGCCAGCCCGACGGCGGGTTGCGTGGTTTCGTGGACCGCGTCGCGCTCGACCGCGACCGGCAACAAAAGAAAAAGGAGGAGCAGGAGGAAGCAATGCCGCAAGTGACGCTCATCACGCTGCACGCCGCGAAGGGGTTGGAGTTCCCGCACGTTTTTCTGGTCGGCGTGGAGGAAGGGCTCATCCCCCACGAACGTTCCCGCTCCGAGGGCACGGTGGACGAGGAGCGGCGGCTCCTCTACGTGGGAATCACCCGCGCGCGTCAGCAGTTGACGATGTCCTATTGCGTCAACCGCACGAAGTACGGCAGCGCGGTCTCGTGTGCGCCGAGCACGTTTTTCAAGGAGTTGTCGCGCGACTATTTGGAGATGGTAAACATCGGCCAAGTGCTCAATGCGCCTGCCAGCGAGACGAGTGCCAAGAGCCACTTCGCACGGATGCGCGAGGCTCTCGGCAAGAGTGGTGGATAAATGCTACCGACATGGTGTCAACGTAGGGCGATTGCCTTCCAAACTTCTGTCATCCTGAGCAAAGGCTTTGAAATGACGATTTGACTGCTGATCGGTAGCTGAGCTACCCGCCAAAAGCAGAAACTGCCGTCCGGCATGACACCGGACGGCAGTTTGTTGGGTCAGATTTCTCGGAGTCAGGCCGTCGCGGCAGGTTCGCTGCTGCTGGCCTCTTCCTTGCTCGACACCACATGGAATCCGAGCTTGGTGCCGTCCAGCGTGATTTCCAGCGTGTCGCCAGCCTTCACGTTGCCGCGTAGGAGTTCCTCCGCAAACGGGTCTTCCAGATACTTCTCGACCGCCCGACGCATCGGACGCGCACCATAGGTCGGGTCGTAGCCCTTCTCGATCAGGAACTCCTTGGCCGCCTCGTTGAGCGTCACATGGATATCCTTGTTCTTGATGCGGCCCACCACCTTGGAAACCTCCAGGTCCACGATGCGCATCAGGTCCGTCTTTGTCAGCGTGTGGAAGACGATCAGGTCATCCAACCGGTTGAGGAACTCCGGCTTGAAGACGCGCTTCGACTCTTCGAGGATTTTGCCCTTCATCGACTCATAGTCGTGCTCGTCCTTCGCCACGCCGAACCCGAGCGACATCTGCCGCTTGATGAGTTCCGCGCCCACGTTGGAGGTCATGATGATGATCGTGTTGCGGAAGTCGATCTTGCGGCCCAGCGAATCCGTGATCTTGCCTTCTTCCAGAATCTGGAGCAGCAGGTTCATCACGTCGGGGTGCGCCTTTTCGATTTCGTCGAACAGCACGACCGAGTACGGACGACGGCGCACGGCCTCGGAGAGCTGGCCGCCCTCCTCGTAACCGACGTAGCCGGGAGGCGAACCGATCAGACGGCTGGCCGTAAACTTTTCCATGTACTCGCTCATGTCGATCTGGATGAGCGCATCCGCGTCGCCGAACATGAACTCCGCCAGCGTGCGCGCCAGGAAGGTCTTGCCCACGCCCGTCGGGCCCAGGAAGATGAACGAGCCAATCGGACGCTTCGGGTCCTTCAGGTCCGCCCGGCTGCGGCGGAGCGCCTTGCTGATGGCCACGACCGCTTCGTCCTGACCGATGACCGAGGTGCGCAACTCGCTTTCCATGGCCAGCAGCTTCAAGGTTTCCTTCTGCTCCATGCGCTGGAGCGGGACCCCCGTGAACTTGCTGACGATGTGCATGATGTCGTCCTCCGTCACGAGAACTTCCTTCTCCTCCCGTTGCTCGCGCCAGTCGGCGAGGATTTTCTCAAGGCGGTCCTTGGCCTGCTTTTCGGTGTCGCGGAGACTGGCCGCCTTCTCGAAGTCCTGCGCCTTGATGGCCGCTTCCTTCTCGACGCGGATGTCTTCGATCTCCTTCTCGATTTCCTTCACGTCCGGCGGACGGGTCATGGCGCCGATGCGGGCGCGGGCACCTGCTTCGTCCATCACGTCGATGGCCTTGTCGGGCAGGAACCGGCTGGTGATGTAACGGTCCGAGAGCTTGACGGCGCTTTCCAACGCTTGGTCGGTCAGCTTCGCCTTGTGGTGCGCTTCGTACTTCGGACGCAGGCCCTTGAGGATGAGGATCGCCTCGTCCACGCTCGGGGCTTCGACCTTGACGGTCTGAAAACGGCGTTCCAGGGCGGCGTCCTTTTCGATGTACTTGCGGTACTCGTTGAGGGTCGTCGCGCCGACGCACTGCAACTCGCCCCGGCTCAGGGCCGGTTTGATGATGTTGCTCGCGTCCATCGCGCCTTCCGCCGAACCCGCGCCGACGATGGTATGCAACTCATCGATGAAGAGGATCACGTTGCGTGAGCGGCGGATTTCGTCCATCACCGCCTTGATGCGTTCCTCGAACTGGCCGCGGTACTTGGTCCCGGCGACCATCAGCGCGAGGTCGAGCGTGATGACCTTCTTGTCGCGCAACAACTCGGGCACGTTGCCACCGGCGATTTCCTGCGCCAGCCCTTCCGCAATGGCGGTCTTGCCGACCCCGGCCTCGCCGAGCAACACGGGGTTGTTCTTCGTGCGGCGGCAGAGCACCTGGATGACGCGCTCGATTTCGTTCTTGCGGCCGATCACCGGGTCCAGTTCGCCCTTCTTGGCCAACTCGGTCAGGTCGCGGCCAAAGGCGCGCAACGCCGGGGTTTTCACGTCCTTCTTGTTGCCGTTTTCGGTGGGCATTTCCTGTTCCGCCTCCGGCGGGGTGAAGTTCGGGTCCAGCTCTTTGAGAATTTCGTTGCGGGTGCGTTCGATGTCCACTTCCAGGCTCTTGAGCACCCGGGCCGCGACGCCTTCGCCCTCGCGCAGCAGGCCGAGCAGGATGTGCTCGGTGCCGACGTAGGAATGGTTAAGGCTCTTGGCCTCCTTGCCCGCCAGCGCGAGCACTTTCTTGACGCGTGGCGTGTAGGGGATGTTGCCGACCATCTTGGTTTCCGGCCCGCTGCCAACCTGCTTTTCGATTTCCATCCGCACGGTCTCCATGTCGAGACCCATCTTCTGAAGCACGTTGACGGCGACTCCCTGGCCGAGCTTGATCAGTCCGAGGAGCAAATGCTCGGTGCCGACGTAGTTGTGGTTGAAGCGGTCCGCTTCCTTCCTCGCCAACGCCAATACCTGCTGTGCTCTGGGAGTAAAATTATTCATCATTTTAGACTTTCATGTAACGGGATGACCACGTTGGGTGATTGTAGCCGAAATGCGCGGAGGTTCAACCCGCCGCGCACTCCCTGCGGAATGTCGAGCACACTGCGTGCCCGTACCTAAAGATAGACAGGCCGGGGAATCCGGCGTTCACTCGTTTTCATGCACGCGGGCGTTCCCGGCGCGCAATGCTTCGATGCGTTTGGACGCATCCGCCTTGGTGATCGGCGCGTTCTCGTCGAATTCTTCCTTGGCCTCGGTCGTCAGTGTCTTCAGGTAGGAAAGCTGTGCGCCCGTGGCAGGTTCGTCGCCGGTGGTCCAGGTGTCCGGGTCCTTGATCGTGTTGGAATCATCGGCCGCCGGAGTGTGTGATGTGCTCATGGAATAATATACGTTCGTGCCGTCCGGTGGGGTGACAAAAATTTCGCGCCATGACGATTTCGCACGTTCGTGTGGTCCATGTTCGGAGCGTCGCTTCGTCGCTACCGATGCGCCAGATTGACGCACCGGCGAAACGGCGTCAAGATTGATCCTTGCGCCGGGTTTCGTCCGCGTCGCTCGCGGGCCGCAGCGCAGGGTGTCCACCCTTCGTCGCGTCGTATTCGGATTTATCCATGGACGGGCCTGCCATGTCATCGACAAATTCCTCCTGCGAAACGCGGATCGTCTCTTTTTCGGGCGTCAGGGCGACCGGCTGCGGCGGGGTCTCGTGCTTGGGCGGGATTTCGTTCATACAAGGTACTTCGTTCGGCAGAGGCATTTGGAGGCTTGGCGACGTGAGGTTAAAGTCGATCCAGAGGAAACGACCATGAATTGGCGATTGAATGCAGAGGAGACCGGCCTGTTGGTCATCGACGTGCAGGAGCGGCTCGTTCCGGCGATGGCCGGGGCGGACGCGCTGGTGAAGCGCGTGGCCGCCAGCGTGGCGGTGGCGCGGCTCTTCGGCCTGCCGGTCTTCCACTCGGAACAGGTGCCGCAAAAACTGGGGCCGACCGTCGCGGCGGTGCGTGCCGCGCTGGGTGCCGATGCCCCGCCGGCCCGCCCGAAAGACACGTTCTCGGCGGCGGGTTGTTTCGGGCCGGACGAGTTGCCGCCGACGCTGCTCGTGGCGGGAATCGAAACCCACGTGTGCGTCCGGCAGACGGTGTTCGACCTGCGCGAGCGTGGCCACGCGATTTACCTGCTGGCGGATGCCGTCGCCTCGCGGGCCGAATCCGACCACCGCCTCGCCCTGCACGAACTCCGCGAGATTGCCCAGGCGCGGGTGACAACGTTCGAAACCGTCGCCTGGGAGTTGCTTGGCCGGGCGGAGGGCGAACCGTTCAAGACCCTGCTCGCACTCCTGAAATGACCCGGCGTCAGTTCAGGCCGCCTTCAGACCGGGTGGGCGGTAACTCGCTTTTTTGATGGCGTGCTTGAGCGCGTCGCCGAACCGGTCGAGGATTTCGCGGGTGTGCAGCGCGCTGACGGCCATGCGGATCATGTCCTTGCCCGCGGGCACGCCGGGAGGGACCGACATCACCGTGAAGAAGCCCTGGTCCTGGAGCGACTTCCAGATGGAATAAAGCTTCAGCTTATCCCCGATGACGATGGGAATCGCCGGGGTCGGGCTGCCCCAATCATCGAGACCCAGCGAGGCCAGGATGCCCTGCAAATAACGGGTGTTCTCCCACAAACGCTCGCGGTGCTGCGGCTCGCGCTGCATCACCCGCAAACTGGCCAGCGCGGTCGCGGCGGCGGACGGCGTGATCGCCGCGCTGAAAATGATCTGCTGGCTGGAACTGCGCAGATATTCGATGGTCGCCTTGTCCGCCGCGATAAATCCGCCCGTGCTGGCCAGCGACTTGGAGAAGCTGCCGCAGATGAGGTCGGTTTTTTCGGTCAGCCCGAAGTGGTCCACCGTGCCGCGCCCGTCGCGCCCCAGCACGCCGAACCCGTGGCAATCGTCCACGATCAGAAACGCCTCGAACTCCTCGCAGAGAGCCACCAACTCGGGCAGCGGCGCGAGATGACCCTCCATGGAATAGACGCCGTCCACCACGACGATCTTGGGCTGGTCGGGCGAAAGCCGGGCCAGCATGGCGCGCAGCGAACCCATGTCGCCGTGGGTGAAACGTTCCACTTCCGCGCCGCTCAGGCGGATGCCGTCCCAGAGCGAGGCGTGGATGCTCTTGTCCACGACGACCACATCCTTGCGCTGGGCAATCGACGACACGCTGGCCACGCACGCCATGTACCCGGCGACGAGCACCTGGCAGGCTTCCTTGCCGAGAAACGCCGCCAGCTCTTCTTCCAGTTCGACGTGATAAGCGCGCGAGCCGTTCGCCAGCCGCGAGCCGCACGGGCTGGTGCCCCAGTCGTCGATGGCCTTCTTCGCCGCCGCGCGCACCTCGGGATGGTTCGTCAGGCCGAGGTACTCGTTGCTGGCCATCATGATCATCCGGCGTCCATCGACGACGATGTTCAAGCCATCCGCTTCCTCGGCCACCTGATAAAACGGCGCGTACCGCAGACGCATCTTGGTGGTCGCGTCGGTGCGGCAGCGTTCGGCAACCGGTTTCGAGCTGCCCGCGAAAAAAGGAACCTTGAACATGGCAAAAGCGCGATTTGTCTGTACCTTCGTGCCTGCCCGGCGTCAACCGACAATCGACCGTCCGGCGGGACATGACCGCGCACATTTTTTCCTTGGCCGATGCCCGCCGCGCCCTTAGAAACGGGGCCGTCTCGATGAATCCTATCCTCCGCGTCCGACGCTTTCACTCCCTCCGGTCCCTGTGCGTCACGGCGGCCGGTTGGCGCGTGCTGGCCGGGGTGCTGACGCTGTGTTCGTCGGCCCGGGCGGTGCCCGCGTACTCGCTGGCGGAGTGCCTGGACCTCGCGGCCCGGCAGAACCCGGACGTCATCGCCGCCAACCGGCGCGTGGACGCCGCGCACGCCGTGGTCATCCAGGCGAAGGCGGGCATCTTTCCCCAACTCACCTCCGTAGGCTACTACCAGCGGCGCGAGCAGAGCATCGCCTCCAACGGCGGCACCCAGACCAACATCCGCCCGGACGACTATTTTGCCGACATCCGCATCGCGCAAAGCCTGTACTCCTCGGGAGCCGTGCGTAACCGCATCGCCGCCGCCAAACTGCTCGAACAGGCCGCCGGGCTGGACCTGCAAGCCGTGCTCGACACGGTGACGCTGGCGGTGCGCGAGGCGTTCTACGGCACGCTGGCGGCGGAGCAGAGCATCGGCGTGCGCCAACAGGCGGTCGATCTGCTCGGCTCGCAACTCAAGGACCAGCGCGACCGGTTCGCCGCCGGATCGGTCGGGCAGATCAACGTCAACCGCGCCGAGGTCAGCCTGGCCAACGAGCAACCGGCGCTGCTCCAGGCGCGTTCCAGCGTCCGCACGGCCTACGCCGCGCTCAGCCAGGTGCTCGCCGTCGGTTATCCCAAGGAAACGACCGAACCCCCGTTTCGCGTGCGCGGCGCGCTGGATTTCCGGCCCTTCTCGATGTCGCTGGAGGAGTGCCTGGGCCGGGCCACGGCGATGCGGCCGGAACTGGAAGGCCGCAAGCTCGCGCTCGACGTGCTCAAACGCCAGCTCGCCGTCGAAAAATCCGCCACGCGCCCGCAGGTCAGCGTGTTCGCGGCCTACGACGTTTACAGTCAGCCGAACCTGTTGGCCGTGAAGGATAATTTCTCGGGGTACACCATCGGAGTCCTGGGTTCCTGGACGCTTTTCGACGGCTTCGCTACCCTGGGCCGGGTGCGCGGGGTGCGCGCGCAACAAGCCGAGGCGGCGGCGCAGCTCGTGGCCACGCGGCTCCAGGTGGAGACGGACGTGCGGGTGGCCTTCGACCAGCTCAAGACCGCCGAGAGCACGCTCCGGCCCCTGGGCCAGAACATCGCGCTGGCCAACACCACGCTCGATCTGGCCACGCACAACTTCGACGCCGGTCTGAACACCCAGCTTGACGTGCTGCAAAGCCGGGTGGACCTGACCCGCGTGCAAACCACCGAACTCGGCGGACGGCTGGCGTACAATCTGGCGCTCGCGCGGTTGGAACGCGCCATGGCATCGGGCCGCGCCACGCAAGGCAGCAGCCAGTTTCCCTCCTCGAAAACGCCAAAGTAAAATGCAAAATGCAAAGAGGAAGACCCTGACTGCCAACCCCTGCCGACTTCTGCCTTTTGCCTTTCCAGTTCTGACCTCGCTTCCATGCTCCGTTCTCCTCTGACCCATTGGCGTCCCTGCCTGCTCCTGCTGGCGGGTCTGGCGTGGCCGGGAACGATTCCCGCGCGCGCCGAGACGCTGACCCTCGCGGAGTGCCTGCGCGAGACCGCCGAGCACAATCCGCAGATCATCCTGCAGCGCGACGCCATCGGGCAGGCCACCGCCGAACGGTTGACCCTCCGCGCCCGCGCCCTGCCCACCCTGACGATTGGCGGCCTCGCCGGTGAGTTGCAGGAGGAATCCGTCGGCCAGCGCATCCCGTACATCGACGCCAACGGGAAGCGACAGACGCTGACCACCACGACGGTGGACGAGAACAAGCCCATCGCGCTGGGGACGGAAACTCTCTACCAGTCGATTTTCGACGCCACGATCCCCGCCGCGTTCCGGCGCGGCACCGCCGGGGTGCTCGCCGCGCAGGAAAACCTCTACGCGGTGGCGGCCGCGTATTTGCACGCCACGCGCACCACGTTCCTCCAGGCGCTCTACCAGCAGCAGAGCGGGGTGATCCTCCGTGACATCGACCAGGTGCTGGCCGCCAACATCGAGAGCCAAAACCAGCTCGCCGGCGCCGGGCTGGTGGGCCGCGCGGCGCTGCTCTCCGCGCAGGTCCAGCGGGCAAATTTCGACCCCATCACCCTCGACGCCCGCGGGACGTACCGCACCACCCTCGCCCGGCTGCTCCAGCTCATGGGCCGCGAGCCGGGCATCCACGGCGCAGACGCGCTGGCGGGCATCACGCTGGCCGGGACGCTCGGCGAATCCCTGCCCGCGTTCGATCCCGCCGACGCCACCCGCCGCGCGCTCGAGCGCCGGCCCGACGTGCGGACCCTGCGCGCCCTGGTCCGCGCCAACCGGGAGGACGTGAACATCGCCAGGGGCGGGTATTATCCGCTGGTGCGCATCTACCTCAACGGCGAGGCCGTTCCGCAGACTAACGTGCGCAACGACACGCCCAACGCCGTGCGCTCCACCGATCAGGTCAGCACGACCGAGATCCGCCCCGGCATCCTGGCGAACTGGACCATCATCGACACCGGCACGGTGCGCGGCGCGGTGCGGGGCCGGGAAGCCGCGCGCGACCTCCTCGCCATCGGCCTCGCGCGGCTGGAACGCGACATCCCGGCGGACCTGGCGGTGGTCCGCGCGCGCCTCGCCGACGCCGCCGCCACGTCCGCCGCGCTGCGCGGCAGCGTGGGCACCGCGCGGAATACTTTGAACATGATCCAGTCCGGCGTTGCCCAAGGGATCAACTCGCAACTGGAATTCCTCGACGCCCGGGACGGGGTCCTCAATGTCCGCCGCAGCCTGCTCGGCGCCGACCTGGCGCGCAGCCTGGCCCACGCGGAGTTCGACCGCATCACCGGCAATTACCTCCAATTCGTGACCACCGACGACCCGGGCGCACCCCGTTCCGCCAACCATCCAACGCCTGCCAAGAAGTGACCCCTGCCCGACCCAACCCGCGCCGCCAAGCCGCGCTGTTCAGCCTTTTACGCTGGGTGGCGCTGCTCGTCGTCTTTTTCGTGCTGCTGCTCGTCAGCTACTATTTCTACGTCAACGTCATCAACCGCGCCCCGGCGGAGGTCGCGCCCGTCGAACGCGGCCCGGCGGTGGCCACGGTCTACGGCACGTTCACGATCAACGCCACCAACGCCCTGACGCTCTTCGCCCAGAACGCGGGCTACCTGCACACCGACCCCGCTCTGGGGTCCACCTACCAATCGCAGGGCTTCACGGTCAAGCAGGATCAACTCATGGCGACCGTCGTGGACGAAAGCGTGCAGCGGCTCGTCAAGCAGGCGCAGGTCGATTACGATTCCGCCGTTTCCCGGCAGAAAAACGGTCCGGCCAGCGCCGGTGCGCTCAAATCGGCGCAGGATCAGGTCGATGCCTACAAGAAGCTCGCGCCCGGAGCCGTGCCCCGCGTCACCCGCGAGGCCGCGGAAAACGACGTGAACCGCGTCAAGATCATCGTGGACAACGAGCGGCTCGAACTGCAACGCGGGTTGGACGCCGCCGCCAATTTGCTCAAGACCTACCAGGATCAACTCAAGCGCACCGAAGTCCGGGCACCCTTCGACGGCGTCCTCACGGTGATCAACTTCAACAATAATTCCTACGTCCTGCCCAACCAGGCGCTGTTCACCGTGGCTTCTTCCGACACCTACGTGTCCGGGTTGGTCAACGAGGAAGACGTGGGCGTGCTCAAGGCCGGCATGAAGGCCGAGCTGCACCTGTATTCCTCCGCCGGCAAAAACTACACGGCCACGCTCGCCGCCATCCTGCCCAGCCCGGAGGCCAACAGCTCGCGCTACTACGTCGTGCTCACCGTGGACGGCAAGCCCGACACGCCGTTTCTCTACGGGTTGACGGGCGACATGCTCATCACCGTGGGCCGCAAGGAAAACGCGCTGGTCGTCCCGGCGCGCGCGGTCAACGTCGATCAGGTGTTCATCGTCGAGGACGGCGTGGTCGAGCAGCGTCCGGTCAAGATTGGCTTCAAGAGCGCGGATTTCGCGGAAATCGTCACGGGTTTGCGCGAGGGAGATCAGGTCATCGTCGAGGACCAGGATGCCTTCCACCCCGGCCAGCGCGTGCGCCCGATCAAGGTCAAAGACGCCCGGGGCAAAAAGTAAGCGGGAGTCAAAAGGGCGATCAGTCCCGCTTTCATCCTTCATCCTTCATCCTTCATCCTTCATCCTTCCCCTTGCGCCCTGCCCTCCACATCGGTCTGCGGTTTACGGTCAGCCGGAAACGTTCGTTGCTCTTCAGCCTGCTGGGCGTGATTTTCGGCGTGGCGTTTTTCATCTGCACGCAGGCGCAGACGCAGGGTTTCCAGGAGTATTTTATCCGCACGATCCTGGGCACCTCCGGGGCGATTGTCATCAGCGACCGGTTTCAGGATCGCTACACGAACTTCAGCACGGCGAGCGAGGGCCGGATGCTGGGAGGCCAGCAACGGCGCAAATATTACGAGGGCATCACCGACGCGGCGGAGATCATGCGCGTGGCGCGGCAGTTTTCCAACGTGATCGCCTGCGCGCCGATTGTGATCGGCAACGTCAGCGCGCAGGGCGACTTCCAGACCGAGGTCATCACCCTCCAGGGGATCGATCTCGACCAGCAGCTCCGCGCCACCGCCCTGGGCAGCCAGATCATCGCGGGCAGGCTGGCCGATTACCGCATCCGGCCCGACGGCATCATCCTCGGTTCGCTGCTCGCCGACAAGATGCAGCTCAAGGTGGGCGACAGCGTCACGCTGATCGGCAACGGCACGCAACGCAAGGCCATGACCGTGAGCGCCGTTTTCCGCAGCGGCAACAACATCATCGACGAACGGCGCGGCTACGTGAACATGCGTCTCGCGCAGTCGTTGCTGGAGAAGCCGTCGATGGTTTCGCAGATCGTCGTCACCCTGCGCGACCCCGACCGCGCCCCGGCCATCTCGCAGCATTTCGAGCGGTTGTTCGGCCACCGGGCGCGCTCGTGGCAGGAGCGCGAGGCAGGGAATTTGCAGGTGTTCAGCGTGTTGCGGATTTCGGCGGGCATCACGGTCAGCCTGATCATCCTGCTGGCGGGCGTGCTCATCTTCAACACGCTGACCATGACCGTCCTCGACAAACAGCGTGAGATCGCCATCCTGCGCTCGATGGGCTACCGCCGGATCGACATCACGGTGATTTTCGTTTTCCAGGGGTTTCTCATCGCTTTGCTCGGTTCGCTGTTCGGGGCAGGTTTCGGGGCGTTGATCACCTATCTGCTCTCGCAGATTCCGATCAAGGTGCGCGGCATCCTTTACACGGACCATTTCATCGTGGCGTGGAGTCCGCAGCATTATTACTACGCGGCGTTGATCGCCTTTTTCGCGGTGCTCACGGCGAGTTACTTTCCCGCGCGGCGCGCGGCCAACCTCGCGCCGGTGGACATCCTGCGCGGCTCCGGGCAATGACGAACGATCTTCCCACCACGGTTCCCGCCGGGGACAACCTTTGCCTGCAATGCGACGGGCTGGAGCGTTTCCTGGGCGAGGCGGAATCCCGGGTCCACGTGTTGCGCGGCGTCTCGCTCAAGCTGGAGCGCGGGCACGTCCACGCGGTCGTCGGGCCGTCGGGTTGCGGCAAGAGCACGCTCCTCTACATCCTGGGGCTGCTGGATCGCCCGGACGCCGGGCGGCTGATCATCAGCGGCCAGCCCGTGTCCGACCTGCCGGACGACGAGCTTTCACGCCAACGCAACGCGCTGCTAGGGTTCATCTTCCAGTTCCACTTCCTGTTGACGGATTTTACCGCGCTCGAAAACATCATGATTCCCATGCGCCAGCTCGGGCGTCTGAACGAGGCGGACATGCGCGGCCGGGCGGCGGAACTGCTCGACGCGGTGGGTCTCGAAAACAAAAAAGACCGCCCCAGCCGCCACCTGAGCGGCGGCGAGCAGCAGCGCGTGGCCATCGCCCGGGCGCTGGCGAACGACCCGCAGGTGATCCTGGCCGACGAACCCACCGGCAACCTGGACACAGCGAACTCCAACCGCGTGTTTTCGTTGTTGACCGAACTGGTCCACCGCCAGAACAAGGCGCTGCTGCTCGTCACGCACAACCCGGCCATCGCCGAGGCGTGCGACTGGGTCCACACGATCCGCGACGGGCTGATCGTCGATCAACAGTTTCACGACCGGGCCGGTTGATTTTTACGAATGGGGCGGCGGCCGGTTTCAAGCATTGACTCTTCCCCACCCGGTTTCTAAGCTCCGTCCCCTCTCCATGGAACACTTCAAGTACGTCATCCTGGGCGCTGGTCCTTCCGGCCTCGCGTTCGCCCATACTCTGCGCCTGCTGGGCGAGGAATCTTTCGTGGTCCTGGAAAAAGAAAACGAAGCGGGCGGCCTCTGCCGCAGCGTCGAGGTGGACGGCAAGCCCCTGGACATCGGCGGCGGCCATTTTCTCGATCTCAAGCGCAAGGAAGTGCTCGACCTGGTTTTTCGCTTCATGCCCCGCGAGGAATGGCAGGAGCACCACCGCGTCTCGAAAATCCGCATCCGTGGCATCGAGTTGGATCACCCATTGGAGGGGAATTTATGGCAGTTGCCGGTGAGCGACCAGATCGACTTCCTGGAATCCATCGCCAAGGCGGGCAGCGTGCTCGGCGCGCCGCAGCCGGAAGCGTTCGCGGACTGGATCACCTGGAAGCTCGGCGACTGCATCGCGCAGGAATACATGCTGCCGTACAACCGCAAAATCTGGTCGATGGACCCCAACGCGCTCGGCACCTACTGGCTCTACAAGCTGCCGAACGTCTCCTTCCGCGAAACGCTGCAAAGCTGCCTGGAACACAAAATGTTCGGCGCGCTGCCCGCCCACGGCACGTTCCTCTACCCGAAGGAATTCGGCTACGGCGAGGTCTGGCGGCGGATGGGCGACGCCCTCGGCGACAAGCTGCACCTGGGCGAAAAGCTCGGGTCGGTCGACCCCGCCGCCCGCACCGTCAACGGCCGTTACCAGGGCGAAACCATCGTCAACTCGATCCCCTGGACGTTCTGGACCGAGGCTGGCCCGCTGCCTGACGAGGTGCGCGCCGCCATCGGCAGGCTCGTGCAAGTGCCCATCGACGTGGATTACGTCGCCGACACGCTGCCCTCCGATTCCCACTGGACCTACGATCCCGACGAGTCGAAAAGCTTCCACCGCATCCTCCTGCGCGCGAACTTTTGCACGGGTTCGCGCGGCTACTGGACCGAGACGAATTCCGCCCGTTCGCCCAAGCAGGGCGACGCGTTCCGCCACCACAATCCCTACGCCTACCCGGTGAACACGCTCGACAAGCCGCAGGCGGTCGAAACGGTGAAAACCTGGGCGACGGCGAACGGGGTCTATCCGCTGGGCCGCTGGGGCCAGTGGGAGCACATGAATTCGGACGTGGCGGTTTCCCTGGCCATCGCGGCAGCCAACGAATTACACGCCCGGAGCCAATAGGCGGCACGGGGGTCCGGCATCTGCCGTGAAGGTATCCGCCGCGCAACGGCTTCGTGACAAAGGTAGGGATGGCTCTCCGAGCCAGTCCCTGATTTACCGCCGCTGGCAAAGCGCATGATCGGGCGAAACAGCCGGACCCGGCAAAAAAGGGGACGGGCGCGGAGGGCCATCCCTACCTTGGGGGGAACCTTCTTTTTGCAAACGGCTGTAACCCCCTGGCATGGAAGCGGCTTTTATCTCTGGCAATGTCCCCCGGACTCGCCGCCGCCGCCCCTCACACCCGCCGCACGCTCACGGCCTGCCCCATCTGCGGCGGCGCGCGGTTGTTCTACCAATTCTCCTTGGAAACCTTCCGCATCGTGCGCTGCCACGACTGCGGGCTGATGGGCACCAACCCCCAGCCCGACGACGCCGAACTGACCCGTCTGCACGGCACCGAAGTTCTCACGATGGAGAGAAGCGATGTCGGTCAGGAGCACGTGGCCGAGCTTCACCAGGCCACCGCCGACGGTTTCCTCGACCTGATCGCCAGATACGGCGTCCGGCCCGGCGCGCGGTTGCTCGAAATCGGCTGCGGACGCGGCGATTTCCTCCGGCGCGCCGCCGCCCGGGGCTACGCAGGGACCGGCGTCGAGTTTTCCGCGCAAGCTTGCGCCATCGCCCGCGAAGCCGTGGGCGACGGCGCCGAAATCCTCCTGGCCGATGCCGGCGACCTTTCCACCGTCGGCGCCCGCTACGATCTCTGCGTCCTCTCCGACGTGGTCGAACACGTCCGCGATCCCCGTGCGCTGCTCGCCCAAGCCCACGGTTTGCTCAAACCCGGCGGCGTCCTGATGCTCGCCGCCCCCTCGCTGGATTCGTTCCCTGCCCGCCTGCTGCGCAACCGCTGGGCGCAGTTCCGGCCCGAGCACCTCTGGTACTTCATGTCCGCCACGTTGGAAACCCTGCTCTGCCAGACGGGTTTCGGCGGCATCATCCAGCAGCCGGGTGTCCAGACGCTGAGCTTCGACTACATCGCGGGCCACTTCGAGCGTTACCCGGTCCCCTGGATCTCACCCGTCACCGGCCTCCTGCGCAAAATCCTCCCGGCCAGCCTGGCCCGGCACCCTCTGCGCACCCCGTCGAGCTACCGGGTTTTCCTGGCGCGCCGCCGGGAGAAAACCGCGCGTCCGACCCTCTCGGTTATCGTCCCCGCCTACAACGAAGCCGCGACTTTCGACCTCGCCTTCCAGCGTCTGCTGGCCAAGGAAATCGAGGGCGTCGATCTCGATCTCATCGTCGTCGAGAGCCATTCGACCGACGGCACCCGCGACCTCGTCGCCCGGTACGCCGACCACCCCCGCGTCACCGTCGTCTGGGAAGACCGCCCCTCCGGCAAGGGCCACGCCGTCCGCGCCGGACTCGCCCGCGCCCACGGCGATTACGTGCTCATCCAGGACGCCGACCTCGAATACGACCTGGAAGATTACGAAGCCCTGCTCGAACCGCTGCTCGGCGGGCGCGCGGCCTTCGTGCTCGGCGCGCGTCACGGCGGCGTCGCCTGGAAGATGCGGCAATTCACCGGCCAGCCGATCCTGAGCGCGGTCATGAACACGGCCCACCGTTTCTTTACCTTCCTGGTCAACGCCCTGTTCGGCGCGCGGATGCGGGACCCGTTCACCATGTTCAAGGTGTTCCGGCGCGATTGCCTGCACGGCTTGCGCTTCGAGTGCGACCGCTTCGACTTCGATTTCGAGCTGGTCATCAAGCTGCTGCAAAAAGGCTACCAGCCGTTGGAAATCCCGGTCAACTACCGCTCGCGTTCGTTCGCCGAGGGCAAAAAAGTGTCTTTCCTGCGTGATCCGCTCACCTGGCTGCGTGCGTTGGCGAAATTTCGCTTGTCGAAGGTCAACCCTTTGGAAGAAGTTGCACGCCAGCAGCGCGCGGCGGTGGCGGACCGCCCCGGCTGCCGAGCGGCAATTTCATGAAATATTTTATCACCGGCGTGGCCGGATTCATCGGCAGCAGCCTGGCGGACCGACTCCTGCGCGACGGCCAGGAGGTCGTCGGCTGGGACAATTTCTCCACCGGCCAGGAGCCGTTCCTCACCGGCGCCCGCCAGCAGCCCGGTTTCCGGCTGGTCCAGGGCGACAACCTCGACCTCCCCGCCCTGACCGACGCGATGGCCGGGTGCGAGTTCGTCTTCCATTTCGCCGCCAACGCCGACGTGCGCTTCGGCCTGGAGCATCCCGGCAAGGATTTGCAGCAGAACACGATGGCGACCTTTCACGTGCTGGAGGCTATGCGCGCCAACGGGATCAAGGGCATCGGGTTTTCCTCGACGGGCAGCGTCTACGGCGAGGCCGCCGTCATCCCCACGCCCGAAGATGCCTCCTTCCCGATCCAGACCAGCCTCTACGCGGCGTCGAAGGTCGCCGGGGAAAACCTGATCCAGGCCTACTGCGAGGGGTTTGGTTTCGAGGGGTACATTTTCCGTTTCGTGTCGATCCTGGGCGAGCGTTACACGCACGGGCACGTCTTCGATTTCTACCGCCAGTTGCTCGAACACCCGGACCATCTGCGCGTCCTGGGCGACGGCACCCAGCGCAAGAGCTACCTCTACGTGGAGGATTGTCTCGACGCCATGCGGCACGTCACCGGGCAGAACCTCGCCCGCGCGGCCAAGCATCGCGTCCAGGTTTACAACCTCGGCACGGCGGAATACTGCCGCGTGACGGATTCCATCGGGTGGATTTGCGAACACCTCGGCTTGAAGCCGGAGTTCCGGTTCACCGGCGGCGAGCGCGGCTGGGTGGGTGACAACCCGTTCATTTTCCTCGACACGACGAAGGTCCGCGCGACCGGCTGGGCCTCCAAGCTGACGATCCGCGAGGGGATCATCCGCACGCTGACGTGGTTGCAGGAAAACCAGTGGGTGCTGGAACGCCGCTGAGCAGAAAGTAAGAAGGCAGAATGCAGAAGTCAGAACAGAGCGGAAAAGACACTTCGTTCCCTCGTTCCCAAGTTGCGCTTGGGAACGCACTTGTCTGCGAAGTTGCCCTTCGTCCGGGCGGCCCGGCAGAGGCAGTGCCACTGCCCGGACCAGTGCGTTCCCAAGTACAACTTGGGAACGAGGAGGTGACAGAAATTTCATAGCGTCAGTTCCTTCCTAACCATCGCCAAATCAGCATCACCCCATGAACCTCGTCGTCCTCGGCCTCTGGCATCTCGGCTGCGTCACCGCCGCCTGCTGCGCGGAACGTTTCTCCGTGACCGGCCTGGATTTTGACGACGCGCTCATTGCCGCGCTCCGCGAAGCCAAAGCCCCGCTGTTCGAGCCGGGCCTCGACGATCTGCTCCGCGCCGGGCTCGATTCCGGCCGCCTGCGTTTCACCACCGACCCCGCCGACGCCGCCCTGCACGCCGCCGACGTGCTCTGGGTCTGCGACGACACGCCCGTCGATGAAAACGACGTGGCCGACGTGCCCTACGTGCTCGACCGCCTCGCCCGTTGCCTGCCAGCCCTCCGGCCGGACGCCGTGGTCCTCATTTCCTCGCAAATCCCCGCTGGCACCTGCCGCGCCCTCGAAGCGCGATTCCCCGGCGTCGCCTTCGCCTGTTCGCCGGAAAACCTGCGGCTCGGCAAGGCGCTGGACATTTTCCGCCACCCGGAGCGCATCGTCGTGGGCACGCGCACGCCGGAAACCCGCGCCGCGCTGGCCCCGCTCTTCGCGCCGTTTTGCGATGACCTCCTGTGGATGCGTTCCGAATCCGCCGAGATGACCAAGCACGGCATCAACGCTTGGCTCGCCCTTTCCGTGACGTTCGCCAACGAAATCGCGCGCCTGTGCGAGGCCGTCGGCGCGGACGCCCGCGAGGTCGAACGCGGCCTGCGCTCGGAACCGCGCATCGGGCAAAAAGCCTACATCCGCCCCGGCGGGGCGTTCGCGGGCGGCACCCTGGCGCGCGACGTGGTTGCCCTGACCCGCCTGGCCCGGGAACACGGCGACCCCGCCGCGCTTTTCCCGGCGATCCTCGCGGGCAACGACGCGCACAAAGACTGGGCGCTCACCCGTCTGCGCACCCTGTTCGACCCGCTCGCAGGATCGACCGTCGCCGTCCTGGGTCTCACCTACAAACCCGGCACGGACACCCTCCGGCGCAGCGGCGCGGTGGAACTCGCGGCCAAGCTCCTGGCCGCCGGTGTCACGGTGCGCTGTTACGATCCCGCCGTTACCGCACTCCCGCCGGAACTCTCCGGCGCGACCCTTTGCCCTGCCATGGAGAGCGCCCTCGCCGACGCCGACGCCGCCGTGGTGGCGACTGAATGGCCGCAGATCAAGGCCGGGGACTGGCCGTCGCTCGTCCACCGGATGCGGCGCGCCGTGGTGATCGACGCGAACGGCTTTCTCAACCTACGCACCGGGCAGATTCCCGGTCTCGAATACTTTGCCGTCGGAACTCCGCTCTCCTGAATTCGTCCGCAGATTACACAGATTTTCGCAGATTTTTTCTTCCTCCTCCCAATCTGCGAAAATCTGCGTAATCTGCGGACGACCTCCGCTTCCTGAATCCACATGAAACTCGCCAACCGCAACGCCCTCATCACCGGCGGCAGCCAGGGCCTCGGACGCGCCATCGTGGAAACCTTCGTCCGCGAGGGAGCGAACGTCCTCTTCTGTGCCCGGGACGAGCACGCCGCCGCGCTACTGGCCGCCCACCTCCAGGCCCATGTCCCCATTCCGGGTCAGCGCGTGCTGGCGCAGGGCTGCGACGTGTCCTCGCCCGACGAGGTGGAAAACCTCTTCGGCGTGGCTGACGCCACGTTCGACACCCTGCACATCCTGGTCAACAACGCCGGGATCTACGGCCCCAAAGGCCCCACCGACGAGGTCGATTTCGAGGAATGGAAGCGTTGCGTGGATATCAACCTCCACGGCACGCTGCTCCCCTGCCGCGCCGCGATGCGCCGGTTCAAGCAGAGCGGCTACGGCAAAATCGTCAACCTCTCGGGCGGCGGCGCGACCAACCCCATGCCCAACATCAGCGCCTACGCCGCCAGCAAGGCCGCCGTCGTCCGCCTGACCGAAACGCTCGCCCTCGAACTCGCGCCCTTCCACGTCGATGTGAACGCCGTGGCTCCCGGCGCGCTCAACACTCGCCTGTTGGACGAGGTGATCGCCGCCGGGCCGGACAAGGTCGGCGCGGATTTCTACCGGCGTTCGCTCCAGCAATCGACCCAGGGCGGCGTCCCGCTCGCACTCGGCGCGGAACTCTGCGCCTACCTCGCCAGCGCGGAAAGTGACGGCGTCACCGGCAAGCTCATCAGCGCGAAGTGGGACCCTTGGAAACGCCTCCACGAGTACAAGGCCGAACTCGATTCCACCGACATCTACGCCCTGCGCCGCATCACCCCCGAGGACCGGGGCAAAAATTGGCCGCTCGCCTGACCCGCGATGGACCCCTCCGCCTCCAACCCCGTGCGCTTCGCCATCATCGGCTGCGGCCTGATCGGCAAGAAACGCCTCGCCAGCTTGCAGCCGGGGCAGTTCGCCGTCGCGTGCGACCTCGACCTCGCCCGCGCCGAGGCCCTCGTCAAAACCGCCGGTGCGGGCCGCGCCACGGTCAGCGTGGAAGACGCCGTCAACGACCCCGCCGTCCACGCGGTCATCGTCGCCACGCTCAACGGCGCGCTGGCCGAAATCGCCGCCCACGCCGTCCGCGCCGGCAAGCACGTCCTCATCGAAAAACCCGCCGGGATTTCCGTCGCCGAGATCGACGGCCTCCTCGCCGCCGCGCAGAAATCCGGCTCCCTGGTCCGGGTTGGCTACAATCACCGTTTCCACCCCGCCCTGCAAAAAGCGCGCGAACTCGTGGACGCCGGGGCCATCGGTCCGCTGATGTTCATCCGCGCCCGCTACGGCCATGGGGGCCGCGTCGGTTACGACCGCGAGTGGCGCGCCGACCCCAAGCTTTCCGGCGGCGGCGAACTCATCGACCAAGGCGTCCACCTCATCGACCTCGCCGGTTGGTTCCTGGGTGATTTTCCGGTCGTCGAAGGCCACGCCGCGACCTACTTTTGGGACATGCCCGTGGACGACAACGCGTTCCTGTCGCTCCGCACGGCGTCGGGCCAGACCGCCTGGCTGCAAGTCTCCTGCTCCGAGTGGAAAAATCTGTTCTCCTTTGAAATCTACGGGCGCACCGGCAAGCTGGCCATCGACGGCCTGGGCGGCAGCTACGGCGTCGAGCGGCTGACCTACTACCGGATGCTGCCCGAGATGGGTCCGCCCGAGACGACCGCCTGGGAATACCCGCGCGGCGACCAGTCGTGGAGCCTGGAAATGGACGCCTTCCTGGAAGACCTCCGCCTGCACCGCACCCCGGCCCCCGGTCTCGAGGAGGCCCGCGCCGCGCTGGCAATTGTCGAAACGATCTACCGCCGTTCGTCCATCCGCCATGAATAACGAAGCACTTTTGGAACCAACCCCTTTTGTGCCGAAGGCGGCCGCCCCCCCCGCCGCCCCGGCGCCGACGAAGGTTTGCTTCTTGATCCTCTTCAATCATCGCTACGACGACAATCTCGCCAAACTCGACCGGATCTACGGCGGCCGCTTCCAGCACATCCGCTACCTCGTTCCTTTTTATCGCGGCAACCGGACCGACGTTTTCCCGGTCTACTACAGTTCGTTCCAGTTCGAGGGATATTTTCGCACCGCGTGGGAGCGCCTCCGCGACGAGGGTTTCACCCATTATTTCGTCTGCGCCGACGACCTCATCCTCGATCCCGGCCTGGATGAGACGAACTTCCTCGACCGGCTCGGCCTCGCTGCCGACAGCGGTTACATCAACGATCTCAATCCCATCACGACGGCCCACGCGACCTGGTTCCCGCTCCTGTCGGCGCTGGTTTCCGTGGCCGGTAAGAACGGCGTGAACTGGGCGGCGGAACTGCCCGACGCCGCCACCGTCGCGGCGAACTGCGCGGCCAAGGGCTACCCGATGGGTCGCTTCGGCTGGCACAATCTCAGGCGCGGGAGCCGGGTGAAGGCCTTCTTCCAGATCTTCTTTTACTTTGCTCTGCGCTTCCGGCTCTGGAGCCGGGACCGCCGCACCGACGTGCTGGCCCCGCCCTATCCGCTGGTGTGGGGCAACGCGGACATTCTCGTGATCCCCGCCCCGTTCATCGAAAAATTTGTCACCTATTGCTCGGTGTTCGCCGCGATGGGCGTCTTCGTCGAGGTCGGCGCGTCGACTGCTCTGCTGTTGAGCTGCCCTCACGTCGTGCGCGGCGCGGACGACCCCGACACCATCGGACGTTATGCCTGGGCATCGGAAGCGAAACTCGACGAGTTCTGCCGAGGATTCGACTATTGCATCGACCGTTTGCTGGCTAATTTCGATAAAAAATGGTTTAGCCTGCATCCCATCAAGTTGTCGCGGTGGCGCTTTTCCGACGATAAATAGTCTCTCCGCCCCGCTGGCCCGCTTCTCCTTCGCTCACCTGCCATGATCATCACCCGTTCCCCTCTGCGTATCTCCCTCGGCGGCGGCGGCACCGACCTGCCCAGCTACTACCGCGAGCACACGGGCTTTCTCGTCGCGGCAGCCATTGATAAGTACGTGTACATCACGCTCCACCAGACGTTCGTCTCGGAGTTGATCGTCAAATATTCCAAGCTGGAGCGCGTCGGCTCGGTCGATGCCATCGAGCACCCGATCATCCGCGAGGCCATGCGGCTGGTGGACGTGCCCGCCGCCGCGCTGGAACTCTCCTCCATGGCCGACATTCCCGCCGGGACGGGCCTCGGGTCGTCCGGCAGTTTCACCACGGCGTTGCTCCAGGCGTTGCACGCCCACAAGAAGAACCTCGTCCACCCCGCCGACCTCGCCGAACAAGCCTGCCAGATCGAACTCGAAAAACTCGGCGAACCCATCGGCAAGCAGGACCAATACATCGCCGCCTACGGGGGGATCACCTGTTTCCGTTTCCTGCCGGACGGCAAGGTGGAAGCCTGGCCGCTCAAGACCAGCGAGGAGACCCTCTTCAACCTCGAAGACAACCTGCTTCTCTTCTTCACCGGCTATTCACGCAGCGCCTCCAAAATCCTCAAGGAACAGGACGACAAGAGCAAGGCCGCCGACAAGGGCATGGTTGAGAACCTGCACTTCGTCAAGGACCTCGGTTTCCAGAGCCAGGCCGCGCTCGAAAACGGCAACCTGGAGGAATTCGCCCGGCTGATGGACGTGCATTGGCAGCGCAAAAAAGAGCGCAGCGGCGGCATGAGCAATCCGCAGATCAACGAGTGGTACGATGCCGCCATGGTCAACGGCGCGCTCGGCGGCAAGCTCATCGGCGCGGGCGGCGGCGGCTTCCTGATGTTCTACGCCAGCGACAAGGCGAAACTGCGTCACGCCATGCGCGAGAAGGGGCTGCGCGAGGTGCGTTTCCGCTTCGATTTCGAGGGCACGAAGATCGTGGTCTGATCCCCGCCCCCGCCCCCGCCCCCTCTTCTCTGCGTCCCTCCTGCCTTTTCTCCGCGTCCTCTGCGTTAAAATTCCGGCCGCCCATGAGCCCCAGCCCCACCCCTGACCCGCTCGCTGACTGGACCGTCGCGCTGCTGGCGGGCGGACTGGCCACCCGGCTGCGTCCCATCACCGAAACCATCCCCAAAACCCTCGTGCCGGTCGCAGGCGAGCCTTTCCTCGCGCACCAGCTCCGCCTGCTCCGTTCCCACGGCCTGCGCAAGGCGGTGGTCTGCGTCGGGCACCTCGGCGAACGCATCGAAGCGGAATTCGGCGACGGCCGCGCGCATGGTTTCCAGCTCCAATATTCGTTCGACGGCCCGAAGCTCCTCGGCACCGGCGGCGCAATCAAACGGGCGCTTCCGCTGCTCGGCGACCAATTCATCATCCTCTACGGCGACAGTTACCTGCCCATGGACTACGCCGGGGCCGTCGCCGCCTTTACCGCCAGCGGCCAGCCCGGCCTGATGACCGTCTTCCACAACCAGGGCCGTTGGGACACGAGCAACGTCGTCTTTGCCGATGGCACGATCCGCACCTACGACAAAAAGGAGCGTCACCCGGAAATGCAGCACATCGACTACGGCCTGGGCATTCTCCGCGCCGACGCGCTCGCGCCCTACCCCGACGACGCGCCGTTTGACCTCGCCGATGTCTACCGCGACCTTTCCCGCGCCGGACACCTGGCCGGTTACGAGGTCCGCCACCGTTTTTATGAGATCGGCTCGCACGCCGGTCTGGCCGAGCTTGACAACTTGCTCCAACAGCACCCCGGCACCCCCCTCCTTTCTGATTCATGAGCACTTACTCCGAACAACACCTGCGCGAAACCACCGAAGTCGTTTCCAAGATCGACCCCGCCCTCTGCGAACGCGCCGTGGACGTGCTCGCCAAAGTGCGCGCGGGCGGCGGACGCCTCTTCATCCTGGGCGTCGGCGGCAGCGCGGCCAACGCGTCCCACGCCGTCAACGATTTCCGCAAGATCGCCGGGATCGAGTGCTACGCCCCGACTGACAACGTCTCCGAACTCACCGCCCGCACCAACGACGAGGGCTGGCCGAGCGTCTTCGTCGAATGGCTCAAGGTCAGCAAACTCAACGAAAAGGACGGCTTGCTGGTCTTCTCGGTCGGCGGCGGCAGCCTGGAAAAGAACGTCAGCCCCAACCTCGTCAGCGCGCTGCAACTGGCCAAAGAGCGAGGCGCGTCGATTGTCGGCATCGTCGGGCGCGACGGCGGCTTCACGGCGCAGGTCGCCGACGTGGCCATCGTCATCGCCACGGTCAACCCGGCCAACACCACCCCGCACGCCGAGGCGTTCCAGGCCGTCGTCTGGCACCTGTTCGTCTCTCATCCGAAGCTCAAAATCGCGGAAACCAAGTGGGAAAGCACGAAGTGACGCGCGCCGTTTTTCTCGACCGCGACGGCGTCCTCAACCGCCCCGTGGTCCGCGACGGCTTGCCCTACCCGCCGGACACCGTCGAGGAGTTCGAACTCTACGAGGACGTGTCCGCCGGGTGCGCGCGACTCAAGGCCGCCGGGTTTTTACTCGTGGTGGCCACCAACCAGCCCGACGTGGGCCGGGGCACGCAGAGCCGCGAGCAGGTGGAATCCATCCACGCCTCCCTGCTGGCCTCGCTGCCGCAGATCGACCGCGTGGAAGTTTCCTATGATCCCGGCGGCGCGATGGGCGACGCTCCCCGCCGCAAGCCCGCGCCCGGCATGTTGCTCGACGCCGCCGACGCGCTCGGCATTTTCCTCCCCGCCAGCTTCATGGTCGGGGACCGCTGGCGCGACGTGGACTGCGGTCACGCCGCCGGTTGCCGCACGGTGTTCATCGACCGCGCCTACCGCGAAATCCTCCGCCAGCCGCCCGATTTCACGGTCCAGACGTTCGCCGAAGCGGTGGAAGTGATTCTGGACGCGGCAGGACCGTAAGGGGGCGCAGGCACGAAAAACGCTTGTCTTATCGGGGATTTCTCCCTAGAAGTTCCCCTCCCATGAGCACCGAACTGCTGGCCAACCTTCCCGTCAAGATTTTCGCCGACGGCGCCGACCGCGAAGGCATCTTCGACCTGTACCGCCAACCGTTCATCCAGGGGTTGACCACGAACCCCACCCTGATGAAGAAGGTCGGCATCACCGACTACGAAACCTTCGCCAAGGGGTTGCTCGAAGTGGTCAAGGACAAGCCGATCAGCTTCGAGGTGTTCAGCGACGAGTTCGACGAGATGCGCCGCCAGGGTCTGAAGATCCGCGACTGGCAGGAGAACGTCTACGTCAAGATTCCCATCACGAACACCCGGCGCGAATCCGCGTTGCCGCTCATCAAGGAACTGGCCGCCGACGGGGTCAAGCTCAACGTCACCGCCCTGCTCACGCTCGCCCAGGTGCAAGGCGTGGCGGACGCGCTCGATCCCGCCGTGCCCTCGGTCGTCTCGGTGTTCGCCGGACGCATCGCCGACACCGGCGTCGATCCCCTGCCGCTCATGAAACAGAGCTTGGAAATCCTCCGCCCCAACCCGACCGCCGAACTGCTCTGGGCCAGCGTGCGCGAGGTGCTCAACATCTTCCAGGCGTCCGATTGCGGCTGCCACATTGTCACCGTGCCGCACGATATCCTGACCAAGGCGATCAAGATGGGCGGCATGGACCTCGCCGATCTGTCGCTCGACACGGTGCAAATGTTCTACAAGGACGCCGTTTCGGCGGGTTTCCAACTCTAGCGAATTCTTCCCATGGTAATCTTACTTGGTGGCTCCGGCTACGTGGGCCAGGCGTTTCAGCGGTTGTTCGGCCAACTCGGTGTCCCTTTCCGCAACCTGGCGCGCAAGGAAATCGACTACACCGAGGTCTCGCACCTCGCCGACCTGCTCGCCGGGGCGAAAGCCGAGTTCGTCATCAACGCGGCGGGCTACACCGGCAAGCCCAACGTGGACGCCTGCGAGGATGACAAGTCGGCCTGTCTCTTCGGCAACGCCGTGCTGCCCGGGCGCATCCGCGCGGCGTGCGAGCGCACCGGCACCCCGTGGGGTCACGTTTCCAGCGGCTGCATCTTCACCGGAGCGAGCGGCACCGGCGTCGGCGGGGGATTCCGGGAAGACGACGCGCCGAATTTCTCGTTCCGCACCAACCATTGCAGTTTCTACAGCGGCACCAAGGCGCTGGGCGAGGAAGTGCTGGCCGGCGCGCAGGACTGCTTCGTCTGGCGGCTGCGCATCCCTTTCAACGAGGCGGAAAGCCCGCGCAATTATCTGACCAAGGTCATGCGCTACGCCCGGCTGCTCGAAGCCGCCAATTCGCTCAGCCAGCTCGACGAGTTCGTGCGCGCCTGTTTTGAGTGCTGGCAAAAGCGGCTGCCTTTCGGTACGTACAACGTGACCAACCCGGGTCACGTCACCACCCGCGAGGTCGTCGATCTCATCAAGAAGAGCGGCGTCTGCGACAAGGAGTTTTCCTTTTTCGACGACGAGAGCGAGTTCATGGCCAAAGCGGCCCGGACCCCGCGCAGCAACTGCGTGCTCGACACGGCCAAGCTGCAAAAGGCCGGGGTCGTCATGACCGAGGTACACGAGGCCGTCGAACGCGCCCTCCAGGCGTGGCAGCCGGAATGATGCCGTGATGAGCACCAGACCAGCGGTTTACCTCGTCACCGGCGGCGCGGGCTTCATCGGCTCGAATTTCATCCGGCACGTCCTGGCGGGTGAAAACGCCGCGCGTGTGGTCAATCTCGACAAGCTCACCTACGCGGGCAACCCCGCCACGCTGGCCGACATCGAGTCGCACGAGAATTATCATTTCGTCCACGGCGACATCACCGACGCCAGCCTCCTCGCCAGCCTCTTCGAGACCTATGCCTTCACGGCGGTGGTCCATTTCGCCGCCGAGAGCCACGTGGACCGCTCCATCGACAGTCCCGAGGATTTCCTCGTCACGAACGTGTTCGGCACCTTCCGCCTGCTCGAAGCCGCGCGCCGCCACTGGAAAACCCTCCCCGCCGCCGACGCCGCCTCGTTCCGTTTCCTGCACGTCTCGACCGACGAGGTCTACGGCTCGCTGACCGCCGAGGACCCGGCGTTCACCGAGGAAACCCCCTTCGCGCCCAACAGCCCCTACGCCGCGAGCAAGGCGGGCAGCGACCACTTTGCGCGCGCCTACTTCCACACCTACGGGTTGCCGGTTGTCACCACGAACTGCTCGAACAACTACGGCCCGTTCCAGTTCCCGGAAAAGCTCATCCCGCTGATGATTCTCAACGCGCTCGACGGCAAGCCGCTGCCCATCTACGGCGACGGGGCGAACGTGCGCGACTGGCTCTTCGTCCACGACCATTGCGCCGCCATCGCCCGCGTGCTGGCGAGCGGGCGCCCCGGCGAAACCTACAACGTCGGCGGCAACCACGAGCGCACCAACCTGCAAATCGTCGATACCCTCTGCCGCACGCTCGACCGGCTCAGTCCCCGCGCCGACGGCCAGAGTTACCTCACGCAAAAAACGTTCGTCGCCGACCGGCCCGGCCACGACCGCCGCTACGCCATCGACTCGGCCAAGCTCCAGGGCGAACTCGGCTGGACCCCGGCGGAAAGCTTCGACACCGGCCTGGAAAAAACCATCGCCTGGTATCTGGCCAACCGCGCCTGGTGCGAGAAAGTTTCCGCCGACAAATACTCCCGCGAACGTTTGGGCCTTCAGGAAGAACCCAAACAGCCGTAACGCGCGATGGACCCACTCCTTTCCCACCACCATCCCCAGCGCAGCGACTTCAAGGGCATCATCTTGGCCGGGGGCAGCGGCACGCGGCTTTTCCCGCTGACCCGCACCGTGAGCAAGCAGCTCATGCCGGTCTACGACAAGCCGATGATTTATTACCCGCTGAGCGTGCTCATGCTCTCCGGGATTCGGGAAATCCTGATCATCAGCACGCCCACCGACCTGCCGCAGTTCGAGCGGCTCTTCGGCGACGGCACCCAGTACGGGTTGCGCATCGAGTACAAGGTGCAGCCCAGCCCCGATGGCTTGGCGCAGGCGTTTCTGATCGGCGCGGAGTTTCTGGCCGGTGCGCCCGCCTGCCTGATCCTGGGCGACAACCTGTTCTACGGCCACGACCTCTCCGAAGCCCTGCGCCGCACCTGCGAACGGACCACGGGCGCGACGATCTTCGGCTACCGCGTGGCGGACCCGGCCGCCTACGGGGTGGTGGAATTCGACGCCGAGGGCAAGGTGATTTCGCTCGAAGAGAAACCCGCCGTGCCCAGGAGCGACTACGCCGTGCCGGGCCTGTATTTCTACGACCAGGACGTGACGGCGCTGGCCCAGAGTTTGCGGCCCAGTCCCCGGGGCGAACTGGAGATCACGGACCTGAACCGCCTCTACCTGGAGCGCGGCGACCTGCACGTCGAACGGCTCGGGCGGGGCACGGCGTGGCTGGACACCGGCACGCACGACTCGCTGCTCCAGGCGGCCAACTTCGTGCAGGCCATCCAGGCGCGGCAAGGACTCAAAATCGCGTGCATCGAGGAAATCGCCTACGAGCAGGGCTGGATCGATGCCGCGGGGCTCGCCGACCTCATCCGTCGGCTCGGCAAGACCGAGTACGCCCACTACCTGCGCCGCCTCGGCGACGGGAAGCTGTGACCCGGAAATTGTCCGCAGATGACGCAGATTTCCGCAGATTGGCAGAAGGGGGATTAAAAAAAGCAGGACTTCCCTTCCGTAGATTTTCTCCTTCTTCTCTTCAATCTGCGGAAATCTGCGTCATCTGCGGACAATTTCCGGCGACGCCCCGGTTCCCACCCGCCCTTGGCCACGCTCCTTCTCTGCCGTCCCGACCGCGTGGGTGATGTCATCATCGCCACGTCCTGCCTGGAGCCGATCCGTCGGCAGCGTCCCGGCGACAAACTCGTCTTCATCGCCCGGGAAACGATGCGCCCGCTGCTCGACGGTCATCCCCTGCTCGACGGTTTCATCGCCCTGCCGCCGGTTGACCCGGGCGCGCCCGATGTCCGCCGCCGCGATTGGTCGCACGAACTCGCCGCGTGGAACGCCGACGCCATGGTTCACCTGCACCCGGACGCCGCCGCTCAACGTGGCGCGCAGGCCGCCAGGATTCCCCGGCGCATCGGCTACCGCACCTCCTGGCTGGCCGATTGGACCCTCACCGACCGCCTGCGCGACCGTCGCTCCACCGGCCAACGCCACGAGGCCGAACACAATTTCGACCTCCTCGCGCCGCTCGGCATCACCGCCCCGCCGGTCGCGGCGCTTCGCCCGAGCGTCCACCTGCCCGCTTCCTGGCTCCAGTCCTTGCGCATCCGCCTGGCTGCCGTCGGGTTTGACGATTTCGACCGCAGCGACGAACCCTACGCCGTTCTCAACCCGACGGCCTATTCGCTGGACCACCGTTGGCCCCCGGCCCACTGGGCCTGGCTGGCGGCGGAAATGCTCCGTTCAGGAAAATTCGTGCGCGTCTTCCTCGTGGGCGAGAGCGGCCAGGACCCTTCGATCCGCGCGGTCCGCCACCGGCTCGGCGACGGCGTGCCCGGCTTGATCGACCTCAGCGGCGCGACCGGCCTCGCCGAACTCGGCTCCCTGCTGCGCCACGCCCGGTTGCTCGTCAGCCGCAACACCGGCACCACTCACCTCGCCGCCGCCGTCGGCTGCCCCGTCGTCGAGCTTTTCGGGCGGTTGGAAGCTCCCTACGGTCCTGCCCGCTGGCGTTCGCTGGGCCGCCCGGTCGAGACCATCCGCACCCCGGCGGTCCGCCGGAACTGGCTGGAAAACAAGCGCGCCTTCTGGCGGCGCGGCCACGCGGCGATCCCGCGCGAAACCGTCCTCGCCGCCGCCCTGAAACTGGCCGACACACGGCCAACCACCGGCGAAGATTCGCATCATCTGACGTAACCTGCGTTCCCGCCGCTCCCTTTGACCATGAAGAAATCGTCCCCCCTGTTCTCCGCCTGCCTGTTCGCGCTCGCCCTGCCGCTGTCGGGTCTTGCCCAGACGATCCTGCCTGATCCGACCGCGCCTCCGAATCCGCCCGTCCAACCCACGGAACAGGCGGTCCGCTCGCAGGGAGCCGTCGCGTCTCATTTCCGGCGGCTGATCCGCGACGTGCAGACGAGCAGCGACAACATCAAGGCGGTCGGCAACTACGGCGCGCAACTCTATCTCGTGGCCGACGCCGCGTTCTTCCAGGACTGGCGCAAGCCGGAAACGCCGTCCATCACGCCCATCGACCTCGCCGTGCGCGGCCAACCGCTCTACACCGCCATCATTTTCTACGGCGAGGCCCGCGACAACGGCGGCTTGGCCAACGTCAGCTACGACGTGACCGTCCGCCGCCCCGACGGCTCGATCTACGACCAGCGCGATTCGATGATCGGCTACCAGGCGCTGGCGCCGACCAGCGACCGTGAGTTGCAGTTGGGGCGCAACTATCTGAGCATCGTCATCGGCAACGACGATCCCGCCGGGACTTACACCGTCGAAGTGACCGTCCACGACAAGGTGGGCCGCGTCGATCTGCCGCTCAAACAGACCTTCGTGGTGAGGTGACAAGCGCGCCCCTTGCGCCGGAGGCTGGTTGCGGGCACATTACGCGCTCGCTTTCCGGCCCATGCTCACGCTTTCCAATCTCAGTAAATCCTACGGCGGACGCGCCCTTTTCCGCGACGCCTCGTTGCAGGTCAACCGCGGTGAGCGCATCGGTCTGGTCGGTCCCAACGGCGCGGGCAAATCGACGCTGTTCTCGCTGATCCTCAAGGAAAACACCCCCGACGAGGGCACGGTCATCCTGAACCGGGGGACCACCCTCGGCTTTCTGCCGCAGGAGAGCGCCCCCGCCGGTGACGAGACCATCCTCGCCCTGGCGACCTCCCACGCCGAGGACGAGTACGCCGCGCACTCCCTCGAACCCAAGGCCAAGCGCATCCTGCAAGGGCTGGCGTTCAAGGAAGCGGATTTCGACAAACCCGCGCGCACGTTCAGCGGCGGCTGGGTCATGCGTGCGCACCTCGCCCGGCTGCTGACGCAAGAGCCGGATTTGCTGATGCTCGACGAGCCGACCAACCACCTCGACTTGCAGGTGTTGCGCTGGTTCCAGGAGTATTTGAAGGGCTATCCCGGCGCGATTTTGATGATCTCGCACGACCGCGAGTTTCTCAACCAGCTCACCCAGAGCACCGCCGAAATCAGCCACGGCCACCTCTTTCTCTACCGGGGCAACTACGACAGTTACCTCACGCAACGCGCCGCCCGCCGCGAGCAGCAGATGAACGCCTACAAGGCCCAGCAGCGCGAGATCGAGAGTTTGCAGCGTTTCGCCGACCGTTTCCGCGCCAAGGCCAGCCTCGCCAGCCAGGCGCAGAGCAAGCTCAAGCAGATCGCCCGCATGGAAAAGCTGGAGATGCCCGAAGCCGAAGCCGCCACGGTCAAGTTCCGGTTCCCCCAGCCGCTGCGCAGCGGGCTGAAGGCGATCACCCTCGAAAACGTCGATCAGACCTACCCGAACGGCCTGCAGATTTACAAGAATCTGAATTTCACCGCCGAGCGCGGGGAGAAGATCGTGCTCGTCGGCCCCAACGGCGCGGGCAAATCGACCCTGCTCAAAATCCTCGCCGGGGTGGTGCCCTTCCAGGCGGGCGAACGCATCGTGGGCAGCAACGTGAAGGTGGGCTACTACGCGCAGTACCGCGTGGAGATGCTCAACGAGCGGCACACGATTCTCCAGGAAGCGCAGGACATGCCGCAACCGGTCAGCGAGCAATCCGCGCGCACGGTGCTGGGCAGTTTCCTGTTCCGGGGCGACGACGCGTTCAAGACGGTCGGCGTGCTCAGCGGCGGCGAAAAAAGCCGTCTCGCGCTGGTCAAGCTGCTGCTCGACCCGCCCAACCTGTTGCTCATGGACGAGCCGACGACCCACCTCGACATGGCCAGCATCGACGCGCTCATCGGCGCGCTGGAGCAATACGAGGGGACGCTCGTGTTCATTTCCCATGACGTGCATTTCATCCGGGCGTTGGCGAAAAAGGTGCTCCACATCGACGCCGGCAAGCTGACCCCCTACGCGGGCGACTACGATTATTACCTGGAGAAAAGCAAGGCGACCGATGCCCGCGAGGCGTTGGTCGCGGGCGGCGGGATGCCGGTGGTCAACGGGGCGGTCCCGGTTGCGACCTCGGCTCCCTCCACCGCGCCGACCGTCCGCAAGACCAAGGAACAAAAGCGCGCCGAGGCCGAGGCACGCGCCGCCATGTCCGGTGAAAAGCGTGCCCGCGAGGAACGTGTCCGCAAGCTGGAGCGCGAAATCGCTCACCTGGAAGCCCGCCAGAAGACGCTCACCGCCGAACTGGAATCCGAGGCGACCTACGAGCAGCCCGGCAGGCCGATGCAACTCAACCGCGAGCTATCCGGGGTCGCCGACCTGCTCGCCAAGACCACGCGCCAGTGGGAACTCGCCGCCGAGCAGGCGCAGGATGCGGTGGAGGCTTAAGCCGAACCAGAGTAACCGCTCCGAAAAAAACTTCTGTCATCCTGAGCAGAGGCTGTAAGCCGCCGTCGAAGACACTTCGCTCAGGATGACAGAACTTTGAAAGGGAGACCGGTCTCTCCCTCCACCTCCCACTTTGCAAACCATCCCCGCCACCCCGGCCACCGGACAGACCCGCGCTACTACCCGTGCTTTCCTGTGCGTCGTTGGCGGCGCGGTGTGCATCGGGTTCGCCCCGATCTTCGTGCGCTTGAGCGAGGTCGGCCCGGTGGCGACGGCTTTCTGGCGCATGATGCTTTCTCTCCCGCTGATCTGGCTGCTCCTCGCGGCGAACGCCCGCCCTGCACCGGCCAGCGAACCCGGTGCGGATCGACGACTGGCGAATCGGTGGCCCATCACGGTCACCGGGCTGTTCTTCGCGGCGGACCTGGCCGTCTGGCATTGGTCCCTGCATTTTACGACGGTGGCCAACTCGACGTTGCTGGCAAATTTCGCGCCGGTTTTCGTGGTGCTTTTCGGCTGGGTGGTTTTCGGCCAGACCGTCAGCCGCCGTTTCCTGCTGGCGATGAGCGTGGCCTTGATCGGCATTTGCCTGTTGATCGGCAGGGATTTCCGGCTCGATCCCCGCGCCTTGCTCGGTGACGGACTCAGTCTGGTGACCGCGTTTTTTTACGCCGGATATCTTTTGTCGGTCAAGGCCTCACGCGAACGGTTCGGCACGCTGGTCATCATGGTCGGCAGTGGGGTCATTGCCGCGCTGGCCCTTTTGCCGCTGGCCCTGGGCTCGGGCGAACGCATCCTGCCCCAAACCACGCGCGGCTGGCTGGTGTTGGCCGGGCTGGCTTTGATCGTCCACGCCGGTGGCCAGGGGCTCATCGCCTACGGGATTGGCCGACTCCCGGCGGCGGTAGCGTCGGTCAGCCTGCTCGTGCAACCGCTGACAGCCGCCCTCGCCGCTGCCGTGATCCTGCACGAACCCTTCGTCCCCTTGCAAGTGCTCGGGATGGCGCTCGTCTTGGCGGGCGTGGTCGTCGCCCGGCAGGAAGGACGTTGAAAAACTGGCGCGGCGGCTCAACGGCCAGAGAAAAACAGGATGGCCGCTACAGCCACCCTGTTCCTACAAAAAACGTCAGCAGCCGCAGCCGCAGCTACAGCGCGGCCTCGATGGTCTTGACGAACTTCAAATGCGCCAGTGCCATCTTCAATTCCTCGCGCAACTCGCTCATCTTCTCGCGCGACGTTTCGAGCGTCTGCTCGGTCGCCTTCAGATACTCGCGCCGCTGGACCGCCCAGCGGTTGTTGAGTTCGGTGAGATAATCCTGCGACGCCTGGAGCAGCGTGCGCGTGCTTTCCGGCAACACCACCGCGCTGGACGCCAGCTTGAGTTCCAACACCCGTTGCGCCTCGGAAATCTGCGCGAAGATGATCTTCTCCGACGGCACCCGGCGCAGGTTCTGCGTCAGGCCGATCTTCTGGAACGTCCAGATCGCCCACTTGGTCGGGTCCCACTGCCAGGGCTTCACGCCGTTGCGGTAGTCGTGCTGGAACTCGTGGTGATAATTATGATACCCCTCGCCGAACGTGAAAAACGCCATCAGCCAGGAATCCCGCGCGCTGCACTTCACCGAGTAAGGCTGGTTGCCGAACGTGTGGCAGGCCGAGTTGATGAAGAACGTGCAATGCTGCACCGCCACGACCCGCGCCACCCCGCCGAAAAGAAATCCGCCCAGCGCACCCGCCATGCTGTGCTGGGACATCCAGCCCAGGATCGTCGGGAACACGAACCCGACCGCCACGCCGATCCACTGCACGTACTTGTCCTGCCACATGACGAGTTTGTCTTTTTGCAGGTCGCCGACATTGTCATACGGCTCGTCGGAGTTCAGCTTGAAGAGCAGCCAGCCGATGTGCGCGAAAAAGAACCCCTTGCTGATGGCATACGGGTCGTCGTCGTGATCGACGTGCTTGTGGTGGTTGCGGTGTTCGCTCGCCCACATGAGCACGGAATTCTCGAACGCCGCCGCGCCGAAGAGCAGCGTGAAGAGCTTGACCGGCCACTTGGCCTTGAAGGTCATGTGCGAGAACAACCGGTGGTAGCCCAGCGTGATGCTCATGCCCGTGGCGTAGAACATCGTGACGAACAGGATCACCTGGAACCAGTTCAGGCCGTAGAACCACAGGTACGTGGGCACGGCGGTCAGCGTCAGGATAAAAGTTCCGATGAGGAACGAACTGGTCACCCAGTTGATTCGCTCGGTGGGGATGCGGTTGAAAATCATTGAAGTTGGCAGTCTGTCGTCGTGGAAAAGCGGAGGTCTGGTAAGATCGCCCGCAGTTAACGCCATGCGCGGCGCTTTGGCAATCGAAATACATGACCCGACAAAGAAGTTTCCCTGCCGGTTTGCGCTGGACACGGAGTTTGCCATTGCGGGCGCCTGCGCTACTGTGCCGGTCCTCGCCGCCATGTCCGACCGCTCTTCCCCGCCGATGCCGCTGACCCCGGTCGCCCATCCGCACCGGACCCGCGCCACGCTCTGGCTGGTGGCCGCCACCGTCCTGTGGGGCTTGAGCTTCCCGCTGGCCAAAACGCTGACCATTGCCCAGCACGCGCTCCTGCCCGGGGCGGATTCCTGGTTCCTGGCGGCGGTGACGCTGGTGGTGCGCTTCGGGTTGGCGGCGACGGCGCTCGCGCTGGGTTCCTGGCAGACGTGGCGGACCGTGACGCGCCGGGAATGGTCCCAGGGCCTGGGCCTGGGGGTGTTCGCTTCTGGCGGGCTGCTGCTGCAAATGGACGGCCTGAACTACACCGCCGCCTCGACCTCGTCGTTTCTGACCTCCTGTTATTGCGTGATCATCCCGGTGTTCGTCGCGTGTCAGCGCCGCCGCTGGCCGCCGGCGCTGGTGACGGGCAGTTGCGCGCTGGTGCTGGCGGGCATGGCGATCCTCGTCGGCGTGGATTGGCGGACGCTGCGCCTGGGACGCGGCGAGTGGGAAACGGTGCTGTCGTCGGTGTTTTTCGCGGCGCAGATTTTCTGGCTGGAACGCCCGGTATTCGCGCGCAACCGCACGTCGCACGCCACGGTGATCATGTTCACCACGATTGCCGTGGCCATGCTGCCGGTGCTGGTGGGACGCTGCCGGTCGGCGTCCGAGCTGACCGTTGCCGCCGTGGGTTCGGGGCCGATCATCGGACTGTTGCTCGCGCTGACGCTCTTCTGCACGCTGACGACGTTCACCTTGATGAACCACTGGCAGCGTTTCCTCGAAGCGACCGAGGCGGGGTTGATCTACTGCGTCGAGCCGGTGTCGGCGAGCCTGTGCGCGCTTTTCCTGCCCGTCTGGCTGGCGGCGTGGGCCGGGGTGTCGTATGCCAACGAGTCGTTCACCTTGCGCCTGCTGCTCGGCGGCACGCTCATCACGCTGGCAAACGTGCTCATCCAACTCAAGCCGAAGGCCAGGCACCGTCCGCAGATTCCGGCCTTTATCGCAGGTCCGTCTTCGGCAGCAAAATAAACCCGCCGGTCTCGTCGCCGATCACCTCGCTGGACCGCCCCTCGTCCCGCCAATGCTGGTAGCCGACGAGCGCGCACAACAACGCGTCCAGCCGGTCCTCGTTCGGCTTGGTCCACGGCGCGGCCAGCATTGCCGCCTGGGCCGCAGACTCCGCCAGCTCCGGGAACCGCCCCGGCAGAAACGCCCGCACCAACCCCTGCAACCGCGCGAACTCCGCCCGGCGCGCCGCCACCGGGCCGCGCTTGTACTTGACGATCCGCTCCAGCCCGAACCAGCGTACGGTCGCCGGATGCGGGAAAACCTCCACCGCCAGCCGGGCGGTCCGCGGCTCCCGCCAGCCGATCTCAAAACCGAACCGTTCAACCATCGCCGCCGCCAGACGCAACGGCCGCCCGCAGCGCGCGGCGTTGGCGGGGTGCGGCCCGGCGTGAAACCTCCTGAACAGCGTCTGCGCCAGCCGATCCACCGGGCGGCTGCCGGTGGCGTTGGGACAAAGCAGCGGCGCGTCGAAAAGCAGGGTTGCCGGGGCGGGGGCGGGCGGCAGGCGCGCTTCGAGCCAATGAAACAGCGCGTCGTCTCCAAAAACGTGCGCCGTCTCGGCCACCCGCGCCCCGCCGTCCGGGGCTGCTTCGAGCAAACAAAGCCCGTCGCCGTTGCACTCGCCCCAGGCCAGATCAATGCCCACGATGCAACCCCGGAGCGCGGCGGGCGGCGGAGAAAAGCGGGCTGGCACGAGGGAAACGTTTACGCAGGTTGGCAGAAAAGTTGCCGGTGACAACAGCCGCCGTCGTTCCGCTTTTGAAACCCCTAATTTCTGCCCTATGGTCCCGGCACCATGTGGACCGGGCGTTTTCAGCAGACAACGGACGCGCAGCTACGCGCTTACAGCGAATCCATCTCCTTTGACTGGCGGCTCTACGCCCACGACATCGCGGGCAGCCTCGCCCACGCGGCGGCCCTGACGGCGGCGGGCCTGCTGACGGAACCCGAACGCGCGCAGATCGAAACCGGCTTGCGCCAGATCGGCGCCGAAATCGAGCGCGGGGAGTTCCCCTTCAAACCCGAACTGGAAGACATCCACATGAACATCGAGGCGGCGCTGACCGCCCGGATCGGCGCGGCGGGCGCGAAACTGCACACCGCCCGCAGCCGCAACGATCAGGTCGCGCTCGACCTTCGCCTGTACCTGCGCGCCGAAATCGCGGAAATCCGCCGGGCGTTGCGCGGGATGCAGAGCGCGCTGGTGGCACTGGGCGCGCGCCACCCGGAAACGGTCATGCCCGGCTACACGCACCTGCAACGCGCCCAGCCGGTCCTCTTCGCGCATCATCTGCTGGCCTACGTGGAGATGTTCGCCCGCGACGACGGACGGCTCGCCGACGCGGCCCGGCGGCTCGACGTGCTCCCGCTGGGCAGCGGCGCGCTGGCAGGCTCGACCATCACGCTCGACCGGCGGCTCATCGCGCAACGGCTCGGCTTCTCGCAGGTGAGCGAAAACAGCATGGACGCCGTCAGCGACCGGGATTTCGCCTGCGAATTCCTCGCCGCCGCCGCCATCGTCGGGATGCACCTCTCGCGTCTCAGCGAGGACGTGATCCTCTGGGCGACGAGCGAATTTACCTTCCTGACCCTGAGCGATGCGTTCACCACCGGCTCCAGCCTCATGCCGCAGAAGAAAAACCCCGACGTGGCCGAACTGACGCGCGGCAAGACGGGGCGGCTCTACGGCAACCTGTTCCGGCTGTTGACGATCCTCAAGGGGTTGCCGATGACCTACAACCGCGATTTGCAGGAGGACAAGGAAGCGGTGTTCGACTCCGTGGACACGCTCAAAACCGCGCTCGGGGTCTTCGCGGCGATGATGGCGGAGGCGCGCGTCGAGACGGCCAACATGGCCCGCGCGACGAGCGACCCGCTCTTGCTGGCGACCGATCTGGCGGATTATCTGGTGCTCAAGGGGGTCCCTTTCCGGCAGGCGCACGAGGTCATCGGCAAGCTGGTCGCGCTCAGCCTGGAGCGGAAGGTGGGGTTCGCGCAACTGCCGCTGGCGGACTACCGGGCGGCGAGCGAGGCGTTCGGCGAGGACGTGTTCGCGGTGCTCGACGTGCGCCGCTCGCTGGAAAGCCGCCGGGGCATCGGCGCGCCGTCGTTTGCCAACGTCGCCGGGCGGCTGGCGGAATGGCAGCGGGTCCTGAATGGATAGCGGGATTTCAACGCAGAGGACGCAGAGGTTCGCGGAGAAAGACAGGAATTAAAAAATCCGCCGGTCCATTCTCCCCTTCTCTGCGTCCCTCCGGTCTTTTCTCTGCGTCCTCTGCGTTAAAATTCCGGCCACCCCTTCCCTCGACTCACGATATGGGGATGTGAAGAAATCCCCCCTCATCCGCGACCAGGAAGGCTGGCGCACCGTCCGTACGGAAACCGTCTACCAGGACAAAAACGTCGAGGTCACCAGGCAAACGGTCTTCACCCCCACCCGGCAGGACAAACCGGCGGAGTGGACCGTCGTCCACCGCAAGGCCGCCGTCGTCGTCGCGCCCATGACCCCGGAGGGCAAACTCGTCCTGGTGCGCCAGGAACGCATCCCCGTGCGCGCGCTGATGTGGGAGTTCCCCGCCGGGCAGATCGACGAGGAAAACGCCGACGACGAGCGCATCATCCGCGCCACGGCGGCGCGCGAACTCCAGGAGGAAACCGGCTACCGGTTGGCGGCGGGCGTGGAGATGGTTCCGCTCGGTGATCTCTTCACGTCCCAGGGGTTCACCGACGAGCACAACCACCTGTTTCTGGCCAGGGGCGTCGTCCCGTCCAGCGATGGAGCGTCGCACGACGAGAACGAGGGCATCACGGATTGCCGCGAGTTCACGCTGGACGAGTTCCGGCGCATGATCGCGGAAAACGAGATCAACAACGCGAACACGCTCAGCCTGTATGCCCGGCTCTGCGCCCGGGGTCTGGTCTGACCGGGTTCCCTCTCTCCTTCCCCGACTTGAATCGGGACGGCTTCTCTGCTATCTGCCTTGCTCCCCGCATGTCCTTTTTCCTCCGGCCCATCCTCCGAAAAATCTTCAGCGTCCGCGAGCAGAAGGATTCGGAGATGGTCAAGCCGTTCCTCGACCACCTCGAAGACCTGCGCTGGATGCTCGTCAAGATGGCCGCGACGCTCGGCTTCACGATGGTCGCCTGCTTCGCCTTCCGCGCGCAGTTGATGCACGCCGTCATGCTGCCGCTGCACGTCATTCCCGATCCCTCCGCCTACACCCTGCGCGGCCTGGGGCCGACGGATTCGGTCAACAGTTCGCTTTCGCTGGCGTTCTACGCGGGCATCGTCCTGTCGTTTCCGTTCCAGCTTTATTTCCTCGCCGGGTTCGTGTTGCCCGCGCTCAGCCAGCAGGAAAAAGGGTACGTCCTGCCGGCCATCGCGTTCAGTTTCCTCCTCTTCCTGACCGGCGCGTATTTCTGCTTCGGCTTCGTGCTGCCCGCCACGTTGAAATGGCTCTGGAACGACGCCAAGCACATGGGCTTCGACCCGACCTGGACCGTCGGCACGTATTTTTCGTTCGCCACGCAGTTCGTGCTGATTTTCGGCCTGTCCTTCGAGTTGCCGGTGATCGTGCTCGTGTTGGTGAAGCTGGGCCTGCTCAACGCCGAAATGCTGCGCAAGACCCGCATCTACGCATTTTTCCTGATCATGATCCTGGCGGCCTTCCTGGCCCCGTCGCCCGACCCGATGACGCTCGCGGTGGTCGCCGGTCCGATGCTGCTGCTCTACGAAGGTTGCATCTGGCTCGCTTACTGGTTGGACCGCCGCCAGAAACGCAGCCTCATCCGCCCGACGCGCGACGAACCGTAAGTTCTAAACGCCCGCGCCGATCTCGTTCTCGGCGTCGCCCTCTTCGTCGCCCTCTTCGTCGTCATCGTCGTCGCCCTCTTCCGCCGCGCCGATCTCCTGCTCGATGCTGCGCCGCCACGGGCGCGACAACCAGGGCCGCAGGAACCCGTACATCAGGTACGACAGGAAAATCACCGCCGGCATCCATTGGTAATAGAGCCACGTCAGCAGGATCAACACGATGATCGTCAGCAGCGCGGGCAGCGTGCGCTGGGTGCGCCAGTTCAGCGCCTTGAAGCTCGGGTACTTGAAATGGCTGAACATCATGTATGACAGGAACACCATCAGCGGCGGCAGCGCGAACTTCCATGCGCCGATCTGCTTCTGCCCTTCGTCGAACCACAGCAACAGCTCCGTCAGCGAGGCGATGACTCCCGCCGCCGCCGGAATCGGGAACCCCTTGAAATTCTTCCCCGCATCGACCGGAATCTGTGCGCCTTTGTCGGCGTCCGAGGCGGCGGAGATACAGTTGAACCGCGCCAGCCGCAACGTCCCACAGGCCAGGTAAAGAAACGCGATGATCATCCCCACGTCGCCGAACTCGTCGAGCACGATCTTGTAGACGAGCAACGCCGGGGCGAGCCCGAAACTGACCGTGTCCGCCAGCGAATCGAACTCCCGTCCGAACGGGCTGTCCTGCCCGCCCAACCGCGCCAGCCGCCCGTCGAGCACGTCGAACACGCAAGCGCCCAGGATGAACCAGATCGCCGTGTGGAACTGGTCAATGGCCCCCTTGGACCACAGGATTTCGTGCCCCCGCTCCACCACGCCCGCCACCGGCACCTGCACCAGCGTGCCGGTGATGATTTTGAGCGTCGCCGCGAACCCGCAGAACAGGTTGCCCGCCGTCATCAGGTTCGGCAGCAGGAAAATCTTCGGATCGTAGGGGTCCGGGCTGCGACGGGGAATAAAGGCCGGCGTTTTCATACGGATTCCACCACATACTGAAGGGAAGCCCCCGCCAGCGCAATCCCGGCGTGTCCCAGCTTTTGGGCTACGGCGCTAACCGCGCGATGATGCTCACCCCGCTCTGCACCCGGTCGCCCACCTTGCAGACGATTTCCGCGCTCATCGGTAGGTAGACTTCCGTGCGCGAGCCGAAGCGGATCATGCCGAAACGCTCGCCGCGCTCGACCGTTTGGCCGACCTTGGCCCAGGCCACGATGCGCCGGGCAATCGCCCCGGTGATCTGGCGCACCACCACCACGACGTTCTGGTGCTCGATGGCCCAGACCCGGCATTCGTTGAGCCGCGTGGCGTCGGGGTGCCGCGCGTCGAGCATCTTGCCCACGCGCCGCTCGGTGTAGGTGACGGTCCCGGCCACGGGCGCGCGGTTGGTGTGTACGTCGAACACCGACAGGAAAATCGCCACCCGCTTCATCGTCGCCTTGACCACTTCCGGCTCCTCGACCTCTTCGACCCCCGCGATCACGCCGTCCGCCGCCGCCACCACGACGTTCGGGTCCGTGGGCACGACGCGCTCCGGGTCGCGGAAAAAGTAAAAGGTGTACAGGATCAGGAGCCCGCCCAGCAGCGCGAGCCAGGGGGTGACGAGTCCGAGGATGAACGTCAGCAGGAGGAGTACGGCGAAGATCCAGCGAGCTTCGTAGAGGGTTTGTCCGCGCATGGGACGGCCAGTCTAGCGAAGGATCGGCCTCCCGGCAAATGCGCGGCGAGTATCCACTGGGCAAAATCAAAAATTTGTCCGCAGATGGCGCGGATTTCCGCAGATGACAGCAGAAAGGATGGTGAGGGACATCGCCTTGTCTTTTCTCCTTTCATCTGTGGAAATCTGCGCGATCTGCGGACAGTTTCCGAATCGCGCTACCGCGAGGCCGTTCCGAGGTGTTTCGCCAGCTTGCCCTGTTTTTGCAGGTCGATCAGCTTTTCGACCTCGTTGATCCTGAGTTGTGGCTCCGTCTGCTGGAGTTGCCGGTAGGTGGCGATGACCTGCGCGGCGCCGGCCAACGGGTCGTCCTTCGGTTTTCGTTGGTCCAGTTGTGATTGCAGGTCGCCCGCCACGTAGGCTGTCAACAGCGCCGCCTTGGCTTCGTTGCGCGCTTTGGCTCCTTCGATCCAGGGGATGATCAGGGATGGAACCACGATGGCCACCTCCGGGCTTTCCTGCGCAAACCGCAAAATGATGGGCCGCACCATGCTCCCCTGCTGATTCGCCGGAGTCCGGCGGAAAATGGTGATGGCTTTGCGCACCGTCTCCTTGTCGATGGGCGGCTCGGATGATTGCGCCGGGGCACCCGCCTGGAAACTCAGTGCGACCAGGGCCAAGAGACAAATTCGCTTCCGCATGGAGCGCGCAACATAACGGCATTTCACCGGCTGGCTAGGCCCCGTCTGCTGAATTTACTCTGTTTGTCGGCGACTTTTTCCGCGCGGATTTTCACATCCCGACCTTGTATTTGGAATGATTCTAAATTAAGGTATGGTTCGATCCATCCCGGTTATGCACGACATCGCAAAACACGCCCAGACCGCCAGCGTCGATTGGACCTCGCTCCGGCGCGATTTTCCTATCCTTGACCAGGAGGTCCACGGCAAGCCGCTCGTCTACCTCGACAGCGCGGCGAGTTCGCAACGCCCCCGGGCGGTGATCGACGCGGTCTCGCATTATTACGAGCACGACCACAGCAACGTGCATCGCGGCATCCACGAGCTGAGCAACCGCGCCACGGCAGCCTACGAGGCGGCGCGCGTCCGTACCGCCGAGTTCCTCAACGCGCGCAGCCCCAACGAGATTGTCTTCACGCGCGGCACGACGGATTCCATCAACGCCGTCGCCTCGGCCTGGGGCGGCAAGCACCTCCAGCCCGGCGACAAAATCCTCCTCACCGAACTGGAGCACCACGCCAACATCATCCCCTGGCAGATGATCGCGCAAAAGACCGGCGCGCGGTTGGTTTACCTCCCCGTCCTCGGTGACAGCGGCGTGCTCGACCTTTCCAGGCTCGACGAACTGCTCACGCCGGAAGTGAAGATTTTCTCGTTCGTCCACATCTCGAACACGATGGGCACGATCAACCCGGCGGCGGACCTCTGCGCCCGCGCCCGCGCGCTCGGCGTGGTGACGCTCGTGGACGCCGCCCAATCCGCCGGTCACTGCCCGGTGGACGTGCAGGCCATCGGCTGCGATTTCCTGGTGTTCAGCTCCCACAAAATCCTCGGGCCGACCGGTTTCGGGGTGCTTTACGGACGCGAGGAACGTTTCGCCGAGATGCCCCCCTACCAGGGCGGCGGCGAAATGATCGCGCGGGTCGATTGGCAGGAGAGCAAGTTCAAGTCCGCGCCGCACGGTTTCGAGGCGGGCACGCCGCACATCGCCGGGGCGGTCGGGATGCACGCGGCGATGGATTACCTGGATCGCGTGGGCCGCCGGAACATTTTCGAGCACGATCAAGCCCTCGCCGCGTATGCCTACACGCGCCTGAGCGAACTGGGCGGGGTGCGGCTCTTCGGTCCCGGCGTGGAGCGCGGCGGGCTGGTCAGCTTCGTGCTCGGCGACGTGCATTCGCACGACGTGGTTTCCATGGCTGACCGGCACGGCGTTGCCCTGCGCGGCGGCCACCATTGCAACCAGCCGCTGCACCGCAAACTGGGCGTGCCGTCCAGCGCGCGCGCCAGCTTCTATTTCTACAACACGCGCGAGGAAGTGGACACGCTCATCGAAACGCTCGAAAAAGTGCGCGCCTTCTTCAACCGCTGAGCCGCTTTCTTTCTCCGATGGACTTCGATTTCGAGGAACTTTATCAGGCGGTCATCTTGGACCATTCGCGCAAGCCGCGGAACTTCGGCCCGATGCCCGACGCCACCGTGACCGTCAGCGGCGACAACCCGACCTGCGGTGACGAGGTCGCGCTCAGCCTCAAAATCGCCGCCGACGACCGGCTCGAAAAGGTCGGCTTTACGGGCGCGGCCTGTTCGATCTGCACGGCTTCCACCTCGTTGATGACCACCAAGATCAAGGGCAAGACCCGCGCCGAAGCCGCCGAGTTGCTGGAGGCCTTTCAATCCATGATCACCGGCAAGACGCCGGAAGCGGAAGCGCCCAGGACGCTCGGCGACCTGCGCCTGCTCAGCGGCGTGGCGAAGTTCCCGCAACGGATCAAGTGCGCCACGCTCGGCTGGCACGCGCTCAAGGGCGCCCTGGCCGAGGGCAGCGCGGGGCAGTCGTTTACCGTCGGTGCAAATGACCCGGATTGATCGAAATCGGCCGCTGTATTATTCTCCTGCATCATGAAAGCCCGCATCCGTGAACTGATCCATGCCGTGCCGTTCAAACCATTTGTCATTCATATGACGAATGGACGGGAGTACCGAATCGATCATCCCGATTTCGTCCTTGCTTCTCCCAACAATCAATCTTGGATCATCACTGAGGAACCCGAGAATGATCGCGTTCATCACATCGCCGCTTTGCTCATTGTCAGTATCGAATACGCCTCCGATCCCATGGTGGCATCCTGATCGCATCCATGACAGCGGATATCAACCCCTCGATGCTCGATCCCCAATTGCCCATGCACGACCTGCTCGCCGTTTACCCCGGCGTGCAGCGGGCGCTGTTCCGCAAGTACCATGTCGGCGGGTGCAGTTCGTGCGGCTTCGCGCCGACCGAGACCCTCGCCCAAATCTGTGCCCGCAACCCGCACATGGATTTGCCGGAGGTCACCGCCTTCCTCCAGACCAGCCAGGAAGAAGACCGCGCCATGCAGATCACCCCGGGCGAATTGCACGCGCTCACCCGGCAGCCCGAAACCACGCCCGTTCATCTGGTGGACATCCGCACCCGCGAGGAATACGACGCCGTCCACCTGCCCGGCGCGCAGCATTTCACGCAGGAGTTGATGCACACGATCCTGATGCAATGGCCGCGTGACTCGGGCCTGATCGTCCTCATCGACCACCAGGGCACGCGCAGCCTGGACGCCGCCGCGTACTTTGCCGGGCACGCGTTCACCAACGTCAGAGCCTTGCTCGGCGGCATCGACGCGTGGAGCCAGCAGGTGGACCCCGCCCTGCCGCGCTACACGCTCGAATGAGGTTTCTGACATGAAGATACCATGGCCCTCGCCTGCCGGGTGCGCCCCGCACAACGCGGACTTTCCATCGGTGAGATTTCGGGTTAGGGTAGCCGTCCGATGACGGACGATCCCACCACCCTGCAAGCGCGCATCGAAGCCGCGCAGATGAATCCGCAGAACGTCGGCGAGATGGCCGATGCCGATTCCGTGGGCACCGTGGGCAGCCCGGACTGCGGCGATATGCTGCGGATGTGGGTCAAATTCAAGGACCAGGACGGCCGGAAGGTCATCGACCGCGCCACGTTCCAGACCTTCGGCTGCCAGACCGCGATTGCCGTGGCCAGCGTCGCCACCGAGATGATCGCGGGCAAAACCGTGGCCGAAGCCCTCGCGCTCTCCGGGGAGGAGTTGGCGGCTCCGCTCGGCGCGCTGCCGCCGATGAAAATCCATTGCGCGCAACTGGTGGAAGGCGCGCTCCGTTCCGCGCTCGCGCCGACCGAGGCGACGATTCCGGTTTCCGGCTCCGGTCCGGTCTCACCAGCCAGCCCCACGGCCTCTCCCACCTTGTACGACCAGCTCAACGGCGGTCAAACCGGCAAAAAGCTCAAGGTGATCCTGCTGGAACCGCCGAAAGCCTGAAACCGTCCCTTTTACTGAAAGTTACCCTCTCATGCACGAGAACTCCGAAATCAAATTGAGCCGGGACGTGGAGGCGATCCAGATTCCCAGCGGCAACCTCATCACCCTACCTGCGGGCATGACCGTGGTGATCACCCAATCGCTCGGCGGCAGCTACACCGTCGCCTCGCCTTCCGGCCTGTCGCGCATCACCGAGCAAAACGCCGACGCCCTCGGCCTGACCCTCGCAGGCGAAAAACAGGAAGTCCCCTTCACCGACGTTGACCTCGACCCGGCCAAGCAGGAAAAAGCCGCCTGGGATAAATTGAAGACGTGCTTCGACCCGGAAATCCCGGTCAACATCGTCGATCTCGGCCTGGTCTACGATTGCCAGATCCAGCCGTCCGAGACCCCCGGCAAGGGCAGCAGCATCAAGGTGCAGATGACGCTCACCGCCCCCGGCTGCGGCATGGGGCCGTCCATCGCGGCGGACGCCGAGGGCAAGCTGCGGACGATTCCCGGCGTGTCGGAAGCGGAGGTCGCCCTGGTGTGGGACCCGCCGTGGAACCAGCACATGATCTCCGAAGCGGGCAAGATGAAGCTGGGCATCCTGTAATTTCCTGTTGCCATTTGCGCGGAATCTGAGAGGGTTCCCCTCCTTTTCGGTCCAGCCTCCTAACCCCGTTTTTCGTCATGTCCCAGCATCGCAGCCTCAAAGGCGCTTCCAAGATCACCGTCAAGCGCAACGTCCTGAAGCGTTTCGAGCGCGTCGAGTTGATGAAGAAGCGCGGCGTTTTCGCCAAGGGCACCCGCGTCATCGGTCTGCCCAAGACCAAGCCGGAAGCCTAGGCGGAAAGGCAAAAGTCAGAATGCAAAATGCAGGAGTCAGAATGTTCTGTTCTGCGCTGCCTTTGCCGTTCTGAACTTTTGCATTCTGCCTTTTGACTTCTGCTTTTTTCTTCCGTGCGCCTCAACCGCTATCTGGCCGCCGCCGGGCTGGGATCGCGCCGGGCGTGCGAGGTGATCATCACCAGCGGGCGGGTGACCCTCAACGGGCAGCCTTGCACCAATCTGGCGACGACGGTCGGCCCGGAGGATTCCGTCAAGGTCGATAAAAAGCCGGTTCACGTTCAGCAGTCGGTCTACGTGTTGCTCAACAAGCCGGTCGGGTTTCTCTCGACGCGCACCGACCCGCGCCAGCGCGACACGGTGTTCGATCTGCTGCCCGCGGATTTTCCCCGGGTGTTCCACGTCGGGCGGCTCGATCAGGACAGCGAGGGTTTGCTGTTGTTGACCAACGACGGCGATTTCGCCCAACGCCTGACGCATCCCCGGTACAAGGTCGATAAGGAATACGAGGTCCACGTGGACCGTTCGTTCGACATGACGCTCGCGCCGAAATTGCAGCAGGGCGTGTTCATCAAGATCGACCCCGAGCAGGAAGGCCAGCCGCCGCAACGGGTCCGCGCGCACGCTGAAGCGATTTACAAGCTCAGCGCGCAGAAGCTGAAGGTCATTCTGCGGCAGGGTCTCAAGCGGCAAATCCGCCTGATGTTTTTGCAGGTGGGTTACGAGGTCAAACGCCTCCAGCGCGTGCGTTTGGGGACGTTGAAACTCGGTTCCTTGCGTCCCGGCGAGTGGCGGTATCTCAACGACCGCGAAGTGGCGGCGTTGCTGGGGAAAGAAGAAGCGAAGGCTCGGGCGGGCCGGGGTTAAAAGCCTTCTGTCGTCCCGAGAAGGTTTCCGACCGTCTACCGGTCGTCGTCCAAGGTAGGGATGGCTCTCCGAGCCAGTCCCTGGAATTTCCGGGAAGGCATTCGGCAGCCGACACCATCAACCGGAGAAATGAGGGACTGGCTCGGAGAGCCTTCCCTACCTTGCTTACATTCCGAAGCTCCTTCGCGCCCCTTTTACTTTTCGCCGTTTCCTCCGTACCTTCCGGCGTGTCCACCCTGCGCCTGTTCCGGTTGCTGCTCTGGGTCCAGTGGCGCAGCCTGCTGGCACGGATGCGCGGGATGCGCCGACGCTCCCCTTTGCTGCCCGTTTTGCTCGGCTCGTTTATCGTCGGTTATCTGCTGCTGGGGTATTTTCTCTTCCACCAGGGGTTGCGGTTCATCTTCGCGTTTCCGGCGGTGGGCGCGCTGCTCTCCCAACGCATCCTGTACTTGATCTTCGGGTTCTTCTTCGTGATGCTGATCTTCTCGAACTTCATCATCGGCTACAGCACGCTTTTCAAGAACCGCGAAACCAACTGGTTCCTCACGATGCCCATCCGGCACGTGGACATCTACCGTTGGAAATTCCTCGAAAGCGTCGTGGTTTCCAGTTGGGCGCTCATCTTCCTGAGCGCGCCGATGATGGCCGCGTTCGGCCAGGTCTCGTCGGCGGACCCGCTCTTTTACTTCCAGATCGCGCTGACGTACTTGCCTTTCGTGGCGATCCCGGCGGTGCTCGGGTCCGCGCTGGTGTTGCTCGTCGTCGCCATCCTGTCGAAACCGTGGGCGAAGAAGGCGCTCCTCGCGGCGGCGGTCCTGGCCATCGTCGGCGCCGTGGTCTTCGTGCGGCCCGCCGACGCCAACGACCTGAACACGCCCTCGGAAATCCGCCTCTTCAACAAGCTGCTGCACCACACCCATTTCAGCCTCAACCCCTACCTGCCCAGCGCGTGGATGGCGCACTCGATCCTCTCCTGGAGCGGCGGCCTGACCCGCGAGGGTTATTTTTTCTTCTGCCTGCTGCTCAGCAACGCGCTGTTCGGCCTGCTGCTCGGCTTCGAGGTGGCCAGCCGGTTTTTCTACGACAGTTGGGCGCGCGCGTTCAGCCACCGCTCAGAGCGCAGCCAACTCAAGGCCGACACCCGCCGCCAAGCCCGTTTGCGGCGGGGCCTGCTGGAAACCGTGCTCGCCTGCGCGCCGGTCGCCGCCGTGGTCAGCCGCCCCGTGCGCGCGCTGATCCTCAAGGACACCCGCGTCTTCTGGCGCGACCCGGCGCAATGGTCGCAGGTCCTGATTTTCATCGGCCTGCTGACGATCTACATCCTCAACCTGCGCAACGTCGCCTACGACATCCAGAGCCGCTTCTGGAGCACGATGATTTCCTACCTGAACCTGCTCGCCTGCGCGCTGACCCTCTCCACGCTCACCACGCGTTTCGTCTTCCCGCAGTTCAGCCTGGAGGGACGCCGCCTGTGGATCGTCGGCCTCGCCCCGCTCGGGCTGGGCCGCGTGCTGATGCAGAAATTCTGGTCGTCCTGTCTCGCGGCGACGAGCGTGACCGTCGCGCTGATGATCGCTTCCAGCCTGATCCTCAAACTGCCCTGGACGCAGATCGCCTATTTCGCCGCCGCCATCGCGCTGATGAGCGGCGCGTTGTGCGGCCTGTCCTGCGGCCTGGGCGCGCTGTTCCCCAACTTCAAGGAAGATAACCCCTCGAAAATCGTCAGCGGCTTCGGCGGCACGCTTTGCCTGGTGGCGTCGTTCCTGTACATCGTGCTTTTCATCACGCTGCTGGCGTTCCCGGCGAGCCTGCCGTTCACCTGGCCGCGCCTGCCGGTGGGAACGCGCCACGTCGTGCAGGCGGTCTCCTGCGGTCTCGCGCTCGGCCTGAGCGCGCTGGCCCTGGGGCTGCCGCTCGCACTCGCACGCCGACGCCTGAAAAACATGGAGTTTTGAGCGCGCTCCTGTATACGTCTTTTTATGGCAGAACGATTTGGACGACCACCCGCCGACCCGAACAGCGCACCCGCCACGCGGCCCGGCCTGGAGGACGACGACGACCTCGCGCCCACGCCCGCCGCCGCGCCGATTTCCACGCGGGGCCCGGGCAGCGAACGCCTCGACAGCCAGGTGCAAAAGGCGCAGGAACAACTCCTCAATCTCAAGCGCCAGCAGGAGCAGATCGAACGGCAAAAGCGGGAGCTGGAAGAACTCAGCCGCCGCCAGGAAGAACTCGAAACGGGCCGGGGCGAAATGGTCGAGAAACTCACCCGCGCGCTGGTGGTCGTCGAGCGTCAATCCACCGAGGCCGCCAAGCGCGTCGAGCAGTTGAACGCCACGGGAGAATCGTTCGCCTCGCATTTGCAGGCCCTCGAAGGCATCAACCCCAAGAGCTGGGCTTCCAACGATTTACAACGTGAACTCAGCCGGGCGTTGGGCATGGTCGATCACGCCCGCACGGAGTTCAACCAGCAGAAATCGCGGCTGGCAACCGAGTCGGCGGACGGTGGGGAAGCCGCCGTTTCCGGCAGCGACAGCTACGACCAGATGTTCGGCTCCGAGACCGACCACACGTTCCTCTATTGGCTCAAAGCGGGCGTGGCGTTCACGCTGCCGCTGATCCTCATCGCCTTGGCCGCCTTGTGCATTTTTGTGTGGCGAAACATCAGCGGTTTGTAGTAAACAAGAAGGGTTGCCGACAGGAAAACGCGGATGCCCACGCGCGGCGTCCGTTCCTGCTTCGCACGTCCCCTTTCCGCTCGCTGAAGCATCGCCATGGCCACGCCCAAGAAGTCCAAACCCACATCTGTCCGCGCCGGGAGCGGCGCACTCGATTCGCAACAGCGCGAACTCCAGGAGCAGGAGAACCAGTTGAAGGCGAAGATCGACGCCCTCCAACGCTCAATTGCCGACGCGCCCAAACGCGCCGCCGAGGAACGGCAGCGCAGCCGGGAAGTCCTGTTCCAGGCGTCCCCACGGAAATATCTCCTCGGCGCGACCGTGCTGGACACGCGCAACGTCGAAGCCGCCGCTGCCGCCGGAAAACTCCGCCCGGGCAAGGGTCGGCGCAAACCGGCGGTGCTGCGCGCCGAGAAACGGGCGGCGTGGCTCCAGACCGTGGCGTTGATCGTCGCGCTGGCGTTTGCAATTTGTCTGGCGATCAGCCATTTTTTCCCGCTCTAGCTTTTTTCTGATTTTCCCATGCCTGCTCCCGAATTGGATGTCCGTTACATCGCGCGTCTGGCGCGTCTGGAATTGAGCGACGAGGAAGTCGCGCGTTACCAGGCGCAGCTTTCCGACGTGCTCACGTTCGTCGAGGCGTTGCGCAAGGTCGATGTCAGCGAGGTCGAGCCGACCGCGCACGCCAGCCCGGTGTTCAACGTGTTCCGGCAGGACGAAGCGCAGCCGGGCTTCACGGCGGCGGAGGCGTTGGCCAACGCGCCGCGTCAGGCGAACAACTTGTTCGTGGTGACAAAGGTCGTGGAATAGACGATCTGCGCGGCCTGCAATCGTCCGCAGATTACGCAGATTTCCACAGATCGCAGAAAAGGAAGAAATCGTCTTCCTCTTTTCCCAATCTGCGAAAATCTGCGGACGACCTCCAGCTTTTGCATTGGCAGCGTTTTTCTTGGGGACGAACCGGCGTCCGTTGCTTATAAGTTCCCTTCTGCCCATGGACACCGCCGACCTGCCGTTTCTGACCGTCACCGCCCTCCAAGCCCATCTGCGCGCCCGGGAACTCACCCCGCGCGAGGTTATCGACGCGCTGGCGGCACGGATCGAATCCGTTGACCCGGCGATTCACGCCTACCTTTCCACCGATCTCGCACGGGCCCGGCGCGACGCGGACGCCGCCGACGTGAACCTGCCGCTGGGTGGCGTGCCTATCGCCATCAAGGACGTGATCAGCGTGTCCGGCCAGCCCTGCGGTTGCGCCTCGCACATTCTCGACGGCTACGTTGCTCCCTACGACGCGACCTGCATCGCCCGCCTGCGCGCCGCCGGGGCGATTCCGTTTGGCCGTCTGAACATGGACGAATTCGCCATGGGTTCGTCCACGGAAAATTCCAGCAAGGGCGTCACGCGCAACCCATGGGACCCGTCGCGCGTGCCCGGCGGCTCCAGCGGTGGCTCGGCGGCGGCGGTGGCGGCGCACACGGCGTTTGCCTCGCTCGGCACGGACACGGGCGGCTCGATCCGTCAACCGGCGGCGTTGTGCGGCGTGGTCGGACTGAAGCCCAGTTACGGACGAATTTCGCGTTACGGCCTGGTGGCGTTCGCGTCGTCGCTCGATCAGGTGGGTCCGTTCACGCGGACGGTGGAAGATGCGGCGCGCCTGCTCGGCGTCATGGCCGGGAGCGACCCGCACGACTCGACCAGCCTCGCCGAACCCGTGCCCGATTACACGGCGGCGCTGACCGGCGACATCAAGGGCCTGAAACTCGGTTTGCCGAAGGAATATTTCATTGGCGGCATCGACCCGCAGGTGGAGGCAGCGGTGCGCGCGGCGGTCGATCATTACACGAAGCTCGGCGCGGAGATCGTCGAGGTGTCGCTGCCGCACACGGAATACGCGGTGGCGGTGTATTACATCGTGGCCACGGCGGAAGCGTCGGCCAACCTGGCGCGCTTCGACGGCGTGCGCTACGGCCACCGGGCAAAGGACACCAACGGCTTGCTCGATTTCTACGGCAAGACCCGCGAGGAAGGTTTCGGCGCGGAGGTCAAACGCCGCATCATCCTGGGCACCTATGTTCTGAGCAGCGGTTACCACGACGCGTATTATCTTCAGGCTCAGAAAGTCCGCACGCTGATCCGCCGCGATTTTCAGGAGGCTTTCAAATCCGTGGACGCGCTCATTTGCCCGACCTCGCCGGTCCCGGCGTTCAAGATGGGCGAGCACACGCAGAACCCGCTGGCCATGTATCTCCAGGACATTTTCACCATCGCGGCGAATCTGGCCGGGATTTGCGGGGTGAGCCTGCCTTGCGGTTTCGCCACGAGCGGGGAGGGCAAACCCTTGCCCATCGGCTTGCAATTGCTGGGCCCGTCGTTCGACGAGGCGCGCCTACTGCAAATCGCCCACGCCTACGAACAAAGCACCGACTGGCACCGGCGCATGCCGCAATGAAAGGATGGCAAGGTAATCCCCGACCTACACGTCCGAGCGTGAAGTCACCCACCGCTACGCGGCGACAGCACTTTTCGGTCGCTCCCCATTTTTTCGCAAACGACCGCAAGTTTCAATGCGAGGCGTTCGCCTGTCATGGAGTGATGGCTGGACGCCCCGCCGTGCGTCTGGCGCAAGTTTCCTTAATGCTTGTACTTGACGCTGCAACCGTAGGGCTTTGACATCGCTTTGCTCACGGCTTTGCCGGCGAGCGATTCGTCCAGGCCGACCTGCACGTAATTCGTCGCTTTGGCGACATCGTTCTTGTCGGCGGAAGCGATGCTGTCGATAGCGCCTTCGTAAACGATCTTGCCCTCCGGGTTGATGATGAACATGTCCGGCGTGTTCGTCGCGCCGTAGAGATGGCCGACCTTGCCGTCGGCGTCGAGCAGCAGTTCGCTGACCGATTTATAATCCCCGCCGTCGGTCGCCTTCCTGGCGGCGTCCGGCGTGAGGTAGCCTTCCGCTCCTTGTGCCGACGAGTTGATCGCCAGCCAGACGACGCCTTTCTTCGTGTACTCGGCCTGGAGCTTGGGCAGGTTGCCGGTGTCGTAATGCTTGCGCACGAACGGGCAGCCGGGGTTCGTCCATTCGAGCACGACGTACTTGCCCTTGTAGTCGGCGAGCGAATGCGCCTTGCCGTCGGCCCCGGTCAACGAGAAATCCGGCGCGGCGGAATCCACGGGCGGCGCGGCGGCGGAAGCGGCGGCCACGTTCAGGACCAGCGCGGCACAAAAGGAAGCGAGGATGTTCAGTTTTTTCATCAGGATTTCAGTAGGATGTGTGGGTTTGGGAGTGAAAAGAGTTTCAACGCACGGCAACGGGCTTGCCCGCGACGTTCGGCGGAGCCGCTGCCGCCAGCGCAGCAAGAACGGTTTGCTTGGTCAGCAGCACGGGCAGCACGACCGGCGCATCCGGTTTTCCAGCGGGATAAATGACGTAGAGCGGCACACTGGGCGCGTTGAACCGTTCGAGCAGCCTGGCAATATCGTCCGACTTCACGGTGTAATCCGCCTTGAGGAACACGACGTTCTGGTCCTGCATCGCCTTCTGGACCGGCTCGGTGTCGAGCACCGCACGTTCGTTGACTTTGCAACTCACGCACCACTCCGCCGTGAAATCGACGAACACCGTGCGTCCGGTTTTCAAAGCAGCATCCAACTGTCCGCCGAAGGGCTGCCCGGCGACTGCGGTCGGCGGTGCGGAGTGCGCGATGCGGTCAACGCAAATCCAACCGCCGCCAAGCACCAGGACCGCAATGCACCCCCGCGATGCCCAGCGCACCCCGTCGCTGGCGACGAGGGTACTGAACGCGCCTTGCACCCAACACGCCGCGCCGAGCACCAGCAAGAGCACGACGGTCCAAACGACGGCGTCGGACCCCAATCCACGGCCCAGGCTAAAGAGCAGCCACGTCATCGTTCCCAGCAAAAGAAACCCGGTGCCCTGTTTCACCCGCTCCATCCACGCGCCCGGCTTGGGCAGAAACCTCATCCACCCCGGCTGCGCAGCCAGCACCACGAAAGGCGCGCTCATCCCCGCCGCGATGGCCGCGAACATGGCAAAAACCACCAGCCCATTCTGTGAAAACGCAAATCCCAGCGCCGGGCCGAAAAACGGGGCGATGCACGCGCTGCCCAGCACCGTGGCTAGCATGCCTTGGAGAAAAGCGCCCGCATAACCCTCGCGGCTCCCCGCGACTTCACCCGCCGCGCCGACCACGCTGCCGGGCAGGATGACCTCGAACACGCCGAGCAGGTTCAGCGCGAACACGAACGTCACCGCACTCAGGCCCACGAGAAACCACGGGTTCTGCAAATGGAACGCGTATCCCACCTGATGCCCCGCCGCTTTCAAAGCCACCACCAGCGCGGCGAACCCCAGGAACCACGCAAAAACACCCGCCGCGTAAGCCAGCCCCAGCCGGAAGACGCGCTCCCGGGATTGGTTCGCCTGCTTGACGAACGAAAACAGCTTGAGCGAGATCACCGGCAGCACGCACGGCATCACGTTCAAAATCAGCCCACCGAGAAAGCCGATGAGCAAAAAGTATCCTAGCGACCCCCCCGGTGCGCCCGGACCTTTCGCGGCCACACCGCCAGCGGAAGTCGTTGGACGCGCCGCACTGCTGATCCTGCCGCCTGCGTCGATGATCGGGGGAGCGGCGGCGATGGGACCGGTCGGCAAAACCCAGCCGACGCGCTTATCCCCGTTTTCAAGCACCAGCACGCCGCCCACCTCGTTCACGTCTGCCGCGCCCGAATCCACCGGGACCGTGATCGTCTGCATGCCGCCTTCGGACGCCGCAATCTGCGGGTGGCTTACCTGGGCAGGGTCCACGGGCAAGGGGAAAAAGTCTACCTTCCCCGTCGCCCCAACGTTGAGAACCAGCTTGGCTCCATCTGCTTTGCGTTCTACGCGAAAGCCAGCCGTATTTTCGTCGTAAGTCTGCGGCAGCGACCCTCGATATTTACCGAAGATTCCCGTGTTGGCCGGTTGCGCCTCGCCGCCGACGGGCAGGGTCAACGCCAACTCCTTGCTGCCCGGGATACAGCTTTCCCGGCACACGAGCCAATCCGCCTTGGCCTTGAGCGTCACCTCGCCGGGCGGCAGGTTGGCGGGCGGGGTGATCTCCACGAGCAGCATCGTCTCGTTGCTGTAACCGTAATTGATGATGTCACCGGGGCTGACGATTCTTTCCGGCAGCGGCCACTGGATCGGCCCGGCCTTGAAACCCTCGGGAAGCTGCCAAGTGATCTTCGTCGGCAACCCGGCATCGCCGCTGTATTGCCAGTAAGTGTGCCATTCCGGGGCCATTTGCAGCCGCAGCCCGACCGTCAGAGGCTTGCCCGCGACGACGGCGCTCGCATCCGCCAGCAGATCGGCTTTGACCAGCTCCGCCGCCTTGGGTTTGGCGGTATCCGGCAGACCGTTCGGAAATAATTTCGGCGTTTGCGCGACCGCCTGTCCGCTCGAGAGGACGAACGCCAGCAGGCAGCCAAGCGAGGCGAGGCGGCGAAGTTTCGGGGAGGCAGACATGAAGCGGTGGTAGGTAAGACCAAGGAACAATCGAACCGGTTCAATCTTCCGGCTGGCAAAGCGATCCACCAAACAGAACGTGCCACGATTCGAGGAGCGGCAAAATGGCATCCGCCGCGCGTTCCGCCGCTCCGCCACCGCCCAGACGCTCTACGACCTCCCGCAAATCGGCGATTTGCTGCCGCCGGGCCTCGCCGTCCGTGTCCAGCAGACGCGAGGTCTCCGCCGCGATGGCCTCGGGCCGGGCCTCCCCCTGCAAGAACTCCCGCGCGATTTCCCGGTCCGCCAGCAGGTTCACCATTCCCAGAAACGGCACCCGCACGACGGCCCGCCCCACCCAGTAGGTCAGCGGCGCGACCTTGTACACGATCACCAGCGGCATCCCCAGGCTGGCCGCCTCGACTGTCGCCGTGCCGGATGCCACCATCCCCACCGCTGCCCGCCCCATCAACTGCCGCGCGTCCCCCACGCCCACCGGACACTCCGCCTTGCTCCAGCCCGCCTCGGCGCGCAACGCCGCCAGCAGCCGCGCCATCCGCTCCGACGGCGCGGCGGTGGCGAACCGTAAGGCCGGGCGCTCCTCCTGCATGAACCTCGCCGCCGCCAGCATCACCGGGAAAATCTTCTGCACCTCGCGCTGCCGACTGCCCGGGAACAACCCGACGAGCGTCGGCTCACGCGTTTGCGGCGGTTCCGCCGCCAGCGCATCGATCAGCGGGTGGCCGACGAACACCGACCGCAGCCCCGCCGGTTCGTAAAGCGCCGGCTCGAACGGAAAGATGCACAGCATCAGGTCGAGCAGTTTGGCCATGCGCGGAATCCGCCCCCGGTTCCACGCCCAGACCTGCGGACTAATATAATAGACGATCTTCAGCGTCTGCCCGGATCGCTTCCGCAGGGAAGCCGCCAGCCGCAGATTGAAACCCGGGTAGTCAATGAGCACCACCGCCGCCGGTCGCAGCCGTTCGATCTCCGCCAGCACCCGGTCGCGCTGCCGCACGAAGTAGCCGTACTTTTTGAGCACCTCCCACAGACCCACGACGCCCGCCTCTTCGATCCAGTCCTCCAAGCCCTCCCCGGCGACGGCTTTCATGCGCGGTCCACCCCGCCCGTGGAAGGTCAGATCGGGTCGCCGCGCACGCAACGCCGACAGCAAAGCCGCGCCGTGCGTGTCGCCGCTGACCTCACCGGCAACCAAGTAAATTGAAGCGTCCGCAGCCATTAGGAGGATTGTCCGCAGATTCCGCAGATTTCCGCAGATTAAGGGAAAAACAGATAAAATCTGCGTGAATCTGCGGAATCTGCGGACAATTCCTCTCCCGACGCTGCCGACGCAATCCCTTGACCTGCCCGACAAACCGCGCCAGCATCGCCTTGCACAAAAAGGAGAAATGCCCGGACGCCGACCGAAGGCCGAGCCATTGCTCGCTGCCTCGTGAACACCGCGTTCTTCGCCGCCCGCCGCCCTCATCCTTCATCTCCAACTTTTCATCCCTTTGCTTCCGTGGACCTCAAAGACATCAAACTCATCATCGACCTGATGAAACGAAACGACCTTTCCGTCTTCCAGATGGAAAAGGAGGGTTTCAAAATCCTGCTCAAAAAAGGCCAGTCCGGCGGCTACAACGTCAGCAGCGCGCCCGCCCCGGCCCCGGTTTTCCCCGCGATGCCCCTGCCGCCGCAGACCGCCCCGGCCCCGGTCATTGAGACCACCGCCGCCACTCCGGCCCCCGTGGCGAAGGGCAAGGAAATCACGTCCCCGATGGTCGGCACCTTCTACGCCGCCATGTCGCCGGAGTCGCCTGCTTACGTCAAGGTCGGCCAGACCGTGACCGCCGACGAAACCGTCGTTTGCATCATCGAGGCGATGAAGGTCATGAACGAGATCAAATCCGAGGTCTCGGGCGTCGTCGCCGAAATCCTCGGTGAAAATGGCCAGCCGGTGCAGTTCGGCCAGCCGCTCTTCCGTCTGCAAGCCTGAGCCGCCGCCATGTTCGACAAAATCCTGATCGCCAACCGTGGCGAGATCGCGCTGCGCATCGTCCGCGCCTGCCGGGAACTCGGCCTCAAGACCGTGGCCGTCTACTCCGAGCCCGACGTGGAAAGCCTCCACGTCCAACTCGCCGACGAGGCCATCTGCATCGGGCCTGCCGCGAGCGCCAACAGTTACCTCAAAATTGACCGCATCATCAGCGCCGCCGAGATCGCCGACGTGGACGCCATCCACCCCGGCTACGGTTTCCTGGCCGAGAACGCCCATTTCGCCGAGGTCTGCGAGAGTTGCAACATCCGCTTCATCGGGCCGCCCGCGTCGGCCATCCGCATGATGGGCGACAAGAACGCCGCCCGCGACGCCGCGCAGAAAGCAGGCGTGCCGATCACCCCCGGCAGCGAGGGCGTGGTCGCCGACGAGGCCGAAGCCCTCAAAACCGCCAAGAAGATCGGTTATCCGATCATGATCAAGGCCAGCGCGGGCGGCGGCGGACGCGGGATGCGCGCCGCTCACAACGACGCCAGCTTGATCCAGGGATTCCACGCCGCGCGCGCCGAGGCGGAAAAAGCCTTCGGCAAGGCGGATGTCTACTTTGAGAAGCTCGTGGAAAATCCGCGCCACATCGAGTTCCAGATCATCGCCGACGGCCACGGCCGCACGATGCACCTGGGCGAGCGTGATTGCTCCATCCAGCGCCGCAACCAGAAGATCGTCGAGGAAGCGCCTTCGCCGTTTCTCGACGAATCGCTGCGCAAGGCGATGGGCAAGGCGTCGGTGAAACTGGCCGAGGCCGTCGGCTACCAGAACGCCGGGACGATGGAATTCCTCGTGGACGAAAAGGGGAAATATTACTTCATGGAGATGAACACGCGCATCCAGGTGGAGCATTGCGTGACGGAAGAGGTCTACGGTTGTGACCTCGTCAAAGAGCAGATTCGCATCGCGTCGGGTGAGCACCTTTCGCAGCACATCCAGAACGCGACCATCCGCCAGCACGCCATTGAATGCCGCATCAACGCCGAGGACCCGGCGAAGAATTTCCAACCTTCGCCCGGCAAGATCGAGTTATACTATACGCCCGGGGGTCGGGGCGTCCGCGTGGACAGCCACGCCTACGCCGGGTACACGATCCCGCCGCATTACGATTCGATGATCGGCAAACTGATCACGTCGGGTTCCACCCGGGCTTCGGCGGTGGCGCGGATGAGCCGGGCGCTGGGCGAATACATGATCACGGGCATCAAGACGACGATCCCCTTCCAGCAGGAGATCATGCGCAACGCCGATTTCCAGCGCGGGCAGTACCACACGGGATTTGTCGCGGGGCTGCGCGGTTGACCAACCGCCCGGGCGTGGTGATCCGGGACGCGGGTGCGCTGATGAAGGTGTGCGGCGCTCAAATCGGCGCGAACCATCCCGGCGCAACCACGGTTTCTTTTGCCTCCCCGTATCCGCCGTCCTCGGGCAGGTCCCGGCCCCGCGCTGCTTGCACGGCCAGTTCGTCGCACCGGTTGTTCTCCCGGTTGCTCGCGTGTCCGCGCACCCAGACGAATCGCACCTCGTGCCGCGTGCATTGTTCGAGCAGGTGGACCCACAAATCCGCGTTGGGCCGCACGCCTCCGCCCGGCACCTTCCAATCCTTGGCGCGCCAACGCTTCGCCCAACCCTTGGTGATGCTGTCCACCACGTAACGCGAATCCGTGTACAGCTTCACCGCGCACCGCTGCTTGAGGCTCTGCAAACCCATGACGGCGGCAATGATTTCCATCCGGTTGTTCGTGGTCAGCCGGAAACCGCCCGCCAGTTCCTTGCGCTGGTCGCCGTGAATCAACACGACGCCATACCCGCCCCGGCCCGGATTCCCCGAGCAGGCGCCGTCGGTGTAAATCGTGACAGTTTTAAGATCGCTCGTCATGGCATCCGCCGACCCTACGGGTTGCCACGGCACACGGCAATCCTGCCCAAAAGTAAATCCGGCGCGTTCGCTCGAGAACGCGCCGACAAGTTTCGCCGAACCGTGAACGAATTCAGTTCCCGAAAACTTTTTTGATCTCGCCGACCTTCTCTTGGACCTTGCCCTTGAGTTTATCGACGGTGCCTTCGTCTTGCAGATCAGGGTTGTTTGTCGCCTCGCCAACTTTTTCCTTCACGCTGCCGGTGGCCTGGTTGGCGTTGCCTTCGATTTTGTCTTTGGTGCTGTCGTCCATGATGAGAGTAGTGGGTTTGGGTTGACTGCGAGAAAAGTATCGAGCCCCGCCGGGCAAAAGGCCGGGTGCGCCGGTTTCTGCCGCTTGAAATCGGGCGTCCGGCCCCTACGGTGCAGCCGTGAAACCCCTCGCCGACTGCCGCCTCTACGGCATCCTCGACCTCGGCTACGTCGCCGCCGTTGACGCCGCCAGCATGGCCCGCCGCATGGTCGCGGGCGGTGTGGACCTCCTGCAAATCCGCGCCAAACACGCGTTGGCAGCCGACCTCGTCGCGCTGGCGCAACGGGTCCGCCCCCTCACCGCCGACGCCGGGGTGCCGCTGGTCATCAACGACCATCCTTTCCTCGTGGAGCGTGCCAACGCCGACGGCGCGCACATCGGCCAGGACGACGGCCCGCTCGCCGCCGCCCGTGCCAAAGCCGGACCGGGCGCGCTCATCGGACGCTCCACCCACAGCGTCGAACAGGCCCTCGCCGCCCGGGACGAAGGGGCGGATTATCTCGGCTTCGGCCCGCTCTTCGCCACGCCGACCAAGCCCGATTACGCGCCCATCGGCCTGGATGACATCGCCCGCGTCCACGCCGAAATCACGGACCGCCCGATTTTTTGCATCGGCGGCGTCAAGCTGGCCAACCTGCCGCGGATCATCGCCGCCGGGGCGCGCCGGGTCGTCATCGTCTCGGGCATCCTGCAAGCCGCCGACGTGACCGCTTACACCCGCGCCGCCGCCGACCTGCTGCGTGCGACACCGCTCTGATCGTCCGCAGATTACGCAGATTTCCGCAGATTGAGGAAGGAAAGAGAGGGGATCTCTGCTTTGTCCTTTCTTTCAATCTGCGGAAATCTGCGTAATCTGCGGACCATTTTTTGATGAAACCGCGCCCCGTCCTTGCCGTGGAAGGTCTGCGTATCGTGCGCGGCAAAGACCGGATCCTCGACGACGTTTCCTGGCGGGTGGAGCGCGGCGAGCATTGGGTGATCCTCGGCGCGAACGGCTCGGGCAAAACGTCGCTCCTGAGCGCGCTCACGGCCTACCTGACGCCCAGCGCGGGCCGCGTCGAAGTGCTCGGCTCCACCTACGGCCGGACCGACTGGCGCGAATTGCGCCGACACGTCGGGCTGGTCAGTTCGTCCATCCGGCAGATGATCGGCGACGAGGCGAGTAGTCTCGAAGTCGTCGCCAGCGGCCGGGACGCCACGCTCAACCCTTGGGGCCGCCTTCCCCCCGCCGCCCGCGCCCGCGCCCTGACGATCCTGCGCCGCGTCGAAGCCGCCCCGCTCGCGGCCCGTCCCTGGGCGGTGCTCTCGCAAGGCGAACGCCAGCGGGTGCTCATCGGCCGCGCGCTGGTGGCCGCTCCGCCCCTGCTCATCCTCGACGAACCTTGCGCCGGTCTGGACCCGCTGGCGCGCGAGGGTTTCGTGCAATTCCTCCAAAGGCTCGGCACCCGGCGCAACGGTCCGGCGTTGGTGTTGGTCACGCACCACGTCGAGGAAATCGCCCCGGTCTTCACCCACGCGCTGCTCCTGCGGGCAGGCCGCGTGCTGGCGAGCGGACCCAAGGACGAAACGCTCACTTCCTGCCACCTGACCGCCGCCTTCGACGCCCCGATCCGCCTGCGCCGTGGGGCCGACGGCCGCTACGCCCTGAGCGTCACCCACCCCGGCAAACGAGTGATCTAGAAATTGGGAATTGATCTTCGCGCCGTCCGATGCTCCCCTCTGCCTTCGTCCTTCGTCCTTCATCCTTCATCCTTCATCCTTCATCCTTTCCGCCCCATGCCCGTTCTCATCGTTGGCTCCATCGCCCTGGACACCGTTAAAACCCCCGTCGAGGAACACGCCGACCTGCTCGGCGGCTCGGCTTCCTATTCCGCCGTGGCCGCGAGCTTCTTCACCGACGCCCAACTCGTCGGCATCGTCGGCGAGGATTTCCCCCCGGCGCACGTCGATTATTTCCAGTCCCGCCACATCGATCTGGCAGGTCTCCAGCACGTCCCCGGCGAGAGTTTTCGCTGGTCGGGCGAGTACATGACCGACATGAACGTGCGCGAAACCCGCTCGGTCGCGCTCAACGTCTTCGAGCATTTCACGCCGCACCTGCCGGAGTCCTACCGCCAGACGCCCTACGTCCTGCTGGCCAACATCGCCCCCAGTCTCCAGAGCCACGTCCTCGACCAGATGGCGCGTCCGCGTTTCGTGGTGGCCGACACCATGGACCTCTGGATCACCATCGCCAAGGAGGACCTCCTGGCGCTGTTGCCCCGGGTGGATTTGCTCATCCTCAACGACTCCGAGGCGAAGATGCTCACCGGCGAAACCAATCTCATCAAGGCCGCCGCGATGATCCGCGGCTACGGCCCGTCGCACGTCGCCATCAAGAAGGGTGAGCACGGCTGCCTGCTCTTCGGCCCTGGCGAGGGCGAGTTTTTCAGTTGCCCGGCGTTTCCGTTGGCGAATTTGCACGATCCGACCGGCGCGGGCGATTGTTTCGCGGGCGGCCTGATCGGCTCGCTGGCCAAGGAAAATCAGGAAACCATCCCGTTCGACGCGCTGAAAAAAGCGGTGGTCAGCGGCAGCGTGGTGGCGAGTTACAACGTGGAGGCGTTCAGCCTGGAGCGTCTACGTACCTTGCAACCCGACGACATTACGAGCCGTTACGCCGAATTCGAGCGCATCAGCCGGTTTTGAGATTTTGGTGCAACCTCTGTTTAGGCTTCATAACGACGCATTTATTTGCGTCATTGGGATGTCTATTATCTGTTAGGCGTTGCTCGCGCCCAGTAACCAGATACCGACATGATTACTCAAGCCATCATCTTTATCGTCCTCTTCGCTTTGGTGGCAAGTCTGGTCGCAGGACGGTTTTTTCGGCTACTTCTTTGCGTGGGACTTGCAGCGATGTCTCTCGGCTTGCTGGGCTTCACAGAGGGCTTTTGGCTACCCAAGGACTTTTTTGTTCAGCACCCACAGCTCGTGAACACGCCCTTGCATCCTTGGATGGCTGCTCTTTATGGCGGCATGGGCCTCGCCATCCGATGGTTCGTCTACCTCTGCACACGCTCGCCCATAAACAACCGCAACGCCTAACAAACGCGCTCCAGCGAACAGAGGCTGGCAGTCGGGTCTTTCTTGCACTCTACGGCCTTTTTCGCCAGCCTTTGTCGCTGAGCTTGGATTCGTTAGGCCCTATGGTTCCGCCCTTTCTCACCATACTTGGCTGGCTGTGTACCGCCGCAGCCATCGGGATCGTCGTTTGCAGCGTGATCTTAGCTTTTCGCTCAGAGTACCCTCGGCTGCTGCGCTTCGGTCCTTTGGCCGTGGTCTGCGCATACCTTGCAGGTGCTGCCATCCATTTCCTTGTCGAAGGCATTGCCTCAGTGTTCCTGCTGCCAGTCGGTTGCTTCGGGCTTTACTTGGCGGCTCGATTGCTCTCCCATCGCTCCCCTTTGGCATACACCTTGGCAGGGTGTTCGTTCTCGTTCTGGCCGCCTGCGCTTTTTGTCTTTGGTCGTTACGTGTTCCTCAGATATCTCCACCATCAGGCGTAGCATCAACTTTTACTTCTTGTCCCGGTGCATCGAGTGCCGGATTCATTTCCTCTGGCGGCCGCACTTGCCGGACCCCAAGGACGATTTGATTCTCGAACTGGCTTTGGCTGGCAATGCCGCTTTCATCATCACCCACCACACGCGCGATTTTCAGAGCGTTGCCGCCCTCGGGATTCAGGTGGTGACACCTGACGACTTCCTGAGTACTCTTCCCACCGCATGAGCACGCTCAACGTCAATATTCCCGAATCGCTCCGCCGTCGTGCCCAGCGTCTCGCGGAGAATGATGGCATTCCGCTCGACCAGTTCATCGCCACTGCCATCGCTGGAAAAAGTCGCCGTTCTGGATGCGGACAGTTACGTCCGTGAGCGCGCCGCGCGTGGCAGCCGTGAAAAGTTCGACCGTGTGCTTTCCAAGGTCCCGGACGTTGAACCCGAGGGAGATAACCGTCTCTCGCCAAAAAACGCTGCCTGAGAAGGTGCCGCGGCGAACGTCGCTCCGGCTTAAGTCGCACTCTGCTCGATGCGCCGCCTGACAAATTCCTCGTAAGTTTCCACCGTCCGCTCCTTCACCGCCTCCCGCACAATTCGCCGCACCTGCCGCCACAGATTGGCGTGCTGGCAATCCGGCGGATGCAATCCCAAGCGCATCAACGGCGCACTTTTCAGCCACTGCGCCAGCCCGGCGTTATACCCCAGGCTGCACACCCGCCGCCACCGGTTGCGCGGGCTGTAAACCAGTGACCGCGCCGGGATAAATCCACTGCCGCCCGCCGCAAAATCCTCCACGCCGGTCAGAAACGTCGTGTACCGGAAACCCGCCTCGCGCACCGCTCCCCGCGCCGGATTGCTCAACAGCCAGGCGGGCGCGATGAATCCGACCGGCGGCGGCGCGTCTAACTTCCCGAAATCCGCCTTCGCCCGCGCCAGCAATCCCGCTGCCTCTTCCTTCGACAAATCGTAGAACTCCCCCTCTCCCTGCGTATAAACGCGCGTCGTCACCCGCTGCCGCCAACTTTCCGACGGACGCGGCACACGCTGATGATAGTACCCGTGCGCGACCAGTTCGTGTCCCTGCCGGGCCAGCGTTTCTAACCACCGGCAAAAACCGGCGTCCGCCAGCATGTGTCTTCGACGATGGTGATCCGGGATGACCAGCAGCGAACACCGCTCCACTCCCAGCGCCGCCAGTTCGGCCAGCATCGGCTCGAAAATGGGCCGGGTCAGCGGACTCACGTCGTGCAGCGACACGACCAGCGACGGCTCGGCGGACGGCTTCACGGCACGACTTCCAACGCCTCGGGCTGCATCGCCCGTGCCAGCCGCTCCCGCCGCCGCCGCAACTCCCTCCCACGCAACGTCCGCCACACGCGCAGAAACGTCACCAGCGCCGCCGCCGCCGCGCACGCCACCGAAAACACCTCGCCGTGCCGGGTGTAGAACGTCAGCGCGCCATCGGTCGGCACCCGCACCTCCCCGGTCAGCACCCCCTGGCCGAACACGCTCCCGCTCCCGGGCATCCGCAGGGTTTGCGTGACGCGTCCGTCCCGGTCGATGAACGCCGTGACTCCGGTGTTCGCGCACCGCACCAGCGGACGCCGGTTCTCCGCCGCGCGGAACACCGATTCCGCGAGCTGCTGCTGGTTCGCCGCCGTCTTCCCGAACCAGCCGTCGTTGGTGAGGTTGACGAGCAATTGCGCCCCCAGCCGCACCGGCTGCCGCGCCACGCTGCCAATCGTGTCCTCGAAGCAAATCAGCGGCCCCAACCGCAGCGACGGCTCGCTGGTCTCGAACACCCCCGGCTCCGTCCCGTGCGCGAAATCCCCCGGCACCTGGTCGCCGACGATCCAAGCGAACAACGGAAACGAATGCCGGAACGGCACGTACTCTCCGTAGGGCACCAGGTGAATCTTGCGGTAAACCTGGAACCGCTCCGCTCCCGTGGCGATCATCATGGCCGCGTTGTAATCCGCCTGCGCGTGGCCGTCCGGTCCGAAATCGTAATCCAGGCTGCCCAACAAAAAATTGCACCCCGCCTGCTTGGCGATGCCGGTCACATACTGGAACGTGTCGCTGCGCGCGTCGAACATCCCGTAAGGCGTCGCGGCTTCCGGCCAGAGCAACAACTGGGGCCGCGTCGCCATCGCCGCTTCGGAAAGCTCCTGGTACGTCCGCCGGATCGGCTTTTCCATCGCCGGGTCCCATTTGTCGGTCTGCGCGATGTTGGCCTGCACCGCCGCTACTCTCAGCAACACCGACGCCCCGGGCCGCGCCGCCGCCTGCTCCGAGGTCCGCACCGCCCGGATGCCGTAGGAGAACACCAGCAGCAGCCCGGCGATGGTCAGCGTGAAATCGAAGTGCGGGCGAATCCGGTGCGTTTTCACCTCCAACGCGAACCGCAGCACCGTCGCCAGGGCGATCACGTTGACGAACGCCGCGATGAACGACACCCCGCCGACGCCTGTCCACTCGACGATCTGCAAAAACGGCACGTCTCGGTTCAGCCCCACGCCGAGGTCGTTCCAGCCGAACCCGGAGAACATCCAGCCGCGCACCCATTCCAGGCCCACCCACGCCGACGCCCCCAGAAAAGCGAACCACAGGTTCCAGCGCGAGCGCAGCAACGCCGAACCCGTCGCCGGTTCCGGTGCGCGGAACACCGATCTCGCCGCCGAAATCCCCGCGGTCGGCACGGCCACGGTCTTCCGGGTCCACGGTTTCGCCACCGTCGCCATGAAGCAGCCCCAGACCGCAAAATACAGCCCCATGTAAAACGGCAGGATGAACCAGCCGATCCCCGTCACCTGCCGCAGCCAGTAAAACGCCCACCAGAAGAACACCAGCCCGGCCACGTACCCGAGCGCGAACCCTCGCCCAGCCCGCGTCCGCCACGTCCGCTGCCAACGCCCGGCTCCCGGCCGCGCCGGGGGTTGCTCCGCCGTCAGCCAGACCGCCGCCAGCAAGGGCGTCAAGGCCAGCCAGCAGAGCCATTCCTGGTTCCACGGCGCGAGGCAAAGTGTGGCCAACCCACCGCTCACCGCCGCCGCCAGCCACGGCCAGACCGTGCGCCAGGAAAGGCGGGCGTTCGCGGCGACCGGCGTTTCTTCGGTGGTGATCATCCGGCGGCGACCATAGCCGATTCCCCCGGCCCGGACAACCGCGAGTCCGCGCCGCTCACACGTTCTTCGCCTGACCGTGGCACGGCGTAAGCTAATGGAGCCCATCGTACATCACATGAACAAATCCCAGCTCTCCATCGCCACCGCCTCCCGGTTCCTGCTGAACGCTTTTCTGGTCCTAGTGATTGTCGTCCTGGCCGGATTGGTCGGCGTCGGCGGCGCTGCTCTCTGGATTTACAGCCGCCCCGTGGCTTCTTTGGCCACCGCACAACATTCTTCGCCGCGTTTGAAAGGGGATGTAGCCGCCACGGAAGCCCGCACCTTTCCGAAGCTTAGTCCGGTGCAAGCCAGTGATGACGCTCCGGCTCAGTTGACGCCCGCCCGGTATGTCCCTGCCGAGTCCGAGATTGCTACGCTTTCTGACACGCCGCGTTACACTTACGTCAGCTATAACGGTGGCCGTCAGCAGGCCCATCTGCGCGTGATGACGGTGCTTTCGAACTCCGTGCCCGCACCCTTGGCTGCCCTGCCGAACGATGCTTCCACGTCCGTTTCCACGACGGATCGTCCTCCGCTGAGCGATGCCGCCAGCCGCTACATCACCGACGCCCGTGGCCGAGTGATCGGTGTGGATGGCACCGCCGGAGCCGTTGCCGAAGCTTCTGCCCAACGGGTTCCGATTGCTCGTGCGTTGCCTGTTCAACCTGCAAACTTCGCCCCGGAGGTCCGGGTTGCCTATCCGGTGATCACCCGCAAAGCCTTGCCGGTGGATGCAAACGCCCCAGTGCCCAATTCTACTTCTTTCGACGCGCAAGCGGAACTCTCGCGGGAAGATGCGCGTCCGGTGCTCCATGCGCTGCCGGTGGCCCGGGCGACTCGCACAACACGCCCTGCCATGTTTGGCGCGTCGGATGGATTCCAGTCGTTCGGTGGTCGCTAGAGCGCACCTGATACAGTGGTTTTCAAAACGCTGTAAATTACCGTTCTGGCGGGGGCTCTACGGGAGGGCTGCCTGCTGACAGACCCTCTATTTTCGTCCGTAACCCTGTCATCAGATCATGCATCATTTATGTACACCTGTGTCTACTTATAGTACAACGATACAAGCGTCGCGTAAATGCATGTGTGCGCGCAACCGAGGAAAATTGCAATCATCATGCTTTTGCGTCGGGATGAATATGAAATGATCGCGCGTCCGAGCGCGAAGGCACCCGTTTTTCTACAAAAGGCCGTAGAATTTCGAAACGATCCTCTGGGCCTTTTGTAAACGTGTCCAAAGACGTTACCTACCACCTTTGGCAGAACGATTGCGCACCCTCGCTACGCAAGAGCTTCGTCCCACCAGGGTAGGGATGGCTCTCCGAACCAGTCCCTGACTGTCTGCCGCCGGGTGAGACGCCCCGTGTCGGGCCATAGCTTACCGGACCAAGCGAAAATTGGACGCGTTCGGAGAGCCCTCTCTACCTGGGGGACGAAGCTCTTGCGCGGCTCAATTAAGCAATGTTTTGCAAACGACTGCAAACTGAAAACGATCCGACCCAACCGCCTCCGAAAACGAAAAAGGACGACCCAGGGGCCGTCCTTTTTCAAACTCGACAACCCGTCTGGGAGGCCGTCTTTCCAGCGACCTGCTTACCGCGAGTAAAGCTCGACGATCAACTGCTCGTTCACAATCGGCGCGATCTCCTCACGCGACGGAATCCGCGCCACCGAACCGCTCAAACCTTCGCGGTTCACGGTGAGCCAATCCGGCACCGGGGTGATCTGCGTCAATTCGAGGTTGCGCGTGGCGAGTTGCTTGGACTTCGGACGGTCGCGCACCGTCACGGTGTCGCCCGTCTTCACGTTGAACGACGACACGTCCACTTTGCGTCCATTCACGGAAACGTGGCCGTGGCCGACCAACTGACGCGCACCACGGCGGGTGTTCGCGAAGCCGAGTCGGTAAACAACGTTGTCCAAACGGGTTTCGAGCAGTTGCAAGAGCGTCTCGCCCGTCACGCCGCGCCGCTTGAGCGCGATCTCGTAATACCGGCGGAACTGCCGCTCCATCAAGCCGTACATGTACCGGAGCTTTTGCTTCTCGCCGAGGGCGATGGCGTACTCCGACTGCTTCCGGCGCGAGCCTTTCGGGCCGTGGATGCCGGGGGGATAATTCTTGCGTTCCAGCGCCTTCGAGGGGCCGAACAACGGCACGCCGTAGCGGCGGGCGACTTTCGTCTTGGGACCAGTGAACCTTGCCATATCGAAATCTTAAAAAGGGTAAACGTTCTGTGGATGGACGCGGATCAGACGCGGCGTTGCTTGGGCGGGCGGCAGCCGTTGTGCGGCACCGGGGTCACGTCTTTGATGACGGTCACCTCCAGGCCGATGGCCTGCAAGGCACGCACGGCCGATTCGCGGCCCGCGCCGGGGCCTTTGACGCGGACTTCAACTTCCTTCAAGCCGTGGCCCATGGCTTGGCGGCAGGCATCCTGCGCGGCCATCTGGGCGGCGTAGGCCGTGCTCTTGCGGGAGCCCTTGAAGCCCACCTTGCCGGCGCTCGACCAACCGATGGTGTTGCCGTTGAGGTCGGTGATCGTCACCGACGTGTTGTTGAACGTGGAAAAGATGTGGGCGATGCCGACCATCACGTTCTTGCTGCCCTTGGCCTTGACGATCTTGGGCTTCTCCACATCGTTCGGATCGAGCGACAGGTTTTCCTTCGGCTTTTCCGCCTCGGGAGTAGGAGCGGCTTCTTTCTTGCCTTTGGGGGCGCGGGGCGCTTTGGGGGCGGCGGGTGCGGAAGCGTCAGCAGGCGCGGCGGCGGCGGTCGGCTCCGGGGAGGAGGCGGCAGCGGTTGGCTCCGGCGCAGGGGCAGCAGCTTCTTCGGTGGGTTTGTTCTCTTCGGCCATACGAGTTGTTTTCAGTGACTAAAATCGGACTACTTCTTCGCGTCCTTCGCGCGCTGCACGCCGACGGTCTTGCGAGGCCCCTTGCGGGTGCGGGCGTTGGTGGAGGTGCGCTGGCCGCGCACGGGCAGTCCGCGACGGTGACGGATGCCCCGATAGCAGTTGATCGCCTGGAGACGCTTCAGGTTGCCCTGGAGTTCCCGGCACAGGTCGCCTTCGATGGGCAGCTTGCTCGCCGTGATGGCGTGGATGATGTCGCCGATCTGCGAAGGAGTCAGGTCCTTGGCGCGGATGTTGAGATCAATGTTGGCTTGTTCAAGGATGCGCTTGGCCGTATTCGGCCCGATGCCGTAAATGTACGGCAGCGACGCTTCGATGCGCTTCTCTCCGGGGATATCGACTCCTAGCAAACGGGGCATAAAATGGTTTCCTTGGGCTGAGGTATTGGGTGCTGGCTGGGGTTCGCAGATCGGCTAACCCTGACGCTGCTTGTGCCGGGCGTTCGTGCAGATCACCCGCACAACGTTCTTGCGCTTGACGATCTTGCAATGTTCACACAGCCGTTTGACGGACGCTCGGACTTTCATAATTCGTGGTAAAAATGGTGAAAAAGGCGCTTCCCTGCCCGGTCCGGGAGGGTTCGCCTCGTGCCTTGGTTTTCAACGCTGACGGAAGATGATCCGTCCTTTCGTCAAATCGTAGGGACTCATCTCTAGCATGACTTTATCGCCTGGCAAGATCCGAATGAAGTGCAACCGCATTTTCCCTGAAATATGCGCCAGGATGCGCTTGCCGCCGGGAAGTTCCACCCGAAACATCGAGGTCGGCAGCAGTTCCACGACCGTGCCCTCTACTTCGATAGCATCTTTTCGCGCCATGTCAGGATTTCAGGTTCTCCCCTGGTGATCAGAACCGTGTGCTCGAAGTGCGCCGACGGGCGTCCGTCGGCGGTCACGACCGTCCAGTTGTCGCCGAGCACCTTCACGTCCGCCGTGCCCATGTTGACCATCGGTTCAATGGCCAGCGTCATCCCGGCGCGCAGCTTCGGGTTGTCGCCCGCCTTATAGTTCGGCACCTGCGGTTCCTCGTGGAGCTTGCGTCCGACGCCGTGGCCCACGAACTCGCGCACCACGGTGTAACCGTTCTCGACCACGTGCTTTTCAATCGTCCCGGAAACGTCGTTGAGCCGCCGCCCCTCGCGCGCAAACGGGATGGCGCGCTCCAACGCTTCTTCGGTCACCTGCAAAAGTTTCTGCCAGGCGGGCGGGATGATGCCCACCGGCACGGTTTTGGCCGTGTCACCCACCCAGCCGTCCTTGAACACGCCCACGTCCAATTTGACGATGTCGCCGTACTGGATGCTGCGCGCGCCGCCGATCCCGTGGACCACCTGCTCGTTGATGCTGATGCAGATGTGCCCGGGAAATTGCCGGTAACCGAGGAACGCGCTCTTGCAACCCGCCGCTGCCATGAGGTCCGCCGCGTATTGGTCCACCTCACGCGTCAGGACGCCCGGACGCAGGAACGCGCTGACCTGCTCCAGGATTTCGCTGGCCGCCTGTCCCGCCTTGCGCATCTTCTCGATCTCGCGCGGACTTTTGATTGGAATCTGGCTCATGGGACCACGGCTGCCATCCGCGCGTCGGCGCTGGTGGCGTTTTCGATCTGCGAGAAAACTTCGTCCGCGGTTTGCGCCGCGTCGATCCGGCGCAGCAGGCCGCGCCGTTCATAATACGCCATGAGCGGCGCGGTGCTTTTGTCGTAAGCGATCATGCGCGTCGCCAGTTTTCCGGGGTCGTCATCGTGACGGATTGCCAGCGCCCCTCCGCACACCGGGCAAACCGCCTCCCGACCGGCCACGTGAGTCCCCACCTGGAACGAGCGTCCGCAATCCACGCACACCACCCGCTGGCTGACCCGCTGTTGGATCAACGCAACCGGAAGTTCCAGCCAGAGCACCGCCGTTAAACCGAAGGTGGATGGCAACCTCCGGGCGCCATGGGGTGTCGGCACATCCGGCAATGGCGCCCGGAGGTCGTCATCCGCCTTTCCCGAAGCCGAGGTGTGCCGCCGAGCGAGAATAGTTTCCAACGCCTCCGCCTGACCGACCGTGCGGGGAAACCCGTCGAAAACGAATTCCTGCCCGTGTTTGCCCAGCCAATCCTCCACGGCTGCCAGCGCCACGTGGTCAGGGACCAGCGAGCCGTGGTCCATGTAACGGGCGGCTTCCTGGCCCAACGGCGTTCCGGCGGCGATCTCGCTCCGCAGCACGTCCCCCGCCGAGACCACCGGCACCCGCCACCGATCCATCATCAGCCGCCCCTGGGTTCCTTTGCCGGAGGCCGGTGGCCCGAGCAACACGATGCGGTGATTCACGAGCGGTTTTGAACCCCTGTTTTAGTGGTTCAGAAAGTAGGCCAGCCCGCAGATGAGCAGCACCGCAGCCCCCACGCACAGCATGACCGCCGTGCTTTGCCGGGCAGGCTCCCCTTCCTTGACGGGGCTGAGCACGTCATAACGCCCGCGGATCTTTCCTTTGCGCAGGAAACCATCGTAATGTCGTTGGATGAGATGCGTCTCGACCTGGCGCATCGTATCGAGCATGACGCCCACGATGATGAGCAGGCTCGTGCCGCCGAAGAACTGCGCCGTGATGTACGGCACGCCCAAGCTGCGCGAAAGGAGCTGCGGCAGGATGGCCACGATCACCAGGAAGATCGCCCCGGCAAACGTCAGCCGCGTCATGGTGTAATCCAGAAAATCCGCCGTCGGCTTGCCCGGACGCACCCCGGGGATGTAACCCCCGTTCTTTTTCAATTCCTCGGCGACCTGACCGGGCTGGAACATCATCGCCACCCAGAAATAGCTGAAGAAGAAAATCATCAGCGCATAGATGGTGTAATGCAGCCAACCGCTCGTCAGATTTTCCGCCAGCCGTTGCGCGGTGGGCGAGTTTTTGAACGCCAGATTGACGATGGTCGCCGGGAAGAGCAGCAACGCCTGACCGAAAATGATGGGCATGACGCCCGCGTAGTTGAGCTTGAGCGGGAGCGACTGCGTGCCGCCACGGTATTCCTTGCGGCCCACCACGCGGCGGGCATACTGCACGCTGATCTTCCGTTGCGCCTGGGTCAAGGCAATGATCGCCGCGACCACGAACACGAAGAACACCAGCATCAGCAGCAGCAGGAGCGGATTCGCCTGACCTCCGCTGCCGTTGGTCGGCACGAATGTGTGCCACGCCTGGATCAGCGCAGCGGGCAGGCGCGCCACGATGCCGATGGTGATGATGAGCGAGATGCCGTTGCCGATGCCACGCTCGGTGATCTGGTCGCCCAACCACATGAGCAACATCGTCCCGGCGGTCAAGCTGACCACCGTGACGAATTCAAAACCAGGGCCCTGATTCGGCACGAGATGGACGCCCATGTTCTGGATCGTCGTCATGATGCCCGGCAGAAAGATGTTGGACGCCGGGTTCTCGAAGGAACGCGCCAGCAGGAAACCCTGGAATAAACAGAGGATCAAGGTCGCGTAGCGCGTCCACTGGCTGATCTTTTGCCGGCCGCCGTCCTCCTTCTGCAACTTGCTGAGCTGCGGGATGACCGAAGACATCAACTGCAACATGATCGACGCGCTGATGTAAGGCATGATGCCCAAGGAAAAGATCGCGCAATTTTCCAGCGCGCCGCCGCTGAAGATGTTGAACAACGCCGCCACCGAACCGGTCGCCTGGTTGTCCACCTGATTGAGGAACCACTGGTGGAGCACCGCCGCGTTGACGCCGGGAGTCGTGATCTGGGCGCCGATGCGCACGATGATCACGACGAGGAGCGTGAAAATGATCTTCGCCCGGAGTTCGGGAACTTTCAGCGAGTTGGCAAAAGCGGTGAGCATGAAGTTTAGAAGGTAGAATGCCGAAAGGCGGAAGGCGGAATACGGGACCAGAGGAGGAAGACTATTTCTTCATTCCACCATCCGGCTTCCGGCTTCCGCCTTTCTCGTGCTCGGAATGTTGCCGAAGTTTCAGGCGTTTGCAGCCGCTTTTTTCGCCGCCTTGTCGGCAGCCTTGTCGCGGATCGTCACCGACCCGCCCGCCGCTTCGATCTTGGCACGCGCCGGTGCGCTGATGTGATCGGCGTGAATCACGAGCTTCTTGGTCACGTCGCCGTTGCCGAGAATCTTGACGCCGTCGAAACGGCCCCGCACCAAACCGTGCTCGCGCAGGGTGGATTCGCTGATCGTGCCGGTCACATCCAGGGCTTCGAGGTCCACGATGTTCACCAGGGCGTACTTCGTTTTGAAAGCGGTGTTGTTGAAACCGCGCTTGGGCAAACGACGAATGAGGGGCATCTGACCTCCCTCGAAACCGAGACGGATGCTGCCGCCGGAACGGGCCTTCTGGCCTTTGTGGCCCTTGCCGCTCGTTTTGCCGTGGCCGCTGCTCTCGCCGCAGCCGAGACGCTTGACGCGGTGTTTTGCGCCCGGACGGGGCGCGAGTTCGTGAAGTCGCATAAACTTGTCTAAGTGAAAATGTTACGCCGCGACGCCCGCCGGTTCGGCGAGGGCGGTGACCTGGCTTTCGCCGTCGTTCACGCGGCCCGAACGGATGCCGCGCAGTTTCATGGTGTCATCGCGCAAGCGGAGTTGACTCAACGCTTCGAGCGTCGCCTTCACCACGTTGGCGTGGTTGCCCGAGCCGAGCGATTTTGCCAGCACGTCCTTGATGCCCGCCGCTTCGACAACCGCGCGCACGCCGCCACCGGCGATGACGCCCGTTCCCGGAGAGGCCGGACGCAGCAGCACGCGGCCACCACCGTACTCGCCGACCACCTCATGGGGAATCGTGTTCTGATGCACGGCCATCTTGACCATCGCCTTGCGGGCCGATTCGGACGCTTTGCGGATCGCTTCGGCGACCTCGTTAGCCTTCCCGAAACCGCACCCCACCTTGCCGTCGTGGTCACCCGCGACGATCAGCGCGCTGAACGAAAACCGGCGTCCACCTTTGACGACCTTGGCGCATCGGTTGATGAACACCACTTTTTCGGTCGTTTCGCCACGAACCGGTGCGGCGCTCTGGTTGGTGTCACGCTGGCGGTCGCCACCGCGACGATTTCCGCCGGATTGTTGGCCTGGAGGCATAAAAAAAGAGAGGAAGTAAACTGAAAGGGTTTAGAAATCGAGGCCACCGGCGCGGGCGGCGTCGGCCAACGCTTTGACTTTGCCGTGGTACTGCGCGCCGCCACGGTCGAACACGACGCGGCTGATCTGCTTTTCCTTGGCGCGTTCGGCGATGAGCGTACCCACCTTTTCGGCGGTCGGGATGTTGGCGCGGGTCGCCTTGTCGTTGCGGAAACTTTCTTCGGTCGTCTGGACCGACGCCAGCGTGTGTCCGGCGGCGTCCTCGATAATCTGGGCGTACACGTGCCTTCCCGAGAAGAACACGCTCAGGCGAGGGCGCTCCGTCGTGCCGCTGACCTTCTTGCGGATACGGAGGTGAATGCGTTTGCGGATGATGCGGCGGTCTGACTTGGGCATACAGAGAAAAGGTAAAAGATGAAAGGATCGGAGGCGGCCTTATTGAACGGTCTTGCCTTCCTTGCGCTGGACGTTTTCGCCCGCGTAACGCACGCCCTTGCCCTTGTAAGGCTCCGGCGGGTAATACCCACGGATGTTGGCGGCCACCTGACCGACCACCTGCTTGTCGATGCCTTCGACTTTCACCTTCGTGTTGTCGGCCACCGTGATCTTGATTCCGGCAGGAATCGGGAAAAGGATGGGATGCGATTTGCCCAGGCTCAGGTTGAGCTTGTCGCCCTGCACCGCGGCCTTGAAACCGACGCCCTGGATTTCCAGGTCCTTGACGTACCCGGCAGTCACGCCGGTGACCATGTTGTTCACGAGACTGCGCGCCAAACCGTGTAACGCCTTGACCGCGCGTTCCTCGCTGCTGCGCTGGAAGGTCAATTGCTTGTCGGTGACCGAAGCCTTGATCTCGCTCGGGAGCGTGTACGCCAGCTTGCCTTTCGGGCCTTCGACCGCCACCGCGCCATCAGCCGCGACGTTGATTTTGACCTTGTCCGGGATTTCAATGCTCTTGTTGCCAATGCGTGACATACGTGTTTCCTCGGTAAAATGCTTAGTAAACGTAGGCGAGCAGTTCGCCGCCGACGTTCTGCCGCTTGGCCTCGCGGCCACTGAGCACACCGCGCGGGGTGCTCAAAATAGCGATCCCCTGGCCGCCACGCACGCGGGGAATCTCGTCCGCCGCGACGTACCGGCGCAGGCCGGGACGGCTGACGCGCTTGAGACCGGTGATGGCAGGCGTCTGCTGCACGTACTTGGTCAGGATGTGGATCTGGTGAGTGGCGGCCTCGCCGTCCACGGAAAACTCGGAAATGTAGCCTTCCTGCTTGAGCACGCGAGCCATGTCGAGCTTGATGCGCGAGAACGGCAGCGAGAGTTGCGTCTTCTTCGCAGCGGTCGCGTTGCGCAGACGGGTCAGGAAATCAGCGATGGGATCTGTCAAAGCACTCATGGAAATAAAAAGTCGGGACGGTGATCAGACAGGTTTCTTACGGTCGCTGAAAGGCATGCCGAGCTCGTTGAGCAGCGACTTCGCTTCCTCGTTCGTCTTGGCGCTGGTGACGATGCACACGTCAAAACCGATGTTGCGCTGGATTTTGTCCAACTCGATCTCGGGGAAAATGGACTGATCGGTCACACCCAGCGTGTAGTTGCCGTTGCCGTCGAACGCCTTGGCGCTGACGCCGCGAAAATCGCGGATGCGGGGCAGCGCCGTCTTGATGAGACGCTCCAGAAACTCGTACATGGTCGCACCGCGCAGGGTCACCTTCGCGCCGATGGCCTGGTTTTCGCGCAGCTTGAAATTGGCGATGCTCTTCTTGGCGCGCGTCTCCATCGGCTTCTGGCCGGTGATGGTGGTCATTTCCTTCTTCGCTTCTTCGAGCGCCGCCTTCACGTCCGGCGAGGAACCGACGCAAGCGTTGAGGACCACTTTCTCCAGGCGGGGCACCTGGTGGACGTTCTTGTAGCCATGCTTCTGCGTGAGAGCAGGCACGACCCGTTCTTTGTATTCTTTGTAAAGTTCGACTTCCATAAAAGGTACGCCGCCGACTATCAACCGGCGGCAGTCAGTGAGGGCAGGGAATCTGCCCTGTTTTTCTAATCGGTCAAGCGGCTTTCTTCGACTTGCCCGCTTTCTTTTCCTCGGTGTTGGCGACTTCGACCAGCTTGACGTTGGAAATGTGGATGGGACCCTCGCGCTCGATGATGCCGCCCTGGGGACGGTCCTGGCTCTTGGGCACGTGCTTCTTGATCATGCGCACGCCTTCGACGATCACCTGATCCTTCTTGCCGATGATGCGGATGATGCGGCCAGCATCCCCCTTGTGGTTGCCAGAGATCACTTTGACCTGATCGCCTTTCTTGACGTGGGTTTTCTTCCGGGCGGAAACGGTTGCGGTAGCCATAAAAATAAAGTCAGAGTGCAGAATGCAAAGTGCAGAAGTTCAGAAGGGCTGATGCAAAGTATTTTTGGACTTTTGCATTTTGCATTCTGGCTTTTGCCTTCGCCTTAGAGAACCTCCGGGGCCAGGGACACGATCTTCATGAAGTTGCGCTCGCGCAGTTCACGGGCAACGGGGCCGAAGATGCGGGTGCCGCGCGGGTTGAGATCCTTGTCGATGATGACGATGGCATTGTTGTCGAAGCGCAGGTAGCTGCCGTCGGGACGGCCCACGGGCTGCTTGGTCCGCACGACCACGGCGCGCACCACATCGCCTTTTTTCACGGTGCCGCCGGGGGTAGCTTCCTTGACGTGGGCGGTGATGACATCGCCAATGCCAGCGGTCATGGTGGCCTTGCCGATCACGTTGATCATCATAGCCATGCGGGCACCGGAATTATCGGCCACGTCGATGCGGGTACGAATCTGGAGCATAAGTAATTTATTTCAATCCTCAGTGGGCGGCGCGAACGCCGCTGGTTGACTTGCGAAAGCTGGCCTCAATGTTTGAGCACTTCGATCAGGCGCCAGCGTTTGAGCTTGCTCAGGGGGCGCGTCTCCATGATGCGGACGAGGTCGCCAATCTGGGCCTTGCCCTCTTCGTCGTGCGCGTAGAATTTCTTCGAGTGCTTGACGATCTTGCGGAACTTGGGATGCGGCACGCGGGTCACGGTCTCGACCACAGCGGTCTTGGCCATTTTGTTGGACACGACGATGCCGACGCGGGTCTTGCGCAGGTTGCGGGTCGACGTGCCTTCGGCGGCGGGCGTCTCGGTGCTGACGGGAGTTTCTTCGCTCATGACTTAATGGATCGGGTGACGCTTTACACTCCGGCAGCGTTCTGCTTGTTTTTGCGTTCGGAAAGAACGGTTTCGATCCGCGCGACCTCGCGGCGGATGTCACGGAGACGGCTCGGACGCTCCATCTGCCCGCCCTGCTGTTGCAGGCGCAGGTTGAAAGTTTCCTGGCGCAGAGTGCGCTTCTGGACGACCAGCTCGTCGCTGCTCTTCTCCTTGATCTCTTTGATCTTCATGGTCTTGGCTGGTGAGGGATTAAGCGGCCGGTTGCGCGGTGGCGGGCGAATGGTCGCTGACCTGCGGGTCCAACTCAGCCTTTTCGGCGGTCGTCGGAGCGGCGGCGTGATGGCGGGTCAAAAACTTGGTGCGAATCGGAAGCTTGGTCGCAGCGAGGCGCAGGGACTCACGCGCCACGGATTCCGACACGCCGTCCAACTCGAACAGGATGTTGCCGGGGCGGACCACCGCGACCCATTTCTCGGGCTGACCTTTGCCCTTGCCCATGCGGGTTTCCGGCGGGCGGGCGGTCACGGACTTGTCCGGGAAAATTTTGATCCAGAGCTTGCCTTTGCGCTTCATGTTGCGGGTGAGCGCGACACGGGCGGCTTCGATCTGGGTGTTGGTGATCCAGGCACGCTCCAGGGTTTGGAGGGCGAATTCGCCGAACGCGATGCGCACGTTGCGCGTCGCCGTCCCGGCACGTGAGCCCCGCTGCATCTTGCGGTGCTTCACTCGTTTGGGCATCAATGGCATAAGAAAGAAAAGTTAAAGGGCTGTGGGAACGGTTCAAGCCACGGTCGCCGCGATGGACTGGCCTTGCTCGGCTTCAGGTAAGGAGGCAGCGGGAAGACTGCTGCCGGTGTCGGGCGTCGCGGGAACCACCTCGCGGTTGCCGCCGTCGTTCGGACGATCCGGTCCACGGTAACCGCCACCGCCACCGCCACGGGGGCCGCCACGGTCACCACCACCGCGAGGACCCCGGTCACCGCCACGGGGACGGTCGCGGTTGTCGGCGGCGTTCTGCTGCTCGACGGTTTCGCCCGCCGCCAGTTCACGCTTACAAATCCAGCATTTGACGCCGATCTTGCCGTAAAGGGTGTTCGCCTCGTGGAAGCCGTAGTCGATGTGGGCGCGGAGCGTGTGCAGCGGGGTCTTGCCGTCACGGGTGAGTTCCGCGCGGGAAATTTCCGCGCCGTTGAGACGGCCCGCCACGCGCAGCTTGATGCCCTGCGCACCGAAATCCATCGTCGTGGCCACGGCCTTCTTCATCGCGCGGCGGAACGAGATCCGGCGCTCCAACTGGAGGGCGATGTTCTCGGCGACGAGTTGGGCTTCGAGTTCCGGCGTCTTGATTTCCTGGATGTCGATCTTGACCGACTTGCCGCCGCTCATCTTGGTGATATCCTCGGTCATCTTCTCGATCTCCGCACCCTTGCGTCCGATGACGATCCCGGGACGCGCGGTGAAGATGGTAACGCGCAAGCTGTTCCAGGCACGTTCGATCACGATCTTCGCCACGGCGGCGCTCTGGAGCTTCTTTTTGACGTACTTGCGAATCTTGAGGTCCGCGTGCAGGAAGTCAGGGTACTCCTTCGGATTGGCGTACCAGCGCGAACGCCAGTCCCGGGTCAAAGCGAGGCGATAGCCGATTGGATTTACTTTTTGTCCCATGAGAAGGAAAGGGTAGAGGTGGAAGAGGAGAGACGGGCGCGTGCCGGTTAGTCTTTGGTCACGTCCTCGTCGGAACTGAGTTTTTCGGGGGCGGCGGTTTCGCCGGGACCTTCATCGGCCTGCGTGGCGGGAGCGGCTTTGGATTCCGTGGCAACCGGCGCGGCCTGCTTGGGCTGAGCCTTGGACGCGGATGCTTTCGACTTCTGGTTGGCGGCGGCCTTGCGGGCGGCGCCGGACTTCGAGGGGCTGTTGCGCGTGGGCAGTTCGACCTCGTCGGTCAGCACGATGCGGATGTGGCTGGTGCGCTTGCGGATCGCGCTGGAACTGCCCCGGGCACGCGACTTCATGCGGCGCATCGTCGGTCCCTCACCCACCGTGGCTTCTTTCACCACGAGCGTATCGACCTTGAGTTCGTTGTTGTTCTCGGCGTTGGCGATGGCGCTCTTGAGCGTTTTGCCGACGAACAGGGCCGACTTCTTCGTGCTGAAGGCAATCAGATCCAGCGCCGCCGAGGCGGAAAGACCCTGGATTTCACGGGTCAATTCCCGCACCTTGAACGCGGACATGCGCGCGCCGCGATAGACTGATAGGACTTCCATAAATTCGTTTGTTGCTGCTGCTTCCGTGATTCCGAGGGGCATCAAGATTGCACATCGATGTGCATCGTGTCGCCTACTTTGACCTTTTCCGTATTTGAGCCGTATTCTTCGATGATCGCCCCGCTGATCTTTTCCCGCACGTCCACCACCCTGGCCCGAGCCACGAGATGGTTGCCGCGCTGAATGAGGAAGGGCATCCCGATTTTGACTCCCTGCTGGCTGCCGATGTTGCCGATCACCAGGGAAAGATCTTCCTTCACGCTGATGACCTGTCCATTGTTCAGTTCGCCCGCCGGGGTCGCCGTCGCTCCGCTATCTTTTGCCGAGGTTTCGGCAACCGCTTCGCTGGCAGCCCGGAGTTGCGCTTCGATCTCGAGGCGGATCTGCGGGTCTGCGGTCGTCGCGGTTTTCATGTAGAGGAGCACGGTTTCCGAGAGTGCCACCATCCGCTCGGCGATCTTATCCTTTTCGTCCCGGAGGAGTTTCAGGTCGCTGACGGATTTTAACAACCGCTGTTCGAGGGCTTCCTTGTTGTCGCCGACGGCCGCGAGACCCAGGGCCTCCATGCGCATCTTCAAGTCGCTGTAGTTGCGGCGGAAAACTTCGCATTCCGCGTTGGCTACGGCCAGGCTCTCGGTCAGGGTGTGGGTGGTCTGTTTGCTCAAATCATTGCGCCGACGCAGAGCTTCGTTTTCTGTTTCGAAGGCGAGCAGCCGGTCTTGGGTCTCCTTGAGTTGTTTTTTGAGGGCTTCGGTTTCTTCCGAGGTCGCGTTTGCCGTGCTGGCGGAGCTTGGTACGACGACCAGTTGCGCGGATGCCGGCGCTGTCTTCAGGAAGACCACCGCGCCGAGCAGCACCGCCGAAAACTGCCAAGCGGTCACACGCATCGGAAGAGTTGGGTGAAAAGACTATTTGGTGACCTTGGCGGTGTGCGCGCCGTGTTTCTTGAAGGTGCGGGTCGGGGAAAACTCGCCGAGCTTGTGGCCCACCATGTTCTCGGTGACGAACACCGAGGCGAAGATTTTGCCGTTGTGGACCAGGAACGTATGCCCGACGAAATCGGGAACGATCATGGACGAACGCGCCCAGGTTTTGATCGGCTTCTTGACCGCCGCCGCGTTCATCTTGTCAATCTTTTCGTAGAGATGACCCGCGACGAACGGGCCTTTTTTCAGTGAGCGTCCCATAAAAATTAGTGTTAAGACTTCTTCTTGTCGGCGTTGCGGTGAGCGACGATCCACTGCGAGGTGCTCTTGTGCTTGCGGCGGGTTTTGAAGCCCTTCGCCAGCTGGCCCCACGGCGACATCGGATGATGGCGTCCGCCACCACCCTTGCTCTTGCCCTGGCCACCACCCATCGGATGATCGACCGGATTCATGACCATGCCGCGCACGTGCGGACGGCGTCCCTGCCAGCGCGTGCGCCCGGCCTTGCCGCTGCTCACGTTCATGTGGTCGATGTTGCCGACCTGACCGATGGTCGCGTAAGCGGCCTCGTTGATCTTGCGGATTTCGCCCGAGGGCATCTTGACCAACGCATAACCGGCTTCCCGATTGTTCAGCACCACTTGCTGACCGGCAGAACGCGCGACCTGACCACCGCGACCGGGAGTCAATTCGACGTTGTGAATCGCGGTGCCCAACGGGATGTTGCTGAGCGGAAGGGCGTTGCCGAGTTCCGGCGGGGCGGAGGGGCCGGAGGAAACCGTCGCGCCGACCTTCAGACCGTCCGGGGCGAGGATGTAGGCTTTGACTTCGTCGGCGTACTTGATGAGAGCCAAGCGCGCGCTGCGGATCGGGTCGTACTCGATGGCGATGACTTCCGCGTTGACGCCGTGTTTCCGGCGCTTGAAGTCAACGAGGCGAATTTTCTGCTTGTGACCGCCGCCGATATGGCGCGAGGTCAGGCGGCCATTGTTGTTGCGGCCACCGCTCTTTTTGCGGGTGACGACCAACGACTTTTCGGGCTTCGACTTGGTGATTTCGTCGAAGGCAGGCAGCGAAGTAAAGCGGCTGACGGGCGTCAGCGGGCGGCGGGTTTTTAAGGCCATAAGAGGAAAAGTGAAAAGTCAGAATGCAGAATGCAAAAGTTCAAAAGGAGGAGGTTTGAGTCAGCGCGGATGGAAAATCTTCATTTTGCATTCTGCATTCTGACTTTTGCATTTATTCGTCAAGCGAAGTCGATCTTCTCGCCGGGGGCGAGCGTGACGACGGCTTTCTTCCAGTGGGCGGTGCGGCCCTGGTCAGCGCGCTTCTGGCGCTTGAGCTTGCCGGAATAGTTCATCGTGTTGACCGCGATGACTTTCTTCTTCATCAGCAACTGGATCGCCGCTTTGATCTGAAGTTTGTTCGCACGCGGGCTGACCTCGAAAACGTATTTGTTTTCCTTCTCGCTCAGCAGCGTGGCTTTTTCCGTCAACCGGACGGAGCGGACTAAATCGAAGGGCTCGTTCATGGCACGCGAAGTTCTAACGATTAAAGGGCGGGCTCGGCGGCGGCGGGCTTGCGGTCCGGCGCGGCGGTGCGCTCGGCGACTTCCTCAAGCGCCTCGCGGGTGATGAGAATCTTGTTGTAGTGGAGCAGATTCTCGGTGTTGACCTGGTCGGCGGTCGTCAGTTGCACGGCCTTGACGTTGCGGCCCGCCTTGTAGGTCGTCTCGTCGAAACGTCCGACGATGAGGACCTTTTTCTTCTCGTCGGTCAACCCGCCGACGAGCGTCAGGAACGCCTTGGTTTTGAGTTCGGTCACGACGAAGCTGTCCATGATCGAAACGTCCCCGGCGATGATCCGGCTGGAGAGTGCCTTGCGGAAAGCGAGTCGCTTGACCGACTTGGACGTTTTCTTGGCGTAGGAGCGCGGGTGCGGTCCGAAGACCACGCCGCCGCCGACACGCACGGGGCTGCTCATGTAACCGGCGCGGGCGCGACCGGTGCCCTTCTGTTTGTAGGGCTTCTTGCCGCTGCCGCTGACGGTCGCCTTGGTCTTGGTGCTGGCGGTGCCGCTGCGGCGGTTGGCGCGCATGGCCACGACGGCATCGTGAACCGCCTGCGTGCCTTTGCCGTTGGCGATGATGTCGATTTTGGCGTCTTTGGCCGCCTCGGGAGTTAAAACTGTTGCACTCATGGTCGTAGATTCCGGTTAAGAACTATTTCTTGTTCTTCTTGGCCGGGTTGACGGCTTTCTTGTCGGCTTCCTTCGGGCCAGCGACGCCGAACTTGAAACGGTCGGACTGGAGTTTCTTGACCGAGGGACGGACTTCCACGTAACAGCCCTTGGCCCCGGGGATTGCGCCACTGATGAGGATCGCGCCGTCGGATTCACGGATCTGCATGACGACGAGGTTCTGCGTGGTGCAGTGGTTGTCGCCCATGTGGCCCGGCATGCCCTGGTTCTTCCAAATGCGGCCCGGGGTCGAACGGCAACCGATGGAACCGTTCCGTCGATGGGTCTTGGAACCGTGCGCCGCACCCTGGCCGTCGAAATTGTGCTTGCGCATGACGCCCATGAAACCCTTGCCCTTGGAACGTCCGCTCACGTCAACGTACTGGCCGACCTCGAACTGCGTGACGTTGAGGTTCACCTCGCCGTTCGCCTCACCGTTTTTCAGGCGGAACTCGCGGATGACCTTCTTCGGCTCGCTGCCAGCCTTCTCGAAGTGGCCCATTTCGCCCTTCGTGACGCGCTGCTTGAGCTGCGTGTGATAGCCGACCTGAATCGCGTTGTAGCCGTCGGTTTCGACGGTTTTGCGCTGGAGAAGCGTGTTGTTCTCTGCGGCGATGACGGTAACAGGGGTCAGCTTGCCAGCGGCATCGTAGATGCGCGTCATGCCGACCTTCTTACCAATGATTCCGATGCTCATAGTAGAGGAAGGTGTTTGTGAGGGGCGGTATCCCTATCAGATCTTGATGGTGATGTCAACGCCTGCCGGGAGATTTAGTTTCTTGAGTTCGTCCACGGTCTTGGCCGTCGGCTCGATGATGTCGAGCAGGCGCTTGTGGGTGCGAATTTCGAACTGCTCCATCGACTTCTTATCGACGTGCGGGGAGCGGTTGACGGTGAATTTTTCGATCTGCGTCGGCAGCGGAATCGGCCCGGCGACCTTCGCGCCAGTGCGCTTGGCCGTTTCGACGATTTCGACGCTGGATTGATCGAGCATCCGGTGGTCAAAGCCCTTGAGGCGGATGCGAATACGTTGGCCGTTTGCCATAATCAAAAAAAGTTAAAAGTCAGAATGCAGAAGTCAAAAGTCAGAGGGTGAAAATACGGAAGTAGTCAGGGCGGAGTGTTTTGGTTTGTCTTTGCAGGAGCTTTTGCGTTCTGCATTCTGACTTTTTACTTCTCTTTCTGGTCGAGGACCGCAGCGAGAACGTTGGCGGGAACCTGCGCGAAGTGGCTGGGCTCCATCGTGTAAGAGGCGCGTCCCTTGGACAACGAGCGGATCGCCGTGGCGTAACCGAACATTTCGGCCAGCGGCACGTCGGCAGTGACGGCCACGTTGACGGCCTTCATTTCGGTGCCGTTGAGCTGCGCGCGGCGGCGGCTCAAATCACCCATGATGTCGCCCTGGTAATCTTCGGGCGTCTCGACCTCGACCTTCATAATCGGTTCGAGCAGGATGGCCTTGGCCTTCTTGAAACCGTCCTTCACCGCGAAGATCGCGGCGAGCTTGAACGCCATTTCGTTGGAATCCACGTCGTGGTAGGAGCCGTCGATGATGTCGACGTTCACGTCCACCACCGGGTAACCGCCGACGATGCCGTTGAGCACCGCTTCTTCGATGCCTTTTTTACAGGCGGGGATGTATTCTTTGGGGATCGTGCCGCCGATGACTTTGTTTTCGATGGTCAAGCCCTTGCCGCGCTCGTTGGGCTGGACGTTGACGATGACGTGGCCGTACTGGCCGCGACCACCGGACTGCTTGATCAGCTTGCCTTCGCCGCTGGCGGGAAGCGTGATGGTTTCGCGGTAGGCGATCTGCGGCTTGCCGGAGTTCGCGTCCACCTTGAACTCGCGCAACATACGGTCGCGGATGATTTCGAGGTGGAGTTCGCCCATGCCCGCGATGATCGTCTGGCCCGTGTCTTCGTTCGTGAAGACGCGGAAAGTCGGGTCTTCTTCGGACAGACGCTGGAGCGCGTTGCCCATCTTTTCCTGATCGACCTTGGTCTTCGGCTCGATGGCCATGCTGATGACCGGGTCGGGGAACGACGGTGGTTCGAGCAGGATGCCGTGGTCTTCGTTGCAGAGCGTGTCACCCGTGGTGATGTTCTTGATGCCGACGATGGCCGCAATGTCGCCCGAGTAACAGGTATCAACGTCCTCGCGTTTGTCGGCCTGAATCTGGATGATGCGGCTGATGCGTTCGCGCTTGTTGGTGCGGGGGTTATAGACGGTGTCGCCCTTGGAGAGCTTGCCGCTGTACACGCGGAAGAACACGAGCTTGCCGACGAACGGGTCGCTCCAGAGTTTGAACGCGAGCGAACAGAAATTGGCGTTGTCGTCGGAAAGCGCCTCGATGTGATTTTCGAGGTTATCTGGATCGAGACCCTGCGCGGGCGGAATGTCCAGCGGTCCCGGGAGGTAATCCACCACGGCGTCAAGAAGGTACTGTACACCCTTGTTCTTGAAGGCGGAGCCGCCCGCGACGGGGACGAACTTATTGAGAATAGTCTGGCGGCGGATGCCAGCCTTGAGTTCTTCCTTGCTGATGGGCTTCTCTTCGAGGAAGAGCATGCCGATTTCTTCGTCGAGATCGGCGATGGCGCTAACGAGGTCGGCGTAAGCGGACTCGGCCACGTCCTTCAATTCAGCGGGAATTTCCTCGATGTTGAAGGTCGAACCCATCGTGTTATCATCGACGTAGATGACCGCCTTCTGGTTGACCACGTCGATCTGGCCTTTGAGGTAATCCTCCTTGCCGATGGGAATGAGGATCGGCCAAGCGTTCGCGCCGAGCTTTTTGCGCATTTCCTCGATGCAATTCTCGAAGTTCGCGCCGACGCGGTCCATCTTGTTGACGAAGCCAATGCGAGGCACCTTGTACTTATTGGCCTGACGCCAGACGGTTTCGGACTGCGGCTGCACGGCGGCGACGGCGTCGAACACGGCGATGGCGCCGTCAAGCACGCGCAACGAACGTTCCACCTCAGCCGTGAAATCCACGTGGCCGGGGGTGTCGATGATGTTGACGCGCATCTGCTGGTCTTCGTACAGCTTGAAGACGCCTTCCTGCTTGATCTGCTTCCACGAACAGGTGGTGGCGGCGGAGGTGATCGTGATGCCGCGCTCACGCTCCTGCTCCATCCAGTCGGTGACGGTGGTGCCTTCGTGGACTTCACCGATGCGGTGAATGGTGCCGGTGTAGAAAAGGATGCGCTCGGTGAGCGTGGTCTTGCCCGCGTCAATGTGCGCGGCGATGCCGATGTTGCGGGTGCGCTCCATCGGAAACGCGCGGTCCGGCGAATTCGGGTTCTTGCTCATGGTGGGCTTGGCTTCAAGCGTGGCGGCCATAAAATCGAGGAAAGGTAGTGGAGACGAAACCGCCCGGTTTTCACACCGGGCGACGGTTCTTAGTAGCGAAAGTGGGCGAAGGCGCGGTTGGCCTGGGCCATGCGGTGGGTGTCGTCACGCTTTTTAATGGCGTTGCCCTGACCGTTGGCGGCGTCCTTGATCTCGTTGGCGAGCGCATCGGTCAGGCCGACGCCACGGCGGGCGCTGGCGTAGCCGACGAGCCAACGCATGGCGAGGGAGGTCTGACGCTCGGGCGAAACTTCGATGGGCACCTGATACGTTGCGCCACCGACGCGGCGGCTCTTGACTTCCAGGCGGGGGCGCACGTTGTCGAGGGCCTTGTGGAGCACTTCGAGCGGATCGACCGTGTCGGAGTTCTCGCGGCTCTTTTCGATGGCGCTGTAGACGATCTTCTCGGCGGTCGATTTCTTGCCGTCCTGCATGACGGTGGAAATCAACTGTGCCACGACGGGCGAAGCATACTGGGCATCGAGACGTTCGGGCTTTTTGTGGACGCGGCGGCGGCGGGACATGATGAGGAAAAGTTAAAAGTCAGAATGCAAAAGTCAGAAGAGGTTGCTGACTATTTCTTGCCCTTGGCGGGTGCGCCCTTGCCCCCCTTGGCGTCAGTGGCCGCGCCGGGCTTCGGACGCTTCGCGCCGTATTTCGAGCGACCGCGACGGCGTTTATCCACGCCCTGGCTGTCCAGCGTGCCGCGCACGATGTGGTAACGCACGCCGGGCAGGTCCTTGACCTTGCCGCCGCGCACCAGCACGATGCTGTGTTCCTGCAAATTGTGTCCCTCGCCGGGGATGTAGGCGATCACTTCCTGGCCGTTGGTGAGACGGACCTTGGCGACCTTGCGCAGAGCCGAGTTGGGTTTCTTGGGGGTGCGGGTCATCACCTGCACGCAGACACCGCGGCGCTGCGGGCAATTCGCCAGCGCGGGTGACTTGGATTTCACCTTTACCTTGGTGCGTCCTTTACGGACCAACTGGTTGATCGTGGGCATGGTCGGTTTCTAAAAAGTGATCGTCGTCTGTAGGGGAGTCCATCGTAACGGTCCGGGGACAGCGGAGTCGCCGGACGGCACCGATAAAAAGTCCCGCCGGACTGCCGGCGGGTGCTCGTGGACTTCACCACTCAGGGAGCGAGCAATCTATCGGGTCTTTTCCGGCCCGCAAGCGGAATCTTGCGGGTTTTTGGAAAAAGGGACGGTCACGCGAAGATTTCCTCCAAGCGGGCGGTCAGACCAGTGACGGGGTCTTTGACCTCACCATGCTGAAAGAGCTGTGGCGCGTCGTTGCCCGGCTGGTGGATCGCAATCATTTCCAGGGCCGGATTCACTTCCCAGATGCTCTGCACACCATGAGCAAAATACATGTCTACTTTATCGACCACCGTTTGGTAACCCTGCGACGGTGAAACAATTTCCACGACGAGGAGAGGAATTTCACGGCAGCGAGCAGGTTCGCGCCCCCAATTGATCGAACGCTTTGGTAACACCGCGATGTCCGGGGTCAGCACCAAACCATCGGCAAACTCGAAGGTTAATTCAGGTGCGACCAAGTATCGCTCCGCCGCACCGACTGAAAAAGCGACCGCCAGGCGCATCTCCAAGATGGAATGACTGATGTTCGGCATTGGCTTGCCCCTTTCCTTCTCGTAGTCGCTGAGTTCGACCGCTTGCTGGCCTTCAGTTTGTTCAATGGTTTGCATGGTGGCCTCCTTGACGGCACTTTACCGCCTTTTCCCGGACCAGCCAAGGGCAATCGATCATGTTTGAACTCCTCTCCACCGACCAGCCCCGCAACCTCGCCCGGCGCGGTCGGCTGACCACCGCGCACGGCGTCATCCACACGCCCGCTTTCATGCCCGTCGGCACGCAGGGGACGGTCAAGGCGGTGAGCCCCGCCGAGTTGCGCGAACTGCGGGCGCAGGTGATCCTCGGCAACACGTACCATTTGTTCGTCCGGCCCGGGTTGGACGTGATGCGCCACTTCGGCGGGTTGCACCGGTTCATGCGCTGGGACGGGCCGATCCTGACCGACTCGGGCGGCTACCAGGTGTTTTCCCTGGCGAAAATCCGCAAGATCACCGAGGAGGGCGTCCATTTTCAGAACCACCTCGACGGCACGCCGACCTTCATCGGGCCGGAAACGGCGATGGAAATCCAGTCCGTGCTGGGCAGCGACATCCAGATGGCATTCGACGAGTGCCCGCCCTACCCCTGCGAGCACGATTATGCCGCGAAGTCGCTGGAGTTGACCACCCGTTGGGCGCGCCGCTGCCGTGACTGGGCGCTGGCGCATCCGAACAGCGAGACGACGGGCAGGCCGCAACTGCGCTTCGGCATCGTGCAGGGCGCGACGTTTGCCGACCTGCGCGAACGGGCAGCGCGGTCGCTGGTCGAAATGGATTGGGACGGCTACGCGGTCGGCGGCGTGTCGGTGGGCGAACCGGAAACCGAGATGATGCTGGCCGTCGAACGCGCCGTCCCGTTTTTGCCCGAAAACAAGCCGCGTTACGCGATGGGCCTGGGGACGCCGCCGCAAATGCTCGAAATGGTGGCGCGCGGCATCGACCTGTTCGACTGCGTGCTGCCGACGCGCATCGCCCGCAACGGCACGGCGTTCACGGCGGCGGGCACGCTCAACCTGCGCAACAACCAATACATCCGCGATAAAGGGCCGATTGAAGAAGGCTGCGAATGCCCGGCGTGCCGGGAGTTCAGCCGGGGGTATCTGCGGCACTTGCTGAAGGCAGAGGAAATCCTCGGGCTGCGGCTGGTGTCGCTGCACAACCTGCATTTTTATCTGCACCTGATGGAGCGGGTGCGCGCCGAACTGGACGCCGGGACGTTCCAGGCGTTTCGAGAGCGATTCGTCGCGGGCTACCGGGTGCAGCAAACCCCGGCGGGCGCGGACAAGGTGGCCGTCGCCGTCACGCCGCTCAGCAGCGGGGAAGGTGGGGGCGAAAGTTCACCCGATAGCGTCGCCTGAAGAAAATTCAGAAGTCAAAATGCAGAATGCAAAAGTCAGAATACGGGTTGGAACGCGCGTCCGGTGATTTTCGCTTTTGCATCGTGCATTTTGACTTCTGATTTCCTCCGATGTTCCTGCCGACCCTACGTGAGTTGATCAAAACCGAGTGGGGCCAACTGCGTGCCCGGCGCGCGCTGCCGTGCATGGTGGCCATCGTGGCGTGTCTAGCGGCAGGGCTGCTCGCCGGTCATGCCGGCGCGGGGATGGTCGCGGCGGGCGGGGCGATGACCGTCGGATTCGGCTCGTTCCAATGGCTGGGACGTTCGCGCGTCGCGCCGATGCTCTGGGCGACGGTCGGCATGGCGGGGTCGGCGGTGGGCGGCTCGCTGGTGGGACATTCCGGGCCGGGGGCGGTGGTCAACGCGGCGGCGGCGGGCTTTGGCGCGGGCATCCTGCTGGCGCTGGGACCGGGGGCGTCGTGGATCGGGCAGCAGTGCGCCATCGTCGCGCTGGTGGCCAGCGGCTACCCGGTCGGCTGGGACGTGGCGATTTCCCGCGCGCTGCTGATCCTGGCGGGCGGCGCGTTGCAGACCGGCATCATGGTCGTGACGCGGCGGTGGCGGCCGTTCCAGGTCGAGCCGACGGAACCCGACCCTTTCGAGGGCATCGCGCCTGCCATGCGGACCCTGTGGGCCCATCTCCGCGCGCCTTCGGATGCCCGGCACTACGCGCTGCGCCAGGGGGTGACGCTGGCCGTCGCGGCGGAGATGGAGCACGCCACCGGTCTGCCCAACGGATATTGGGTGCCCATGACCGCCCTGCTCGTGCTGCGCCCGGCGTTCCAGCCGACGTTTCACCGGGGCGTGTTGCGCGTGCTCGGCACGGTCGTCGGGGCGGCGCTGGCGACGCTGCTGGTGCGCGCGTGGCGGCTGGACCCGGTGACCGTCGGCGCGCTGACGGCCCTGTTTGCGTGGCTGGCCTACGCGCTGGTCAACGTGAACTACGGGCTGTTCGCGGTGTTTCTGACCGGGTACATCGTCTTTCTGCTGGATTTCGGCGGGCTGTCCACCAAGGTCGTCGTCGCGCACCGCACGTTAAACACCGCCCTGGGCGGCGGACTCGCGCTGCTGTCCTACGTGACGGTGTTCATCGGGCGGCGGCACCCGGCAGACCCCGGCACACCGGCCCCGAGGTCGCCGTCGCTGGACATCGCCGCGCCGCATCCTCCCGCCGCCCCCAGCGCCGGACACTGAATCCCCCGATGACCCCGCCACCGCCCGGCCCGCCGGACCACGTTTTGCCCGATCACTACCGCGTCGCGCAGCGCGAGGATGGCTCGTGGTGGCAACTGGGCGGGGGGGCCGTTTACAAGGCAACCGACCTGCGCAGCGGCGCGACCGTGGCGTTGCGGTTTTTCGACGCCGGACCGCGCACGGCCGACGCCACCGGCGCGCTGGCCGAGTACGCGGCGGCCCTCGCCCGGTTCCGCTCACCGCTGGTCGCGCCGCTGCGGGATTTTTTCGTCAGCGGCGCGTTCAACGTGGCCGCGACGGAGTTCATCGCCGGGGAATCGCTGGCCGAACGCGTGCGGCGGGACGGTCCGATGGGGGCCGGGCCGGGGTGGACGATGGCCCATCAGTTGTTGAGGGCGCTGGCGTCCCTGCACGCGCAGGGCCTCGCCCACGGCAGTCTCGCGCCGTCGAAAATCCTGTTCCCGGGCGACGGCGGAACCGACCGGCCGCTGGTGCTCGTCGAAGCGGGCTTGCACCCGTCGGCGAGCGTGGCGGCAGACCCAACCGCCGGGTGCGCGTCCACCCGCGAGGACCTTTTCCGGTTGGGCGAGTCGCTCTGGTTCGCGCTGACCGGCGACACCCTGCCAACCTCGCCCGACCTGCTTTTACCCTGGCAGAAACTCGACGCTGCCGGGATCACCCCCGCTTCGGGCGCGCTGCCCGTGCTGCTGGCCCGCACGCTCACCGGCGCACCCGCGCAACGTCCGCCGACCGCGCCGGTCTTGCTGGAAACACTGAATGTGCTGGCATCCTTCGAGTTCACCGTGCCAAGCTCGCCAACGATGCCCAGCGGCGCGCCCAGCCCCGAACCCGTCGCGCCGACGCCCACGCCCCACCCGCTGGCCGCCGCCGAGGGCGAGTTGTGGACCCGCCCGAACTCGCGGCTGACCGCGCCGAACCGTCGGCGTCGGAAATCGGGTCCGGTTTTCCGCTCGTTGTTCTGGCTGACGATGGGCGGCGTGGCCGGGTTTTTCGGCGGGCGAGCTTACGAGAGAAACCATCGCCGGCTGGAAACGGCGTGGGAGCAATGGTCATCGTCCCGCGCGGCCCCTGGTGCGCCGCCGACCCCGGCAATCACGACCAACCCGCCCCCCGATCCGGGCGTCCCCCTGCCCCCGTCGCCGCCGGTCAGCGCCGCCGGGGTGTCCGCCCGGTTGGAACGCATCAAGAACCTGCAACCCGACGTGCGCGACATTTTGAAGTACGCGCGGGAATTGCGGCGGGTCGCCACGCTGCCGGTGGGCGACGCGGCAGCCTTCCCGACCGAGGCCCAGGTCGCGCGGCTTTTGGAGCGGTTCGACTGGACCGACCCGTCGGCGCCGAATTTTCACCGCACCGCGCTCTTGCTGGTCCTCGGGTGCTCGAACGATTCGCCCGGCGCGCAGGGTCCGGCGGCGTCGCAACAGGCTGCGGACGCCACGGCGCGGGCGTTGGCGCAGCATGGGATCACGTCTCCGATCTACCCCTGCGGTCTGGGCAGCAAAAACGAGGTGCCCGAACTCGAAGCGACGGGCACGGCCAGCGGGCAGTTCGTCGAGGTCTGGGTGGGGTTCACGCTGTTTTGAACACGAAAAACCCCACCAGCGGACCAGCCGCAGGTGGGGTGAAATCAAACCGCTCCAAGAAGCGGCGAACGCTGCTTCCGTGCTTACACCGCAGCCACCTGCCGACGGCGGCGAACGACGACGAAACCCAGCGCCAGGCCACCCGCCGCGAACAGCGCGTAGACGCCCGGCTCGGGCACCGGCGTGAAGGCCACGTCGATGATGTTCGTGCCGCGTTGCTGGCCCAGGCTGGTCAACACGCCTGTCGTCAGATCGACCGTGAACAGGAGGTTCCGGCTGGTCAGGTAGGCCTTGTTGACGCCGCCAAGCGTCGTGATATCGAATCCGGTGGTCGCCGACCCCACGTCGAACGTCACGCCGCCGAGGGTGAGCTTCGCCACGGTGGTCAGGGTCGAGAACGCAGGCGTGCCCGTGTTCAGGATCAGCGAGTCCAGCGCGTAATCGATGCTGTAGAGCGAGGTCGCCGTCGAACCCGCGAAGTTGTTGGTGTAGGCAGCGGCGGTCAGGTTCGGGAAGGCCCCGGAATTCACGTCACCGGCCGCATAGGCCAACTCGCCGTCGTTGGTGAACACGCCGGTCGTGGGCGTGAGGCGGTTATTGCTGGTGCCCGCATAGACGCGCAGACGGCCGGCGGCGGGGTTGAAGTCGATGACGGTCGCTCCCGGAACGGCGTTGGCGACGTTGACGGTCGCCGCGTAGGTGTTCGCCCCGCTCTGGGCGAGGGTGTACAGCGTGCCGCTGCTGCCCATGCCGAAAAGCTGGCCGGTGCCGGAGGTGAAGTAATCGATGTTGACGATGCTGTCACCCGCAGTGAGGCCGGTGACGCTGTACTGGCTGGGCACGGCTCCGGGAGCCGTGTACACCGACAGCGTGTTGCCGAGGGAGCCGAGTCCGACGAACGCCTGCGCGTGCGCCGAGGCCGCGGCTGCGGTCAGGAGGCCGCAGGCCGCCAGAAGGCTAAAGGTAGTTTTTTTCATGTGCTAACGATGGACGGATACAATTTATTTCAGTGATACCGAGGCAAGGAACCGGCTAGACGCCACCGGGACGATGCTGTGGAACTTTCTTTATCCGCAGATGGTTTAGCAACGGATGCGTGAAAATGGAAATAAAATCTGTCCCCTTGACGAAAGTTTCACGCTTGTAATGTTTTGCATTACATCGCGGTCACGTCGCACCCTGATGGCAAGCCATGGGCCCAGGCTTCAAGGGAACGTTTAAAAACTCCACGCCATGAACCCACCGTCCACGGCGACCGTCTGCCCCGTCACGTAGCTGGACGCGCCCATCGCCAGGAACGCCGTCAGCGCGGCGACCTCGTGCGGTTCCCCCACCCGCCCCAGCGGCGTGCGTGCGATCACCTCCGCCGCGTAGGCCTCGTCCTTGAGCACGGTTTCCGCCAGCGGCGTGCGGATGTACCACGGCGCGACGGCGTTGACGCGAATGCCGTCCGCCGCCCATTCGCCCGCCAAGCCGCGCGTCATCTGCGACATCGCCGCCTTGCTCATGCCGTAGGGCACGCCGGTGCGTAACGCCACCAGTCCCGCCACGGAGCCGACGTTCACGATGGCACTGCCGCCGGGCGCACCTTTCGCCGCCGCGCGCTTGAGCAGCGGATGCAGCGACCGGCTCAGCTCGAAAGCCGAAAGCAGGTTGTTCGCCAGCAGCCGCTCGACCTCTTCCGAGGTGTAGTCGAGCGCCTTTTTGCGCAGGTTGCCCCCGGCGTTGTTCACCAGGATATCCAGTCCGTCCGCGAACCCGGCCTCGGCGGTTTCCACCACGGCCCGCCGCCCTGCCGCCGTGCCCACGTCCGCCACGATGCCCGCCGCTTTTTTGCCGGTCTCGTGCCACCCGCCGACCACCCGGCCCAGTTCCTCCGAGCCGCGCGCGACGATGAACACTTCCGCGCCCAAATCCAGGAGTTCCTCGGCCACCGCCCGCCCGATGCCCCGCGTGCCGCCCGTCACGAGAGCTTTTTTGCCATCCAGCGACCACCGTTCTTGTCGATTCATCATGGGCCGAACGTACACGCCGCCCGCCCGGGTTCCGACCCCAATTTTTCGTCTTTTCGCCCGGGGCGAACAGCGAATGACGACAGGTTGCCGGTTGCGCTTTGAACCGGGCGGTTGGAACGTGCGTTCAGCAGCACAAATGAACCTTGTTGGTCAAACCCGCAGCCACCCCAGAAACCCCCTATGGACCCCATCACCCGCCGTGATTTGTTGAAAAAAGCCGCTGCCGCCAGCGGCGCCATGCTCCTCGCCGCCCAGGCCCGCGCCGGCGAGGAAACGAACGTGGAACTGAAATCCAACCCGCAGGACCACAAGCACAGCATCCTCGGGCCCCGCAACCCGGCGCTCGAAACCGAGAACTTCGACTCGACGTTCTCGCCCCCCACCGACCACGGCAACGTCGATACCTTCAAGTATCCGTACTCGTTCGCCCGGAAAAAAACCTCCGCGGCCGGTTGGGCGCGCCAGATCACTTACCGTGATCTCGTCACCTCGCCCGAGATGGCGGGCGTCAACATGCGTCTGCTGCCCAACGGCTGCCGCGAACTCCATTGGCACAAGTCGGCGGAGTGGGCCTACATGCTCGAAGGCAAGGCCCGCGTCACCTGCATCGACTACGACGGCAAGCCTTTCATCGATGACGTGGGCCCGGGCGACCTGTGGTATTTCCCCTCGGGCATCCCGCATTCCATCCAGGCGGAAGCCCAGGGCAACGGTTGCGAATTTCTGCTCGTCTTCGACGACGGCAAGTTCAACGAGTACGAGACGTTCCTGATTTCGGAATGGGTGGCGCGCACCCCCAAGGATATCCTGGCGAGAGTCATGGGTGTGTCCGTCGAGGCGCTCAAGGACATCCCCAAGGAGGAGCAGTTCATTTTCTTTGCGGAACCGTTCAAGGCGCTGGAAGAGGAACGCCAGCAGGCGGCGGGCACGGCGGGCTATTCCAACACCAAGTTCACTTATTACATGTCGAAGGACAAGCCCGACAAGGAAACGAAGAGCGGCACGGCGACCATCAACGACTCGAAGAAATTCCCGATCTCCACCACCATCGCCACGGCCAAGGTCACCGTGAAACCCGGCGGCATCCGTGAGCTGCACTGGCATCCGAACTCCGACGAATGGCAATACTACATCAAGGGCAAGGGACGCATGACCGTCTTCACGGCAGGCAACCGCGCCCGCACCATGGATTTCCAGGCGGGCGACGTGGGGACGGTCGGGAACAACGTCGGCCATTACATCGAGAACACCGGCACGGAAGACCTGGAGTTCCTGGAAGTTTTCAAGGCCCCGCACTATCAGGACCTGTCGTTCGCGGAATGGATCTCGCATACTCCGAAGACCCTGGTGATGTCGCACCTGAAGATTGATTCGGCCACCTACGACGCCGTGCCGAAGGAAAAGGGCGTGGTCGTCCCGGCCTGACCGGCGTTAAAAGGTGGGAGTCTGCGACGTGCGTCCGATTCGATAACGGACGCACGTTGATTTTCTGGTGCGCGATCCCCGCGCCGGTTCGGGTTGCCAACTCTCAGCGCATTCCTTAGAGTGACCGGAATGTTTCGCCGTTCCCTCCCCTCCTTCTGTTGGTTGTTGGCTGCGTTGACGTTCGGCTGGTCCGCGTCGGCGCAACAGCCGCAGGCGTTGTCCTTCGATCCCAACGCCGTGCTGGCCACTCTCAAGGACCTCAAGGCCAAACAACAGGCGGTCGTCATCCAGGAAAAATCCGCGGTGACGGCCAGCATCAACGCCGCCGTCGCCGACCCGGCCAAGTATTACGAGCAGGCCGTGATCGCGGTCGAACTCCAAAACGGTCCCGCCAACGATCCCAACCGGGTCAACGAGTGGCGCAAACGCAACCTCCCGCTTTTGCACAACCGCGATTTCATCGACGCGTTGCGCCAGCACATGGTCTACGTGAGCCTCAGTTGGCAGCACAGCATGGGGGCCAAGACGAAGGACCAGATCGGCGCGCTGCTCGATTACGTGGCGCAGTTGAACAAATCCGGCCCGGTGTACGCGCCGTTCGACCTCACCAGGAAATCCCTGGGCGAGAGCGTTTTCGTGACGTACTTCCAGATCGGGCCTTACATCAACGGGATGAAGGGTTGGCACGACCAGCCTTTCGACGCGGACGGCATCTACGAGAAGACGATCTTCCCGGAACTGCGCACCGAGAAAAACCTGCGCCTGCTCGATTGCTGGCGGGACCGTATCCAGAGCGAGACCACGCGCGCCAGCGCCGCCCAGAACTCACTGACCGCCAACAAGTTCAACAACATCCGCCTGCCGACCCTGCTCTGGAGCCGCGCGGAGGATGAACTCACGCTCGGCCTGTTGAATCAGGCGGTCAACGACATGCTGGCGCAGATCAAGGCACACCCTGACCACCCGGATTTCGAACGCTGGACGGCGCGCCTGACGGAAATCGTCTCGCCGCCCAAGGGTGAGGTGGTGGTGGGAACCCCCGCGCCGTAACCAGCCCCAGACAGAAGGGAGGGAGCGGCGCGCCACCCGGCATCCTACCGCTTACTTTTTCGCGCCAGCCGTCTCCATTCTCAGACGCGTGCGCAGCAGCCCGACGACCGCCGCTTCTTCCGGCTTCAACGCCGCCAGGTGCCCGCCGCTCAGTTCCTTCTCCGCCTTGACCCGCAACGCGTCGAGCATCGACCCGTCAATGTACGCTTCGAGGATGACCGGATGCACGTAGCACTTGCGGCAGACCGTCGGCGTGTTGCCCAACCGCTCGGCCACCCGTTCGATGGCCGCGACGATGTTCTTCTTCGCCGCCGCCTCGGAGTCGAACGACTCGAACTCCTTCAACGCCAACGCCGCCAAGACCGTGCCCGCCCAGGTGCGGAAGTCCTTCGCGGTGAACGGTTCGCCGGTGATTTCTTGTAAGTACGCGTTCACGTCGCCCGAGTCGACCCCGTGGCGTTCCCCTGCTTCGTCGAGGTACTGGAACAAATCGTGGCCCGGCAACTCCTGGCAGCTTTGCACCACGCGCGCCAACCGGGGGTTTTGCAGTTCGATGCTGTGGTCCACGCCGCTCTTGCCCTGAAAGGTAAACTCCAGGCGTCCGCCCTTCACTTTGACGTGGCGGTTGCGCAACGTGGTCAGGCCGTAGTGTTTGTTCGTCTTGGCGTACTCCTCGTTGCCCACGCGGATGAGCGTGGTTTCCAGCAGCTTGACGACCGTCGCCAGCACCTTCTCGCGCGGCAGACCGGGTTTGCCCATGTCGGCCTCGATGCGCTTGCGGATGCCCGGCAACGCGGCGGCAAACGCCATGACGCGTCCGTATTTGTTGGCGTCGGCGGTTTCGCGCCATTTCGGATGGTAGCGGTATTGCTTGCGGCCTTTGGCGTCGCGTCCGGTGGCCTGGAGGTGGCCGTTCCTGCTCGGGCAAATCCACACGTCGGTGTACGCGGGCGGGATCGCCAACGAGCGGATGCGCCGGATATCTGCCTCGTCGGTGATCCGCCCGCCCTCGGGGTCGAAAAAATCGAACCCGCCGTCGGCCTGCGACGCCTGGCGCGTGCAGCCGGGCCGGTTGTCGGTGTAGTACCGCAGGTGCGCCAGCTCGGCGATGGCCTCGGGGGCGAGCTTGATGGCGTCAGTGTCGGTCGAGGAGGACATGTGGAAACCATTACGTTTGAAGAACCAGACCTGTCCGCAGATGACGCAGATTTTCGCAGATTGCGGAGAAGACCTGATTTTACAATTTTCCGGCTTCCTCTTCCATCTGCGGAAATCTGCGTAATCTGCGGACAATTTCCGCTATCGCTTCCCAAACCCCAGCGCCGTTTTCAACTCGTGGGCATACGCGCTGTTGACCTCGTATTCGGAGGTTGGCAAGGCGGCCACGGTGGTCTGGTCGGTGAACGGGGTGCATTCGATGTAACCGACCTCCATCAGGCCGTTGAGCACGTCCACGAGGTCCTCCTCGGTCAGGCGCGCGTGTTCCAACAGTTCCGGCCCCGGCATCGCCAGACCGAAACCGAGCGAGCGGATCACGGTGGCTTCCCGGCCGCTGAGTCGAATATTTTTCATGACCGCTCCTGGTGGAGCATCCCCCACGCCACCCGCGCCGGTCAGACGACGAAAAGGTCCACGAACCGCGGCACGGGCGTCGCGTCGAGCCGGGCCGGATCGCCGCACAGGTCCATGACGGCGTCCGCCTGCCGCGCCGGGAGTTTTCCGCGCAGGCTGCGCACGAATTTCGCCATCAGCACCGGCACGCCTTCGGTGCGCCGCCGCCGGTGGCCGATGGGATACTCCACCGCCACGCGCTCCGTCGCCGTGCCGTCGCGGAAAAACACCTGGACCGAGTTGCCGATGGAGCGTTTCGACGGGTCGAGATAATCGCGCGTGAACCCGGCGTTCTCGACGACCTCCATCTTCGCACGCAATGCGTCCAGACGCGGGTCAGCCGCCGCGGCGTCCTCATAGTCGTCCGCCGTCAACCCGCCCCGCAGCAGCGGCACGGCCACCATGTACTGGAGGCAATGATCCCGGTCCGCCGGGTTGGCGAGCGGCCCCGTTTTGTCGATGATGCGCTGGCCGCTTTCCTGGGTTTCGACGACGATGCGCTCGATCTCGGCCAGCCGCCCCGCCACGAGCGGGTGCAGCGTGACGGCGGCCTCGACGGCGGTCTGGGCGTGGAACTCCGCCGGGAACGAAATCTTGAAGAGGACGTGTTCCATCACGTAACTGCCGAACGGTTGTGACACCTGCACGGGTTTGCCCCGGAAGAGCGCGTCCTGAAAACCCCACGTTTTCGCCGACAGCGCGCTCGGGTAGCCTCCCTCGCCCTTGAGCGCAAAGAGCGCGTGACGCACACCCCGGCTGGTGGCGTCGCCCGCCGCCCAGGATTTGCGCGACCCGGTGTTGGGCGCGTGCCGGTAGGTGCGGAGCGCGCCGCCGTCGATCCAGGCGTTCGAGAGCGCGTTGAGCAGATCGTCGCGGGTCCCGCCGAGCAGCCGGGTCGCCACCGCCGTGGACGCGATCCGCACGAGCAGCACGTGGTCCAACCCGACGCGGTTGAAACCGTTTTCCAACGCCAGCACGCCCTGAATCTCGTGCGCCTGGATCATCGCCAGGAGCACGTCCCGCACGGTCAGCGGCGGCTCGCCTTCCCGCACGGCCTTCCTCGACAGATAATCGGCCACGGCGAGGATCGCGCCGAGATTATCCGACGGGTGCCCCCACTCCGCCGCGAGCCAGGTGTCGTTGAAATCCAGCCACCGCACGATGGCCCCGATGTTGAACGCGGCCTGCACCGGGTCCAACTCGAAAGAGGTCCCCGGCACGCGCGCGCCGACGCCGGGCATCGTCGCCCCGGGGACGACCGGCCCGAGCAGCTTCGTGCAGGCCGGGTAAGCCAGCGCCATCAGCCCGCAGCCCAGGGTGTCCAGCAGGCAAAGCCGGGCAGTGTCGAGAGCCTCGGCGCTGCCACCGGCGCGGGACGTGTCGAGCGTGTAATCGGCGATCTGTCGGAGCAGGTCGTCGAAGGGGGGTCGGGCGGCGGTGAGGTCGGGCGTGCTCAAAGGAAAAGAGGTTATCCCCGCTTTTCGATCTCCACAAACTCCCGCAACTCCGGCCCCGTGTAGTCCGCCGCCGGACGGATCAGCCGGTTGCGCTCGCGCTGCTCGACGACGTGCGCCGTCCAGCCCGAGATGCGCGAGATGACGAAGATCGGCGTGAACATCGGCGTCGGCACGCCCAGGAATCGGTACGCGCTGGCGCTGTAGAAATCGAGGTTGGTGAACATCCCTTTTTCCCGCCGCATCACCGCGTCGATCCGCTCGCTGACCGGATAAACCACCGTGTCGCCCGCCGCCGCCGCGAGCGCCTTCGACGTTTCCTGAATGAGGGCCGAGCGCGGGTCCGCCTTCTTGTAAACGCGGTGGCCGAATCCCATGATGAGTTCTTTCTTCGCCAGCTTTTCGAGCAACCCTTTTTCGGCCTCGTCGGGCGTCCGGTAAAGTTCGATCAGGTCCATCGCGGCCTCGTTGGCCCCGCCGTGCAGCGGACCGCGCAACGCCCCGATGCCGCCGACGATGGCACTGTGAAAATCCGCCAGCGTGGAGGTGATCACGCGCACCGTGAACGTCGAGGCATTGAACTCGTGCTCGGCGTACAACACCAGCGAAACGTCCATCGCGCGGACGTGCGATTCCGGCGCGGGCCTGCCCAACAGCAAATGCAAAAAGTGCGCGGCGATGTTCGGATCGTCCGTCTGGGTTTCGATCCGTTTCCCCGTCTTCGTAAACTGATACCAATAGAGCAGCATCGACGGGAACGCCGCGATCAACCGGTTCCCCGCTGCCACCGCTGATAGCCGGTCCAGCCCCTTTTCCGGCTCCAGGCAACCCAGAACCGAGCAACCCGTGCGCAACACGTCCATCGGGTGGGTGTCGGCGGGCAGCAGTTCGAGCGTGGTCTTGAGCGCATCCGGCAACCCGCGCATCCCGGCGAGGAGCGTGCGGTATGCGGTCAACTGCGCACGGGTCGGCAACTCGCCGTAAAGGAGCAAATACGCGACTTCCTCGAACCCGGCTCTGGCCGCCAGATCCTCGATGGTATACCCACGGTACGACAGGCCGAAGCCCTCTTTGCCAACGGTGCAGATGGCCGTTTCACCGGCGTTGACCCCGGCGAGTCCGCCGGTTTTGTTCGTGGGGGGTTTGGGGGATTCGCTCATCGGATCGCGAAAACTGGTAAGGGCAGAAACAAGGATGGAGACGATTCCTCGGGTCCCCGGTGATCGGCCGTGCGCCTCGGAGTTCGCGGCTAATTGAGTGGCGCGAACCACTTGCAAGATACAGGCCAACACCGCACCCGCGACGAGCTAAATCACCTCGTAGGGACGAAGTCTACGGCGCAACCGGCTTCCTAGCGGCCTCGAGCTTTCGCTTCTCGTAGTTATCGAATATCGTTTGGTACTCCGGCGGAACTTCGAGCGCGGCCGTGGGAGCGGCTTGAAAAACGTAACGCTGCAAGACATCTCCGGTTTGATGCAACCACGGAAGCCGCGTGTCCGCGTTGATGTACACACGGTTAAACATCGATTGTAGTTTGTAGCCGTATTCCTTTGCCTGGGTGGCATCGCCCATGGTTACCTGCGTCTCGAAGACGAAGTAAGCAGCACTTTGATACTGCTGTGTCCCGACGAAGTTTGCGGCTGAGATCCAGGACAATTCCGGGAAGTCAGGACCCTGCGGCATCTTCGGTCCGCTGGTGCCTCCTTCAAACAGGGGTATTTTCCACATAGATTCCATCGTGATCCGGTTGCCACGCTCGAACCAGATGTCCTCCTGCTCACCGGTTTTGAGTTTCCGTAACTGATGGCGAACCTGACCTGTCTTTGTTACGCTGGTCACACTGTTCGGTTTAGTGGCCGTCTCGACACTATGGACGACGGCGTCGGCTGACTGACTCCCCAATCCCGGGATGTTGTACCGGGCAATTGCCCACGCGGAATAATCCGGAGTTGCGTTCACGAAAGGCGGGGCTGGCGGCGTGGGACGCGGCGTCGGAGAAGGCGCGTCCTGCCCCCAGACCGGCCACGCGCCCACGGTCGTCAAAACGGCCACCAAGACCGAAGTCAGCAATTTCATTCTTTTACCACCTCCACCTGCTTATCCAAGATTTGGCCCGTGTAGCGGTCAATCGCCACATGCACCCAGTAGTGTTGCTCACCCTCCACGCTGAATTGGTCGAGATTCGTGGCCTGCTTCGGGTAACGCCCCGTCTGCGCCACGATGTCGAACATCAGATTCCACACGCGCGTCTGGCCAGCGTTGGAAAGCGCCCGCACGGCGCTCTCTCCAAACCGCTGGATGTTGTGCATCGGCAGATCGGTGGTGGCCGTCGCAGCGAGGAAGGTGGCAAGATCCGTGGCAAAGCCATCACAGGACGCCTTTCCGTCGATGCCGCCCGAGGAGGCGTTCACCGGTTTCACCCACCTTCCAACCAAGTCGCTGACGTTCTGCAACGGCTGCGGACCGGCGTTGGCATTGGGTCCACTCGTCGGTCCAACGACCGTTCGGTTCACCAGGAGTTGGGCAAGCTGCTGCGCCTGCCCACCCGAGGAAGTCCCGGCGATGGCGAAACCCGCGTTGGAATCGTTCCATTGATCCTTGCTGGCTTGCGCCAGGATTGCTTGCAGCACCGGTACCTGATGGGTGTTGAGATTCACTTGCCCGGCGGTCATGGCGTTGCCATCGCTATTATCGTTGACACAAAAGACGTCCAGCATCGCCGAGTCGCCACTCTCCGGCAGGAAGAAATCGAGATTCTTCCAGGGCGTTCCCGAGTAGACGTACCCCAGTTCGGCCACGGATCGGAAGGGGCGGTTAAGGATCGACGGACGGCTGTCCATCTGTCGGACCGTGGGATAACTTCCGGACGTGGGGGGGCCGCTGGAATTCCCGTTGGTCGTCCCCTTGGCATAGGCCATCGGCAGCCCGGTAACCGTTGCCGCCGGAGCGGCTCCCGAGCCGGTTCCGGGGTCCACGTTCCCGGCGGAGGCCCGGCGGACCACCCCATCGGGGTCCGAGTAGTAAAACGCGGAAGATGCGGTGCCATCGCTACTTGGGAGCGGGGTGATTCCCGGTGCGCGCGCAATCACCACCCCGTCGGAATTCGCGTTCGGGTTGTTTTGCGTGAGCAGACCCGGACGGAATCCATTATCCGAGTTGAGCACGCCGTTGGGATACCAGCCCATGGCCGATGAAAACGAAGGGGTGCTTGTATAGTTCATGAAGAGCGCCGTTCCTGCATTCGCTCCCTCACGGTCGGGTTTGATCGTCCCCTGAGCCAGATTGATGACGCTATAGCCCTGTCTCGGCGGAATGCTGTTCTTATCGTCATGAACCCACGGCTGGAGCATTCCAAACCGACTGGTCCGGGGATCGATTGTCTGGTAGTACCGGGTGCCGTAATCCAAGGCATAAGTGCTGTTGAATCCGAACCCGGCGTCAACCGCCGTCTGCAGGTTTGCATTGGGCTGTCCGCCCCCATCAATGGGAACCCCGTCCGCAGAAGATCCGGTCGTCAGGGATTTCGAGTCGTACTCAATATAATCCCCTGTTCCGTTGCCATCTTCGCACGCCAGAGTGTAGATGACGTCATTAATGGGGCCGAACTGCGTCTGGTAAGCCGGGCTATTGGTGGGAGTGGTTGAAGAGCCATTGTCATCCCACCAGAAGCGCAACGGATGCGCACCGATGTAAAAGCCGATGTAGCCGACGGTAGGTGCCGACACCGGTATCTTGTTGTACGCGGTGGACGCCGCGGCGGAGCTTTTCAAGCCACCCCCCGCCGCGAAAAAATTTGAGTTCAGACCTAGATGCCCAAGACCGTCAGCATTGTCAGCCGGGGAGGCCACCAAGAAAGGTGCCGCCAGTTGACTGCCGGTAGGGATGCCGGGCAGGTAAAGAATCGTGGGTTCGCGGAAAAGGGGCAACGTGGGATCGACGACAAAGGTCATCCTCGTGTTCAATTCCGACAAGTACCGCTGTTCGCCGCCCGCTTTACTACCGTAAGTGCCAAACTCGAAGTGATACAGGCTGTGAAAACCAGGTGATTTGGTCGGATCCTGATTTGCGTCGCAACTGTTGTGCCCAGCCTGGTCCCACACGTACACGCTGTCCGACTGCTTGAATCCGTCCTTATCATTCGTTTGCATGAAGACTTTGAAACTTTTCGGAATAACGGCCCCCATGCTCTGCGCCAGCGTGGTGGTGTTGGTGGCGCTCCAGTCATGCAGGTTCCAGATTTCGGGATAGTTCATCAGCGCAGCCACACCCGTATTTGAAAGTGGCTTGGGTTTGCCCGCGGCATCTGTGCCCGGATTAACTTGATTTTCCAGCGGGTCGGACTCGACAAGATGGATCAGCCCGCTACGAACCCGCGAGATGTAAGGCACATTCTCATCGCCGTAGACGGCACTCAGCCCCACACCAAGATTGTAGTTAATCCGCGTGGGGAAACCATCGGTGTCGAATTGGTCGATGATGTTGGCTCCGATCTGCAAAATGGCGGTGTCCAACGAGGAATCGTGTTTGTACTGGTTCTGCGGAGCATGCGTGTAGCTGATGGTGGCTGGGTTGAGGATGCCGGGATCAATCGAGGCCTTGGCGATCGAGCCTGGATTGATGGATGCTTTGAGAAGTTCAAAGAAATCCGGGTCCCGTCCTGGATTTTGACGTGCGACGTCGGTTGGCTTCGTGGCATTGCTGACGTTCAAGATCCCGGTGGCTCCATGGTTGTAGGTCCATTTATTCTTGGCGTCCCACGTTAGCCCGAAGTAGTATTGGATAGCAGCGTCGTTGCCCTGATCCAGCCATTCCTTAGTCACCCCATTTTGTTTGAGATACCCGATATCCGCGTCTGGCCCGGTGAGAGTGGTCGCGGAGGTGTTGCGCCGGGCGCTGGGTCCTTTGTAGGTTAGCCACGCCAGACGGTTCAGCGGGAAACGTTTCTTGACGAGCGGTTCACCGACGATGGCGTCTGTTGTGTCATAACGCTTGAACGCCGTGGTCACCCTTGCCGTCAGAAAGTTCGGGTTGATGCCGGTAATGCCGTAGGAATCATTTTCACCTTTCGCGGGCGTGGTTCCCGGGACTAGGCGCACCTGTGGACGGGTAGTATCCGAAGGATTGATCGACGTGGAGGAATGTTCCGGCAGATAGGAAGGTTGGTTCAAACCCCGGCTGAAAGTGCCCAAATATTGCAGGTATCTCGCGTCCAAAGGGACCGCGGCGAAATAATTGATCAACTGCTGGCGGCTGAGGAATCGTTGATCCGTTTTGTTGTTCCACAACGTCTGCGGCACCTGCATGAGGTTACCCGAGTTCGAGGTGAACAGGTTATAGTAAGCGGCGTCGGCGGTGGCGGTGGCCGGCTGAAGCGTGGGGAAGGAACTTGTGGATTGCAGCGAAGCGTAGTTGCGCCAGCCCAGCAGATTATCCACGCTGGCGGCGGTTATGGCCGCCGGGTTCGGACTGGGAGGCGCGGGTAGCTGGGTAAGGTCCGCGTAACTCGGAGCCGGTTTAGCCCCAATGTGGCCGAGCGTGCTCGCGGAGGGATAGCCGGTCTGGTTGATGTCCAGCAGGCCGCCCTCATCATAGATGGCGTAGGCGTAACGGCCCGTGGGAGTCACAGCGGCTCCGGTCGAATCCTTAAAAGGCTCTCTCAACACGCTGGGACCCTTCTCCGCCGTGACGAACACCCAGTCGGGGGCGGTGAATTCAGCGACAGGGGTGGTAGGATCGATGGCGGGGGCAGGAGATGCCCCCGGAGCGGCTGAGGGAGCGGGATTGGCGGTCGGGAGCAGGTAATGGCGGTTCCAGCGGGCCTTGCTGATGTAACGGCCATTGATGCTCGGCGCGTCGCTGGCCGCCGCCGACGCGCGGCTGCTGGGCGCGGGTGCGGCCACGGGCGAAGGCGCGGGGGAAGGAAATGCGTTGGCGCCGCCGGGCGAATCCAGGCGCAGGCTGCGGCGGACGAGATTGGGCATCGGTCCGACGCCCGCCGCAGTGCCTGCCGCGAGTGCGTTGCGTTGCGGCACCGCGTAGGCAGCCTGTTTGGGAACATACACGGTGTTCCCGACCGGCAAAGCAGCCGTCGGCGGCGCCGCGGCAATCGAGCCGTTCACGATCTCCGTCTTGAAGTCGCTCAGGATGACATCGGTCGCACTGCCCGCGAGCATTTCCGCCTGCGTGGTGGAAGTGCTGGCATTGGAAAGCTGCCGGGTCGTCAAGGCCCGCGAAAAGTAGGCCACCACCAGTCCGGTGATCAGCACGACGAAACACAGCACGAGCACCAGCGCGACGCCGCGACGCCGGTGCGGTTGGCAGGAGGGGGGAGGATTTTTCATGTCAGGGGGTAACTCCGTTGAGGTAAAAGCACCGCGTGTAAATCCGGATGGCCGCAATCGCAGGTTTCGGAAGGGAACTGGCGTTCACCTTCGCCAGCCATTTCTGCTCGATGTCGCCCGCGATGGCAAAGGGGGTCGCACTCCCACCGGTAGGGTTGGCGGCAGGGACGGTAGCGTCATCCATTTGGCCCGCCAGCGTCAGCAACTGATCCTTGGTCACGAGCGCGCGGCTTTTCGAGTCGATCACCGCGATGACGACGCCGATACCCGCCACATCCTGCAAGCCGTTGACCGAGGTATGGTTCACCGGGGGGTTCACGTACCACGGCGTCAGGCTCAGCACGGGGGGAGCACTCGTCGAGCCTTGTCCCTTGAGCACGTAGTAGTATTCGAAGCGGAAAACCTGCGGTCCCAATTCCTCGTAGTCCGGGTCCTGCGCCGTAGGATCGGCCGCGACCGGAAAGAGCGGTGAGGTCGTCGCGGGCGTGGGCGATGGCACCGGCGACGACACCGGCACCGGGGAAGCCAGCGGCACGGGCAGAAACGCCATGGAAAGGCTGGTGGCGGTCGAGGCGCCGTTCCAGGCCAGCCCCTTGGAGAGACGTTCCATGCGCATGGTATCGCTGTTGACCCGGTAGGCGACGAGCGACACGGGACTGGGCGAGGTCGCGCCGGTCGAAGGCGGAGTCGAAGCGGGAAAATAACCCGGAACCTCGCTGTAAAAAGCGATCTGGTCATTGCCTGCCTGGTTCAGTTCGACTGGCCGACCCTTCAGGTAGTAGTCCACGTCGGGCCGTTTGACAATCGCCGCAAAATCAATGGCCATCCGGTCCAACAAAGCGCGCGCCTGTTCGTCCGTCTCGACATGGCCCTGGCCCCGGTTGACGACGGAGGTGACGCCGCTCGTCATCTGCGCGATCAGGGCGACGAGCAGGGCAAGCACCGTCATGGCGACCAGAACTTCGATGAGAGTAAAGGCCCGGCGGCGAGCGTTCCAAGGGGGGTTCATCAGCATGAAGCTAGTTCCTATCCAGGGCGGCAAAGATTTGGACGCGGCCGGTGGGCGTGCCGGTCGCGGCGTTCGTGGGATCGACCCGCGCGGGCCAACTGACCACCAAACTCACCTCCGTAGCCGCTCTTCCACCGGCTGACGGGAGGAAAGTGGCCGTGAGCCGGTAGCGCGAAGTGTCCGCACTCGGCGCGATGGAAAATTGCTCGGCCGAACTGCCGAAGTAGCGAAACACGGGGGCACCAGCCGCGCCGGTCGCCGCGCTGGCCGGGATCGGCAACGTGTATTGCACCGAGTTGGCCGCAGCGCCCGGCGGCGAGGTCATGGGCGTCGCGCGCAAATCCGCCAGCACATGCGTGAGGATGCTCCCGGCGGCCGTCTGGTCCGAAGCCGCCTGGCCGATGTCGATCCCCAACGGCACCAGACCCATCACCGCCACCAGGCAGAAACTCGCCACTCCCAGGGCCAGAGCCACTTCAACGAGGGTAAAAGCGGCGACCAATCGCCGCCGTGCGCGCAGGAGTTTCATGGCCGGTAAATGTTGACCGCCCCGCCGATGCCGGTTTGTTGCACGGCCACCACGTTCGTCGTGTTGGCGTCCTTGACGTTGCCACGGGTGGGTTGCAGGCCGAGTTCGATGATCTTCGTGCATGGCAACGTGCTGTTGATGTTGGCTTCTCCGCGCGGGTTGAAACGGATTGTCTTGTAAAACGTGTAACCCTGGAGCGCGAACGGCCGCAGGGTGGTGTCACTGGTTTCGCTGCTGATCAACGTCAATAAGGTCGCCGGGTCCGTCGAGGGGAGGTTTGCCTGGTCTGTTTGGTAGGGTCTGCCCTGCAACGTATTCTCTATCCCCGCTCGGGTGGAGTTGGGCTTGCTCGGCGCATCCAGCGCCTTGAGATGCACGGCGTAAATCTGGATGAGTTTGCCGACCTGACCCAAGCCCGACGCTGGCAGGGTCGTGCTGGCGGTCGTGGCATCATCCACCAGCTTGGTGCCGTCCTTGCTGTAAACGATGCCGATGGTCACGTGGCCAACGCCCGGGTAAGCGGGCGTTGCCGCTACGGCCGGAGTGGACATGCTGCCGAAGTCTTGCTCGTAGAATCCAACCCAGGTGTAGGTATTGTTGGAAATCGCGTAGTTTCGGGCCGTTTGCAACGCACCCGCCAGATTGTAGGCCGCCGTGGTCACGTCCTGGGAATTTTTCAGCGGACCCAAGGCAGGAAGAACCAATCCCAGTAGTAGGATGATCACGGCCATCACCGTCAGCATTTCCACCAGCGTAAAGCCGCCGTGGTTTATCCGAAGGCGACCATCTACCCCGCAAGGAGTCCCACGGGAATGACGGGACGCCGGTTCGCCGTGAACCCCGCCGGGAACGACGGAACCTGACGCATGTGGTTGCAACGCCGCAGAGGAACCCAAGCCGCGTGGCTGTTGCGCAAACAGCCAGTGTCGTTGCCCCGTGCTCCGGCGGGCCGGATCAGGGAACGACGGCAGCAAATACGCTGGCTGAGCGGCAGCGGAATCCTGGAAAGTGCATCCAAGACCAAACCGGCGGTACCTATTCATTGGTTGGGGGAAACCGAATACAATTTGTTCGAGGGCAGGTGTGACACGAACACGTCACCGTAGACTCTTGCACGAAATGTACAATGTAAATCTATCCAAAAAATTGTTTTTGTCTACCGTTTTGATGACTGCCGTATTTCCCGCGACCGGAAGATTGTTTCCTCCTCCCGGCCAGCGGTCGATCCAATTCAACCCGGATCTTATCCAGAATCAGCCGACATAGACAAGCAAATCTCTGCAATGGCCGAAGAAATCGGCGGACGCTTTTCGGCTGTCAGCGCGCGCTCGCAACGCGCAAGGCAAAAAGTCCCCGGTCGCCGGAGACAACACGGTCGATTGCTCATGCCGTCAACCTGGATTCAATCCCGGCCATCGCTCTTTTGGCGAGCACACGGTCGCGATCCACCCGGTCGCGGCGGACGACCGGAAGGGAGAATGCGTACCGCCCTTGCCCTGCGATGATTGGGGGATCTTCGCCTCTCTGAATGGCTCAACAACTGCTGTTTTGAGGAGGAGTTTCGTTCCTTCCCATGCCCGCCGCTTTTCCCCCCAACGAATCTGCGAGGCTCGCCGCGCTCCGGGATTTCCACATCGTGGACACCCCGCCCGAAGCGGCTTTCGACCGGATCGTCCATCTGGCTTGCCGGGTCTTGCACGTGCCCATGGCCGCCGTCTCCCTGGTGGAGAGCGACCGTCAATGGTACAAGGCGTCGGTCGGCATGGCGCCTTGCGAGGCTTCCCGGGACGTTTCGTTCTGTGCCCACGCCATCCTGGAAGACGACGTGTTCGTGGTGGCAGACGCCACGGCGGACCCCCGCTTCGTGGACAACCCTTTCGTGACGACGGGCATCCGCTTGCGGTTCTACGCGGGTGCCGCCCTCCGGACTCCCGAGGGCCAGGTGCTGGGGGCTCTTTGCGTGGCCGACCACCACCCGCGGCGGTTCGGCCAGCGCGAGCGCGAGACCTTGAAGGACCTCGCCGCCATGGTGGTCGCCGAGATGACGTTGCGCGTGCAAAACGAAAATCTCAAGGAACTGCACGCTTCCATCGCCAAGCGGGTGGCCGAAGCCACGGAGGGCCTGACCCGGACGAACCGGGAGCTTTCCGCCGTCATCGGGCAGCGTGAACTGGCCGACGAGGAATCGCGCCGTCACGAGCGCCGTTTTCAGCAGATCTTCGATCAGATGAGCGACGCCGCTTTTTTTCATGATGCCGAGGGCCGTCTCATCGACGTGAACGTCCCGGCCTGCACCTCGCTCGGCTGCACCCGCGAGGAGTTGATGGCCATGAGCATCTACGATGTGATCGTCGGCGGACGGCCGGAGGAGTTGACCCGGATGTGGCGGGAGATCCCCCCGGGGCAGGCCCGGACCGTCGAGGAGCGGCATCGACGCCGGGATGGCAGCAGCTTTCCCGTCGAGGCGCGTCTCTGCGCGTTGGAAACCCCGGAAGGCCGCCGCATCATCGCCCTGGTGCGCGACGTGACCGAGCAGGTCCGGCACAGCGAGTTGCTGGCGACCCGCGCCCGGCAGCAGCAGGTCATCTCGCAGTTGGGTCTGAAGGCCCTGCGGGACACGGCCCACCAGGGTGAAGACGGTCTCGACGCCCTGTTGGCGGAGGCGATCACCCTGGTGGGTCAGGCCCTGGAGACGGACGTGGGCTGCGTCATGGAGTGTCTGGCCGAACCGGGACGTTTTTGCTGGCGCGCCACTTACGGCTGGGAGCCGGTCGCGCCCGGCACGGTCATCGACCTGGGGGACGCCGCCGATTCCATGGCCGGTTACATCCTGGCCCACGCGCCCGTCGTCGTGAACGATTTCCACACGGAAATCCGCTTCCTCGTGCCCGCCCCGCTGTTGCAAACGGGCATGCGCAGCAGCATTTCCACCGTCATCTACACGGAAGGCAAGTCCCCCTTCGGGATCATGAGCATGTACAGCCGCCCGTCGCGGCAGTTCACGGCGGACGACATCACCTTCCTGCAGGCGGTCGCCAACGTGCTGGCCGCCGCCATCACCCGGCAACGGGTAGAAGGGCAGGTGCAGCGGGCGCTGACGCAAGCCTCGGAAGCGAGGCGAACCGCCGAGAAGGCCAACGAGGCCAAGAGCCTCTTTCTCTCGCGGATCAGCCACGAACTGCGCACCCCGCTCAACGCGATCCTCGGCTTTGGCCAGGTGCTGGAAATGAGCCCGCTCGACGAGCAGGAGACGGCGAGCGTCAAATACATTCTCCAGGGTGGCCGCCATCTGCTCTCGCTCGTGGACGAGGTGCTTGACCTCACGCGGGCGGAATCCGGCGAGCTTCGGCTGGTGTGTTCGCAGGTGAACGTCGGCGCGCTGGCCCAGGAGTGCCTCGATCTCGTGGCCCGGATGGCGCAGGCCCGCGAAATCACCTGCCGGGTGGAGATGGCCTGTTTCCCGGCTGCCGTCTGGTGCGACGAGTCGAGACTGCGGCAGGTGCTGCTCAACCTGATTTCCAACGCGATCAAGTACAACCGGGAAGGCGGCCAGGTCGTGGTGGCTTGTGAGGCGATGCCCGGCAACCGCCGGCGATTGAAGGTCATTGATACCGGCTCGGGCCTTTCCCCCGAGGAGATCAACCACCTTTTCGTGCCGTTCGAACGGCTCACGCAAGCCTACGGCGCAGTGGAAGGCACGGGGCTCGGGCTGGTGGTCTCGCGGCGCGTGGCGGAGGCCATGGGGGGCAGCCTGGGACTGGAAAGCGAGGTCGGACGCGGCAGCACGTTCTGGGTCGAACTGCCGGGCGTGGCGGTCCGGGAGGCAGCGGCGGTTGCTCCGGTCCCGGACCACGAACCGCCTGTCTCGCCCGCCGCGGCGGACAGCGTTCGTTTGCTCTACATCGAAGACAACGCGTCGAACCTCCAGGTGATGCAATCCCTGCTGGCCCGCTGCCGGCCCCAATGGGAACTCTTGTCCGCGACGAACGGGGTCCGGGGACTGGAGCGTGCCCGTCAGGACGCTCCTGATCTCGTCCTGCTCGACTTGCAGCTTCCCGGGCTGCCGGGTGATCGCTTGTTGGCGGAGTTGCGCCGTGACCCGGCGACCAGAGGCATTCCGGTCATCGTGTTGAGCGCCGACGCCACGCCGCACAGCCGGGCACAACTCCTCGCCCAGGGAGCCAATGACTACCTCACCAAGCCCTTTCAGCTCGACGGGTTGTTGACCCGGCTCGACCACTTCCTCTCCGTCCCTGCCGTTCGGCCACATCTCAAGTGAAAAGGAAGAAGCGCTAGATCGCGTACTTCCCGGCGATCCACGCCGGGATCGCTTCCGCCCGGCCCGTGGTGAGCGAGATCATCGTGTAGTCGAAATACCCGTCCGCGCAGAGCTTGCCGTTGCTCTTTCTGAGAATCTGGAAATGCACGGTCACGCCGTCCTTGACGATGGCGTCGATCCACGTCCGCACGATCATCCAGTCCCCCAGCCCGAGCGGCCTTTTGTATTGAACGTGCGCCGTCCGCACGACCCAGCCGAACCCGTGGGCAATGAACTCCTCCATCGGCATCCGGTAGCAGCGCGCCATCTGGTCGTAGCGCGCGGCCAACACGTAGTCGAAGTAGCGGGAATTGTGGACGTGCCGGTTCATGTCGATGTCGTCCGGGCGGACGGCCATCTCGGTCTCGAACTTCGAGCGCAAGGGCATGGACGGGTTTCCCATCTTCGACGAACAGGCTCGCGCAAAGCGGGCCGGGCCGCAAAGCGGAGTGTGCCTGGACATCCGGCAGGATTGAACCCGGACGGCGGGAATGGCAGGCGCGGCTTTGCAGACGGCCGTATTCCGTGTATTTTCGCGTCCTTCCCTGCATGGCCAAGGTCTTCCTCAAAACATACGGCTGCCAGATGAACGAGCGCGACAGCGAGCAGGTCGCGCGTCAACTCATCGCGCGCGGCCACGAGATGACCACCGCCGAGGGCGAGGCCGACGTGGTGCTGCTCAACACGTGCAGCGTGCGCGACCAGGCCGAGCAGAAGGCCATCGGCAAGATGGGCAACCTCAACGCTCTGCACCGCGACCGGGCGGAGGTTGTTTTCGGCTTCCTGGGCTGCATGGCGCAAAGCCGGGGGGCCTCCCTGCTGACCGAAGTGCCGCGCCTGGACCTCGTGGTCGGCACGCAGAAATTCCACCGCGTCGCCGATTACGTGGACGACGCGCTGGCCCGCCGCCGCACGCGTGCAGGCGAGGAACGCCGCCGCGACGACCTGCGTTACGCCGTGGTCGATGTGGAAGCAGAGGCCGGTTCGCAGGAAACGGTCAAGGAACACGTCCTGCGTCCCGGCCAGCCGAGCGCGTTCGTGTCCATCATGCAGGGCTGCAACATGCGCTGCACGTTCTGCATCGTGCCCGATACCCGGGGCGCGGAACGTTCCCGCCGCCCGGAGGAAATCGTGGCCGAGGTCCGCGCGCTGGTGGCCGGTGGGGTCAAGGAGGTGACGCTGCTCGGGCAGATCGTCAACCTCTACGGACGCCACGAGTTTCCCAGATCAGCCGACGGCAAAAGCCCGTTCGTGCAACTGCTCGACGCCGTCCACGCCATCGACGGGCTGGCACGGCTGCGCTTCACGTCGCCGCATCCCATCGGTTTCCGGCAGGACCTCGTGGATGCCTTTGCGCGCCTGCCCCGGTTGATGCCGCACGTCCATTTTCCGATGCAGAGCGGCAGTGACCGCGTCCTGCGCGCCATGCACCGGCCCTACACGGCGGCGCGGTATCTCGACCTGATCGAACGTCTGCGCGCGGCCCGGCCCGGCATAGCGATCACCACGGACATCATCGTCGGGTTCCCCGGCGAGACGGAGGAAGATTATCAGGCGACGCGCGCCCTGACCGACCGCATCGGCTTCGACAACGCGTTCGTGTTCCGCTACTCGCCACGCCGCGACACCCCCGCCGCGACGATGGAAGGCCAGCTTGCCGAGGAGACCAAGGAACTCCGCAACCAGGACCTGCTCTCGGTGGTCAACGCCCACGCCAAGGCGAAACACGCCGCGCTCGTCGGCCGGCGCGTGGAGATTCTCTGCGAAGGCCCCAGCAAAACCAACCCGCTCCGCCTGACCGGACGCACGCCCGGCAACAAGATCGTCGTGTTCGAGGGCCAGCCGCGCCAGGTCGGGCAGGTGTTCGAGGTGCGGGTGGTCCATTCCAGCGGGTTCACGCTGTACGGCGAATGCGACGTGGCGGAAAGTGAGGGCTTTGTCGATCAAACTATCTCCGTTCTGGCCGCCGCTTTCTAAATTTTCTTGTGATGAACTACGATCTCTCGCTGAAAACCGTCGGGCTGTTGGTCGGTGTGTTCGTGTTGGCATCCCACGCCTTTGCCATGGCCCGGCCCACCGAGGCGCAACGCTTTTTGACCGGCCTTCCCCGCTCGCAACGCACCGGCGAAATCCTGCTCCTGATCGACCTGGTCTGGGCATTCCTGCTGGCCTGGAAAATGGACTGGGGCGAGTTCTACTATTTACAGAATTACATCCTGATCCTGCTGCCGGTGTTCGCCTACCTGACGTGGAATTTCGTGGACGAATTTCTAGCGGTGCGCGCGCTGGGCATCCTGCTGCTGCTGGCGGCGGCCCCGTTGCTCGACGCCGCCTTCCTCCAACCGCAAATGAGCCGGTTGCTGCTGGTGGTGTTGGCCTACGTCTGGGTGGTGTTCGGGATGATGTGGGTCGGCCAGCCCTACTTGCTCCGGGATCAGATCGGTTGGATCAACCGCTCGGCCAGCCGCTGGAAATTGGCCGTCGGCGGCGGACTGGTCTACGGCGCGCTGCTGCTCCTGTGCGCCCTGGCGTGGTATTAGAGAGAGCGAGGCCGGAAGCGATGCGGCGCCGGGGCTAGACGGCCGGGTGGATTTCCGGTATCAATCGTGCCCGCATGGAAGCCACCCTGATCCCTTCCGCAGTGACGCCGGTAGCTGACGCCGCGTCCGTGCTGCCTCCCGCCAACCGCTGGCGGCAGGCGGGGTGCGTCGTCGCCCTGTTTCTGCTCTCGCGGCTGCTGCTGGCCGCCACCGCGCAGATCGCCTGGGACCATCTCGGCAAAGCCCCCCTCGTCCCGGGCCAGTCGCCGCTGTCTCACGGTAGCCTGGGCGAACTCTTCCGCCGGGCGGACGCCGGCTGGTACGTCGATGTGATCGAGCAGGGCTACCATTATCAGGTGGACCCGGCGTCCCGGTGCGCCGTGGGGAACATCGGTTTCTACCCGGTCTACCCGCTGCTGGCCCGGGCGGCGCGCGGGCTGGGTCTGGACACGCTGTCGGCGGGTTACCTGGTTTCCAACGCGTTGCTGCTCGCCGCCTGCTTCCTGCTCTGGGACCTGGCGCGGCTCGAACTGCGTTCGACACGGGCGGCAGCCTGGGCCGTGGCCTTCGCGTTGTTCAGCCCGGGGGCGGCGTGGTTCTCCATGGTGTTCTCCGAGAGCACGTTCTTTTTTCTGTTGTTGTCGGTCCTGTGGTGCTGCCGCCGTCAACGCTGGCTGCTGGCAGCCGGGGCAGGTTTTCTGTTGTCGCTGACGCGGGCCGTCGGCGTGGTGGCGGTCGTGTTCGTGGCGCTGGAAGTGTGGGCGGATTGGCGCGAGCGCCGGCGCGTCAACGGAGCACGGTTCGGCACGGCCGGAGATGCGGCGCGGGCGTTGGCCCTCGCGGCGCCGGTGCTCGGCTACCTGGCGTTTTTCGTGTTCCTGCGCTGGCGTTTCGGCGATTGGCATGCCCAGCACAAAACGATGCTGACCCAGTGGCCCGCCAACGCCTACCTCGTCACGCCCTGGGCGGCTTTCGCGCGGGAGTGGCCGATGATGCACACCGGCAAGCGGCTCGTCGTTTACGGCTTGCTGGGAGCGGGGACGACGCTCGCGGCGCTGAGCTACCCCGCGCTGCGGCGCTGGTCCTACCCGGCGCTGGCCTTGGCGCTGCTCACCCTGTACGTGATCGCCACCTCGCACGCCCCGATGGCACGTTATCTGGCCGTGGTCGTGCCCCTGCACCTGGCGCTCGCCTGGTTGGCGGTGCGCTTCCGGGGGCTCGGGTGGGCGACCCTGGCGATTTCCGCCGTCACGATGCTCGGCATCGCGGCAGCCATGGTCAACGGTTTCAACTTCTACTGATTCAGACCGCCGTCGCCAGTTCCAGCAGCGCACGCACCCCGAAACCCGTCGCCCCGCGCGCCAGGTCAGCCCGGTCTTTCGTGAGGGCCGCCGGTCCCGCAATGTCCAGGTGCGCCCAGGGGGTGTCCTCGACAAAGGTCCGCAGGAACGCCGCCGCCGTACACGCCCCGCCGGGTCGGCCGCTGCTGTTCTTGATGAGCGCCACGTCGCTCTTGATCTGTTCGCTGTACTCCGGGTAAAGCGGCATCGGCCAGAGACGCTCGCCGCTTTTCTCGCTGGCGGCGAGGAGCCGGTTTTTCAACGCGTCATCCGTCGTCCACATCCCGGCCGCCCAGTCGCCGAGCGCCACGACGCAAGCCCCGGTCAGCGTGGCGAGGTCCACGATGGCCGCCGCTTGGCAATCCTGGCGCGCATAGCCGAGCGCATCCGCCAGCACGACGCGGCCCTCGGCGTCCGTGTTGTTGATCTCGATCTGCCGTCCGTCGTAAACCGTGACGATGTCGCCCGGACGGTACGCGCCGGGGCCGGTCATGTTTTCCGCGCTGGCGATGATCCCGACGATGTTGCGCGGGGGCCGCAGGTTGGCCACGCCCTGCATCGCGCCCAGCACCGCGATGCCGCCGCACTTGTCCCACACCATTTCCTCCATGCCCGGCGCGGGCTTGATGGAAATGCCGCCGCTGTCGAAAGTGATCGCCTTGCCCACGAACGCCAGCGGAGCCTCGCCGGGCGCACCGCCCTCGTAGCGCAGGACGATCAGGCGCGGCGGGCGCACGCTGCCCCCGCCCACGGCGAGCAACCCGCCAAAACCGCGGGCGCGCAACTCGCGTTCGTCGAGGACTTCCACGTCGAGCCGCCCTTCGCTTTCCGCCGCCAGCCGGACCGCTTCGTCCGCCAGGATTTCAGGAAAAAACAGGTTGCCGGGCTGGTTGGCGATTTGCCGGGCGTAGTTGGCGGCTTCGGCGGCAATCTGCCCGGTCCGGCCAAGCCGGGTGATGCCTTCGAGATCGTGGCCAGGGGTCGCGGCGAGGTCGGCGGCGACGAGCAAATTTGCCAACCGGCTGCGGGGCGGATCGCCTGCTTTCGGCGCTTTGAAAGTGTCGAAACGGTACGTGCCGAGCAACGCGCCTTCGACGGCCTCGCGGGCAAAGGCCGTCCACCGGCCCAGCGCGAGCGTCGCGCCGGTGCGGCCCCGGGCCTGGAGCGTCTTCGCCGCCGTCCCGCACGCCGCCCGCACGGTTTGCGCCGTCACGGTCGCCCCTTCGCCCAGACCGACGTACAGGCGCCGCTCGGCGTGCAGCAGCAACACACTGTTCGCCGCGCCGGAAAACTCCGCTGTTGGCACCGGCACGGCGGTGCGGTCACGTTCCTCCTCGGTGAGCAGTTCGATGATGATCTCCCCCTCGGCGGGCAGAGCGGCGGAATATTGGATTTGCATGGCGGGCAGGGAAAACGGGTGGCGGGGGGGTATCTTTCCAGCCGAATACAGCCGCCCGCAAACAGAAACCCGCTCACTTCCTGGTGCCTGCTGGAGATATGGAATCTGCTTTGATAAAGGGCTATTTAGAAACTGTTGAGTTAAACGAAAACTGGCCGAAAAGCAGGTGGAAAAACTTCGGAAGTGGAGCGTGATAGCCTCTTTTGCTTGTTCTTCCGGCCATCAAGGGTGCTAAAAACCGGCCAGTTTCTGTTTAACTCAACAGTTTCTTAGAACCTGTGTGGTTAAAAGGTTTGTCGCACGAATGGTGAAGCTGGCAGGAT
>CAXUGY010000004.1:36143-140948 GCA_964250695.1 uncultured Chthoniobacterales bacterium | reverse complement strand
TCGCGCCGTCGGCGTCGAGCTGGGGACAGAACGGCTACTGGGAAGTGTGGCTGCATCCGAGCAACGCGTGGATTTATCCGCACCTGCAAACGGCGGCCCGCCGGATGGTCGAGGCCGCGCGGGCGGAAACGAAGGGCGGCGGTTTCCTCACCCGCGCGCCGGAAAAGCTGGGGGCCGACGAGGGGTTGCGCGACCGCCTGCTGCGGCAGATGGCGCGGGAGCTTCTTTTGGCGCAGTCAAGCGACTGGGCGTTCCTGATGAAGACCGGCACCGCCACCGATTATGCCGTCAAGCGCACCAGGGACCATGTGCTGCGGTTCACCCGGCTCTACGAGCAGTGGAGCAGCGGCGCGCTGGACCTGGATTTCCTCGCCAACTGCGAGTGGCGCGATGCCATCTTCCCCGATCTGGATTGGAGATATTATGTCTAAATTAGTTCGCTGCTGTTGCATGTTTCTTCGGGGAAAAGGACCTTTCCGTCTGGCGTTTCTCATGTGTGGGTTGTTTTTGGCGGTGGGAATCGCACACGGACAAGACAATCGCAAAGTGCCGATCTCCTTCCTGCCGCCGCCGCTGGAAAACGCCACGTATAGCCTCGGTATTTACGAGGCGAAAAGCGGCAAACTGGTGCGGCGTTTGCAGGAGATCGCACCGGAGAGCGCGTTTACCGTGGGCCTCAATGGGCTGATCACGAGTTGGGACGGCAAGAACGATGCGGGCAAAGCGGTTCCTCCCGGACGCTACGCCGCGCGCGGGTACGCGGTCGGCGCGTTGAAAATCCAAGGCGAAGGTGGATCAGGCAACGATTGGACGGGCGACGACGGGGGAATGCGAGTCAAACGCGTGGAGGCCATCACCGCATTGCCTGACCATCTGGGTTTAGGAATTCTCGCCGAAGTGGTCGCGGGTCCGCCTCGGGTAGCGTACTACGGAGGCCCGAAGTGTCGCTGGCAGTGGCAGAAGCCGCTTCCCGGCCCTTCGACGGCAAAATCTTCGGCGATTCAACCGGCGTACTCTTTAGCATCAAGCGGTGATGCGTTGATCGTCCGGGAGGGGAGCCTCGTCTTTGGCTATCAGGTGAGAGATGGCGTTCAGAAAGCCGTGGATACACCTCAGGGTGAGGTGCTTGCCAACCAGAGCAGCGGCAAGGACGGAACGCTTTGGAAAATCGAAGAAGGCGAACTTTTCCAATATTCGCCGGACGGCGAGAAGCTCCGGCATTTGAGAGCGGCTTCCGGCGAGCCGGTTCCCATCGCCGTGGCGGCTTCGACAACGGACGATGAGATTTATCTGCTGGAGGAGGTTCCAGGGTGGCAGCGGGTGCGCGGCCTGTCCTGGGTGGAGACGAAGGAAGAAAACGGAAAGCCTGTTTCCACCTGGCAGACGTTCTTCGAGCGTGAGATTCGCCCACCCGACCCGGCGCTAGGTCTGGAGAACCCGCCGGTACCCATCCAGATCAGTCTGGTCGAAAACCCTCTCTCCCCCGGCAAGCTCCCAAAGATCAAACTGACTGCCAGCTTCGACGACAAAGGCAGCTACCTGACGACCGCCGATGGCTTGCACCTGCGGCAAATCGGCCAATTGACCAACCTCAAAGCGGCGAAACTTACCGGGGGCACGACGGCTGACAAACTCGCGCTCTTCCAGAGCGACGGCGCCGCCTGGGACGAATTCTCCATCGAAGGCGCGAAGAACATGATGGAGTTCGACGCGGGCGAGTTCGAGATGACCGCTGACGGCGAAAAAACACCCGCCGCCAAACCCGCCGAGCCGCCAGACCTCTGATTTTTCGGTTGGGCGGGCCGCCGGTTTCGCCTAAGGTATGGGCTGCCGATGACACCGAAGAACATCGTTTATTTCGACCTCGAAACCCGCCGCACCGCCAACGACGCGGGCGGCTGGGACAAAAAACGCGACATGGGCATGAGCGTCGGCGTGACGTATTCCACCGGCACCGGCGAGTACCGCATCTTCCGCGAGGAAACCGCCGACGCCCTCGTGGACCAACTCCGCCGCGCCGACCTCGTCGTCGGGTTCAACGTCGTGAATTTCGATTACGAGGTGCTCATGGGCTACACCGTGCTCGATTTGCCCAGCCAGTTGGCCACGCTGGACATGATGGTGGAACTCGAAAAAGTGCTCGGCCACCGGCTCAAGCTCGAATCGCTCGCCCAGGCCACGCTCGGTGTCGGCAAATCGGCGGAAGGCCTGGACGCCATCAAATGGTGGCAGCAGGGCAAGATCATGAACATCGCCGAATATTGTTGTTTTGACGTGAAAGTGACCAAGCTGGTCCACGAATACGCCCGCGACCAGGGCGAGCTTTTTTACCTCGACCGCTTCGCCAACAAACAGCGCGTCGAGATCAAGTGGTAGTCGTTCCCGAAACCGGAGATCCCCCATGCCTTCCGAACCGAAAATCATCAGCGGCACGGCGGTCGCCGACCGCGTGCTCGCAGAATGCGCCGCGCAAATCTCGGAGTTGAAATCGCGCGGACACACACCGGGTCTGGCCGTGGTGCTCGTGGGCGACAACCCCGCGTCGCGCTCCTACGTCCGGGCGAAGGACCGGATGTGCCAGCAGATCGGGATGCACTCGGTAAAATTGGAGTTGCCCGCCGAGACCACCCAGGCGGAACTGCTCGCCGTGGTGGACCGGTTGAACCACGACCCGGCCATCCACGGCATTCTCGTGCAGTCGCCGCCGCCCCGGCACATCGACGAACAGGCGGTCATCCTGGCCATGGACCCAGCTAAGGACGTAGACGGGTTTCATCCGGTCAACGTCGGCAAACTGGCCATCGGCGATCCCAGTGGGTTCGTGCCGTGTACGCCATTGGGCTGCCAGCGGTTGCTGCTGGAAATGGGGGTCGAGACGGCGGGGGCCAACGTCGTGATGCTCGGACGCAGCCTGCTCGTGGGCAAACCGTTCGCGCTGCTGATGATGGGCAAGGGAAAAGGCGGCGACGCGACGGTGACGGTGGCGCACTCCCGGTCGCGCGATTTGCGGGGGATTTTGCGCTCGGCGGACATTCTGGTGGTGGCCATCGGCAAGGCGAATTTCGTGACGGCGGACGACGTGCGCGAGGGAGCGGTGGTAATCGACGTGGGCATCAATCAAGTGGATGACCCCGCCGCCAAGCGCGGTTACCGGCTAGTGGGCGACGTGGATTTTGCCGGGGTCGCACCCAAGTGCGCGGCCATCACGCCGGTGCCGGGGGGCGTCGGCCCGATGACCATCGCCATGCTGATGTCGAACACGATCAAGGCGTGCCGGTTGCGCGGGAAGTAACCCCAGATGCTCCCTCCAGAAAATCTCACGCAAAGCCGCGAAGCCGCAAAGGGAAGAGAAGAGGAGCGGAGGGTAGAGGGGGCAAGGACGAAAGAGGTCTGTGGTGGGAGGTTGGCGATTGCTCCGTTCCGTGCTAGGGTCCGGGCCGATGCCCACGGCGCGACCCACCCCGAGCAACGAGGAAATCCTCGACCCCGAGTTCGCGCGCGTTTTACGCATGGCCGACCCCGGACCCGCGCTCGACGGGCCGCTGACTTTCCTGCCGCCGACGGCTCCTGATTCCGTGGTTTGGCGGCAGGCCTGGACGACCTGGCGCGACCGGACCCTGACCGAAACCATCGCGCCGGTCCTGGCGGCGGTTGCCCGGCACGCCGAGTTGGGCGAGGCCCGCGAAATCCAGACGCTCGACCTCGGCCTCGCCGCCACCTTGGACCCGGCGGCCAGCGCCCGGAGCACGGCGGCGGGCGCGCATTTCCTCCGACGCCTGAGCCTCGCGCGCGGCGAACGCTGGTTGAACAAATTCCAACGCGCCGCCGCCGCCGGGCAGACCCCCGCGCACTTCGCGGTCGTTTACGCGGCCCAGGGGGCGCTCTTTCACTTGCCGCTGCGCCTGCTGCTGCCGGGGTACGCGTACTGGGAGTGGGTGGCCGCCCTGGCCGCGTGCCCGCCGACGACCACGCCGCTCCCGAAATTTTCCGCCGAAGCCGCCAGCCTCCGCACCCTGGCCGAGGCCACCCTTTCTTCCCATGTCTTCGATGCCGCCGAGCGTTTTCGTGCCGCCGCCAATGCCTCCTAGGTCCGCCGTCGCCGAACCCGACATTGCCCAGGCAGAGGCCACCTCGACCGAGCCGGACCTGCCCTGGAACGTCGTCGTCCACAACGATCCCATCAACAAGACCAACTACGTGACCATGGTGTTCCAGAAGGTGTTCGGCTACCCCAAGGAAAAAGCCGAAATCCACATGCTGGAGGTGCATTACAAGGGCCGCTCCATCGTGTGGTCGGGCGCGCGGGAGCGGGCGGAACTTTACGTGCAGCAACTCCACGGCTACCAGCTCCTGGCCACGTTGGAAAAATCGCTCTGAACTCCGCCGATGAGGGTACGCCGCGCCAAGGATGACCAGCCGCAAATCGTGCTGGAGGAGATCGAGCCGTTCTTTCTGGAACTGCTGCGCAGTTTGCCGGAAAGCTCCGATCCGGGTGACAACGCCGCCGCCCGGGCGCGTTTGTTCAGCGCGCCGATGTCGCCGGGCAGCGACGGGGACGAGTTCAACGACGACTGGAAAAGCTACGTCGAGCCGGAACTCCGGGCCTTGTTCCAATCCGAGCGGGAAATCGTCCTGGGCGACCTGGCGCAACTCCCTCCTCCGACGGCCTACCCGCCGGTGGAATCGTTCGAGCCCGTCCCCTTTGCCCCGAGCCGGAACGTGCTGGAAATCCCGATCCGCCACGCCGAAGCGTGGCTGAGCGTGCTCAACCAGGCACGGCTCGGCATCGCGGCCCGGCACGGTTTCGGCGAACGCGAGATCGAAGAAGGCTGGCCCCTGCCGCCCTTCACGCCGCGAGACCTGGACCTTTTCCGCCTGCACTTTTTCGACGAGATCCAGCAAATCCTGCTCAGCGAACTGGGTTACGGTTGAACAGCGTCGAACGAATCCAGCCCCGGGACGGCATCCGACCGGGGAGCGATTTGCGTATCTCGCACGGTCCGGCATCCGGCAGGCGGTGTTTGTCTCAATTTGTCGGGCCAGTGGCGGGTGCGCTCGTGCAGGTGTAAAGTTTTTCTTTCATGTGGATCGTCAGATTAGCCCTGCGCCGGCCCTACACCTTCGTGGTGATGGCCATGCTCATCTTCATGCTCGGGGGCATCGCGGTTTTCACGATGTCCACGGACATTTTCCCGGAGATCAACATCCCGGTGGTCAGCGTGATCTGGTCGTACACGGGCATCGCGCCCGACGACATGGAGAAGCGCATCATCACCATCGCCGAGCGCGCCATGACGACGACCGTCAGCGGTATCGAGCACATGGAGAGCCAGTCCATGAACGGCGTGGGCGTCATCAAGGTGTACTTCCAGCCGAACGTCAAGATCGAGGAGGCCGTGGCGGAGATCACCTCCATCCAACAGACGATCCTGCGGGTGCTGCCGCCCAACATCACGCCGCCGCTCATCGTGCGCTACAGCGCGAGCAGCGTGCCGGTGCTGCAACTGGCCGTGTCCAGCAAGACGCTTTCCGAGCAGGAGTTGTACGATTATAACCTGAATTTCGTCCGCCAGCAGCTCGCCACCGTGCAGGGCGCGAGCGTGCCGTTGCCCTACGGCGGCAAGCCCCGGCAGATCATGGTCGATATCAACTCGGAGGCGCTCTACGCCAAGGGGTTGTCGCCGAACGACGTGACCAACGCGCTCAACCTGCAAAATCTGACCCTACCGGCGGGCACGGTCAAGATCGACCAGCGCGAATACCTCGTAAAACTTAACGGCAGCCCGGACGTGGTCAGCGCGTTCAACGACCTGCCGATCAAGACGGCGGCCAACGGCGCGATCATCCACATGCGCGACGTGGCGCAGATCCACGACGGCTACGCGGTGCAGACGAACATCGTCCGGCAAGACGGCTTGCGCGCGACGTTGGTGAGCGTGCTCAAGAGCGGCGGGGCCAGCACGGTGGACATCGTCAAACGGATCAAATCGCGTCTGGCGGAGATCACGCCCGGGTTCCCGGCGGGGTTTGAGGCGCAACAGCTTTTCGATCAATCGGTGTTCGTGACGGACGCGCGCAACGGCGTGGTCAAGGAAGCGCTCATCGCGGCGTGCCTGACGGCGACGATGATCCTGATTTTCCTGGGCAGTTGGCGTTCGACGCTCATCATCGCGGTGTCCATCCCGCTGTCGATTCTGGTCTCGCTGCTGCTGCTCGACGCGCTGGGTTACACGCTCAATGTGATGACCCTCGGCGGGCTGAGCCTGGCGGTCGGTATCCTCGTCGATGACGCCACCGTCGAGTTGGAAAACATCCACCGCAACCTCGGCATGGACAACAAGCCGCTGACCAGGGCGGTGCTCGACGGCGCGCAGCAGATCGCCGTGCCCGCCTTCGTGGCGACGCTCTCGATTTGCATCGTGTTCGTGTCGGTCGTGTTCCTGAACGGACCGGCGAAATTCCTGTTCGTGCCGCTGGCGCTGGCGGTGGTGTTCGCCATGATGACCAGCTACCTGCTCTCGCGCACGCTGGTGCCGGTGATGGTACATTTCCTCCTCGGGCCGGAGGTCGATCTCTACCGCGAGGAAGCCGCGCAGGAGCAGGGGCGCGGTAAGGGCGGCCAGGGGAAGAAGGCTGACCCGGCAGGCGACCAGCCGGAACTCGCCCTGCAACGCCATGAGCACCAGCAGAACCTGGCGCTCGAAACGCCCGGACCGAACGGCCACGCGCCGACGGCAGCGGACGGCACGGGCGACCCGGACCATCAGCCGGAGTACGCCCAGCCGCGCGAGGGTTGGGAACCCGGGGACGTGGGAGACCAGGGTAAAAACGGCCCCGCCGCCGGGCAGGGGAAACCCGCGCACAAGGACTGGGTCTGGCGGATTCACGAACGGTTCAACCACCACTTCGAGAATTTTCGTTCCGGTTACGAAGGGATGCTGACGTGGGCGCTGGAATTCCGCGCCGTGACGATCATTTTTTTCGTCTGCCTGTTTCTGGTTTCGATGGTGCTGTTCCCGTTCATCGGACGCGACTTCTTCCCGCAGGTGGATGCCGGGCAGTTCCGGCTGCACGTCCGCACCGTGGCGGGAACGCGCATCGAGGAAGCGGAGCGCGTCTTCGGCGAAGTCGAGCAGTACATCCGGCAGGTCGTGCCGAAAAACGAACTGCGCCTCGTCATCGACAACATCGGATTGCCGGTCGGCGGGGTGAACCTCGCCTACAGCGACAGCGCGACCATCGGCTCCACCGACGGCGAAATCCAGGTCTCTCTCAACGCCGACCACAAGACGCCTGTGTGGACGTTTATCCGGCGGCTGCGGCGCGAATTGCCCGCGAAATTTCCGAGCGTGGTGTTCTACTTCCAACCGGCGGATATCGTCAGCCAGATTCTCAATTTCGGGTTGCCCGCGCCCGTGGATTTGCAGGTCGTCGGACGCGACAAGGGGAACTATCTGCTCGCCCACGAACTCGCCGCCAAGGTCGCCCGGATTCCCGGCGCGGTTGACGTGAACGTCCACCAGCTCGTCGATGCGCCGCAGTTCGACGTGGACATGGACCGGCAACGCGCGATCCAGCTCGGCCTCACCGCCAGCGACGTGGCGAACTCCCTGCTCATCTCGTTGTCGTCGAGCGGCCAGACCGCGCGCAACTATTGGGTGAACCCGGCGAACGGAGTCAACTACCTCGTCGCGGTGCAGACGCCGCAGTACCACGTCGATTCGCTCAACGCGCTGACCAATACGCCGATCATCGTGCCCGGCCAGACGCAGTCGCAGTTGCTCAGCAACCTGTCCACCTTCAAGCGTGATTTCAACCCGGTGGTCATCAACCATTACAACATCCAACCCACGTTCGACGTGTACGCCAACGTGCAGGACCGCGACCTGGGCGGCCTCTCGGGCGACATCAACAAGATCATCGACGAATACGCACCGAAGCTGCCGTGGTACAAGGAGATCATCCCTTTCAAACCGTTCGTGAGCAAGTACGTCCCCGGCGCGACCGACGCCTTCAAACTGCCGCCGCCCAAGCTGCCGAAAGCGACGACCCTGGAAATGCGCGGGCAGGTGCAGAGCATGAACACGGCGTTCGCGCGCCTGGGCATCGGCATCGTGTTCGCGGTGGCGCTGGTGTACTTCCTGATGGTGGTGAATTTCCAGAGCTGGCTCGATCCGCTGATCATCATCATGGCGTTGCCGGGCGCGTTTTCGGGTATTTTGTGGACGCTCTTTGCCACGCACACGACGTTCAGCGTGCCGAGCCTGATGGGCACGATCATGTGCATCGGCGTGGCGACCTCCAATTCCATCCTGCTCATCACGTTCGCCAACGATCAGCGTCAGGACGAAGGCGCGAGCGCCCACGACGCGGCGTTGGCGGCGGGCACGACCCGGTTGCGGCCCGTGCTGATGACGGCGCTGGCGATGATCCTGGGCATGATCCCGATGAGCCTGGGTCTGGGGGAGGGCGGCGAACAGAACGCGCCGCTGGGTCGCGCGGTGATCGGCGGCCTGCTGTTTGCGACGGCGACCACGTTGTTTTTCGTGCCCGTCATCTACAGCATCTTCCGCCGCAAGGAACTCGTGCCGGTGAGCGCCGAAGACGCCGAACTGCTCTTCGAGAAAGACGAGCCGGAATACAAGATGGCCACGGCGGGCAAAGACGGCCAGAACGGGCGGAACGGGCACGACCAACCCGGGCAAAAACCGGCGGCGCAGCGGGACGCGCCACCCGCCGACGCCAACGGCGACGGAGCCGGGAGAGAGGAAGCAGCCCCCGCGGCGCAACATTGATACCGATGCCTGCAAACTCTGACCATTCCACCGAAGCGCGGCCCATGCGCCGTGTCCCCGCCAATCACCGCGACGACGGTACGCCCGCAAACTCCACCGCAAAAAAAGACCAACCCAAGAAAGGGAAGTACGGTCGATTTTCGTTGCTCGTGCTGGCGTTGATCCTCTTTCTCTCGCTGCTGGCTTTCTTCGGAATCAGGAGCTTGCTCGGCAACCGCCGCGAACAGGCCGACACCGCCAAGGCCGTGCAAGCCGGTGCCGTGACCGTGCAGGTCGTCAAGCCAACCCGCTCGCCGCCTTCCTTTGATTTCAGCCTGCCCGGGAGCGCGGAGGCCCTGAACACCGCGACTCTGTATGCCCGGGTCAACGGCTACCTGAAATCGCGTCTGGTGGACATCGGGGACCGCGTCGAAACCGGCCAGTTGCTCGCGGTCATCGACGCGCCCGAACTCGACGCCCAACTCAACCAGACCCGCGCCCAACTCGAACAGTTCCGCGCCGCGCAGGGGATCGCGCAGGTGACGTTCGACCGTGAAAAGCGTTTGTTGGCACAGAAAGTCGTCAGCAAGCAGGAGTACGACCAGAGCGAGGCGGCGTTGAACCAGGCGGTCGCCAACGTGAAATCCGCCGAGGCGAACGTGCAAAATCTTTCCGCGCAACAAGGCTTCGAGAAAATCACGGCCCCCTTTACCGGGGTGATCACCACGCGGACCCTGGACGACGGCGCGTTGATCGCCAGCGGCGGCGGCACCACGGCGCCGAGCATCTATACGTTGGTCCAGTCCGACGTGCTGCGCGTCTTCATCAACGTGCCGCAGTCCTACGTGGCCAACCTGAGCGTGGGTCAGGAAGTGGCGGTCAGCGCGACGGATTATCCGCAGAAGGTGTTTAAGGGGCGGTTGACGCGCATGGCCGAGTCGCTCGACCCGACGACGCGCACCGAGCGGGTGGAAATTCAGCTCCCCAGCGAGGGTGGCAAATTATTGCCCGGGATGTATCTGACGATCCGTTTGCAGGTCCAGCAAAACGAGCCTGCGCTGGTCGTCCCGGCAAACGCCGTGGACATCCGCCGCGAAGGGCCGCGCGTGGCGGTAATGACGGCGGACAAATCGCTGAAGTACCAGAAAGTGAAGTTGGGCCGGGACTTTGGCAAAACCATCGAGGTCGTCGAGGGTTTGACGGGCAACGAATCCCTCGTGGTCAATCCGAGCACGGACCTGGTGGAAGGAATGAAAGTGGAAGTCGCGCAGGACAACCACAACGGCGAACACTAGAACGCGTCTTGATTGGGCAAGCCGCGCGGCTTTATCGCATCGGGATGCATTCTAAAGTGTAGACCGCTTGCGTGGCAAATAGCTCAGCAACCACCACGCCGCCGTTTTGATGTCACGCCGCGCCGCCAGCGACTGCCGGAAATATTCCCGCGCCTTATCGCGGTATCCGAAGCGGAGGTGGTCTTTCCCGACGTTCCGCAACACTTGACTGAGAAATTTCGTCACCGGCGCGGTCTGGGAGGGAAACGCGTTCCGCTCCAACAGCGTGCGGTAAATGTAAACGAGGTTATCCTGCTTATCCGGCGCCAGACGCGCGGTTTCCATCGCCTCATGCACCCGGTATCTCGTCAACCGGGCGGGAACGTAGTACGCCGCTTTCCCAGAAGCCGCCAGCAGGCACGCGATCCAGTAATCATACGCCCCGCTGACCTCCGTGACGATCAGGTCGAGATCGACGGCGTCCTTGCGGAACAGCGCGCCCATGGCCAGCGGCACCCCCTTCCTGACCAGGGCAAACGTCTGGAAACCGGCCACTTCGCCTTCCGGCAACATGGCCCTTCGATAGTACCGGCTCACCCGGTCGGTTTGCGCCGCGTCTACCTCGCCCTCACCCGACATCATCCAATGGTCACAGAACGCGAGCACCCGGTTGGCGTCTCGTTCCAATGGCGCAACCAACCTTTCCAGAAATTCCGGCTCCCACAGGTCGTCGTCGTTGAGCACGGCGATATATTTTCCCTGCGCCTCGACCATCGCGGCACGCAGGTTGAGGGCTACCCCGAGCGTCACCGGATTCCGCCGGTAGCGTATTTCCGGGCGCTGGAACGATGCGCAAATCGCCTGGATTTCATCGTTGGCCGAATCCGCCGTCACGATGATCTCGAGAGACCGAAAAGTCTGCGCGAAGACGCTTTGCACCGCTTCGCGCAAGTATTGCGTGCGGTTGTAAACGGTGACGATAACGGTGACCGCTGGAATCATGGGTGGAAAGGCGCGCCCCGGGCCGCATTCGTTTAGTGGGTCGCCTGATTTTTAGCAAACGATTCCGCCCGGGCTGGCGACAAAGATGCATTTCCCGTGCCCAAAAACGAAACAGACGCGAGGTAGCCAGGGCCGTTCCGCCCCGCCACCACCGCGTCTGGAAAGTTGTAAAACCGCTTACTGCTGCTGGTTCGGGGTCGTCCCCTGGAAATGCTTATACAGCGCGACGGCCCCGTAGATGAACACCGCTGGCCGCACGGCAAACAGCGCGAGCCGGACAATTGCTCCCACGATGGCCCCGAGAGGCAAAAGCCGGAGGACGAACCCTGCGGCCACCGCCGACAAGACGGCCTGCGACGGGTTTTCACGCACGTAGGCTTCGCCCTGTTGGTGAAATTCGGAAAACTTCTGCTGCACTTCGTTGGAATCGCCGTTGCTCATACTGGGTAGGTCTTGAAATTGGTGTAGTTCTGCCACGTTGTTCTCAGATTCGTAGCCCGCGGAGGGTTTGGGCGTGTGGAGTCTGTTTTCACCGGGCGCGCGAGTGCGGGATCGCCTCACTTTCCAGGCGGGAAAAGATTTCCTCCAGGTGAGCGCGGTCGCGGGTCTCGATGGTGCAGAGCACGCTGACCGCGAAAACGTCGCTGCCCGTGAACGCCCGCTCGTGGACGATTTCCTTCACGCTGGCCCCGGCGTCGGCGATGAGTTTGGTCAGTCCGGCCAACCCGCCGGGCCGGTCGCTGATTTCCGCCGAGAAACGGCACACGCGCCCGTCGGCGACCAGTCCTTTTTCAATGACCCGGCTCAAAATGGCGGGGTCGATGTTGCCGCCGCAGAAAGGCAGCACGACGCGTTTGCCTGCCAGTTCGGGCAGTTTGCCCGCCAGACAGGCGGCCAGTCCGCTCGCGCCGGAGCCTTCGACGATGGCTTTTTCCAGTTCCACGATGCGCAGGATGGCGAGCGCGATTTCGTCTTCGTTGACGGTGACGAGCCGGTCGATCCGGTCGCGCGCAAGCGGGAAGGCGTTCGCGCCGATGTCGGGCACGGCGAGGCCGTCGGCGAGGGTGGGCCGGCAGTGGATTTGCACCGGGCCACCCTTGGCCACGGCGGCGGCGAACTTGGCCGCCCCCTCCGGCTCCACGCCGATGATTTGCACCTCGGGCCGCAGGGTCTTGACGGCCAGCGCGACCCCGGCCAGCAAGCCCGCCCCGCCGACCGGGATGACGATGGCCTCCACGTCCGGCACCTGTTCCATGATCTCCAGGCCCATCGTGCCCTGCCCCGCGATGATCGCCGGGTCGTCATAGCCGTGGATGTACGTCAGGCCCTGTTCCTCGCAGAGTGCGCGGGCATGGTCCTTCGCTTCGAGGAAGGTGGCGCCGTGGAGGATCACGTTCGCGCCGAGCCGCTGGCAGGTGTTGAGTTTGACCAGCGGCGCGAACCGGGGCATGACGACCGTGACCGGGATGCCGAGCAGCCGCCCGTGGTACGCCAGCCCGAGCGCGTGGTTGCCCGCCGACGCCGCGATGACGCCGCGCTGCTTCTGGCCGTCGTCGAGCAAGAGGAGGGCGTTGCGCGCGCCGCGTTCCTTGAACGACCCGGTGCGCTGGAGGTTCTCCAGCTTGCAGAAGATCCGCATCCCGGTCACTTCCGAAAGCGGAATGGACTCCGGGCAGGGCGAGACGTAAACCGCCCCGGCGATGCGCCTGCGGGCGGCCTGGATGTCGGTGATGGTGACGGGGACAGGTTGCATGAGACGCGAGCGCAGGGGGTTACCGGACGAGTTCCACCAAACCCGGTTCCGTGGGGAACGCGTGGCTCAAAGCAACGTCAAAGGTCGCCAGAACCAAGCTGTGCTGCCTCGCGGATGCGGCGAGGTAATGGTCAGTCACATGATTGGACCCGGGGATATTCTCGCTCAACAAAGCACGGTCCACACAACTCAGCGCATCCGGGTAGAAACGGTGACGGTCGTCCCCCAGAAAACGCCGCAAAATCCTGAAGGCGTCCTCTGGTAACACACCGTAGCCGAGCTTTGGATTGGACGAAATCCGTGCAAAGCCAAGCTGGCTGACCGGGCAAGTAGCGAAGGTGACGCATCTTTGCAACCAGATCCTGGCCCGCTCGTGAAATTCGTGGTCGTCCCACAGCAGGGCAATCAGAAGATTCACGTCGAGCAGTTTGCTCACGGGGTTGAGCCCTCAATTTCCCGTACCATCTCCGAAGTGATGATCCCGCCGCCCCTGGAACGGATGACAGGCAATCCGTCCTCGGCGATTTCAACGTAAACTTCGCGGAGTGGTTGTTCCGGCAGCGTTGACGAGAGGGTCAGCCAACCGCGCCCATGCTCTGGCAGCAGATGGGGCTGCACAGGGGTGATTTTGCCGCCCTCAATGGTGACTTCGATAGACGCAACGCTCATGGCGCTCAGTATAACACAAGTGCAAAGCGCCGGGCAAACCTGGCCTTCCGATGGACTGCGTCGATGGGCACTGCCCACATGCATCGCTCCCACACTTATGCTAATGTCCATGACACGCCTATGGAACCCGTGACCCAATCCGAAGTCGAAGCGAAGGGCGACGAAATCTTCGCCATCGTGGACGCCAAAAAAGTCCTGCCCGACGCCTTGAACCCGGCGGTCTGGTACGGACGGATGATGGAATGGTCGATGGGCAACGAGGCGCTCAAGGTGCAGACCCTGCGTTTCGTGGACGTGCTCCCGGCACTGAATTCGTCCGGCAGCGTGGTCGAGCACATGCAGGAATACTTCAAGGGCAACGAGGTCGGCCTCGCCGGGCCGTTGCGCTTCGGGCTGAACATGTCCCGGCTGACGCCCTGGCTCGTCGGCCCCACGGTCAAGAAGAGCGTGGGCAGCATGGCGCGGCAATTCATCACCGGACGCACGGGGGCGGAAGCCGTGCCGGTGCTCAAGAAAATCAGGGCGCGCGGCGTGGGTTTCACCGTGGACATCCTCGGTGAGGCGGTGGTGAGCGAACGGGAGGCCGAGGAATACTATGGCCGCTACCTCGAACTGATCGAAAGCCTCGCCGCCGAAGCGAAGCACTGGGAACCTTCCGAGCAACTCGAAGGCGGTGGCGCGCGGCCCATGCCGAAGGTCAACGTTTCCGTCAAAATCTCCGCGCTGTATTCGCAGATCCACCCGGCGGACCCGGAGGGAGCCGTGGCGCATCTGAAAGAACGGCTGCGTCCGCTGTTCCGCCGCGCGAAGGAACTCGGGGTGTTCATCAACCTGGACATGGAGAACTACGGTCTCAAGAACCTGACCTTGAGCCTGTTCGAGAGCCTCCTCGACGAGCCGGAATTCGCCGATTATCACGACGCCGGGATCGTCATCCAGGCGTATCTGCGCGATTCGCCCGCAGACATCGAACGCCTGATCGCCTGGGCCAAGGCGCGGAACCGCCGCATCACGATCCGGCTCGTCAAAGGCGCGTACTGGGACTTTGAAACCGTCATGGCCCGCCAACGCGGGTGGCCGATCCCGGTCTACCTCAAAAAGCCGCAGAGCGACGCCAATTACGAGCGGCTGTCCCGCCGGATGCTGGAGGCGCACGAGCACATTTATTCCGCGTTCGGCACGCACAACGTCCGCAGCATGGCGCATCTGATCGCCTGCGCTGACAAGCTCGGGCTGGACCCGCACGCCTACGAACTCCAGATGCTTTACGGCATGGCCGAGCCGATCAAGAAGGCGTTGGTCCAGCTCGGCCACCGCGTCCGCGAATATTGTCCCGTCGGCGAAATGCTCCCCGGCATGGCCTACCTCGTGCGCCGCCTGCTCGAAAACACGTCCAACGAGGGGTTTCTCAAGGCCAAGTTCACCACGCAGACCGCTTCCAAAGACCTGCTGCGCGACCCGCTCAACCTGTGTTCGCTCGACGAACCCGCGCCCATTCTCCAGCCTGAACTCCCTGCCGACAGCGCCGAACTCCTGCCTCCTTTCCTGGAGGACGAACCACCTTTTGAAGACCTTCCCATGAAGAAGCCTTTTGCCAACGTCGCCCCCGCCGATTTCACGCTCGAAGACACCCGCCGCCAGATGCGCGAGGCGCTCGCGGCGGAACGCGCCGGTTTCGGCCAGGATTACCCGCTGGTCATCGGCGGCAAGAGCGTCACCGGCGACCAATGGATCGAGTCCGTCAACCCGGCCAAGCCGGAGGAGAAGCTGGGCCGCGTCGTGGCGGCGACCGTCGAGCAGGCGCAGGCCGCCGTGGATGCCGCCGTGTCCGCCGCGCCGGGCTGGCGGGCGACCCCGGTTGACCAGCGCGCCGCCATCCTCGAAAAGATGGCCGACCTGATGCGCGCCGAACGGTTCCGGCTCGGGGCGTTGGAAGTCTACGAGGTGGGCAAAGCCTGGGTGGAAGCGGACGGCGACATCGCCGAGGCCATCGACTTCTGCGATTTTTACGCGGCGGAGATGCGCCAGCTTGGCCGCGCGCAGACGACGTTCGCCGTGCCCGGCGAAAACAGCGTGCAGGAGTACATTCCGCGCGGGGTGGGGTTGGTGATCGCGCCGTGGAACTTCCCGCTGGCGATCCTTTGCGGGATGACGGTCGCCGCGCTCGTGTCGGGCAACACGGTCGTGATGAAACCCGCCGAGCAGTCGAGCATCACGGCGGCGCGTTTCATGGACCTCGCGCAGCGCGCCGGGTTGCCGCCGGGCGTGTTGAACCTGCTGACCGGATGGGGCGAAGAGGTGGGCGAATTCCTGGTCAACCACGCGAAGATCGACTTCATCGCGTTCACCGGCTCGAAGGAAGTCGGTCTCAAAATCTGGGAAGCCGGTGGCCGCACCCGACCGGGCCAGGCCGGGCTGAAAAAGGTGGTCTGTGAGATGGGCGGCAAGAACGCGCTCATCATCGACGAAGACGCCGACCTCGACGAGGCGGTGCTCGGCGCGCTGTACTCGGCGTTCGGTTACCAGGGGCAGAAGTGCTCGGCGCTCTCGCGGCTGATCGTGCTGGAAGCCTGCTATGACCGGTTCCTGGACCGCTTGGTGGAGGCCACGTCTAATTTGAAGGTCGGGTTTCCCGAGGAACCGGCGACCATCGTCGGGCCGGTCGTGGACCACGACGCGCACGAGCGCATCAAGAAGTACGTCGCGCTCGGCAAGACGGAGTCGCGGTTGGCGTTCGAGGGCAAGGTACCCGCGGGCAACGGCTATTTCGTCGCGCCGACGATCTTCGCCGAGGTGCCGCACGACGCCCGCATCGCCCACGAGGAAATCTTCGGCCCGGTGCTGGCGGTGTTGAAGGCCAAGGATCTGGACGAGGCCATCCGGCTGGCGAACGACACCGAGTTCGCGCTGACCGGCGGCCTGTATTCCCGCAGCCCGGCGAACATCGAGCGCGTCAAACGCGAACTGGTCGTCGGCAACCTGTACATCAACCGCACGATCACCGGGGCCATCGTGGCGCGGCATCCGTTCGGCGGGTTCAAGATGTCCGGCGGCGGCACCAAGGCGGGCGGACGCGATTACCTGCTCAATTTCGTGTTCCCACGCGTGGTGACGGAGAACGTCCTGCGGCGAGGGTTCGCGCCGGTGGAGGAAGGCCAGGAGGAGCACCAACTCGCGGAAGCGGGGAAGGGGGTCTGATTCGTACCCAGGTAGGGATGGCTCTCCGAGCCAGTCCCTCTTGCCGCTGGAGAACGCTGGTACCGGGAATTCAAAGGCGAGCCAGGGACCGGCTCGGAGAGCCATCCCTACCTTGTTTACGAAAGAAAAACGGTGCCCGGCGGCGGTTCGTAGGGTAAGGTCGTTGCTGGCCGCTGACCACCCATGCCGACCGCCCCGCTTCCCGTCCCACCGCCCGTCGTCCCGCCGCCGACTTCCGGCACGACCGCCGCCGGGTCCGTCAGCCGGGCGTTGCGCGGGGCGACGCCCTGGGGCTACCGGGTGCGCCGCAAGACGCGTGATTTCGTCCGGCGGCTGCTGCGCCGCCCGCGCAACGTCTCGGAAGGCCCCAACCTCCTGCCGCTGCTCATCCGGGTGCTGGCGTGTTTCAGCAGGCTCGACGACCAGATCATCGAGGAAGAAATCGACTCCAGCCTCGGTTTCCTGCGGCACGATTATCCCGAGGCGGTTTATTCCGCGCTGAGGAAAGAGTTCCGGCAGGCGCTCCACGAGCAGCCGGACCTCGAAGCGATGGCCGCCAAGCTCAACGGCCAACTCACGCCCGACCGCAAAATCCTGCTCGGCATCCAGCTCTGGGACCTGATCTGCCGCGCCGGTCAACAGGCCGAGCAGGTCGTCGCGTTTTATAAATTCATGGCGGGCCTCGGCATGACCGCCCAGGCCATCGACATCGTCTACCAGCTCAACGCCCCGGACGTTTCCGAGTCCGGCGTGTTCCAAAAAGGCCCTTCGCCGCTGGAATCGCTGACCTTCGGCTCCGACAAGGCGGTGGTGGACGTTTTCCTCAAGGACCTGCCCCCGGAAGACCGGCTCTTCATTTACCGTTACCACGACCTGATCCTGATCAAGAACCAGTGTTCGACGCAGGTCGTGGTCAACGGCCGGCCGCTGGCCCGGGGAAACCTGGGCCGGTTGTACGAGGGCCAGCGCGTGGTGCTGGGCGAGCGGGTCATCGCCTACCAGGAACTGCTCGGTTACTTCAACGCCAAGAAAAACGTCGCGGTCCCGCAACTCTACTTGGCGATCAACAAGGACGACGAGGTCAGCTTCGAGCGCGGGCGGACCCGCGACAGCGTGTTGGAAGTGCGCTTCGGGTTGAAGGTACTGGTCACGGCGTTGAAACGCGTTCCGGCGCAACTCAACGGCACGGAACTCAAGAGCGGCACGCAGGTCGAGGCCACGCTGGAAGACCGCATCCTCTTCCACAACCACAGCGAACTGCCGCTCAGCGAACTGCGCCGCCGCGCCCGCGCGCTGGGGGGGCGGTTCCAACTCATCGCCAGCAAAAACGAATACCTCGTTTCCAACAACCCGAGCCTGCTCGACGCCGACGACATCCTGCTCTCGCCCGGCACCGGCGGCGACGTGCTGCTCAAGATTTCGTGCGACTACGACAAGAAACTCGGCCAGTTGGAAGTGCTCCAGGCCAGCCGTTCGATCCTGGTGGGCGACACCCCGGTGCGGCACATCGCGCGGCTGGTGGACGGCGACCTGATCCGCATCGACGTGGGCCAGGTGCTGCGCTGCAACTTCGCCGAGCGCATGATCGAGGAGGAGCGCAACGTCATCCGCGTGCTCGAAGCGCGCGATTTGCGGCATTCGTTCCATTCCGGCGAGACCGCACTCGACAACATCAGCTTCACCGTCACGCGCGGCGAGATGGTCTGCGTGATGGGAAGCAGCGGGTGCGGCAAGAGCACGCTGCTGCGCACGATTGCCGGGCAGAACTGGCCCAACAGTGGGGGGGTCGTGCTTAACGGGCGTTCGCTCTACGACGGCATCGACGACCTGCGCGGCTACATCGCCTACATCCCGCAGGACGACGCCTTCGACGAGCAACTCACCATCGAGGAAAACCTGACGCTCGCCGCCGCGCTGCGGTCGCCGCACCTCTCGGGCCGGGAGCGCGCCCGGCGCATCGACAGCAAGCTCATCGAACTCGGCCTCAACGAACGCCGTGGCTCGCTGGTGGGCAGCATGGTCAAAAAGACGCTCAGCGGCGGCGAGCGCAAACGGCTCAACATCGGCCTGGACATGATCGGGCTGGCCGACATCTACCTCTTCGACGAGCCGACCAGCGGCCTGTCGAGCAAGGACAGCGAGCACGTCATCGACATCATCAAGAGCATGAGCCACAACAAGATCGTGCTCGTGACGATCCACCAGCCCAGCTCGAAGATTTTCGAGTTGTTCAGCAAGGTCGTGCTGCTGGACAAGGGTGGGCGACTGGTGTTCTTCGGCACGCCCAAGGAGGCGCTCGCGTACTTCGCCCAGGCCGAGAACCAGGCGCAGCACGGCAAGGACGTGGAAGGCTGCGCGACCTGCGGGAGCACGCGCCCGGAGTTCATCTTCGACGTGCTCGAAACGCCGTTGCGCGACCTGAGCGGCGACATCATCTACGAGGAAAACAGCCGGGGCCAACTCGTGGCGGCGCGCCGTTATTCGCCCGAGTTCTGGCGCGACAAGTACGAGAGCCACCGCCTGTTGCAGGACGTGAAGCAGGTGCCGCTCAAGCGCGAGGTCGCCCGGACCACCATTGCCCCCACCGGCCCCGAACCGCCGCGGCTCCTGTGGTTCCAGCGCATCCGCTGGCGCGAGGAATGGACGCAGGGGCGCACCCTGTTGCGGCGCGCGTTCTGGAGCAAGCTGCGCAACCGGGTCAACGTGCTCACGACCATCGTCGAGGCCCCGCTGTTGGCGGCGTTGATCGCCATGGTGCTGCGCTACAACGAGAACGGCACCTACGATTTCGCGGGCAGCTACCACATCCCCATCTACCTGTTCCTGGCCGTGACGGTGGCGATGTTCCTGGGCCTGACCAACAGCGCCGACGACATCATCCGCGACCGCATCGTGCTCCAGCGCGAACGCAACCTGCGCATCCGTCTGCCCTATTACATCGCGGCCAAGATGTTCACGTTGTGCCTGTTCGCGTTGCTCCAGTGCGTGCTGTTCCTGCTGATCGGCGACTACATCCTGCAAATCCGGGGGATGTTCTGGATTTACCTGTGGTACACGTCGCTCACGGCGTTCTGCGGCGTCGCGCTGGGCCTGCTGATTTCCTCGCTGGTGGCCGACGCCAAGACGGCGGTCAACATCGTGCCGCTGATCCTCATCCCGCAGATCATCATGGGCGGGGCGCTCATCAAGTACGAGGACATGAACCGCAACCTCGACGTGATCTACACGTTCCGCCGCTGGATCGCGCAGCACCCCAACGGTGGCGACAAGGGCGGCAACTCGGAGTCGCGCTCCAAGCTGCAAGTGCCTCTCATTTGCCAGTTCATGCCGATGCGCTGGAGCTACGAGGGATTGGTCGTCGCGCAGGCCAAGCTCAACCCGCTGACCGGCCGGCAGGAACGGCTGCAAGAGAAGATCCAGGCGCTGGCCGACCGCGACGAGGAGCTTCAGAACCAGGGCGGGGAACTCAGCCCGGTCCAGCGCGACCGGTTGGACCGCTACAAGGAACTGCTGGCCACGCTCTCCGGCCTGGAAGCGGGCAGCCCCGCCGAGGTCGATACCGCCCTGCGTCAGATCGACGAGATGGAGGAACGCCTGCCGTCGGAACACCTCGCCTTGGCCGACCGTGGCCGGGGCGTGCCCGCCGAGCAGATTTACGTCAACCAGAAGATCACCGACCTCGTCTCGAAGGCCGAGATGGAGCAATCGGATTATCGCAACGAAGAGCGCAAGCAGAACGAGTTGAACGTCTTCTTCGGCACGTACCGCTACGTGTTCCACGAGAAGGTCAGCGTCCACCTGGTCAGCAGCGTGGTGCTGATCGGTTTTTCGCTGGGGGTGCTGGGCCTATTGCACGCGAGCTTGCGCAAGGAACTGGAACGGTGAAGCTTGGTTTCGGATGACCCCGCGCCAAGCCACCGTCGAACGCCGCACCGCCGAAACCCAGATCGTCCTCGAACTGACGGTGGACGGGGAAGGGCGCGCCGAGATCGAGACGGGACTGCCGTTTTTCGACCACATGTTGACGCTGTTTGCGCGCCATAGCCTCGTCAATTTGACCGTGCGCGCCACCGGCGACCTCGCGGTGGACAGCCACCACACGGTCGAGGACGTGGGCATCACGCTCGGGCAGGCGTTCGCGCGCGCCTTGGGCGACAAGCGCGGCGTGGCCCGTTACGGCAGCGTCTATCTGCCGATGGACGAAACGCTGGCGCGGGTGGTCGTCGATTTCAGCGGGCGTCCGTTTCTCGAATACCGGCTGCCCGCGAGCGCCGGTCCGGCGGCGGCGCTGCTGGCCGGGCGGGGGTTTCCGCTGCAACTGGTGGAGGAATTCCTGCGCGGGTTCAGCGTCCACGCCGGGGTGAACCTGCACGTCGAAATCCTCTACGGACGCGACGCGCACCATTTTGCGGAGGCCGTGTTCAAGGGGTTGGCGAAGGCCGTGGATCACGCCTGCCGGTTGGACCCGCGCGTCACGGGCGTGCCGAGCACGAAGGGGACGCTCTGAAAATCGGTGCGTGCGGCAGAGAACGGCGGACAGAACCAAACGAAGTCGCCAAGGTGCGCAGGCACAGAATCATTGGATGGCGGATCGCCACCGTGCGATGGCCGCTTGACTGCCGCCGCCGTTGAACGCCAGTCCGTCCGGCCGTCTTACGCGCTTGCGTCGATCCGACAGCCGTTTTACGGTACCCTTCTCTCTATGGAAACCGTCACCCTGTCGCCCGAGTTTCAGGTGGTCATTCCACGCGCGATCCGGGAAGCACTCCATTTGACGGCGGGTGAGAAGCTTCACGTCATGCGCTACGCGGACCGGGTGGAGTACATTCCCGTTCGATCCGTCCGGCAGATGCGCGGCTTCCTGCGCGGCATGGATACCACCATCACCCGAGAAGCGGATCGCCTGTGAGCGTGGCGAACGTGGTGGATTCCTCCGGCTGGCTCGAATATTTTGCCGACAGCGAGCGTGCGGCCTTGTTTGCCCCCGCCATCGAAGACACGGAGAACCTGATCGTGCCGGTGGTCTGCATTTACGAGGTCTTCAAAAAGGTGTTTCGTGAGCGCGGAGAGAGTGACGCGCTACAAGTCGCCAGCATGATGCAGGTTAGCCGGGTGGTCGATCTGGAGGTGGCGCTGGCCTTGGAAGCGGCCCGACACCCTTTGCCCTTGGCGGACAGCATCATCTACGCGGTGACAACGCGCCATCAGGCAACCCTTTGGACGCAAGACGAACATTTCCAAGACCTCCCGTCCGTGCGCTTTTTTCCAAAACATCCAAACTCCTGACATCGATCTCGGCAAAGTGCATCATCCATCCATGCAATCGCCCCTTCTCGGCCTGATCGACTACGGCAGCGGCAACCTGCGCAGCGTCAGCAACGCCCTCGCCAGGATCGGCGCGCGCGTGGAACGGCTCGCCACCCCGGAGCGGCTCGGAGAAATGGACGCCGTCGTGCTGCCGGGCGTCGGGGCGTTCGGCGACTGCGCGCACCAACTCCAGCAACGCGGGTTGTGGGACCCCCTCGCCGACTGGCTGCGGGCCGACCGCCCGTTCCTGGGCGTCTGTCTGGGCTACCAACTGCTTTTTGAATCCAGCGAGGAAACGCCGGGCATCCCCGGGTTCGGACGGTTTGCCGGTCAGGTAAAGAGGTTCACGGCCCCGGGCCTGAAGGTGCCCCAGATCGGTTGGAACTCCCTGCAATTCACCCGGCCGGACGCCCGCCTGTGGCGCGGCCTGGCGGACGGAGCGCACGTGTACTTCGTGCATTCCTACTACCCGGACCCCGCCGATCTCCGGGCCGTCGCGGCGACCGCGGACTACGGCGCGCCCTTCGCGGCGGCCATCGAGGAGGGGCACACGATGGGTGTGCAGTTCCACCCGGAGAAGAGTCAGGAAGCCGGGCTGGCCATGCTGCGCAACTTTGTGGAATCTATTCAACACTAGGCAAATACCATTTTGTGGAATTTTCCTAGGCGAAACTGGTGGGTGGTGGTATAACTCCACCACCAGTATGCCAGAGCAACGCGTCACCCTCCCTTGGTCGGTCCTGCACCGGCCGGACATCATCTCCGCAGGACTGTACCCCGTGTCCGGGAAAGGGCGGGGCCACGTCTGCCGCTCGGAAGAATCCATCGCGCTGCACCACCACGGCTACGAAGGCGCGTTGCACATCGGCGAGCAACGCTACGACCTGCGCGCGGGCGATCTGACGCTGACCCCGGCGGGGACCGATTCGCTCCACGACCTGCCGGGCGACGGGTCGCACCTGTGCGTGCGATTCCGCCACGTGGACACGTCGGGCTGTGAGGAGACCCACCTGCTGCGGCTGCCGTTGCACCTGCGCCTGGGCGGCGGGTCCGAGCCGATCCGCCAGCGCATCCTGTGGATCACGGACCTGTACCGCCGCGCCGCCCACGCCGACCCGCGCAAGCGCGCGCTGGCCCTGGCCGCCGCTTCCGCCGGGTTGCAGGAGGTGATCCTCACCCTCGCGCTGCTCGAACCCGAGGACGAACTCGCCGACCTGTCCTCCGCCAAAGTGCTCACGGCGGTGCAGGCGTTCGTCGAACTGGTGGATACCCGGCTCAAGGACCCGCTCTCCGTGCCCGAGCTTTCCGAGGAAGTGCGTCTGAGCCAGAACTACCTCGCCCGGGCGTTTCGCCACCGCTACGGGATGACGATGCCGCATTTCATCCTGGTGCGCCGCATCGAACTCGCCTGCCATCTGCTCGTGACGACCCGCTCCTCGGTGACGCACATCGCCGCCGAAGCCGGTTTGCCGGACGTGCAGCATTTCAACAAGCAATTCCGCAAGATCACCGGGCTGAGTCCTTCGGCCTACCGGGACGCGAACAGCCACCAACCGCCGGGCAAAAAGGTGCATTGACGGCGGCACGATCCCGCTGGACTGCTGACGCTCGCCCATGCTTTTGCTCCCCGCCATCGACCTGATGGACGGCCAGGTGGTCCGTCTGCGTCAGGGAAAACCTGAAGAAAAAATCGTGTATTCCGACGACCCGGCGGCGCTGGCCCGGCGTTGGGAGCAGGAGGGAGGAAATTATCTGCACGTCGTGGACCTCGACGCGGCGTTTTCGGGCCGCTCCGGCGAGGCGAACCGGGCGGCGTTGCGCGCGATCATCGGGGCGATCACGATCCCCTGCGAACTGGGCGGCGGGCTGCGCGACGAGGCGGCGGTGCGCGCCGCGCTGGACCTGGGCGTGTCGCGGGTGGTGATCGGCACGCGGGCGGCGGAGTCGATGGAGTTCGTGGCGCAACTGGTGCAAACGTTTGGTGCGGAGCGGGTCGTGGTCGGTATCGACGCGCGCGACGGGATGGTGGCGGTCAAGGGCTGGACGGAATCGGCGGGCCGCCGGGCGGTCGAGCTGGCGTTGGAGGCGCAGGCGGCGGGGGCCGGGGCGATCATTTACACCGACATCGCCACCGACGGGATGCTGGCCGGGCCGAACTTCGCGGAACTCGACGGGTTGCTCGCCCGGCTCGACTGCCCGCTCGTCGCCAGCGGCGGCGTGACCACGCTCGAAGACGTGCGCCGGCTCGCCAGCCGCCCGGCGCTTTATGGTGCAATCATCGGCCGGGCGTTGTACGAAGGAACTCTTCACTTGGCCGATTGCGTGTTCCCTGTGTAGATTGCCCGCTTATGCAGAAGTTCTTCCCTCTGATGACCGGTTCGGGTCGTTTTCCCGCGCTGACGCGCGTCTCGGTCGCGGCGGTCGCGTTGACCCTGGCCACCGCGTGCAGCAAGCCGCCGGAGCCGCCCCCGCCGCCCCCGCCCACGCCGGTGCCGACCCCGCGGCCCACGCCCACCCCGAAACCCACGCCGACCCCGCCGCCCACCCCCACGCCGGTGCCGACGCCGACGCCCTACGTCCATCGGTACGCGCCCGAAGGCGTGTTCTACGTGACCGAGGACCTCAGCGTCCGGCTCAAGGCAGGCATCGCGGGCATCATCGCCGGGACCCCGGTCAAGATGCTCAAGGACAACGGCGACACCCTGCACGTGAACGACGGCATCAACGAGTTCGACATCAAGAAGAGCCAGGTGACGAACGATCTCGACATCGCCGCCGCCGTGATCAAACGCGCGACGGCGGCCAACGCGGCGGACGACGCCACCCGTGCCGCCCAAGAGGCCATCTACTTGAAACAGCAGCGCGACCAGATCGAGTTCCTGCGCACGCACCCGCTGTCCACGCAGAAAGCGACTCCGGGCCACTGAAGGCATCGGAAGTCACCGCAGGCAGCGATAGCTGCCGGTCGTCCACCAAGGCAGGGATGGCTCTCCGAGCCAGTCCCTAGGTGGGTTTGATCCCGTGCCGACTTCGTCCAGCCTATTTCCAGAAAACAAGAGGGACTGGCTCGGAGAGCCATCCTTACCTTGGTGGACGACGCCTGCGGCGACACATTTTCTCAGAGCGTCCAGACCGTCTGGCCCGCGACCATCGTCCGCACGGCGCGTCCCTTTAACTGCCACCCGCCGAACGGCGTGTTGCGCGAACGGGACGCGAACGTTTCCGGCTGCACGGTCCACTCCAGCCCCGGGTCGATCAGCGTCACGTCCGCCGGTCGGCCCACGGAGAGCGTGCCTCGGTCCAGCTTCAACAACCGGGCGGGGTTGACCGTCAGCAGTTCGATCAACCTCGGCAACCCGATGGCGCGCCGTTGCTCGACCAGGAGGTGATGGAACAAGCCGAACTCGGTTTCCAAGCCCAGGATGCCGAACGGCGCGCGGTCGAATTCCACCTCTTTCTCCACGGTGCCGTGCGGCGCGTGGTCGCTGGCGAGAATCGTGATCGTCCCGTCGGCGATGCCTGCAATCAGGGCGTCGATGTCGGCCCGGGCACGCAACGGCGGGTTCATTTTGTAGTTCGTGTCGAACCCGCACACGGTCTCATCCGTCAGCGCAAGGTGGTGCGCGCACACCTCGCCGCTGATTTTGACCCCGCGCTGCCGGGCCTCGCGCACCTGCCGCACGCTGCCCGCACAACTCAGGTGCTGGCAATGGATCGGCGAACCGCACAACTCGGCCAGCAGGACGTTGCGCGCCACGATGAGTTCCTCGCCCGCCGCCGGCCAGCCGGGCAGGCCCAGCACCGTGCTCCAGTACCCCTCGTGCATGACGCCGTCGCCCACGAGGCTATAGTCCTGGCAGTGGTCGAACACCGGCAGGTCGAACATCCGCGCGTATTCCACCGCCCGGCGCATCAACTCGTGGTTCTGGACGCAGTGGCCGTCGTCGGTGATGGCGACGACCCCGGCCTGCACCATCGCCCCCACCGGCGCGAGTTCTTCTCCCGCCAGCCCCTTGGTGATCGCGCCGGTCGGGAACACGTTGACGCACGCCTTCTGCCGCGCCCGTTCCATGATCCAGGAGATCGTCGCCGGATTGTCCGCCGCCGGGCTGGTGTTGGGCATGCACACGACCGAGGTGAACCCGCCCGCCGCCGCCGCCCGCGCGCCGGTCTCGATGGTTTCCTTGGCGGATTGCCCCGGCTCGCGCAGGTGGACGTGCAGGTCGATCAACCCGGGGGCGACGACCAGACCCGTGGCGTCGATCACCTCGAAATCGTCTTCCGGCCCGGCGGTAGACACGAAGCACCCGTCGCGCAGGTAGACGGATCGCACCGCGTCCACGCCGTTGGCCGGGTCGATGACCCTGCCGCCGCGAATGACCGTCGTCTGGCCGGGGGTGCTCACGATTGCGGCTCCCTCCCGGCGCAGAGGTAGAGCGCGGCCATGCGCACGGCGAGGCCGTTGGTCACCTGGTCGAGGATGACGCTGTGGCGCGGGTCGTCGGCCACGTCGCTGTCGATTTCCACGCCGCGGTTGATGGGTCCGGGATGCATGATGAGGCAGTCGGGCCGCAGTCGCGCGGCGCGTTCGCGGGTCAGGCCGAACAGGCTGGTGTATTCGCCGAGACTCGGAAAATAAGCGCGCCGCTGGCGTTCGTGCTGGATGCGCAGCAGGTTGATGACATCGACGTGGGCGAGCACGTCGTCGATGCGCCGGACCACGGAAACGCCCATCCGCTCGAACACGCGCGGCACCAGCGTCGTCGGGCCGACCAAGGTGACGCGCGCGCCGAGTTTCAGCAGGCCCCAGATGTTCGAGCGGGCCACGCGGCTGAAGAGAATGTCGCCGACGATGGCGACGTGCAGGCCGTCGATGCGGCCGCATTTCTCGCGGATGGTGAACAGGTCGAGGAGCGCCTGGGTCGGGTGTTCGTGCGCGCCGTCGCCCGCGTTGATGATGCTGGAGGTGAGCCGCTCCGCCAGGAATTGCGCCGCGCCCGCCGAAGAGTGCCGCAGCACGATGATATCGACGCCGTTGGCCTGGAGGACCAGCGCGGTGTCCTTGAGCGTTTCGCCTTTCACGAGGCTGGAACTGCTCGCGGAAATGTTGATCACGTCCGCGCTCAGGCGCATCGCCGCGAGTTCGAAGGACGTGCGGGTGCGCGTGCTCGGCTCGACGAAAAAGTTGACCAGCGTGCGCCCGCGCAGGGCGGGGACTTTTTTCACGTCGCGCGCGCCGACGGCCTTGAACTGTTGCGCCGTGTCGAGCAGGAGGTTGATTTCCGGCGCGTCGAGTTCCTGGATCGTCAGCAAATCCTTGCGCCGCCAGACGGCGGGGGCGGGACGATCAGGAGGGGCGTTCAAGACAGGGGAGACTACCGAAAAACGGCGATGGGTCGAAAGCTAATTTTCGTCCGTTGGTTTGGCCAGCCAGACAGCGTCCGGCTCGCCGTCGAGCGGCTCGAAGCGCACCCGGACCCGCTCTTTGAGCGACGTGGGCAGGTCCTTGCCGGTGTAGTCCGGGCGGATCGGCAGTTCGCGGTGGCCCCGGTCCACCAACGCCGCGAGTTGGATCGTGCCCGGGCGGCCGTACTCGCCCAGAGCGTCGATGGCCGCACGGATGGTGCGGCCGGTGAAGAAAACGTCGTCCACCAGCACGACCGTGCGCGTGTCGAGGTCGATGGGGAGTTGGGTCGGCTGGATGGAGGTCAGCCGGGCACGCCGCCGCAGGTCGTCCCGGTGCATGGAAACGTCGAGCGCGCCGAACGCCGGGCGGACGCCTTCGATGCCCGCGATCAAATCCGACAGCCGCCGGGCCACTTCCACGCCCCGGGTGTAGATGCCCACCAACGCCAAGCCCGCCGCGCCGCGCGCGCCGTTGCGCTCGGTGATCTGGTGCGCCATGCGCCGCAGGGTCCGGGCAATCTCGGCGGCATCCATGATGCACACCATCCCCGCCAGGGGCGTCTCCACGTTCATCGTCGGAAAACGTGCCACCCTACGGTCAGGTCGCCGGGCGGAAGTGGTCAACCTGGCGTTTCTCGCGCCAACTCGAACGGAACCGGACGATCCAATCCAGCAAAGCCTTTTCAAAACCAATGTCGTAGCCCGCTTTTTCGCTTTCGATCCATTTGTGGCGGAGGATTTCCTCGCGCTCGGCCAGAAATTCTTTGTACAGGATGGAGTTCGTCACCAAGTCCGCGTCCTTGACGGCACTCGACACCGGAGTCTCGGGAGGGGAAGATTTCATACAATAAGGTCCTAAGCATCGGGCACGCCAACTGTAGGCACCGGCCAGGACGACTATCTCTTGTGATACTGGGGTAGACGGAGGAAATATCAGACGGACAGCCTACGTTTCAAACAAAAACGTCACACAGGCCAGGAAAACCCTGACCCCGGACTGGAACTAACCATTCGCAGGAAAAGGCGCGCGCGGCCGTGTTCTCAGACCGGCAACGCCCGGCTCAGCCGCTCGGCGATGTCCGCGAAGGCCCGGCCCACCGCGCCCGTGGGTTCCGCCGCCGAGATGGGGCGGCCCTTGTCACCGGCCTCGCGGGTGGCGATGTCGATGGGAATCTCGCCCAGGAGCGGCACCTGGAGCCGGGCCGCCTCGCGCCGTCCGCCGCCCTCGCCGAAAATATTGTAACGCTGGTGGTCGCTCGGGGAGAGGAAGTAGCTCATGTTCTCAATGATGCCGAGCACCGGCACGTTGGTCTTGATGAACATGCTCACCGCCTTGCGGGCGTCGATGAGCGCGACTTCCTGCGGCGTGGTGACGATCACCGCCCCGGAAAGCGCGACCGTTTGCACGATGGTGAGCTGGATGTCACCCGTGCCCGGCGGCAGGTCGAGCACGAGGTAGTCGAGTTGGTCCCAGGCGACGCGCCGCAGGAATTGCTGAGTGTACTTGGTCACCATCGGCCCGCGCAGGATGGCCGGGGAATCGTCGCTGCCGAGCAGGAAGGCCATCGACATCAGCTTGATCCCGTAGGCTTCGACCGGGTTGATGCGCTCGTCTTCCGTGGCGGTGACGGGGTCCCGCGAGCCGAACATCAGCCCGATGCTGGGGCCGTAGAGGTCGCAGTCGCACAGGCCGACGAGCGCGCCGGTGCGCCGGAGGGCGATGGCGAGGTTGGCCGCCACGGTCGATTTGCCCACACCGCCCTTGCCGCTGGCGACCGCGAAGACGTGCTTGACGCCCTCGATGCGGCTCGGCCCGGCCCCGGTCGGGGTGGCGGGCGGGTTCTGGATGTCGAATTGCAGGTCCACCTTGCCGATGCCCGGCAGGGCGTGGAGCGCGGCGCTGGCTTCCTCGTTGATCTGCTGGGCGATGGACGGCTGGTTGGTCTGGATCGTCAACGCGACGGTCACGTCGCGGCCGTTCGGGGCGATTTGGACGGTTTTCACCACGCCGAAAGACACGATGTCCCGGCTGAAACCGGGGTAGCGGACCCGGCGGAGTTGTTCGTGAATCTGGGCCTCGGTGAGAGCAACGGGAGTGGTCATGAGCGTGCGGCGAAACCACAACATAGCGTGGCCATGCGGCGGAAACAAAGGGCGTCGCGGAAGGTACGACCACGCCCCGGGCTTCGGATGTCGTTTCCGGGCGTTCTACGGCTCCGGCTCGTCCGCCGTGTCGATGCCCATCGCCCGATAAACGCCGCAGTGGCCGGTCATGCCCCGGTAGAGCAGTCCGCCGCCGAGCGAAAGCAGGAGCAGTTGCTTGAGCGAACGCGGCAACACGGCGGCGATGACGCACAGGACGCCCAACCCCACCGACAGCGCGCCTTCCAGCGACCCGACGTTGCGGACCCCGGTCGGCGCGGCAGGCGGTCCCGGCGCGGCGGCGGGCTCCACGGGCAAAGCGGACTCCGGGGCCGCCGCTTTCTTGCGGGCACGGCTTTTGGTGGGCGTGGTGGCGGCTCGTTTCATGGATGGCGGGACGGGCATTGGTCTGGACCTGAATCGGCCCGCGCCCCGGCCCCGGCCTCCCGCGACGGAGAAACTTTGCCGCGCCCGCCAAGGGAAACCTACCTCCGGCAACCGTTTCGCGCGCCCGCTCGTATCATGCGCACACCGCTGCCAGCGCGCACGAATAGATAAGCGTTGACTTCCGGCAGAACCCTTTAAACTCGACCTTCGCCCCCGGCTCCGCCAGTCTGGCCCGCTTTTGTGATGACTTTCCCTGCTTCCGGTTCCGCGCTTGGCGCTGCACGGCAGGGGTTCGATTTTTCCCGGGTGCCCTCCGCCGCGCTGCCGCTGGTCCCCACGGCGCCGGACGCCCTGTGCGAACTGTCGGTGGCGATCCCGGTCCACAACGAGGAAGCCGGGATCACCGCGACGCTGGCCGCGCTGGCGGCGCAGGTCGATCTCGCCGGGCAGCCGCTGGACCCCCGGCGGTACGAGGTGCTCGTGCTGGCGAACAACTGTTCCGACGGCACGGTCGAGCAGGCGCGGCGGTTCGCGGCGGCGGCCCCCGCGTTGCGGCTGCACGTCATCGAAATGGTGCTCCCCCCGCCGCACGCGCACGTCGGGGCGGCGCGGCGGCTGGTGATGGACGAGGCGTGCCGCCGGTTGGCGTCGCTCGGGCACCAGCGCGGGGGGATCGCCACGACGGACGGTGACACGCTGGTCCGTCCGGCGTGGGTCGCTTCCAACCTCGACGAAATCGCCCGGGGCGCGGATGCCGTCGGCGGGCGCATCCTGGCCACGCCGGGGGAAATCGCCGCGCTCGACGCCGGAACCCGCCTCTATTACCGGCGCGACACCGCCTACCGCACGCTGCGCACGGCCTACGAATCCATCCTCGACCCCGATCCCGCCAACGCCTGGCCGCGCCACCACCACTGCTTCGGCGCAAGCCTCGCCGTGACGGTGCCGGCGTACCTCGCCGCCGGAGGGCTGCCGGTGGTGCGTTGCCTTGAAGACATGGCGTTCGTGCGGGCACTGGAACGCCGGGACGCCCGGGTGCGCCGCAGCCCGGCGGTCAACGTGCGGACCTCGCTGCGGTGTTCGGGCCGGGTGGACGTGGGGTTGTCGTGGACGCTCTCGAAATGGACCCGCGCCGCCGCGCTGGGCGAGCCGCTGCTGCTGGAATCGCCCGACGCGATTGCCTGGGAGGCGATGAACCGCCGTTGTCTGCGGCAGCTCTGGGAGGGGAAACGCACTTCCGCCGCGCTGGCGCAGGCGTCGGCGTCGGTGGGGATGCGGATGCGGCGGCTCAACCAGTTCTGGCGCGCGGCGGACACGGCGGGAGCGTTCTGCCAGAGCGTGTGCGAGTACCAGCGGCAGACGCGGACGGGTCCGTGGTCGCTGCCGCTGATGGAGGCACAGGCTGCCAACACGATCTTGCGCCGACGGCTGGCGGCGTTGCGGCACGATTTGCGCGCGGTGACGATCATGCCCGCTCGAAAAGGTCGAGCCGGTAGTGTTCCGCACGCGCCCCGGTTCTATGAAGGAGGCAGCCGTCCGTGGCCGCCGCGAGGAACTCGTCGTGAACCGCATCTCCCGTCAGCGGGTAGTCAGGCACGGGAGGGGTCCAGTGAACCAGCAGCAGGTGGCCACGCGGTGTTAGCTGGCTGACGCACCGGTCGCGCAGACGCCGGAGGTCGGGCAGGGAAAGGTAATAGCCGACCTCGGAAACCAGGATCAGGTCGAAGCTTTCGGCGGGGAACTCGGCCGGGAGGTAGCGTTTCTCGAAGCGGACCTGCGGCAGCCGGGCGCAACGTTCACGGGCCCGGGTGAGCGCGTGGTCGGACACGTCGATGCTCAGGAGTTGGCCACAACGGGCGGCGAGACGTTCGGTGAGCACGCCGATGGAGCAACCGGCCTCGAAGGCCGAGGCATAGTGGGTGCGGGGCAGCGCGGCCAGGGTGGCGTCGTACTTGGCGGCCTCGTAGGGGCTGGTGGCGAAATCCCACGGGTCGGCTTTGGCCTGGTAGACGTGGTCGAAATACTCGGGGGGCAGGCTGCCGGGGGTGGGGTCGGGAGGCATGGGAAAAATTGTCCGCAGATTACGCAGATTTTCGCAGATTACAGAAGGAAGAAGACCTGTTTTCTTTCTCCTCAATCTACGAAAATCTGCGTAATCTGCGGACTTTTCCGGTTTAATTACCCTGACCCGCCGCCGCTTCCGCCGGAGTCTTGGGCCAGTGTTGGTGGGCGGGGCCGGGGTGGTCCAGCACGTGTCGGCCCACCCGGTCCACCACGGCGTCGGGCGCGGGCTGGCGCAGGTACATCGTCAAATCGCGGATCATCCGGGCGAACGGGTGAGGACGGATCAGGCCGCGCGCGCCGACGGTGCGCTCGACGTGGCGGATCGTGTCCAGGCAGATCGTCTCGATGGCGAGGCGGGTCATCCCAGCGTACATCGCGATTTCCCACGGGGCCTGCGGCAGACGCTCGGTGACGGCGGCGGCCCCGCGCAACCACAGGTCGCCGGACTCGATCCGCATCGCGCCCTCGGCGGCACGGATGCGCTGGACGGGATGGTCGGTGCGCCGACCGTCTTGCAGGTAGGCGCGGGCCGCGTCGTAGAGGGCTTCGGCCCCGCCCAGTTGCACGGCGGCGAAACGGATCGCCCCGCCGTTGAAACCCGGCTCACGGTAATAATCGTCGGGCGCGCCCAGGAGGGTGTCCCGGGAAAGCTCGATCCCGGTGAGGTCAATCGCGCCGCTGACCGTCGCCTCCATGCCCAGCGGCTGCCACCAGCGGTGGTCCACCCGGGCGGCGATCTCGTCCATCGGCACCAGACACATCTGCCAGCCGCCGCCGGGGCCCTCCCAGCGTCCGCCGATGATGGGCCGGGTGACGTGCCCGAGACCCGAGCAAAAGAGCTTGCCGCCTTCCATCCGGTAACGGCCATGGCCCAGGTCCACCAGCTTCAGCCCCGTGCCGGGCGGTTCCTCCTCGGCGTTCCAGACGCCGAAAATGCGGTGGTCGCGCACGGTGTCCCGCGCCGCCTGCGCCTGTTGCTCCGGCGTGCCGAACCATTCGACGAGCGCGTGGGCGTTGACGTGGCCCTCGTAGATGCGCCCGGTTGGCAGGCTGCCGCGCCCGACGTGCTTGAGCAGTTGCAGGAGGGTCAACGTGCCGCCCGCGACGCCGTTGAGGCCGCCTCCGCCGAAGCGTTGCGGCACCGGACCCGCCAGCAGGCCGGACCCGGCGAGGACGGCGAACTCCGCTTCGGGGAAAGCGGGCGGCGCGGGGTCGCGGGCCGGGTCGGCGCCGTCCTTGAGCGCGGAGAGTTCCGCCAGCCGTCCGGCCACGGTCACGGCGCGGGCGAGCAGGGGCAGCCACGGGCCTTCGGTTGAGAGGTCGAGGGAGGTCGGTTTATCCATGGCGGCGCGGAACAAGAAACCAAGGTACGCTTCCAGAGGAAGAATGGTCCGCAGATTACGCAGATTTCCGCCGATTGCAGAAAGAAAAAGAGGTGGACGAGCCCCGCTCCTCTTTCGCCCGTGCCCGGAGCCCGCTACAAATCGGCTACCGCGTTCACTGCCGCTTCCAGTTCGCCGGGCGCGCCGGGCTTGACCAGATGCGTGCGGAACCCCGCCGTGCGGCTGCGCTCGGCGTCTGCCACGCTGCCGAAACCACTCATGGCGATGGCGTGCCGGGGCCGGTGGCCCGCCCGCTCCAGCAGGGACGGCAGGTCCCAGCCGGTCCCGTCGGGCAGGTGGATGTCGCTCAACAGCAGGTCGAACGTTTCGCTGGCCCCGGCGATTTCCAAGGCTCCGTGTACGTCTTCGGCAAACTGGGGCCGGTGGCCCAGCGACTGGAGAAAAACTTCCAGCCCCCGGCGCATGTCGGGATGATTTTCCACCACCAGAATGCGCAATCGCCGGACCGGCCTAGCGTGGAAGGTCGGGGGACGGGGCGGGCGTTGCATGTGCGCGTTAATTCGGCGGCTTCCGTCGCCGCGCGCGCGTCAATTTTACTCGTCGGCAGGAGAAAGCGGGAGTACCACGGTAAACGTCGCGCCCCGGTCCTTGCCCGTGCTGGCGGCCCCGAGCCTGCCGGCGTGCGCCTGGACCACCGCCTGCGAAATGGCCAGGCCCAGGCCCAGGCCGCCGTAGCGTTGGGTCACCTGCGCGCTGCCCTGCTCGAACGCGCTAAAAATCTTCGGCAACGCTTCCGCGTCGATCCCGATGCCGCTGTCGGCGATCTCGACGGCGATCTCATCCGGCCCCGGGTTCGAGGTGCGCACGGTGATCGTGCCGCCCGCCGGGGTGAACTTGGCGGCATTCTTGAGCACGTTCCAGAACGCCTGCCGCAGCCGGGCGGTGTCGCCGACGGTGGCGTGGCACGCGGCCCCGAGGTCCACCGTGAGTTGCAACTTCTTGGCCTGGATGTCCGCGTGGCAGACTTCCACCGCCCGGTGGATGCACTCGTGCACGTCCATCGGCGCGCGCTTGAACTCCAGCTTGCCGTGGACGATGCGGCTGACATCGAGCAATTCGTCGATGAGCTGCACCTCGGCTTCCAGGTTGCGGCCGATCATCCTGATCATCTCCCGCCCGGAGGCGCTCAGCCGCCGTTCGCGTTCCAGCGCGAAGACCGCCATCTGCATGGGGGCCAGCGGGGTGCGCAGTTCGTGGCTGAGCGAGGCGAGGAAACGGTCCTTGGCCGCGCTGGCGGACTCGGCTTCCTGGCGGGCGTGGCGTTCGGCGACGAGTAGCCGGGCGCGTTCCTCCCCGGCCTCGCGGCGGGCCTCCTGCATCTCGCGCTGGGCGGTGACGTCGCGCTCGATCTTGAAGAAACCGATGGTTTCGCCGCCGTCGATCAGCGGGGTGAGCACGCCGCTGCCCCAGAAACAGGTGCCATCCCGGCGCCGCTTCCAACGCTCGCAGAGCGCGTGTCCGTCGCGCAGGGCCAGCGCCAGTTCCTGCTGGAAGACCCCGGCGGCCCGGTCTTCCGGCATGAGCAGGATTTCGGCGGACTGGCCGATGATCTCCGCCGCCGGGTAACCGGTGGCGACTTCCGACCCGGGGTTCCAACTGGTGACGAGGCCGGTGCGGTCGAGGGTGTAGATAGAGAAGTCGCTCGCGCTGTTGAAAATCAGGTCGTAGAGCCGGGTCGTCGCTTGGAGATCGCCGGTGAGCTTGTCCTTGAGCGCGACGAGCTGCGCCTCTTCTTCCCGGCGCTGGGTGATATCAATCGAGATGGCGAAGCACGACTGCGGCTGGCCCGCGTCGTCCCGCAGGACCGACGCGCTGTTGTGGACCCAGCGCACGGAGCCGTCTTTGCGCACGCAACGTTTTTCGACCTCCAAGGGCAGGCCCTCGACCGTCAGACGCTCGAGCAGCTCGGCGTCGCGCGCCCGGTCGTCCGGGTGGACGATTTCCAGCATGTCCAGGCCGACCAGTTCCGCGCTGGAATAGCCGGTCAGGTCGCAGAAACGGTCGTTGACGTAGGTAAAACGACCGGCGAGGTCGGTGAGGACGATCCCGGCGGTCGCCTGGCCGAACATGCCCTGGATGCGCGCCTCGCTGTCGGTCCAGCCCGCCTGCGCGCGCTTGCGCTCGGAGATGTCCACGAAGGTGAGCACGGCCCCGGCGATGCGGTCGTCCACCGTGCGGTAGGGGAGCAGCCGGGCGAAGAACCAGCCGCCGTCGAGACCGTGTACCTCGCGCTCGATCACCGCCAGACGGTCGAGCACGCGCCCGGCGTCGGCGGCGAGGTCGGGGTAGTCCAGGCGGGGTTGCAGGTCGGAGAGGGGGCGGCCCACGTCGCCCGGGATCAGGCTGAAGAGGCTGACCGCGGCGGGGGTAAATCGCTTGATGCGCAACTGCCGGTCCAGGAACACGGTGGCGATGTTGGTGGACGCCATCAGGTTTTGCAGGTCGCTGTTGGCGCGGCTGAATTCCTCGACGCTGTTCTTCAGTTCCTGGTTGACGGTGGTGAGTTCCTCGTTGATCGACTGCAACTCTTCGCGGCTGGTCTCGAGTTCCTCGGTGGCGGAGCGCAGTTCCTCGTTGATGGCCTGGAGTTCCTCGTTGGAAGCCTTGAGTTCCTCGGTGGACGCCTCGTACTGCCCCACGGTTTCGCGCCGCTCGGCCTTGAGGTGGTCGAGTTCTTCCTCCAGTTGGCGCGACACGGGATCGCTGCCGCGCGCCAGCAGCAGCGGGGTCTCGTTTTCCGGGCCGCTCTCGTCAAACACCACGAGCAGGTAGCCGGGCGTCAGGTCGGGCACGACGGAAACACGCAGGGTGACCGTGCGCGGCTGCCCCTCGATCTCGACGGGCACGCCGGGCACCTGCACCGAATGATCCGTCTGCCGGGCGCGAAACAGCGCGGCGCGCAGTTCGACGCGCAGCCCCGGGTGAACCAGGTGCAAGAGGTCCTTGCTCGGCTCGCCGCCGCTGATTTGCAGGTAGCGGCCCGCCTTCCGGGAAAGGTGGAGGATGCGGTAATCCCCATCGACGACCACCGACGGCGGCCCGAGGTGCTCCAGGAGCCGGAAGTGCAGTTCGCTCCACGACGAGGACTGCCCGGGGCTCTCGTCGTCGGAGAACGCGGCCGGCAGCGGCCTCGGCGGGGCCGGAACCAGGGAAAGACGGCGGGACGGGGTCGTGCCGAGCGAAAGCACCTGCGGTGACGGTCCGTGGAGCGAGGGCAGGGCCTGCCGGGCGGCGTGGCGGCGCTGGTAGAGGCGGTATTTTTTGTCCAGCGGCGTGAACAGGCCCGTCAGGTCGTCCGCCGTCTCGCTGGTGCCCAGGAACAGGCGTCCGTCCGGGCGCAGGGCGAAGTGAAACACGTCGAGCGCGCTTTCCTGCGCCTTGCGGTTGAGGTAGATGAGCAGGTTGCGGCAGGTCACCAGGTCCAGCCGCGAAAAGGGCGAGTCCTTGAGCAGATCGTGCGGGGCGAAGAGGACCACTTCGCGGACGGCGCGCTGCACCCGGTAGCCGCCCGGCTCCTGGTTAAAGAACCGCCGCAGCCGCTCCTGCGACACGTCGGCGGTGATGGTGTCCAGGTAAAAACCGTCGCGCGCGGAGCGGATGGCCAGCTCGTCGATGTCGGTGGCGAAAACCTGCAACCTCGGCGGGGCGTCGAGCGTGGCCGCGTGCTCGGAAAGGAGCATGGCCACCGAATAGGCTTCCTCGCCGGTGGCACAGCCCGCCACCCAGACCCGCACCTGGTCCTGCGGCCCCTTGTCCCGGAACAGGCGCGGGATCTCGTGTTCCAACGCCTCGAAGGATTCGCGGTCGCGGAAGAAATTGGTGACGGAAATGAGCACGTCTTGCAGCAACGCGGTCGATTCGCCCGGGTGCGCGCGCAGGAAGTTCAGGTAGCCGGGCAGGTCGGTGACGCCGTTGACCTGCATCCGGCGGCCCAAGCGGCGCAGGATCGTGGCGCGCTTGTAGTAGGAGAAATCCCGCCCGGTACGCAGCCGCAGGAAGGCGAGGACGTTCCGCAAGGCGGTCTCGCTTTCGTCGTGCCCGGAAGGGGGCTCGTCGGGCGGGGCGTCCTCCCCGGGGAGCCGGAGCTGGTCCTCGTTGCGCCGGTATTGGACGAGGCGGGCCGGCATGTCGGCGGCGGGCAGGACCCAATCGACCATGCCGGTGCCGATGGCGGAGCGCGGCATCCCGTCGTGCTCGGCTTCCGAGGGGTCCTGCGCCACGGTCAGACCGCCGCGCTCCTTGATGCGCTTGAGGCCGCTGGCGCCGTCGCCGTCCGCGCCCGAGAGCACCACGCCGACGGCATGGGGGCCGTGGGTGTCGGCGAGCGTGCGGAAAAAGAGGTCCACCGTGACGCGCCGCCCGCGTTCGTTGTGGAGGTCGAAGAGGCGCAACTCGCCGTCCACCATGGAGATGTGCTGGCCCGGCGGGATGACGTAGACGTGGTTGACCCGCACTTTGACCGGCGCGGTGACCTGCATGACCGGCAGGGGGGTCACGTGCCCGAGCAGCGAGGCGAGGTTGCTGTCGTGGTCGGGTGAGAGGTGCGTCACGACCACGAACGCCATGCCGCTGTCGGCGGGCAGGTGCGAGAAGAAGAGTTTCAGCGGGCCGAGGCTTCCCGCCGAGCCGCCCAGGCCGACGACGGGCGTGGTCTCAAAACCTCGCGCGGGGATGACGTCGTCCATGGTCCCGGCGAGTTCCTGCTCGGAATGATCGGGGGCCAGCGCGGGCAGCCCGGCACCCTCGTGCCAATGACCGTTGGCGTCCGCATCGGGCTCGGGGAGAGGGGCTTCGAGGGACGACACGCCGCACTGTACAATAGACTTGCTCCGGTGGCGAGATGATTATCGGCCTGGGAAAGAGCCTCCGGTCACCCGGCAAATTCCGATTTTACGCCAAGTCCCGTTTGAGAAATCGGCGGCGGCGGCGTATGGTCAAACGACCGGTTTGTCAGCCGAATCCATGAGCAAAAAACCCTCTTCCGCCGACCCCGTTTCGAGTGCAGACGAACCGGCGGTTCCGGCCGTGACCAACTCCACGCTCATCTGCGCCTTGCAGAGCACCGGGCGCATCGGCAAATCCACGTCGATCCAGGTAATCGCCTCGTGGCTGGACTTTGCCGGGGTGAAGTGGAGCGGCGTCGATGCAGACCCCGAGCACACGAATTTCTCAGAGTATTTCATGCGTGTGGACCCGCTGCCGGTCACGACGCCGGGGTCGCTGGACGCGATTTTCCGCAACGCCGGGAAGGCGGCGCCGGTGACGCTGATCGACTTTCCGGCGGGGATGACGCGCACGATTCTCGACCACCTCGAAGCCCGGCAGACGCTCGACGCGCTGGCGGCGCGCGGGGTGCGGCTGGTGGTGCTGCTGTTCGGGAGTCCCGACCCGACGGCGGAAGGGTCGTTGCGCGAGGTGGCGACGGCGTTGCGCGACCGCGTGAAATACGTGCTGGTGCGCAACGACGCGCGCTTTTCGAGCGACAAGTTCAACGCGTCGCCGGTGGCGGAGCGGTTGCGCGCGCGGGGCACGCCGACGATCTCGCTGCCGGTGCTCTCGCCGCTGACCTTGAAGGAAGTGGCGGCGTTGGAAAACCAGTTCAAGCGGCGGCTGACCTGGGCCGAGGCGCGCACGCACGTCGGCACGGATTCGCACTTCGATCTGGACAACGTGTTTCAGCAGGTGGCCGTGCAGTGCGAGGACGCGGCGGGCGTGCTGCTGCCGGACGTAGGGTTGATCCAGAAGCGCGTCGAGCGGAAGCCGGAATTTGCGCGGCGGACGCTGGACAAGTTTTCCGATCCGCTGGATTTCGAGTTTTGAGGGCGGATGGCGGCTGCGTGGCCACCTGATTGCAACCGCCGGAGTACGAAGGCGTCCAGCAGAAACCGGGCACCACCCCGCGCGAGAAAACCGGCGATGAGCCAGTCTTCGAAAGCGAAGTAGACCGGCGCGGCGTTCTCGTCCGGCATGGCGCGGGATTGTCGTCTTGCCCGAGTCCGGGGAGGCCGCTCAGGACGATGACCCAAGGCGGCGGCGAAGCTGGACGTTCGGGCACCGGCGGGCCCTGGCTCAGACAGCTCCTTGTCGGCGACGGCGGATCAGCACAAGCGCGCCGAGGCCAGCACAAACGACCGCATACGTGGAAGGCTCGGGGACCACGGTGAGGGTAAAGCTGTCCGCCGTCACGAAGGTATTGCCGGTGTCGGTGGGTGCAGCGGCGGAACCGCCGTTGGCGAAGGTGAGGCCGATGCTTTTCCCGACATCCCCCGCCACGGCCGTGTACAGGAGCGTGTATTGCGTGAACCCGGTTTGGGACAACGTATAAGCCGCCCCCGTGGCAGTGATCAAAGTCGTCCCACTGTAGGTGTAACCTGCGCCTGCGGCGGGGGTCGCCTGCGAAAACAGCGTGACCGTCTGAGAAGAAAGCGTCGCGCCCGAACTGAAGGCGTACCAGGACAGGGTGAACCGGTCCCCTGCCTTGATCTGGTAAGTGCTGGCCAGGTTGAACGCCGGGCTGTCGGTGAATTTATAGTAGGAGCCGGAAACACCGGCTTGCACCGTGTTGCCGCCCGCCCCCTGATTCTGCGCGCCCGAGTCAGTGACGGTCCCCGTTGTTCCCCAGTACGGCACGGCGCTCGTGGCCGAGGCCGTGGCGGTAAAGGGAACACCCGTTCCGCTGGTGACCGACTCGAAACCCCCGTCGTTCACGGCCGGGCTGATGAGCGTCAGAATTTGCGCGGAGACATTCCCGGCATGCAGCACAAAGCCTAAAGCAGCGCAAGCCAAGATCGATTTTGCCACACGTTCCAGATGATGATGTTTTTTCATTGATTCCCTTCGTTTGGTCTGTTGACCGGTTCCCAGGGCGGCATTCTTCTGAAAACAGACGACGGATCAAGTAAAAAGTGAACGTGGGCAGGGAAAATCTTCCTGCCAACTAGTCAAACCCTGCCACGCGGGCATTCCGGGCGTTCGCTCCGGTCAGGTCGAGCAAAGCTTCAAGTCGCGCTCCATCCGGCAGCGTCGAGTGGCTTGCCGGGATGATTTTCCGGGTGGTGTTCATGACAGCGGACCGTCCTGGGCCGCGTTGGAAGGGACCGTCGCGGCGGCAGCGGCGGGAGCCGGTTTGCCCCAACGGGCCAGCGATTCGCCGTGCAGGTGGCGCGGGCGCAGGTAGCGCGCGAGCACGCCGTAACGCGGCCCGAACACCAGCGCCGCCACGAAGCAGACCCCCAGCACCAGGACGATGGCCGGGCCGCTGGGAATGTCCGTCCAATACGAGACCAGAAGCCCCACGCACGCCCCGCCGGCGCCCAGCAACCCGCCAAACCAGGACAGCGCACGGTAACTGTCGCTCAGGAGGTAAACGGTCGCCGCTGGCAAGACGAGCAGCCCGACGGAAAGCACGACGCCCACGGCCTGGAGGCTGGCGATCATGGCCAGGACGATCAACGTGATGAGCAGGTAGTTGAGCCGCGCCACGGGGACGCCGAGGCTCTGCGCGACCGAAGGCTCAAAGAGCGTCAGCAGCAACCCGCGTTGGAGGCTGACGAGGCTGACCGCGGAGAGAAAGCCGACGGCGTAGATGATCCACAGGTCCGAGTCGGAAACGCCGAGGATGTTGCCGAAGAGGAAGTGCGTCAGGTCCACCGGGACGCGGCTGTACTTGAGCAGGATGATGCCGATGGCAAACGCCACGGTGTAGAGCGCGCCGATGGCGGTCTCGTCCTTGAGCCGGGAGCTGCGGGCGACGAGTTGGCCGCCGATGCCGACGAGCAGCGCGGCGACCACCGCCCCGCTGAAAAGCCCCAGCGGAGCCAGGCCGAAGAAGATCGCCCCGACCGCGAGGCCCGGCAGCAGGGAATGGCTGAGCGCATCCGCGAGCAGCGCCAACCGCCGCAGCACGATGAACGCGCTCAGGAAACCGTTGGTGAAACCCACCAGCGCGCAGCCCAGGAGCGCGCGTTGCATGAACTCGTAGTGGAACGGCTCGGTCAACCAGCGAAAAGGGGCGAAGGCGAGGGGAGGGAACATCATGATGCCGGGGCGCCCGTGAAAACTTCCATGCCGTAGGTGCGCTCGATGTTCTCCGGCGTGAAGACCTCGTCCACCGGACCGCAGGCGACGAGTTCGCCGTTGAGGAAGATCACGTCGTCGAAGAGAAGCTCCACCGTGCGCAGGTCGTGGTGGCTGACGACGACCAACTTGCCCTCGCGTTGCGCCAGGGTACGCAGCAGTTCGCTCAGGACGGCTTGCGAATTGCGGTCGAGACCCGTGAAGGGTTCGTCCAACAGGTAAACGTGCGCGCCCTGCGCGACGGCACGGGCAAGAAACGCGCGCTGTTGCTGCCCGCCCGAGAGCGCGCTGATTTGCCGCTCGGCGAGGTCTTGCAGACGGGTGGCGGCCAGCGCGTCCTCGACCCGTCGCTCGTCCTCCGGCCCGAATCGTTTCCAGCCGCCGAGCGCGGGATAGCGGCCCATCTCGGTCAGACCGCGCACGGTCAGCGGAAAATCCCAGTCCACGACGCTGCGCTGCGGCAGGTAGGCGATGGAGCTTCCCGCACGGGTGTCGCTGTGCTCGTGCGCGTCGAAATGCACGCGGCCGGTCTCGACGGGCGTGAGGCCCACGATGCTCTTGAGGAGCGTGGATTTGCCCGCGCCGTTGGGTCCCAGCAGCCCCACGCACCGCCCGCAACGCAGGTCCAGGTTGACGTGGTGCAGCGCGGGCACGCCGCGATAGGAAACCGTCAAATCTTCGATGAGGAGGCGATGCGAGGACATACAGCGAGGCGACGGGGTCAGGGCGCGGACGGGGCGGTTGCGCCGGGAACGGTGAACACGTCGTCCAGCGTGCCGTTCCCGCCGGACCAGAACGATTTTTCCACCTTCCGCCCGTCGGGCAAACGCACCGTCACCCGTGCCGCCGCCGGGTTGGCGGCGGGGGCAGTGGCATCCCTGTTGCCTGTGGTCAACGCGGACCAACGCGTCTGAATGACGAGGTCCACCCCTTCGGGCGGAACGGCGGTCGTCCAGCGGGTGGTGAAACGCGCCTGCGGACCGCGTCCGGCGAGCACGGTCCGGTCGAGGTTTTTGAGCTGGAAATCGGCCGGGGCGGGAGCGAACACGACTTCCAATTCCAGGGGCGCGGGCTTCGCCTCCGGGTGGCCTGCGGTGATCTCCGCCACCATGCTCGTGTCCGCGGCGGCCGGTGCCGCCGGGCGGGTCAGCCGATAGACCGGCCAGCCCGCCAGCAGAAACACGGCGACCATCAAGATCGCCTGGAAGTAAGGGGTGCCGCGCACGCTGGAGCCTCATGGAACTGCGGCGAGATTGCAACCCGGATGCAACAACACCCGCGACTATTTCAGGGCGTCCACGATGGTGTCGGCGTTGTGACGCAGCATGTCGATGTAAGTGGCCGCATGGCTGCCGGGCGCGCCCAGACCATCCGCGTAGAGTTCACCGCCGACCGTCGCGCCCGTTTCCTTGGTGATCTGGGTGATGACCTTCGGGTTCTGCATGTTTTCGAAGAACACGGATTTGACCTTCTCTTTCTTGATGACGCTCAGCAGTTCGGCCACCCTGCGCGTGCTCGGCTCCTCGGCGGTGCTCACGCCTTCGATGGGATAAATCTTGAAGCCGTAGTCGCGGGCGAAATATTGGAACGCGTCGTGGCTCGTCACGAGCTTGCGCTGGTCGCGTCCGAGTTCGGCCACCTTCACTTTGATGGCCTTGTCCAGCTCGTCGAGCTTGCCCTGGTATGCGAGGGCGTTCGCCGTGAAGGCGTCCTCGTCGGCGACATCCGCCGTGATCAGCGCATCGCGTATCACGTCGGTGGCTTTCTTGACGTTGGCGACCGAGTGCCACCAATGCGGGTCCTCGATGGTCTTGCCGTCGTCCTTGAGCTCGAGCGAGTGGCCGACCTTGTTGCCCACGTTGACGAACTTCTGCGGGTCGGTGCCTTCCTCCAGCTTGGAGAGGTAACCTTCCATCCCCTTGCCGCTGACGAGCACCAGATTGGCGTCGGCCACCCGTTGCACGTCGCTGGGGCTGGGTTGGAACTCGTGCGGGTCCACGCCGCCTTTGACGAGTTCCTCCACCTGGATTTTGTCGCCGCCCACGTTGCGCGCCACGTCGCTCAATACCATGGAGAGCGAGGCCACCTTGAGCGGTGCGGCCGGAGCCGTCCCGGCCCAGCCCAGCCCCGCCGCCAACACCGCCAGGAACGTTCGAGAGGATGGAGTCATCATGCCCGCAAACTACCCAAGCGGATTTCAATTGCAAATGATTTGCTATAAAGATCAATTCTCCCTGTCTGGACCGTCGATCTTGTGGTAGGCTCCCGCCGGGTTTTGCCTTTCGCTTATGCCTCGCTCCCCTTCGACTCACCATCACCCTCCCCACGCCGAAGCCGCGGAACCTTTCACGCTCGACGGTCTGACGGAGTTGTTGCGCAGCAAGGGTCTGCGGATGACGGCCAACCGCCGGGCCATCTTGCAAGTGCTTTTGAAAGCCCGGGAGCCGCTGGGGTTGGAGCAAATCCAGAAGGAGGCGGTGCGTGATGCGCAAGGGGGCGAGCCGCCCGACTTCGCCACGGTGTTCCGAATGATGGCCCTGCTCGAAGAACTGAAGTTGGCGCGCAAGGTCAACCTGGGGCGCGCGTCGAGTTATTTCGAGTTGGCGGACAGCCGGCACCACCGTGACCACCTCGTCTGCACGGACTGCGGCACGGTCACCCCGCTGGAGGAAAGCTGTCCGGTGGAAACGCTGGAACGGCAGATTGCCCGCAAGCACGGGTACACGCAGGTCACCCACTCGCTGGAGTTTTTCGGGCGTTGCGGGGATTGCAGCACCGGTTCGTCTTCCTGACACCGCGCGGGCAAGCTTGCCTCCTTCACGGACGACTTCCCGGCCAGCGGCAGCGGCATCGAAAACCCCGATGGCCAGCCGCTGACGGTTCACTTCAGCCCACGCTCGTCGGGCTTCGTTCGGGCTTCGTCCGGGCGTCCAGGTGTCGACGGAAAGCGGCCAGCGTTTCGGGGCTGACGTGGTGCTCGATGCCTTCGGCGTCGGATTGGACGACCTTTTCCGGGATGCCGAGACTCCGCAGGAACTCGACCACCAGGTCATGGCGGCGGCGGGACTCCCGGGCGAGGCGGCGGCCCGCGTCGGTCAGGAAGATCGCCCGGTAAGGCTGGGCGGTGACAAAGCCGTCGCGTTGCAAACGTTGCACCGTGCGGCCGACGGTGACGTGGGTCACGCCGAGGCGCGCCGCCAGGTCGATGGCCCGGGCCTCGCCGGTCTCCGCGATCAACTGGGCGATCAGCTCGACGTAGTCCTGCGCGGTCTCCTGGGAGTGTTCCTCGCGGGTACGGCGGCGCGCCACCGCCGTGACGGTGCGCGGTGGGCGGGGCGGGGGGAGGTCGGGAGCCGCTTGGGTCACGAAGGAAAGCAAAGCCGAAAAAGTTTGTTTTGACAACTCCGAACCACAATGTAGCTGTTGTTACATTATCAAGACGCGGCACGACGGTTTACCTGCCACTTCACTTCGCTTCTGACCGTCCAGCCCGCTCCATGAGCCCACTCAACACCTCTCTCGAACGCACCCCCGACACGGACTGGCGAAAAGCCGCCGGCGAATTTTCGCTGCCGGAGGTCCACCGCAGCATCCTCGTGCCGGGTCAGGGCAGCTTCTGGCGCAAGCTGCTGGCCTTCGCGGGGCCGGGCTTCCTGGTGGCGGTCGGCTACATGGACCCCGGCAACTGGGCGACCGACCTGGCGGGTGGCGCGCAGTTCGGCTACACGCTGCTCTCGGTCGTGTTGATCTCCAACTTCATGGCGATCCTGCTCCAGCACCTGTGCGTCAAGCTGGGCGTCGCCACCGGGCGCGATCTTGCCCAGGCCTGCCGCGACCATTATTCCACGCCGACGGTGTGGTTCTTGTGGATCATCTGCGAACTGGCCATCGCGGCGTGCGATCTGGCGGAGGTCGTCGGCTCGGCCATCGGCCTGCAACTGCTCTTCGGCCTTCCGCTCGTCTGGGGCTGCGTGATCACCTGCCTGGACGTGCTCGCTTTGCTCTTCTTGCAGACCAAGGGGTTTCGCTACGTCGAGGCGCTCGTCATGGTGCTCATCGGCACCATCGGCGCGTGTTTCACGGCGGAGCTATTTTTTGCCAGACCGAGCCTGTCGGGGGTCGTGTCCGGTTTCGTGCCGCACACCGACATCGTCAAAAATCCGGCCATGCTCTACGTCGCCATCGGCATCCTGGGCGCGACGGTCATGCCGCACAACCTGTACCTGCACTCCGCCATCGTGCAGACCCGGGACTTCGAGCGTTCGCCCGCGGGCAGGCGCGAGGCGATCAAGTTTGCCACCATTGACTCCAGCGGCGCGCTCATGTGCGCGCTTTTCATCAACGCGGCCATTCTCATCCTGGCGGCGGCGGCGTTCCATTGGTCGGGGCACCAGGACGTGGCGGAAATCCAGGATGCCTTCAAGTTGCTCAGTCCGAGCGTGGGCGTGGGCGTGGCCAGCACGCTCTTTGCCGTGGCTCTGCTCGCTTCCGGGCAGAACTCGACGCTCACCGGCACGCTGGCCGGTCAGATCGTGATGGAGGGCTTCCTCAACTTCCGGCTGCGCCCCTGGGTGCGGCGGTTGGTGACGCGTGGCATCGCCATCGTGCCGGCGGTGGGCATCATCGGGTTTTACGGCGAGGGCGAGACGACCCGGTTGCTCGTCGCCAGTCAGGTCGTGCTCAGCATGCAGCTCGGCTTCGCGGTGTGGCCGTTGATGCGCTTCACCGGCGAGAAGGCGAAGATGGGCGAATTCGTCAACCCGGTCTGGATCAAGGCGCTGGGCTGGACCACGGCGGCGGTCATCATCGTGCTCAACGCAAAGCTGCTCTTGGACACCTTCCTGCCGGAAACCGCCAGCAAAACCCTGTATGGCTTCCTGGGTTTGCCCACGGCGTAGCCTCGACCGGCGCGTCAACGGCCACGCTTGGACGGCGGATGCTCCAGCCGCACGCTTCTTCCTAACGATCTCTCAGCAGCGGAATTTTGATCCCGCTGCCACCGGCACGTTTGTCGGTCAACGCCGCCATGATGCCCCCGGCCACCGCGACTAGCGCCATCGTGGCAAACCCCGCCAGCCCGACGGTCACGATGCGCTGCTCGTTGGATTCCTCGCGCGCTTCCCGCACCAGGTCGAGGATCGCCTGCCGGATTTCCCGCGCTTCGAGCGGGGTGAGGTCGGGCCGTTCCATGCGCACTTTGAGCACGCTCAGGGCCAGTTCGATGTGGTTCTGCACCTTGTGCGACAGCCCCGATTGATCCAGCGAAAACGCCTTGAGCCCCTCCATCAGGATCATCAACGACGGGTTGAGCGTGCCCATGTAGCCCCGGAACGTCGGTTCATCGAGGATTTTCTTCGTGAAGTATGCCCCGAGCACGACCTTGACGGTTTCCGCCGAGGCTTTGAGCGGGTCGGCGACGCCGAGCGCCTGGATTTTGCGAAGGATGATTTCGTCGCTCATAAATCAGACAAAGCTGCGGGCTGCGGTTGAAAAATGAGCGTAGCGGCGAACGCGCCGGAAGTCCAGCGGCGAGCGGCGAAAGTCCGTCCGACACGACCGAACGGGTGGGCACGCACGCTAGGAAGGGGAACACTCCACCACCAAACCCCAAAAAAACATGTCCGATCCCCGAAACGTTGCCCACGACAAGAAAGTCATCAGCGAAAAGCAGCACCACGGCGAGGATGTGTCCGCCGGTGCGGAACACACCCGGCAGCCCGGCAAGAAACCCGAGCACGAGAAACCGCACGGCGCGCACAAGGAAACCGACGCCGAAAAAGCCGGTGGCAGCGTGGCCGAACCCACGGTTTAGAGCACCGGTCCGGGAAAACCGCCGCCCGGGTCGATCAAACGAATTTCTTGCGATGAAACTGCCGCTCTGGCGTAGCGCTTTTCTGTTGCTCGGCCTGTTGGTTGGCAGCCTCGTGGGCGCCCGGGCGCAACCGCCGCCCGATACCGCCCCGCACTCGCTCTGGGACGTGTATGCGCGCTACTTCAAGGGCGCGAAGTACGTGGACCTGACCCACACCATCACGCCGTCAATCCCGGTGTGGGCGGGGTTCGCGCCGTCGAAGTTCAGCCGCACGCTCAACCCGAAGACCGGCCTGCCGTACAGTTACAAGGCCGACAATTTCGAGGCCAGCGCGTACTCGCTCTCGACGGACCAACTCGGCACGCAACTCGACCCGCCTGCCCACTGGAACCCGGACTATCCCGCCATCGACGAGTTGCCGCCAACGTTCGCCGTGCGCCCGCTGGTGGTCATCTCCATCGTCGAGCAGGTGCGCAAAGACCCCGGCTACCAGATGACGGTCGCCGACATCGCGGCCTGGGAAAAGGAACACGGCCCCATCCCGGAGGGCAGCGTGGTTTTCGTCCGCTCGGACTGGTCCAAACGCTGGCCCGATCCCGCGCTCGCCACCGAGGAAAAATTCCCCGGCGTCAGGCTCGACGCGCTCAAGTTCCTGCACTTGCAACGCCGCATCCTTTTCCACGGCCACGAGCCGCTGGACACCGACACGACGCCCGACCTCGAAGGCGAAGCATGGCTGTTGCGCAACGGTTACACGCAAGCCGAGGGCGTGTGCCAGCTCGATCAAGCCCCGGCGACCGGCGCTCTGGTGGCCATCGGTTATCCAAAGTTCGGCGGCGGTACGGGCGGATATGCGCGCTACATTGCCATCTGTCCGCCGGACTGGCCGCATGGCGTCCTGATCGACCCGGCTAAGGAATCACCGCTGCCCAAGATGAGCAAGCCACTCCGTTGGGACGACCAACTCGGGATGAGAGTGCGCTAGAACCGTCTGGTTCGGATCGTAGCCGTCCATACGCACATCCGGGCATCCTCTTAACGGGATCGACGGCCCGGACCTCCGCGCTGGGGACGACGGCCACCGCCACCACCGCCACCGCCACGTCGGCCTCCTTGTGGCGGGCGGGGCGCTTCGACCACCGGGATGGGGCCGTAGGGAAAGCCTTCGACTTGCAAGCGGTCGATTTTCTCGCCGAGGTAGCGTTCCACGTCGCGCGCGGCCTCGAAATCCTCGCCCGTGATGAGCGTGAAGGCGTCCCCTTCCTTCTGCGCGCGGCCCGTGCGGCCGATGCGGTGGACGTAGTCCTCGGGGTTGGTCGGGATGTCGTAATTGATGACATGCGTGACACCGGCCACGTCGATGCCGCGCGCGGCGATGTCGGTGGCGACCATCACCTCATATTTACCGCTCTTGAAACCGGCCAACGCCTCGATGCGCTGGTTCTGGCTGCGGTTGCCGTGGAGAACGGCGACGGAATGGCCGTCGGTCTTGAGCTTTTTGGCGATCTTGTCCGAGCCGTGTTTGGTGCGGGCGAAGACGAGCACGCTGTTGTAATTCGTGCGCTGGAGGAGTTCGGTGAGCAGGTCGAACTTCTGCGAATTGGCCACCGGATAAAACGCGTGGGTGACGGTTTCCGCCGGGGAGCGGCGTTCGCCGATCTCGACGATCTGCGGGTTGGGACGGAGCGCCCATTCCGTGAGTCGTTCGATCTCGGGTGGGAGCGTCGCGCTGAAGAACAACGTCTGGCGTTTGTCGCGCGGCGGACATTTTTCCACGATGCGCTTCACGTCGGGCAGGAAGCCCATGTCGAGCATCCGGTCCACCTCGTCGAGCACGAGGATTTCCACCCCGGCGAGCGAGACCTCGCGCTGTTGGAGGTAGTCGAGCAAACGGCCCGGGGTAGCGATGAGCACGTCCACGCCGCGCTTGAGTTCCTCGCGCTGCTTGCCGTAGCCGACGCCGCCGTAAAACGCGGCGGCGCGCAGGTCGGTGAAGCGGGCGAAATCGCGGAACGCTTCGTCCACCTGCATGGCGAGTTCGCGGGTCGGTTCGAGGACGAGGACGCGCGGGTGGCCTTGTCGGCCTTTTTCGAGGCGGGAGAGGATCGGCAGGGCGAAGGCCGCCGTCTTGCCGGTGCCGGTCTGGGCGGAACCCATGAGGTCCTTGCCGGTGAGCACGATGGGGACGGCCCCTTTTTGAATGGGGGTCGGCTCGGCATAACCGCTGGCGGCGGCGCCACGGGCGACGGGTTCGGCGAGGCCGAGATCGAGGAAGGGTTGTGGGTTGCCCTCTTTCAGTTCCCGGGTGGGTTCAGCCTGGGCCGGGGCGTGCTGCCGGGCGGGCCGGGGTTCACGCGTGGGCCGCGCTGGCCGGGCGTGGGTGGTGGATTTGCTGTGATGGGCCGGCTTGGGGGTGGGAGCGGTCGCTACCTGGGCCGGGGCTTCCGCGGAGTCGCGGCGTTTGAAGAACTTACTGAACATGAAGGTGTAACGTCGCACACTTTGGAGCAGGCCGCGCGCCCGAAGTTTGAGAATCGTGCGAAACCTGCCGGGGTGGCGCTTGCCGATGGGTGGTTTCCGGGGCACGTTGGGACGTGGCAACCGACCGAGCAAAGAACGGACTGAAGGGACTCAAGCTGCTGGGCCGCAGCGAGACACATTATCCCACCAAACCCGGCGCCGATATTTTAGAAACCTTTCCCAACCGGTATCCGCAACGGGACTACTGGATCCGGTTCGACTGCGCGGAGTTCACCAGCGTTTGCCCGGTGACGGGGCAGCCGGACTTTGCGAAGATTCGGATCGAGTACGTCCCCGACCAACGGTGCATCGAGACGAAATCGCTCAAATTTTACCTGTCGTCGTTCCGCAACACGCGCAGCTTCAACGAGGAGATTTCCAACCGGATTCTGGAGGACCTGGTGACGGCCTGCGCGCCGCGCCGCGCCATCGTCCACGGGGAGTTTGCGGCGCGCGGGGGCATCAGCGTGACGGTGGACGCCGCGCACCCGGACGCCGCGTTGCCCGTGCGGGAGACCGGCAGGCGCAACGGCCACGCGTGATGAAGGCAGGGGATCGAGCGGTCGTCCTGTTGAGCGGCGGCATGGATTCGGTGGCCGCGCTTTACGATACGCTGGAGCACTCGCCGGTGGCGGCGGCGTTGAGTTTTCATTACGGGTCCAAACATAACGACCGGGAGATTCCGTGCGCGGCGCACCACGCCGCGAAGTGCGGGGTGCCGCACCTGGTGATCCCGCTGGATTTCATCGGGCAGCACTTTGCGTCGGACCTGCTGGCGGGCGGCGGGGAAATTCCCAAGGGTCATTACGAGGAGGCGACGATGAAAAGCACCGTGGTGCCGTTTCGCAACGGCATCATGCTGGCCATCGCCGCCGGGTTTGCCGAGAGCCGGGAGGCGCGGGGGTTGGTGATTGCCGCGCACGCGGGCGACCACGCCATCTACCCGGATTGCCGGGAGTCGTTCATGCAGTCCATGGGGGCCGCGATGGCGCAGGGGACGTATGCGAACATCGAGTTGGTGCGTCCGTTCATTGACCTGACGAAGGCGCAAATCGCGGCTCGCGGGGCGGAGTTGGGGGTGGATTTCGCGCGGACTTGGTCTTGTTACGAAGGCCGGGAGATTCACTGCGGCGAGTGCGGAACCTGCGTGGAGCGGCGCGAGGCGTTTTTGCTGTCCGGCGTGCCTGACCCGACCGTTTACGAGAGTACGTCGCCGCTGCCGCCACGACCGTGCTGATTTCCGAGATCTTTCATTCCGTGCAGGGCGAGGGGGAACTGACGGGGGTGCCTTCGGTGTTCGTGCGCACGTCGGGGTGTAACCTGCGCTGCGCGTGGTGCGACACGCCGTATGCGTCGTGGCGGCCCGAGGGGGAAGACGTGGACGTGGAGGAGGTGGTGCGGCGGACGCTGGCGTTTCCGGCGGCGCACGTCGTGTTGACCGGCGGCGAACCGATGGCCGCCAAGGAGATGCCGTTGCTGGCGGCGCGGCTGCGTGAAAGCGGCAAGCATCTCACGATCGAAACGGCGGGCACGCTGCCGCCGCTGGGGATTGCCTGCGACTTGGCGTCGATCAGCCCGAAGCTGGCCAATTCGACGCCCGCCGCCGGGACGATTGCGCCAGCGTGGGTGGAGCGGCACGAGCGCACCCGTTTCCAACCGGCGGTGATTCGGGAATGGATCGAGACGTATCCGTTCCAGTTGAAATTCGTGGTGGAGCAGACGGAGGATTTGCAGGAAATCCGCGCCATGCTGGCCGAGATCGGCGGGGACGTTCCGCCCTGGAAGGTGCTGCTCATGCCGCAGGGGGTGACCCTCGAAACGCTGCGTGCCCGGGAGGCTCTGATTCTCGACGCCTGCAAGACCGACGGGTATCGTTTCTGCACGCGGCTGCACATCCAGTTGTTCGGGAACACGAAAGGGACCTGAATCGCCGTCGCGCCCGGGTGGTTTTTCGAGTAGGGTAGCGGGCCATGCCTTACCGCATCTGCAAAACTTTCGAGGTCGAGAACGGCCACATGTTGTCCAAACACCCGGACAAGTGCCGTTTCCCGCACGGGCATACCCGCAAGGTGGAGCTGGTGCTGGAGGCCGCCGCGCTCGACGGCAACGACATGGTTTGCGACTTCAAAGCAGTCAAGGAAGCCGTGGGCGAGTTTTTGGACGGATTCGACCACGCCATGTGCATGAACATGGATGACCCGATGTATGCAGAAATGAAGAAACGGTACGGCGACCGGATCATCGGATTTGAGCAGATCGACCCGACGACCGAGGTGCTCGCAAAAGTCGTGTGCGACCATTTGCAGGCGCGGTTGGCCGAGGGGGTGGGGCGGGAGATCAAATACGCGATTGCCGACGGGGTGCGCGTGGCCAAGGTGCGCGTGTGGGAAACGAGCAGTTCCTGGGCGGAATACGAACCGGAGGCCGCGCCGTCCCGATGAATTACGCGACGCATTTACAATTGCCGGACATGCAGAAGACGCCCGACACCCGGGGCGTGCAGATCGACCACGTCGGGATTTGCGATCTGACGTATCCCATCGTCGTGCTCGACCGGGACAACCAGCGCCAGCAGGCGACGGCCACGATTGCGGTGTCGGTGAGTCTGCCGCACCATTTCAAGGGCACGCACATGAGCCGGTTTCTGGAGGTGCTGGCGGCGCACCAGGGCGAGATCACGATGCACACGCTGCCGGTGATTCTGCACGAATTGAAAAAGCGGCTCAACGCCGAGGCGGCGCGGCTGGAGGTGGAATTCACCTATTTCCTGCAACGGACCGCGCCGGTGAGCGGGTTGGCCGCGCCGATGGATTACCGGTGTACGTTTGTCGGTGAAACGGGCGGGACCGGAGACGATTTTTTGATGAAGGTGAAAGTGCCGGTGAGCACGCTTTGTCCGTGCTCGAAGGTCATCAGCGATTACGGCGCGCACAATCAGCGTGGATACGTGACGATGTCCGTGCGGCCCCGGCGCGACGCGGACGGCGGGTGGCAGATGGTGTGGATCGAGGAGTTGATCGACGTGGCGGAGCGGTCGGCTTCCGCGCCGATTTATCCGCTGCTGAAGCGGGTGGACGAGCGGCACGTCACGATGCAGGCGTATGACAACCCGGTGTTCGTCGAGGATGTGGTGCGCAACGTGGCGAGCCGGTTGCGGGAGGACGAGCGGATCGCGTCGTTCGAGGTACGGGCGGTCAATCTGGAGAGCATCCATAACCATTCGGCGTTCGCGGTGGTGGCTTGGCCGCCAGTGGGGCGGGAGTGAGAGAATCTGCGGACGATTCAGACCGCTTCGCCTGCCGCGTGGCCGCTGGCCCAGGCCCACTGGAAATTGAACCCGCCCAACTGCCCCGTCACATCGACCGCCTCGCCGATGAAATAGAGGCCCGGGATCGTGCTCGCGGCCATGGTCTTGCTGCTCAGGTCGCGCGTGTCCACACCGCCGAGGGTGACTTCCGCTTTGGGATAGCCTTCCGTGCCGCTGGGCGGTGGGGTCCAATTTCGCAGGGTGCGTTCGAGCGTCGCCAACGCCTTGGGGGAATGCTGCCGCAACGGGCGCGCCGGGTCCAGCGGGCCGCAAAAGGCTTGCGCGAGCCGGGTGGGCAGACGTTCGGCGAGCACGTTGGCCAGATGCGCCGCCTCGCCTTGCGCGTGTCGGCGAACGAGCCAGTCGTCGGTGTCCGGCTGGTCCGGCAGCAGGTCGAACGAGGCTTCCGCGCCGGGTGGCAGGTAGGAGGAAACTTGCAGCACGGCGGGGCCGCTCAGCCCGCGGTGGGTGAAGAGGAGACTCTCGTGGAAGGCCCGGCCCCCGCGCCCGCGCGCCTCGGCACGGCAGGGCAGGGAAACGCCGCTCAGTTGTGCGCACAGCCGCCCGGGTTCGTCGGCAAAAGTCAGCGGCACCAGGCCGGGGCGCGGCGCGACGATCCGCAGCCCGAACTGCCGCGCCAGCCGGTGCGCCAGGTCGCTGCCGCCCAGCTTCGGCCAGGAGAGGCCGCCCGCCGCCACGACCAGCGCCCGCGCCCGGAGTTCCCGCGCGCCGACGCTGACCGAGAAGACGCCGTCCGCCCCGCGCGCGACCTGCCGGACCTCCGCGCCGGTCTCGACGTGGACACCCGCGTCCGCGCACTCGGCGGCCAGCAGGTTGACGATGTCGCGCGACGAGCCGTCGCAGAAAAGCTGGCCGAGCTTTTTCTCGTGGTAGGCGATGCCGTGCCGCTCGACCAGCGCGACGAAATCGGACGGCTGGTAGCGGGCCAACGCCGACCGGCAAAACCCGGGTTGCCCGGAAAGGTAGTTTTCCGGCCCGGCGTGGAGGTTCGTGAAATTGCAGCGGCCACCGCCCGACACGAGGATTTTTTTGCCGGGGCGCTCGGCGCGTTCCAGCACCCGCACGCTGCGGCCACGCTGCCCGGCGACCGCCGCGCACATCAGCCCGGCGGCACCGGCCCCCAGCACGAGAACATCTTCGGTCGGGAGCGTGGGGGGCGGCATGGGACGCGCAACATAGACCATCCAGCCACCGTTGAACACCGCCGCCGGAACCGGGTCGAAACGCCGGGCGGGGTTTTGCAGCCACCAAAAGTTACAAAAATTCTCTTCCCGCCATCGCAGGCAGCGTAGAATCTGACACCAGATGGCGCAGATTTTTCCAGTCGGCAGCAATTCGTTGGTCCGTGCGGTGATCGTGGGCGGGCCGTTGTTTCTCGCGCTCGTGGTGGGCGCGTTGTACGCCATCGAGTGGTCTCCCTGGGCAACGCGCATGTGGGTGCCGATTGCCCAGCCGGTGCCGTTCAGTCACAAGCACCATGTTGGCCAGTTGGGCATCGATTGCCGCTACTGCCACACCGGGGTCGAAAAAAGCGCGTATGCCGGGATTCCGCCCACGGAGACGTGCATGACCTGCCACAGCCAGCTCTACACCGACCAGCAGATGCTCGCGCCGGTGCGCCAGAGCCTGATCGAGAACAAGCCCATTGCCTGGACCAAGGTCCATGACCTGCCGGATTTCGTGTACTTCAACCATTCGATCCACGTCAACAAAGGGATCGGCTGCACGTCCTGCCACGGGCGGGAAAACCAGATGCAGCTCGTTTGGCAGGACCAGACGCTCTACATGGCGTGGTGTCTGCAATGCCACCGGCACCCGGAGAATTACATCGCCGACCGGAAGGACGTGTTCGATCCGCAACGGGTGGCGCTGAAAGACGAGGGCAAGCTCGACTGGGCCAGGCAACTGGTGAAGGATTACCATGTGCAGTCCGCAGGCGTGTTGACGGATTGTGCCACCTGCCACCGATGAACCCCCCCGCCGCGACCCTTTCCATGCCTCCCGTTCCACTGGACTTGGCGGCAGTGCGCGCGCGGCTGGCGTCGGCGGACGGGCCGCAGTTCTGGCGCGGGTTGGAAGCGGTGTCGGAGACGACCGAGTTCAACCAATGGCTGCACCGGGAGTTTCCGCAGGGAGCCGCCGAGTGGACCGACGCGCCGAGCCGACGGCAGTTCCTGAAGATCATGGCGGCGTCGTTCGCGCTGGCGGGAGCGACCGCCTGCACGCGGCAGCCGATTGAGAAAATCCTGCCTTACGTCAAGCAGCCCGAAGAGTTGATCCCCGGGATTCCGCTGCAATACGCCACGGCGATGACGCTGGGTGGGTACGCGACGGGGATTCTCGTCGAGAGCCACGAGGGGCGTCCGACCAAGATCGAAGGCAACCCGGACCACCCGATGAGCCTGGGCGCGGCGAACGTGTTCCAGCAAGCGTCCATCCTGGAGTTGTATGATCCCGACCGTTCGCGCGCCGTGCTGCGGGGCGGGGAAACCAGCTCGTGGGAGGAGTTCTTGGCCGACCTCGTGCCGCGTCTGGCCGAGCAGGGGCCGAAGCAGGGGGCGGGCTTGCGGATTCTCACGGAGACGGTGACCTCGCCGACGCTGGCCGCGCAGTTGGAGGCGTTGCTCAAGCGGTATCCGCAGGCGAAATGGCACCAGTACGAGGCGTGGAACCGGGACGGGCTCAGGCACGCGCAAGCCGACCAGACGCAGGTTGAGGCGCATTACGATTTTGCGAAGGCGCAGGTGATCGTCGCGCTCGACAGCGATTTTCTGTTCACCCACCCGGCGAGCTTGCGGCACGCGCGGCAATTTGCCCAGGGGCGGCAGCAGATGATCGACGGGGCGGCGTCGCGCCGTCTCTACGTCGCGGAGCCGACGCCCACGATCACCGGGACGATGGCCGACGAACGGCTGGCGTGCGGGGCGGGGGAGGTGCTCCGGCTGGCGAAGGAACTCGCGCGGATGATCGAGACGGGCAAGGCCGAACCGACCGGCGGGACCGGGGCGGCGTCAACGTGGCTGGCGGCGGCGGCGCGCGATCTGCTGGCGGTGCGCGGGTCAGGTCTCGTCGTGGCGGGCGAAGGGCAGCCCGGCGTGGTGCATGATCTGGCCGCCGCCCTGAACGACGCGCTGGGCAACGTGGGCCAGACGTTGACCTACCGTCCCTGCGCCGACGCCCGGGCGGTGCGGCAAACGGATTCGCTCAAGGAACTGGCGGCGGATTTGCACGCGGGCAGGGTGGATTTGTTCATCATGCTGGGCGGGAATCCGGTTTACGACGCGCCGGCGGACCTCGCATTCGCGGCGGCGATGCGGCAGGCGAAACGGTGCGTGCAACTTGCGCTGGCTTACAACGAAACGTCGCTGCTCTGCCAGTGGCATCTACCGCAGGCGCACTACCTGGAATCGTGGAGCGACGCGCTGGCCTTCGACGGCCCGGCTTCGGTCGTGCAACCACTCATCGAGCCGCTTTACCAGGGCAAGACGGCGCACGAGTTTCTGGACGCGCTGGTGTTCGAGCAAACCGCGCGGGGAGCGTTTGATATTGTCCACGAGCATTGGCGGTCCGCACACCGGGGGGCCGATTTTGAGAAGGCGTGGCGGCGGACGATCCATGACGGGCTGAGAACGTCGTTCGCGCCGTCGGTGGGGAAAGCGGTGATCGGCGTGCTCGTCAGTTCATCGACCTCTTACATGCCGGTGGGAGATTACTCCGGGATGGAGCGAGACGCCGCGATCCCGCCCGGGAAACTGGAACTCGTCTTCAAACCGGACCCGACCGTCTGGGATGGCCGGTTCGCCAACAACGGCTGGTTGCAGGAGTTGCCCAAGCCCATCACGAAACTGACCTGGGACAACGCCGCGCTCGTCAGCCCGAAACTGGCCGAGCGGTTGAAACTGGCCAACGAGGACGTGATCGAACTGGCGTTCAAAGGCCGGAGCGTGCATGCGCCGGTGTGGATCGTGCCGGGGCAGGCGGAAAATTCCGTGACGCTGACCCTCGGTTATGGCCGCACGACGGCGGGGCACGTCGGCTCGGGGCAGGGAGTGAATGCATCCGCGCTGCGCACCAGTGACACGATGGGTTTCGGCGCGGGGTTGGAGGTGCGCAAGATTGCAGGGGTGAAGTGGCAACTGGCCACGACCCAGTCGCACCAGACGCTGGCGGGGCGCGACGTTTACCGCACCGGCACGCTGGAGGAGTTTCACCAGAAGCCGAAGTTCGCGCCCGAGAAATCCGAGGAACCGACCAAGGACGAGACGCTCTATCCGCCGGACCACCCTTATCCGGGTTATGCATGGGGGATGGCGATTGACCTGAACACCTGCATCGGCTGCAACGCCTGCGTGATTGCCTGCCAGTCGGAGAACAATATTCCCATCGTGGGCAAGGGCGAGGTCATCACTGGACGCGAGATGCATTGGATTCGCGTGGACGGATATTTCGGCGGCCCCGACCTCGACCACCCGGATTTCTACCATCAGCCGGTGCCCTGCATGCACTGCGAGAACGCGCCGTGCGAGGTGGTGTGCCCGGTCGCGGCGACGGTCCACAGCCCGGAAGGTCTCAACGAACAGGTGTACAACCGCTGCATCGGCACGCGCTACTGCTCGAACAACTGCCCGTACAAGGTGCGCCGGTTCAATTTCCTGCAATGGGCGGATAACACGCATCTGACCTTCAAAATGCAGCGCAACCCGGACGTGAGTGTGCGCTCGCGCGGCATCATGGAAAAATGCACGTTCTGCGTGCAGCGCATCAACGAGGCGAAGATCACCTCCCAGAAGGAAGACCGCCGGGTGCGCGACGGCGAAATCAGGACGGCGTGTCAGCAGACGTGTCCGACGGAAGCCATCGTCTTCGGCGACATCAACGATCCCGGGAGCCGCGTGTCACGGCTCAAGAAACAGACGCGCAACTACGGGATGCTCGCCGAGTTGGGCACCCGCCCACGCACCACCTACCTGGCGCGCATCACCAACCCAAACCCGGAGGGGAACACCAAAGCCTGATGCCTGTTCCCTCGTCATCCAACGGCCACGGCCCGGGTTTTGCTCCGCGCAAGCTCGACGGAAGCGGCGACCCCGTGCCCATGTCAAAGCTGGGTTACCCGGACGAGCTGGTCGGACCGGGGCAAACGCTGGCAAGCGTGTCGGCCAAGATCGGGGACATCGTCCTCGAGGGCCAACACCCGAAGAGCTGGTGGCTGGGATTTGCCATCGCTTTCCTGCTGTTGATGGTGTTCCTGATGTCGGTCACGTACTTGCTTTATAAAGGGGTCGGTATCTGGGGCATCAACGTTCCGGTGGCCTGGGGTTTTGCCATCATCAATTTCGTCTGGTGGATCGGGATCGGCCATGCCGGGACGTTCATCTCGGCCATCCTGCTGCTCGTGTTCCAGAAGTGGCGAAATTCCATCAACCGTTTCACCGAGGCGATGACGCTGTTCGCGGTGGCCTGCGCGGGGATGTTTCCGCTGATTCACCTGGGACGGCCCTGGGTCTTTTACTGGATCGTGCCGTATCCGAACACGATGGGCCTGTGGCCCCAGTGGCGCAGCCCGCTGGTATGGGACTTGTTCGCGGTTTCGACCTATTTTACCGTGTCGCTGTTGTTCTGGTACGTGGGGCTGATTCCCGATCTGGCGACGTTGCGCGACCGCTCGAAGCATCGCTGGCAGCAGATTCTCTTCGGCCTCGGCGCGCTCGGTTGGCGCGGCTCGGCGATCCACTGGCAGCGGTACAAGATGACGTACCTGCTCCTCGCCGGGTTGGCCGCGCCGCTGGTGCTTTCCGTGCATAGCGTCGTGAGCTTTGACTTTGCCGTGGCGCTGACGCCCGGCTGGCACTCGACGATCTTCCCGCCGTTCTTCGTGGCCGGGGCGATTTACTCCGGGTTTGCGATGGTGCTCAACATCATCATCCCGGTGCGGCACCTGTATAAGTTGCACGCCTTCATCACGGAGCGCACGCTCAACAACATGGCTAACATCATGCTCGTGGTCGGGTTGATCGTGTGCTACGGTTATGCGGTGGAGGCGTTCATGGGTTGGTTCAGCGGAGACATCTACGAACGTTATCTGGTTTATAACCGGGCGTTCGGCCCCTACGCATGGTCGTACTGGGCGTTGATGCTCTGCAACGTCGTCGTGCCGCAGGCGCTGTGGTCGCGGCGGGTGCGGATGAATCCGGCGCTGCTTTTCGTGGTGGCGTTCTTCATCAACGTCGGCATGTGGCTGGAACGGTTTACCATCGTCGTCATCAGCCTGCACCGCGAGTTTTCCCCGTCGAAATGGGGGATGTATTCGCCGACGTTCTGGGACTACGCCACGTTCGCGGGGACGCTCGGTTTGTTCTTCACGCTGCTGCTCCTTTTCATCCGCTTCCTGCCGATGATCTCGATGACGGAGGTGCGCGAACTCGTCGCCGAGGGTGAGAGCCTCCCGGACAGCGGCCCGGAACTGCCGCCCGTGTTTGCCCGCCTCGCCAACCGGCCATGACCGTCGCACCCGTCACCCGCGTCCCCGTGGGGCTCCGGCAGGAAACCCTGCACGGATGGGTCGGCGCGTTCGCGTCCGGCGAGGCGCTCGTCGAGGCGACGCGCAAAGCCTACGAGGCCGGTTACCGCCGCATGGATGCCTACAGCCCGGTGCCCGTCGAAGGGTTGGCCGAGGCGATGGGACGGCGCGGCACCGTCATGCCGCTCCTGGTGCTCGGCGGCGGCATCGTGGGCGGATTTACCGGGTGGTTCATGCAATGGTTTTCGGCCACGGTTGATTACCCGCTCAACGTCGGTGGCCGGCCTTTCAACAGTTGGCCGATGTTCATCCCGATCATCTTTGAATTGACGGTGCTTTTCGCCGCGGTTTGCGCGGTGTTGGGGATGTTGTTTCTCAACGGCTTGCCCCGGTTGCACCACCCGATCTTCTCGGCGGCGGGCATCGAGCGCGCCACGCTGGACCGTTTCTTTCTGTGCCTGGAAGCCGCCGATCCCCGCTGGGAACGCGACGCCACGCGCCGTTTCCTGGAAGAAGAACTGCACGCCGCCGACGTGGTGGAGGTCAAGCGATGAACCGCCACGCGTTGACTTACATCGCCGCCGGTTTACTGGCGGGCAGCGGCGCGGCGTGTCGGCAGGACATGTACAACCAGCCGAAGTACAAACCGCTCGCGGCCAGCGAATTCTTTGCCGACGGCACGTCCGCGCGGCCTCTGCCGCCGCACACGGTGGCGCGTGGCCACCTCGATGAAAACGTGGTTTTCTTCACCGGCAAGAATGACGACGGCACGCTGGCGGCCGGGTTCCCGCTGCCGGTGACGCACGACCTGCTCAAACGCGGGCAAGAGCGGTATAACATCTATTGTTCCGTGTGCCACGGCGCCGAGGGGGACGGCAACGGCATGATCGTGCAGCGCGGGTTCCCGCCGCCGAATTCGTATCACATCGACCGTTTGCGGCAGGCTCCGCCCGGGTACTTCTATCATGTCATCACCAACGGCTACGGCGTGATGTATTCCTACGCGTCGCGCGTTGAACCCGCCGACCGCTGGGCCATTGCCGCGTACATCCGCGCGCTGCAACTCTCGCGCAACGGCCGCCTCGACGACGTGCCCGCCGACGAACGCGCCAAACTGGAGGCCGCGCCCAAGCCATGACGCCGCTCCGCGCCCAGTTTGACCGCGTGCAGATCGTCGCGCTGATCGCTGGCATTGTCGGCCTCGTGCTGGCTGGCGTCGGCGCGTTTCTCCATCCCGATCCGCGCCAGTTTTTTTTCTCTTACCTGTTTGCGTTCGTGTTCTGGATGGGGCTACCGTTGGGTAGTCTCTGCGTGCTGATGATGCATTATCTCACCGGCGGCGGCTGGGGGTACACGATCCGGCGTTTCCTCGAAGCGAGCATCTCGACGTTGCCGCTGATGGCCGCGCTTTTCGTGCCGTTCTTTTTCGGGTTGAAACATCTCTATCCTTGGGCGAACCCGGAGATCGTTGCCCATGATGACGCGCTTCAGAAGGTTCACAGTTACCTGAATTCGCCTGTTCACGCCGCAAGGATGGCGGTGTGCTTCGGCCTGTGGATCACGGCGGCGTTCCTCCTCAACCGCTGGTCCGCGCAACAGGACGCCACCTCCGACCCGGCGTTGACCCGGCGCATCCGCACTTTCTGCGGACCGGGGCTCCTGGTGTTTGTCCTCACCGTCTCGTTGGCGACCGTCGATTGGGTCATGGTGCTGGAACACCACTGGTATTCCACGGTTTTCCCGGCCTTGCTCATCATCGGGCAAATTCTGCTGACGTTCGCCTTCTGCGCCGCGATGCTGGCGTGGGTCGTGGGACCGGCGCCGTTCGACCGGCAGGCCAACCCGATCAGCGGCGTGGTGCGCGTGGAGCATTTCCATTCGCTGGGCAATTTCCTGCTCGCCTTCGTGATGATGTGGGCTTACCTGAGCGTCTCGCAACTCATCATCATCTGGTCAGGCAACGAGCCGCGCGAGATTTCGTGGTATCTGCACCGCACGGTGGGCGCCTGGAAATACATCGGCATTTTCCTCGCGTTGTTCAATTTCGGGTTGCCTTTTTGTTTGCTGCTGTCGCGCGAGAACAAGAAAAACGTGCGCTTTCTCACCGGGCTGGCCCTGGGCATTTGCGGGGTTCACGCGATGGAGAGGTACTGGCAAGTCATGCCGTCACTGCACCGGGACGGCCTGAGCGTTTCCTGGCTGGATGCGGCTACGTTAGTCGGCATTGGCGGCGTGTGGTTGGCCGTCTTTCTCGCCCGGCTGAAGACGCATTTGACTCTGCCGAAAAATGACCCCCGGATGGAACCCGCTCTCGTCCATGGACATTAAACACCAACCCATCCCCCAAAACGCGGGCGAGCCGCCCGTGGATGACCCTGCCTTCATGGCAACGGTGACTGCCGGTCACGAGACGACGGATGTCAACGTCAAGGGCATCTTCCTTTTTGCGTTGGCGCTGATTTTTTCGGTGGCGGTTTTTCTGGTCGGCATCGCCGTGGTTTTCAAGGGGTTTGGTTTTCTCAACGGCAAACTGGACGCCCGCCGACCCATGCAGGAACCAGGCGCGGCCTCGCAGGTCAAAATCGCGCCGGACTATCAGGGGCCGCTGCTGCAAGTAAAACCCGAGGAGGATTTGCGCGGGATGCGCGTCGGCAACGCCACCGATTTACGGACCTACACCTGGATTGACCGGCAGGCCGGTGTCGTGCGCCTGCCGGTGGACCGGGCGATGGATCTTCTCGCCGAGCGCGGCGTGCCGCCGGTCTCGCCGGGCAAGACACTGGAGGGTCTCCAACGCGAACGCGCCCGGCCGCAGGTGTTCGGCCAAAGTCTGCGGCCATGATGAAATTCCTCTTCCTCTTTCTCGCGGTGGTGGTGGCAGCGTTGCCGACGGCGCGTGCGCTGGATACCAACGCCGCCAACGCCGTTTTCCAACAGGGACGCTTCGACCAGAACCTCGGCGCGCAGGTGCCGCTCGACGCCGTGTTCCGCGACGAGACCGGCCAGCCCACCGCCCTGCGCAGTGTCCTCGGCCAGCGTCCGGCCATCCTCGTGCTCGGTTATCACGAGTGCCCGATGCTCTGTTCGCTCGTGCTCGGCGGGTTGGTGGAATCCATGAACGATCTGCGTCTGACCGCGGGCACCGGCTTCGACCTGATCGACGTGAGCATCAGCCCCACCGACACCCCGGCGCAGGCCGCGCAGCAAAAGCGCGTCTACTTCAAGCGGTACGCCCGCCACGGCGCGGATGCGGGCTGGCATTTCCTCACCAGTCCCGACCCTGCGACGATCCACCGGCTCGCTGACACCGTTGGTTTCCGGTACGGCTACGACCCGACGACCCGGCAGTACGCGCACCCCAGCGGCGTGATGATCCTGACGCCCGACGGCAAGGTGGCGCGTTATTTCTTCGGCGTGAATTTCGACCCCGGCGACCTGCAAACCGCGCTCGCCGCCGCCGGTCAGCGCAAGGTCGGTTCGCGCATCCAGGAATTGCTGCTGACCTGTTTTCACTACAACCCGATCAACGGCAAGTACGGCGTGCTCGTGGTCAACACCGTGCGCGTCGGCGGCGTGCTGACGCTGCTGGCGATGGCGGGCGGAATTTTCTACCTCGTCCGCCGCCCGGCCGACGCGAAAGCCTGACCCGACCCTGCCCCGTCTAATGCTCGCCATGGACTTACCTTTTACCCCCGAACGCGCCTCCTCCATGGCGGGGCAGACGGACGCGCTTTTCTACGCGCTGATCCTGCTGACGGTGGTCATGCTCACCGTGATCTTCGTGCCGATGGGATATTGCCTGTACACTTACCGCAAAGGCAGCGACGCCGACCGGACGCCGCTCAACTTCCAGACGTGGAAGGTGGAACTGACCTGGAGCGCCATCCCATTGATGATCGCCATGGGCTTCTTCGTCTGGGGAGCGGCCATTTATCACCGGCTCAAGACCCCGCCGTCCGACGCCGATTCGCTGGAGGTCAACGTCATCGGCAAGCAGTGGATGTGGAACGTCCAGCATCCCGAGGGCAAGCGGGAACTGAACGAACTGCACGTCCCGCTGGGCCGGACGGTGCGGCTCGTGATGACCTCGCAGGACGTGATCCACGATTTCTACGTGCCCGCCTTCCGCACGAAGCAGGACGTGGTGCCGGGCCGCTATTCGGAGGAATGGTTCGAGGCGACCAAACTCGGCAGCTTCCACATTTTTTGCAGCAAGCTCTGCGGCAGCGGCCACGCGGACATGGTCGGCTGGGTCACGGTGATGACGCCGACCGACTACGCGCAATGGCTCAACCAGGGCGGCGCGCAGGCGTCGCTGGCGGCGCGCGGTTCGCGGCTGTTCCGCTCGCTGGGGTGCAGCGGCTGCCACGGGGAAAACGCGTTGGTCCGCGCGCCGGGTCTGGCCGGTTTGTACGGCCATCCGGTGCCGTTGGACACGGGCGAGATCGTCACGGCGGACGACCGTTATCTGCACGACTCGATCCTGCTGCCGCTCAAGCAGATCGTGGCCGGTTACGCGCCGATCATGCCCAGTTACGAGGGCCAGATCGGCGAGGAAGAGGTTTTCCAGTTGATCCAGTACATCAAGAGCATGGCCAAGGACACGCCTGACGAATTCCTCCGCCGCAACGAGGATGCGCCCGGCCAGACCCAGAAACCCGCGCCACGTCCGCAGCAGCCAACTCCCTACTGACATGCAAGCCCAGGCTACCGTCCGCCAACCCTTCGGCGGGCATCCGACCCATTATCTGAACAAGGAAACGACGATCCGCTCGTGGTTGCTGACGACCGACCACAAGCGCATCGCCCTGCTTTACCTTTTCACGATCCTCTTTTTCTTCTTCATCGCGTCGGCTGCCGCCGCGCTGATGCGGATCAATCTTCTCACCCCGCAGGGCGACCTCGTCCTGTCGGAAACGTACAACAAGCTTTTCACCGTTCACGGCGTCCTGATGGTCTGGTTTTTCCTGATCCCGTCGATTCCTACCGTGCTGGGTAATTTCCTCATCCCGATGATGATCGGCGCGCGGGACCTCGCTTTCCCCAAGCTGAACCTGCTGAGCTGGTACATCCTCGTCACGGCGGGGGCGGTGACGCTCTACTCCGTCGCGGCGGGCGGCGTGGACACCGGCTGGACGTTCTACACCCCGCTGAGCACCAAGTACTCCAACTCCCACGTCATGATGATGGCGCTGGGTGTGTTCATCTCCGGGTTCTCGTCGATTCTGACCGGGCTAAACTTCATCGTTACCATCCACCGGATGCGCGCCCCCGGGCTGACGTGGATGCGGTTGCCGCTCTTCGTGTGGTCGATTTACGCCACGAGCCTCATCATGGTCCTGGCGACGCCCGTGCTCGCCACCGCGATGGGTCTCATCGTCGTGGAGCGGCTCTGGGGAGTGGGCATCTTCGATCCGTCGCTCGGTGGCGACCCCGTGCTTTTCCAGCACCTGTTCTGGTTCTACTCCCACCCGGCGGTGTACATCATGATCTTGCCCGGATTTGGGGTCATCAGCGAACTCATCACCTGTTTTTCGCGCAAGAAAATCTTCGGCTACCGGTTCATCGCTTTTGCCAGCATGGCCATTGCGATCCTCGGCTTCCTCGTCTGGGGTCACCACATGTTTGCCAGCGGCCAGTCGATCTACGTCGGGATGGTGTTCTCGTTTCTGAGTTTTCTCATCGCCATTCCCTCGGGCATCAAGGTCTTCAACTGGACCGCGACCCTCTACAAAGGCTCCATCACTTTCGAGACGCCGATGCTCTTCGCGCTCGGGTTTATCGGGCTGTTCACCTTCGGCGGCATGACCGGTCTTTTCGTAGCCGCGCTGGCGACCGACGTTCACCTGCACGACACCTACTTCGTCGTTGCGCATTTTCATTACATCATGGTTGGCGGCATGGTCCTCGCTTTCATGGGCGGGCTGCACTTCTGGTGGCCGAAGATCACCGGGCGCATGTACCCCGAACGCCTGGGCCAACTGGCCGCCGTGACGATTTTCATCGGCTTCAACCTGACGTTCTTCCCGCAGTTCATCCTCGGCTACCTCGGGATGCCGCGCCGCTACCACGCCTACCCGCCCGAGTTCCAGGTCTGGAACGTCCTGTCCACCGCCGGAGCGTCGATCCTCGCGGTCGGCTACCTGATGCCGTTTGTCTATCTGATCTGGTCGCTCAAAAACGGGAAACCGGCGGGCAACAATCCCTGGGGGGCCACCGGTCTCGAATGGCAGACCTCCTCGCCGCCTCCGACCCATAATTTCGACGCGACGCCCGTCGTCACCGAGGAGCCGTACTCTTACCCGTTGCTGGCCTCAGTGGAACACGCCAGCCCCAGCCAGAAACCCGCCGTCCATGCCTGATCCCACCGCGCTTCCGCGTCCGCCCCTGCGTCCGACGCCGCTCCCGGCGCGCGCGGATCAGTTCGACGACCTCGACCAGCAGACCGAGGTCGCCCATCTGGGCATGTGGCTTTTCCTCGGGACGGAACTGCTGTTCTTCGGCGCGCTGTTCGCCGCTTACACGGTCTACCGGTTCACGTATCCGCAGATCTTCGCCGCCGCCAGCCGCGAGTTGCTGATGTGGGCTGGCGCGGCGGATACGGCGATCCTGATCACGAGCAGCTTTTGTGTGGCGATGGCGGTCCACACGGCGCAGAACGGAGGCCGCCGCGGGCTGCTCACCCTCCTGTTACTGGCCGGGGCGGGCCTGGGTGGCGGTTTCCTCGTCCTGCACGGTTACGAATATTACCGTGATTTCGCCGAGCACCATGTCCCCGGCGGGCACTTCATCTACGAGGGCCGCGAGCCGGGCAACAAGGTCCAGCTTTTCTTCACGCTCTATTTCCTGATGACCGGCCTGCACAGCCTGCACGTAATGATCGGCGTCGGCATCCTCGCCGTGATGGCATTCCAGGCCTGGCGCGGAAAATTTTCGCCGGACTATTACACGCCCGTCGAGGTCTCCGGCCTGTACTGGCATTTTGTCGATCTGGTCTGGGTGTTCCTGTTCCCGCTTTTCTACTTGGTCTCGCCACGCTGAGACTCACTCCCTCGTTCCATGCCAACCGAAAGCGTCTCGACCAAAACGTACCTGAAGACCTTCGTCGCGCTGTTCGGCTTACTCGCGCTGACGGTTGGAGCAAACTTCGTCAACCTCGGGCCATTCAACATCGTGGTGGCGCTGGCCATCTCCATCGCCAAAGGCGCGCTCATCATCATGTTCTTCATGGAAGTGCGGTACAGCCATCCCATCGTCTGGCTCTTCGCCACCGCCTCGTTTTTGTGGCTCATCATCTTGCTGACGATCACCCTGAGCGATTACGCCACCCGCTCGTGGACCCCGCCCGTCTGGACGCAGGAACTCCGGGGCTCGAACAAGATCGAGTTTACCCAGCCGCCCGCCGATCCTCCCAGGGATTGACAGCCGTGGACCGTTGGTGTCCCGATACACAAAGACCATGGCCAACGAAAAACCCGCGCCCCGTCCCCGGTTGCTCCTCGCCGACGTGGACGGCACCCTCGTCACCAAGGAAAAGAAGCTCACCGACCGCACCGTCGCCGTCGTCAAAAAAATGCGCGCGGCCGGCATCGAGTTCGCCATCACCAGCGGACGCCCCCCGCGCGGAGTGCAAATGCTGATCGAACCGCTCGCCATCACGATCCCTATCGCGGCGTTCAACGGCGGTCTGTTCGTGAAGCCGGACCTCTCGATCATTTCCGAGCACGTGCTCGGGCCGGACGTGGTCGAGCCGATCATCAAGATCATCGAAGGCAACCGTCTCGACGTGTGGATTTACCGGGGTAACGACTGGTTCGTCCACGAACGCCACGGCGCGCACGTGGACCGCGAGGAATGGACCGTCAAATTCGCGCCCCAGGTCGTGAGCACTTACGAGGGCAAGACCGACAAAGTGGCCAAGATCGTCGGGGTCAGCGACGATCTCGACGCCGTCGCGCGCTGCGAAAAAGCCGTGCGCGCAGCGTTCGGCCCGCAGGTCGGCATGAAGCAATCCACCCCGCATCGTGACGGCGGCGACCATCCGGTCGTGACGGCGGCGCGCTCGCAACCTTACTATCTCGACGTGACCCATCCCGAGGCCAACAAAGGCGGCGTGGTGCTCACCCTCGCAAAGATGCTGAACCTCCAGCCCGGGGAAATCGCCACCATCGGAGACATGGCCAACGATATCCCCATGTTTGAAAAAGGGGGTCTGTCCATTGCGATGGGCCAGTCCAGCGACGAGGTCAAAGGCGCGGCGACCGAATCGACGACTTCCAGCGAGGATGAAGGCTTTGCCAACGCCATCGAAAAGTTCATTCTCAACGTCAACCCGGCGCGATAACCGCACAAAACGATGGAACTCACCCCACGCGTCAAAGAAATCCTCTCCTGGTACGGCAGCGACAACCCCGGCACGCTCGCCAACTTGGCGCGCATCATGAACGCGGGCAAACTCGCGGGCACCGGCAAATTCGTGATCCTGCCGGTGGACCAGGGCTTCGAGCACGGGCCGGACCGCTCCTTTGCGTCCAACCCGCCCGCGTATAACCCGCTCTACCATTTCCAACTCGCGCTCGACGCGGGCCTGAACGCCTACGCCGCGCCACTCGGTTTTCTGGAGGCAGGCGCGCGGGAATTTGCGGGCGCGATTCCGCTGATCCTCAAGGTCAACGACCACGACCTGCTCCACGGCGACGACAAAGACCCCGACCAAGCCATCACCGGGAGCGTCGAAGATGCGCTGCGGATCGGCGCGGCGGCCGTCGGGTTCACGATCTACCCCGGCAGCGAGCACGCGCAGAAAATGTACGGCCAGATCCGCGAAATTTCCGCCCACGCGAAACGGCACGGACTGGCGGTGGTCATCTGGAGCTATCCGCGCGGCTCGGCGTTGAGCAAGGACGGCGAAACCGCCATCGACGTGTGTTCCTACGCCGCCCAGATCGCCGCGCAACTCGGCGCAAACATCATCAAAGTCAAAATCCCCAGCGCCTTCCTCGAACAGGACCTGGCGAAGAAAGTCTACGAAAAGGAGCAAATTCCCATCGGCACGATGGCCGAGCGCATCCGGCACGTCGTGAAGTGTACCTTCGACGGTCGGCGCATCGTGATCTTCTCCGGCGGCGCGGCCGAGACCGACGACAAGTTGCTCGAACAGGTCCGCGGGGTCCAGGCAGGCGGCGGGTTCGGCTCGATCATCGGGCGCAACAGCTTCACGCGCAAAAAAGAAGACGCCCTCAAACTGCTCGGCGCCATCATAGAGATTTACAGCGGCAAATAACCGGGCATCATGCCAGGGTGAGCAAACGATATTTTACGGGGCGGGGAATCTGCGCGCTGGCGTGCTTCCTCTTGGGGCAGGCATGGCTAGCCAGCCGCGCGCTGGCGTGGGGTCCGGGCGGGCACATGATCGTGGCAGGCATCGCCTACCAGCAGATGCCGCCTGCCGCGCAACAGCAAACGCTCGCCATCCTCCAGGCGCATCCGGCGATGCCGAAATGGAAGGAGCAACTGGAGAAAGATCATCCGACCGACCCTGCCGCGTATTTTTTCATGCGCGCGAGCACCTGGCCTGACGAGATTCGCCGCGGCAACAGCCCGTATGACCACCCGGCGTGGCACTACGTCGATTACCCGCTGACCCCCCCGAACTTCCCGTTCGTCGCCGGGCGCGACCCGCAGGACAACATCCTCTTCGGCATCGACGCGAGCGAAAAGACCATCCGCGATCCGGCGGCGACGCCCGAGCAACGCGCTGCCGCGCTGAGCTGGTTGATCCATCTGATCGGCGACCTTCATCAACCCCTCCACTGCGCCGAACTGGTGACGCCACAGTTCCCGCTGCCCGAGGGCGACCGTGGCGGCAACCTGATCTTCGTGTCGGTCGGCGGAAATCCGATCAATCTGCACGCCTTCTGGGACCGTCTGCCGGGCATGATTTTCAGCCCGCCGTTCGCGGTGGAATCCGCGGGCCGGATCGTGCGAGCGTATCCGGCGGCGGCACTGCCCGACCTCGTCAAGGACAAGGACCCGGTGGCTTGGAGCCTGGAGGGCCGGACGATTGCCATCGAGAGCGCCTATTTGCACGGTCAGTTGCCGGGTGCGGCGGTCGATACGAAGAACGCCCCGATCCCGTTGCCGCCGGATTATCTGGCCAAGGGCAAGCTCATTTCCGACCAGCGGCTGGCGTTGGCCGGTTACCGGTTGGCCGCGTTGCTGCCGCCGCTCATGACCAACTTGCCGGCGACCACGGCTGCCACCACGGTAACCGCCGTCACGACGGCCACGGCGGCGACCATGACCACGACCGCCGCGCCTGGAGCGGTGGCGAAACCCGTTTTCGTGCCTTCGGCCGCCGCCGCGCTGGCCGCCGCGCCCGGCGTGTTCGACAAACGTCCCGCCGCCTCGGCAGCCACCCCGCCGCCCGCTGCCGCGCCGGTGGTGGCGCCCGCGACGCCCGCGCTGCCTACCCAGGTCGTGCTGCCGACGCCCTGAAGCGTCCGGTCAACCCGTGAAAAAAGCGATGGCGCGCCCCGTTTTATCAATGGGGCGTCGGAGCAGTGATCCGCTAGGATGGAACCAGCCGCCCGCGACGCGGACTCCCATCCATGAATATCTCCAAAGAAAACTTTGACCGTGCCGTGGCGTCAGCCGCGCTCGACGCGACCCAGGCGCAGACGCTCTGGCGGGAACTACAGCGCAACGATGCCCCCGCCTCCCCGGGGGGCTCACGCTTCGACTTCGCGCACCTCGCCTATTATTTCGGCGCGCTGATCGTGCTCGGGTCGATGGGCTGGTTCATGACGAACGCGTGGGAAGCTTTCGGCGGTCAGGGCATCTTCGCCATCGCTACGGTCTACGCGCTGGGGTTCGCGTTCGGCGGTTGGAAATGGTGGACGCGCCCGCAGCAACCGGCCCTGCGCACGCCGGGCGGTCTGCTGGTCACGTTGGCAGTTGGGATGATGCCGCTGGCGATCTACGGCCTGGAACGCTGGTTCCGCTGGTGGCCGCAGGAAGACCCCGGCGACTACGCCAACTTCCACCCTTACGTCAACGGAAGCTGGATCGTCATGGAACTGGGCACGGTCCTGGCCGGGGCGGTGGCGTTGCGGTTCGTGCGGTTCCCGTTTCTCACCGCGCCGGTGGCCTTTGCGCTCTGGTTCCTGTCGATGGACCTGACGCCGGTCCTTTTCCACCGCCCGGAATTTTCCTGGGATGAACGGCGATGGGTCTCGCTCTGGTTCGGTCTGGGGATGCTGCTCGTGGCCTTGGCGGTGGACGTGGCGCGCCGCTGGCGCGGGCCGGACTACGGTTTCTGGTTGTCGTTGTTCGGGTTGCTGGCCTTCTGGGGCGGGCTGACGAGCATGGACAGCAGCGATGAGCGGGGCAAACTGCTCTACGCCCTCATCAACGTCGGCTTGATGATGATCGGAGTGATCGTGAACCGCCGGGCCTGCGTGGTGTTCGGCGCGATGGGGGTCAACATCTACATCGGTCACCTCGCCTACGATATTTTCGCCCGCTCGTTGCTCTTTCCGTTCGTGTTGAGTCTCATGGGTCTGCTGGTGATTGCCGGGGGAATCCTCTATCAACGCCGCAGCGAAAAATGGCGCGGGGCGATCCTCGACTCCCTCCCGGCAAGCTGGCGCGGCTACCTGCCTGCCAGCCGCTGAGTGTAAGGTCCTGATGGCTCTCCGAACCAGTCCCTGACTTTTTTCGGTTGGACATGGAAACAATTGATATGCTCGCCCGACAAATGGGGACTGGCTGGGAGAGCCAGCTCTACCTTGGGACTTGCAATTTGTAGTAAATGTAGTAATCTGCCTCATACATGATGTCGCCCTTCAAATCAACGCGTGACGTTCAGCCCCCCTACCGTTCACAACTTCTTGCCGTAAAGTGAGGGCGCGCATGACGACTCCCCACGGCTCCAACGACGATCTTCCGCTCGGCTTTTCCGGTCAGGACGCCCTCAACGGCAACGGGAACGGCCACGGCGCCCGCCATCCGCTGCCGGCCGACGGCCTGCTCGCCGCCGACACCGTTCCCGACGCTGGCGAGGAGGACCCGGCCGCCGGGCTTCCACCGGACGGTCCTGCCGCTGCCGTCCACGCCCCGCCGCCGGACGACCCGCCGTTCCGGGCGTTGATGGATAAAAACTTCCTGTCGTATGCGAGTTACGTCATCCGCGACCGGGCCATCCCCGCGCTCGAAGACGGCCTCAAGCCGGTGCAGCGGCGCATCCTGCACTCGCTCCACCGCAACGACGACGGCAAGTTCATCAAGGTGGCCAACATCGTCGGCTACACGATGCAGTTCCACCCGCACGGCGACGCTTCCATCGCCGACGCGCTCGTGGTCTTGCAGCAGAAACGTTATCTCATCGAAGGGCAGGGGAATTTCGGCAACATCTACACGGGCGACCCGGCGGCGGCGTCGCGTTACATCGAGTGCCGTCTGACCGACCTCGCGCGCCACGAGATCTTCAACGACAAGCTCACCCAGACGATCCCCAGCTACGACGGGCGCAACCAGGAGCCGGTCACGCTGCCCTCCAAATTGCCGCTGCTCCTGCTGCTCGGGGCGGAGGGCATCGCCGTTGGCCTGAGCACGCGGATGCTGCCGCATAACTTCTGCGAGTTGATGGAGGCGCAAATCGCCATCCTGCAAGGCAAGCCGTTCGAGCTGTTGCCGGACTTCCCGCAGGGCGGCGTGATGGACGCGTCCGGCTACGCCAAGGGCACGGGCAGGGTCAAGCTGCGCGCGGTCATCGAACCGAAGCCGCACGTCGCCGGGACGCTGGTCATCCGCGAACTGCCCGCCGGGACGACGACGGATTCGCTGATCGCGTCCATCGAGGACGCGGCGCGCAAGAAGAAGCTCAAGATCAAGAGCATCGACGATTTCACGGCGGAAAACGTCGAGATCGAGATCAAGCTGGCCCCGGGCGAGGACGCGCAGAAGACCATCGCCGCGCTGTACGTCTTCACGGAGTGCGAACAGTCGGTGTCGGCCCGCCCGGTCATCATCAAGGGGGACCGTCCGGTGGAGATGGACGTGGAGGAAGTCTTGCGCGCCAACACGGTGCAACTGCTCGCGTTGCTGAAGGCCGAGTTGGAACTGCGGCAGGGCGAACTGCTCGACCTGATCCACGCCAGGACGCTGGCGCAGATTTTCATCGAGAACCGCCTCTACAAGAACATTGAGAAGTGCGAGACCTACGAGGCCGTGCAGGGGGCGGTGCTCACCGGGGTCAACCGGTTCCGCGACCAGTTGCGCCGCGACGTGACGGCGGAAGACGTGGAAACCCTGCTCGGACTGCGCATCAAGCGGATTTCACTGTTCGACCTCGCGCAGAACCGGCGCGACATCGACGAACTGCTGCGTGAATTGGACGAGACGCAGAGCAACCTCAAGGGGTTGACCCGCCACGCGATCAGCTACCTCAAGAACCTGCTCAAAACCTACGGCAAGCAGTACCCGCGTCTCACCAAGATGGCGACCTTCGAGGAAGCCGACGCGCGGCAGGTAGCGGCGAAGAACCTGTCCATCGCCTACGACGCGGTGAAGGGATACCTGGGTTACGGCGTCAAGGGGGAGGGCCTGGAACCTGCCTACCGGGTCTCGGAACTGGACCGCGTGTTGACCGTGAAAACGAACGGTACTTACAAGGTCGTGCCGCCGCCGGAGAAATTGTTCGTGGATCGTGACCTGTACTACCACGCGCCGTTTGTGCGCGATCAGGTTTACACGTTGGTATATTCCACGCCGACCGCCACGTACTTGAAGCGGTTCGCGTTCGGCGGGACGATTCTCAACAAGGATTACGCCTGCGTGCCGTCCAGGGCCAAGCTCCTATTGCTGACGGCGGAGCCGTTGGAACGGGTGTACATCAAGTACAAGCCGTTCAAGCCCGGCAAGCGCGGCGGGTTGGGCAAGGGCGGCACCCAGCCGGACGAGCAAATCGTCGAATTGGCCGACCTGCCCCTGCAAACGCCGAAAACGCTGGGCACGCTGCTGAGCCACAAGGCGGTCGATTGGCTCAAGACGACGCGCCCGCGCGGCTGGAACGAGGAGGGCAGCGCGCCGGTCGGCCCGTTGTTCAGTTGAAAAGCCGTGCGTGCGTGCGTTTGCCAAGCGTTTGAAACCGCCTAGAGTTGCCCCCATGAAACTCGCCTCCAGACTGCCGATTGCGACCCTGTTCGCGGTTATGTTCGCCACCTGCGCCTTTGCCGACGACCCGCTGGAGGCGCTCAAAGCCGCCACGAAAGCGCAGAACGACGCCCCGGCCTACCGGATGAAGATCGTTTCGACGGACCCCTCGACCAAGAAGGTCAATACGATCACCCTGGAAAACGTGAACCCGGACAAGATGCACATGAAGGTCGAGGACGGCACCACGACGCAGATGGAACTCGTCAGCGACGGCCAGAAGACCTTTATGGCCCAGGGTGGCGGGAAGATGACCGAAGCGCCGCCGCAGGTCGCCGCGATGATCGTGCAATCCCGCAAGACGGCGACGCTCGACGCCATTACCAAGATGGCGCAGGACGTGAAATTCACCGGACACGACACGGTGGGCGGCGTCCCGGCCAGCACCTACTCGTTCTCCTCCGACGCGATGGGGATGCACTCCACCACCAAATTGTGGATTTCCGACAAGGACCACCGTCCCCTCAAGGCGGAAGGCGAGACCAAAGGCCAGATGCAGACGGGTGACGGGACCAGTCAGCCGGTTGATCAACAGATGGCGATCAGCTTCGACTACGACCCGGGCATCAAGATCACGTTGCCGGTCGGCTAAACGTTCGTTTCGGTCGTTGTGACATAGTCAGGGACGGCTCTCCGGGGCCGTCCCGTCGTTTTCTAGCTCCTTCCTTTTTCCGTCATGCGCGTTCTCTTTCTCGATTGTTTTTCCGGCATCAGCGGCGACATGACCGTGGGTGCGTTGTGCGATCTGGGCGTCAAGCCGTCCACTTTCGAGTGGGAGCTGGCCAAGGTGGAGATCGGCGATTTTCACATGCATTTCGAGCGGGACAAACGGCAGAACGTCGAGGGGGTAAAGTTCGGCATCCACGGTGGATCGGTTCATACCCACGATCAGGACGAAGAGCCGGATGAGCACGGCCAGGTCCATGCTCACGCGCACGCGCACGAGCACGGTGAGCACCATGAACACGGCGAAGCGGAACATGGTCACGATCATCACGAGCACGGACATGCACACCCGCACGACCATGAGCACGGACGGTCCTACGCCGAAATTCGCGCGTTGATCGAGGCGAGCGAACTCTCGGTCTTCGTGAAGGAGCACGCGCTGAGCATCTTTCACCGGGTCGCGGTGGCCGAAGCAAAAATCCACGGGACGGCGGTGGATGACATCGGGTTCCATGAGGTCGGGGCGCTGGATTCCATCGCGGATATCATCTGCGCTTGCGTCGGCATCGAGGAGTTGGGGGTCGAGAAGATTTTTGTCAGCGCGCTGGCGGACGGACACGGCTGGGTCGATTGCGCGCATGGGCGGTTTCCGATTCCGGCGATGGCGACGCTGGAGATTTTGCGCGGGGTTCCCGTGGGCCAGATCGACGAGCCGTTTGAATTCATCACGCCGACGGGGGCGGCCATTGCGGCGGAGTTCGCGGTGGGCTTCGGCCCCATGCCGCGCCTGAAGGTGGAGAAGATCGGCTACGGGCTAGGGTCCCGGAAGCTGCCGAATCGTCCGAACGTGTTGCGGGCGGTGGTGGGCGAGCTTGTCGTTGAGACGGCAGCAGCCGGGGAAGAAAACTACGCCACGGATACCGTCACCCAGATCGAGACGAACATCGACGATCTGTCGCCCGAGATCACGGGTTCGCTCCTCGACCGATTGCTGGCCGCGGGTGCGTTGGACGCTTTCTTTACCCCCGTGCAGATGAAGAAGAACCGCCCTGGGGTCTTGTTGACCCTCTTGTGCGAAGCCGGGGCGGTTGCTGCGATGAGCAAGCTCATTTTCGAGGAAACGAGTTCCTTCGGGGTGCGTTTGAGCGAGAAGCGGCGGCTTAAGCTCGAACGGCGGATCGAAACGGTACAGACGCCGCACGGCGCGGTGGAAGTAAAACTCGGCTTCGACGGCAAGGGAAAATTGTTGCAGGCCGCGCCGGAGTTTGAATCGTGCAAAACGGTTGCGGAACGCACCGGGCAGCCGGTGCGCGAAATCTATCTTGCAGCCATGCAGGCTTTCCGGCAAAAGCCGGTGTGAGGCGCAAGGGCGGATCGCACAGGGTGCGCCCGTGGTGAGCAGCCGGGACGGTCGTCCCGCCACCGAGATTTGAAATCGGCGGATTGGGGCACGGAATTAGCTTTTTACTCGGGTCGCAACAGAGTGAAAATCTTTTTCCGATGTCAGAAACCGTCTCCATCGCGCCCGGGCCTGCCGCCGGGTCAGTGTTTCGCCGCATCCACCAGTTTGTCGAGGCGCAAGCCGCGCGGACACCGGGCGAGTACGCGCTGATACACGGTCAAAGCCGGTTGACCTACCGTGAGATGAACGACCGGGCCAACCGGCTAGCGCATCATTTGCAAACGCTGGGCGTCGGGCCAGAGGTGATCGTGGGGATTTGTCTGGAGCGGTCGCCCGGCGCGATTCTGAGCGTGCTGGCGGTGCTCAAGGCGGGCGGTGCCTACCTGCCGCTCGATCCGGCCTACCCCGGCGACCGGCTCGCGTACATGCTGGAGAATGCCCGATGCGCGTTGCTCATCACGGAGCCGGAAATCTGGCAATGCCGCGCCGCGCCGGGAAAGACGCTCTCCTTCCGGGAATTCGAGACTTTGCAGGGTGAGGTGGTCGCTGGCCGTCCGGCGCCGTCGGAATCGCCTGCCGCCGACGATCCGCTGGCATACGTCATCTACACGAGCGGATCGACGGGCAAACCCAAGGGAGTCGCCGTGGCGCACGCGTCGGCGTGTCACCTGATCCGCTGGCACTCCACGCACATGCCCGTGCCGACCGCCGCGCGGGTCATCCAACTCGCGCCGCTGAGTTTCGACGTTTCGTTTCAGGAAATTTTCGGGACCCTGGCCGATGGCGGCACGCTGGTCCTCATCGACGAGAGTTTGCGGAAAGACCCGCAGGCCCTGCGCGATTTTCTAGCCGCCCAGCACATCGCGCGGCTGTTCCTGACGCCGGTGCTGCTGTATCGCCTCGCCGAATTGACAGGGCCGCCGCTGCCGAGCTTGCGCGACGTGACGGCGGCGGGGGAGCAACTCCGCATCACACCGGCGGTGGCGCGGTTCTTTGCCGACGACACACCGGCGACGCTACGCAACCAGTACGGACCCACGGAAACCACCGTCATCACGCACTCGCATACGCTCACAGGTCCCCCGGAGGGTTGGCCACTGCTGCCGCCGCTCGGACACACCATTGAGGGCGTGAAACCGCTGTTGCTCGACGCGGACCGCCAGCCGGTGCCGCCGGGGCAGCCCGGAGAGTTGTACTTTGGCGGGCGTTCGGTTTCGCGCGGGTATCTGCACGATCCCGAACGCACGGCGGCAGCGTTTTTGATCGACCCGGACGATCCGTCCGCGCGGATCTACCGCAGCGGGGATCTCGCGCAGCAAAACGCCGACGGGACCTGGCAGTTTTTGGGTCGGGCGGACGACCAGGTCAAGGTGCGCGGGTTTCGCATCGAACTCGGTGAAATCGAGGCGGTGCTGGCGCGGCATCCGGCCATCGAACAAGCAGCCGTCGCGGCCAGCGAGCCGACGGCCAGCGGCGACCGGGAACTGATCGCCGGTTACCTGTTGCGCGCCTCGGTGCCCGCGCCGAGCACGACCGGAGTGCGCGGCTGGCTGCGCACGCAGTTGCCGGATTATTTCGTGCCCGCACGGCTGGCGGCGTTGGACCGTCTGCCGGTCACGCCCAGCGGAAAACTGGACCGCAAGGCGCTCGTCACCTTGTGCCTGGAAGAATCGTCGCGCGAAAAGGAACTGCCCGCGTCGGCCCGGCCCGCCACACCGACCGAAACCGCCATCGCGCAGGTGTGGCAGCGGGTGCTCGGGCGGGGGAACATCGGCGTGGAAGACAACTTCTTCGATGCCGGCGGCAACTCGATTTCCGCCGTGCGCGTCCATGCGTTGATCGCCGAGGCGTTGGGAGGGGAGTTTCCCATCACGACGTTTTTTCAGCGGCCCACGATCCGCGCGCTGGCGGCGTTCCTGACCGACGGGAACCCACCCGGAGCCGGGCCAAAGGCCGACGATTCGCGGGAGCGTGCCCGGCGTCAGCAGCAGGCGTTCGCCAGACCGGCTGCCCGCCCGGTGGCCCGGCGATAACCGGTTGTCGCGCGTTTATCCATGGACCCCATTGCAATCATCGGCATGTCGGGCCGGTTCCCCGGTGCGGGCAACGTCGAAACCTTCTGGAACAATCTGGCGGGTGGGGTCGAGTCGATTTCGCGGTTTACCGACGCCGAACTGGAAATGCGCCCGCCGGAAGACGCGGGTGAGAACTTCGTGAATGCGCGGGGGGTGGTGCAGGACGCCGATCTGTTCGACGCCGCGTTTTTCAACTTCAACGCGCGAGAAGCCGAATTGCTCGATCCGCAGCACCGCGTGTTTCTGGAATGCGCGTGGGAAGCGTTGGAGAGCGCCGGTTACGACGTGGATCGCCTTCCGGGCCTGGTCGGAGTCTGGGCAGGTTCGGGGATCAATTCATACCTCCTATACAACATTGGAACAGGGACCGATTTTTTCGCGCGGCTGGTGGCCGGGTATCAGCAAGGAGAATCGGCGGCGCAATTCAGCAACGACCGGGACTTTCTGGCCACGCGCGTTTCGTACAAACTCAACCTGAAGGGGCCGAGTTTGACGGTGCAAACGGCGTGTTCCACGTCGCTCGTGGCCATTGCGCAGGCGTGCCAGGGATTGTGGAGCTACCAGACGGACATGGCGCTGGCCGGGGGGGTGTCGATCTCGTTTCCGCAACGGCGCGGGTACGTCTATCAGGAAGGCGCGATTGCGTCGGCGGACGGGCACACGCGGACCTTCGACGCGGCGGCGCAGGGCACGGTTTTCAGCAGCGGGGCGGGCATCGTTTTGCTCAAGCGGATGGAGGATGCGCTGGCGGACGGCGACCCCATCGTGGCGATCATCCGGGGAGCGGCGATCAACAACGACGGCGCGGGCAAAGTGAGTTTCACCGCGCCGAGCGTCGATGGGCAGGCGGCGGTGATCCAGATGGCGCAAGCGTTGGCCGACGTGGCGCCGGAGTCGATCAGCTACGTCGAGGCGCACGGCACGGCGACCCCGTTGGGCGATCCGATTGAAGTCGCCGCGCTGACGCAGGCGTTTCGCGCCGGTGGAGCGCAGGGAAATCATTTCTGTGCGCTGGGCTCGCTCAAAACCAACGTGGGTCACATGGACATCGCGTCGGGCGTGGCGGCCCTCATCAAAACGGCACTGGCGTTGCGTCACCGGCAGTTGCCACCCAGCTTGCATTTCCGTGAGGCGAATCCGCACATCGATTTTGCCAACAGTCCATTCTACGTCAATACACGGCTCCTGCCCTGGCCGGAGGGCAAAGACGGCTTGCCGAGACGCGCGGGGGTTAGCTCGTTCGGAGTCGGCGGCACCAATGCGCACCTGGTTTTGGAGGAAGCTCCCGCCGTGGAACCGGGGACGGGAAGCAGCGGACAAGAACCACAGCTTTTTGTCATCTCGGCGCGGAGCGAAAGCGCGCTGGAGACCGCTACGGCCAACCTTGCCCGGCACCTGCGCAACACGCCGGAATTGCGCGCGGAGGATGTGAGTTACACGCTGGCGGCGGGTCGGCGCGCGTTCGGCTGTCGGCGGGTGGTGGTCGGACACGCGGTGCGCGAAGTCGCCGGGGCGCTGGAGCGACGCGACGCCAAACAAATGGTTACCCAACTCGCGGCGCGGCGTGAACCGGGCGTCGCGTTTTTGTTCCCTGGACAGGGCGCGCAGACCGTGGGCATGGGCGCATCGCTTTACCGGACCGAGCCGGTCTTCCGCGAAGAGATCGACCGGTGCGCGGAGGCCCTGCGGCCCTTTCTGGACGGAGCCGATCTGCGAACCATTCTGTACCCGGCGGAAGACGGAAAAGAGCAGGCCGTGGCGGCGTTGAACCAGACAGGCTTCACGCAGCCCGCGTTGTTTGTTTTCGGATACGCCCTGGCAAAATTGTGGCAGTCCTGGGGCGTGCGCCCGGCGGCTATGCTGGGGCACAGCGTCGGGGAGTACGTGGCGGCGACCCTGGCAGGGGTATTCTCTTTGGAAGATGCGCTCGGACTGGTGGCGCAACGCGCCCGGCTGGTACAGGCGCAGCCCGGCGGGGTGATGCTGGCGGTACGTTTGCCGGAAGTGGAAATCGGCGCGCTGATTTCGGCGGCGGGAGCGAATTTGTCGGTGGCCGCGGTCAACGCGCCCAAGCTCTGCGTCGTGTCGGGGCCGAGCGAGGCAGTGGAAAATTTTGAGAAGTTCCTGACGGAAAAACAGGTCGTTTCACGGCGGCTGAAAACGTCCCACGCGTTCCATTCCGCGATGATGGACCCGGTGGTCGCACCGTTTACCGCGCTGTTTGAATCGGTGGCGTTGCACGCGCCGCAAATTCCGTTCGTTTCCAACCTGACCGGGCGATGGGTCACGGACGCGCAAGCGACCGATCCGCATTACTGGGCGCGGCATCTGCGAGAGGGCGTGCGCTTCGCGGACGGCGTGGGCGAGTTGTTGCGCGCGGCACCGGGCAGCGTTTTGCTGGAAGTCAGCCCGGGGCAGACACTTGCGCCACTGGCCCGCCAGCATCCGGCGGCGGGGGCAAACGGCGGCACGGTCGTGATTTCCACCTTATTGGAAGGCCGCGAGCACCGCGAAGCCGCGCTGACGGCGCTGGGACGGTTATGGCTCGAAGGGGTCACGGTGGATTGGGCGGGTTTTTACTCAGGCCAGACGCGTCGGCGGGTGGCGTTGCCAACCTACCCGTTCGAGAAAAAGAGATATTGGATCGAACCGGCGGCGAAAGAACGCGTGCTGCCCGCTGTCAGCGAAGACCGAAAGAAAAACGATATGCCGAGTCAAACTGATCCCACGCTGCCAACGCGTAAAGAAGTGATCGTTGGTAAAATTCGGGGGGTGCTCAAGACCCTTTCCGGGCAAGACCAAACAGGAGCCGCGCTCGATGTTAGCTTTTTGGAACTGGGATTTGATTCTCTGTTGTTGACGCAAGTCGCACAAGCTTTTCGGAAAGAGTTTGGAGTGAAAGTCACGTTTCGGCAACTGCTGGAAGACTACTCGACGACTGAGACGTTGGCGGGTTATCTCGATGCGCAACTGCCCCCGGAGGTGTTGGCCCCCGTGGCCACCACCAAGGCCATGCCCAAGCTTGATCTGCCGGTGGCACGAGCCAGGAGCATGGCATCGGATGCCTCGCCAACGATGGCCGCTTCTAACGGCGCCGGGGTGCCACCGGGAGGCGGTGCGTTGGAGCGGGTCATGCAGGAGCAACTTCGCGTGATGGCGCGTCAACTTGAAGTGCTGGGTGGTCAGAGCGGCGCGGTGGAAGCATCGCCCGCTGATCCCTTGCAGCCCGCGCTGCCGCCACTGCCTGGCGCGACCGATTTTTCCACACCGACGCCGGAGTTACCCAAAGTTGAACCCAAAGCGTTCGGTCCTTATCGACCAATAGAGAAAGGGGTGGGCGGCGGGCTCACCGAGAGGCAGCAACAACATCTCAATGCTCTGATCACACGCTACAACGCGCGTACCCCCCACTCGAAACGGCAGACCCAGGAAACGCGCCGCCGGTTGTCCGACCCGCGCACGGTGTCCAGTTTCCGCCAGTCCTGGAAGGAAGCAGTTTATCCGGTGATCGTCGAACGCTCGGCGGGTGCGCGGCTGTGGGACATCGACGGGAACGAGTACGTTGATCTGACGATGGGTTTCGGCACGAATCTGCTTGGGCACTCACCGGCGTTCGTCACGGCGGCGCTCGAAGAACAACTCAAACGTGGGATCGAGGTCGGGCCGCAGACCCCGCTGGCGGGCAAGGTGGCCGCGCTGCTCTGCGAGATGACGGGGGCGGAGCGTGCGGCGTTTACCAACACGGGGTCGGAGGCGGTCCTGGCGGCGGTGCGGCTGGCGCGAACCGTGACGGGCCGCACGCGCATCGCCACGACCGGTGGATTCCACGGCATCAATGACGAGGTGCTCGTGCGTGGGTTGACCGTCGATGGCCAGCGGCGAGGCGCGGCGATTGCGCCGGGCATTCCAGACCACATCGTGCGCGACGTGCTGGTGATCGACTACGGGACGGAGGAAGGGTTGGCGTTATTGCGGGCGCACGCGCACGAACTCGCTTGCCTGTTGATCGAGCCGGTGCAGAGCCGCAAGCCGGGATTGCAACCGCGCGAGTTTTTGCACGCGGCGCGGGAAATCACGGCGCAGGCGGGATGCGTGCTCGTTTTCGACGAGATCATCACCGGGTTTCGCTGTGACATCGGCGGCGCGCAGGCCTTCTTCGACGTGCGCGCGGATCTGATGACCTACGGCAAGATCATCGGCGGCGGATTGCCGATTGGCGCGGTTTGCGGAAAGGCCGAGTACATGGACGCCCTCGACGGCGGAGCCTGGCAATACGGCGACGGGTCGTTTCCTGAGGTCGGGGTGACGTTCTTCGCGGGGACTTACATCCGGCATCCGCTGACGATGGCGGCTTCCTGGGCGATTCTAAACCACCTGAAGCGTGAGGGAGGGGGTCTGCAAAAACGTCTCAACGAGCGGACGGCGGCGATGGCTGCCGAGTTGAACGTGTTCTTCGCCGCGAGCGGAGTGCCGATGCGTCTCGACGTGTTTTCCTCGTGGTTCTACCCGCACTTCGATGAGGAGATAAAATACGGTAGTTTACTGTACTTCTATCTTCGGGATAAGGGAATACATATTTGGGAGGGACGGCCCTGTTTCCTCTCGACGGCGCACACGGACGCCGATGTCGATTTCATCGTCAAAGCGTTCAAGGAAAGCGTCCGGGAAATGCAGGCGGGCGGGTTTCTTCCCGGCGAACCGTTGCGAGAAATAAGCACGCCCGGTGTCAATGGACACACGGAAACTTTGACGGCTCGTGTGGTGAAAACGGAGTTATCCGTTGGCGGCACTCAGGCGATGCAGTTTTCGCTGTATTACTTCGGCAATTATCCGGCGACTTATTCGGAGGATAAATACCGTTTGATCCTGGAAAGCGCAAAGTACGCGGATGAACACGATTTCACGGCGATCTGGCTACCGGAGAGACACTTTCATTCGGTGGGCGGATTTTCGCCGAATTCGGCGGTGCTGGCAGCGGCTCTGGCACGTGACACCCGCCGCATCCAACTGCGGGGGGGCAGCGTGGTGTTGCCGCTCCATCATCCGGTGCGAGTGGCGGAGGAGTGGTCCGTCGTGGACAACCTATCTCACGGGAGGGTTGGAATCTCTATCGCGTCCGGCTGGCATCCGAACGACTTCATCCTGGCGCCGGATCGGTTCGAGCGCCGCCGGGAGATTTGTCTCGAGGAAATCCAGACGATCCAGAAACTCTGGCGCGGGGAGTCCTTGCCGATGCGTGCCGGCGCGGGGAGTGACTTCGATGTCAAGCTGTTCCCGCTGCCGGTGCAGAAGCAACTGCCGGTGTGGCTGACTTGCATCCACGAAGAATCTTTCGTGCGCGCCGGAGAAATCGGGGCGGGAGTCCTCGGTTACCTGATGAATCAGACGGTGGAGGAACTTGCGGCCAAGATCGGCAAGTACCGGGAGACGCTCGCACGGAGCGGCCATGATGCGTCGAAGGGTCATGTTACCATCCTGGTGCATACTTACCTTGGTGAAGAGTTCCATGCCGCGCGTGAGAAAGCACGGGGACCACTCCGGGAGTATCTGCGCTCCTACCTCGATAATAGTCAGAAGCGATTAGAGAGCCAAAACGGTTCCGTCGATATCGCCCAGGAAGACATCGAATACTTGCTCGATAAGTCGTTCGACGATTATGTGCAAGGCAAGGCTCTCATCGGCACGCCGGAATCGTGTATCGCCGTGGTCGAGAAATTGCGGCAGATCGGCGTCGATGAAATCGGTTGCTTCATCGATTTCGGCGTTGAGCCCGACGCCGTGCTCGGCGGCCTGCGCTCACTCAACACGCTGCGGGAATGCTACGCCCGTCCCGTGGCGGCCGATCAACGGTTGGCGCTCTCGGAATCCCAACAAGGCTTGTGGGTTCTGGGACAAACCGATGCGGAAGGGTTGCGGGCGTACAACGAATCGACCACCCTCGAATTGCGAGGCAGGCTGGATGCCGCCGCGCTGGGCCGAGCGTTGCAAAGAGCAGTCGATGCGCACGACGCGCTACGGACCACGATCAGCCCCGATGGCGAGACGCAAACGGTTCACGCCGCGATGCGGGTGGACTTGCCTTGCATCGATCTTTCAAACCTGCCTCCGACGGAAATCTCCTCGCGGTTGGTGGAATTGTTCAATGAGTATGAGCAACGGCGGTTTGATTTCGAGCAAGGGCCGATTTGGCGCGCGGTACTCGTCAAGCGAGCGGAAGACCGGCATCTCCTCGCGTTGACGTTTCATCATCTGTTAGGGAATGGGCCTTCTTACTGGGCGTTCCTCGAAGACCTGGCGGCTTTCAGCGCCGAAGAACATGGCGGAAAAAAAACGACGTTGGAAGCCCCGTGGCAACTTGGCGGCTACCTCCGCTGGCGTGCGGAGGAAAACGCCACCCGGCACGACGCGGACGCATCGTTCTGGAAGGCGCAGTTCGCAGGCGGCGCACCCGTGTTGGAACTGCCCGCGGATCATTCCCGGCCAGCGCGCTTGACGCTCCGGGGCGGACGCCGTCACCTGGACATTGGCCGTGAACTCACGGCGGCGTTGCGTAAAATGGCGGCGGCACAAAAAGGGTCGCTTTTCATGGGGCTGCTGTCGGCCTTTCAAGTGCTCATGCACCGGCTCAGCAGTCAGGAGGATCTGGTGGTGGGAACATCCTACGAAGGAGAGGCGCGGTCGCTGCCCGGTGGCGAGCGTTTGTTCGCCAACACGACGAACGTGATGCCGTTGCGCAGTCAGGTGAACGAAACGACGCGCTTTGCCGATCTTTTCGCCGCCACCAAAGACCGGGTGCTCACGGTCAACGAGCATCAAAATTATTTTTTCGGCCACCTGGTAAAAACGCTGGGCTGGGCGCACGACGCGAGCCGGTCACCGGTGTTCGCCGTTTTCTTCAATTACGAGAGCGGCAAATTTCAACGCGAGTTTGGCGAGGCGTTGAGCGCGGAACTCCTGATCGACGATGTGCCCTACCGCAGCCCGCGCGACACGGCAATGTTCGAGCTGTACCTCAACGTCGCCGAAAGGGACGGCGAGCTGCGATGCGAATTCGATTTCAGCACGGACCTTTACGACGGCGAGACGATCACGCGCTGGCTCAAACACTACCGCACCTTGCTGGAGGCGGTCTGCACGCAGCCGGACGCTTCGATCTGGACCCTGCCGCTGCTGGACCCGGCGGAACGCGCCAAAGTTCTCGTCGAGTGGAACGATACCCGCGTGGATTATCCGTTGGGAAGCGCGACGCTGCACGGCTTGATCGAAGCGCAGGCGCGACGCACCCCGGACGCCCCGGCGCTGATCTTCGAGCACCAACGGCTGACCTTCGGAGAGTTGGATCGGCGCGCGAACCAGTTAGCCAACGACTTACTGGGCCGCGGCGTGCGAGACGACGTGCGAGTCGGTGTTTGCATGGAACGCTCCGTGGAGATGGTGGTCGCGCTGTTGGGCATCCTCAAAACGGGAGCCGCCTATGTGCCGGTCGATCCCGATTATCCAGCCGAGCGAATCGCCTACATGATCGGGGACGCGCAGGTCCCGGTGATGCTCACCCAGGCGCGGCTGCGCGCGAAGTTGCCACCGCACGATGGACTCACGGTGTGTCTGGACAGCGAATGGCCACAGATGGCGAAGTCCAGCGACGAATCTCCAGCGGTCAAAGTGCGGCCCGGGCAACCGGCTTACGTGATCTACACGTCCGGTTCGACGGGTCAGCCGAAGGGGGCAATCAACAGCCATCTCGGCATTTGCAACCGCCTGCTCTGGATGCAGGACGCCTATCGCCTCGGGCCGGACGACCGCGTGCTGCAAAAAACGCCGTTCTCGTTCGACGTGTCGGTGTGGGAATTTTTCTGGCCGCTTTTGTCGGGCGCGTCGCTGGTCGTGGCGCGGCCCGGTGGTCATCAGGACGGCGGTTATCTCGCGCAGACGATTTTCGACCACGCGATTACGACGATGCATTTCGTGCCGCCGATGCTGGCGGTTTTCCTGGAAGAAAAAAATTTGCCGGAGAAATGTGCGTCCCTGCGCAGGGTGATTTGCAGCGGCGAAGCGTTGCCGTTCGAGTTACAGGCACGCTTTTTCGAGGGGTTCCGGGATGAGCGCGTCAAGCTGCACAATCTTTATGGTCCGACCGAAGCCGCCGTGGACGTGACCTTCTGGGAGTGTCAGCGGGCCGGCGCGGCGCAGGTCGTCCCCATCGGTAGGCCCGTGGCCAACACGCAAATCTATCTGCTGGACCGGCGCGGCCAGCCGGTGCCGGTGGGCGTGCCGGGTGAGCTATACATTGGAGGGTCATGCGTGGGGTTGGGGTATCTCGGCCGCCCCGAATTGACGGCGGAAAAGTTCGTCCCCGACCCCTTCCGCGCCGAATCGAAGGAAAAGCGTTTCCTGCCGACCGCCGCGCCTGGTGACCAGGGCGCCGTGCTGTACAAAACCGGTGATCTGGCGCGCTGGCGCGACGATGGCGCGATCATTTATCTGGGGCGCATGGACAACCAGGTGAAAGTGCGTGGATTCCGCATCGAACTCGGTGAGATCGAAACGGCGTTGAACGCGCATCCCGACGTGCGTGAGAGTGTCGTCACGGTCCGCGAAGACACGCCGGGCGAACGGCGGATCACCGCCTATCTCGTGCGAGGAAAGGCAAATGCGGGCACGACGGTCGGCGACCTGCGCGGCCTGGTCGGGAGCGACGCCGATGCCGGGACGCTGCACGGCGAACGAGCGGCTTCCCTGCGCGAGAGTCTGCGGTCGCGGCTGCCGGAGTACATGGTCCCGGCGGCGTTCGTCGCGCTCGACGCGCTTCCCCTCTTGCCCAACGGCAAAGTGGACCGGCGCGCGCTGCCCAAGCCGGATTATGCGCCCGCCGCCGGGATGGCGTCCGACCCGCAGATGTCCATGACCCCGCTGGAAGAACATCTCGCCAAACTTTGGGCCGGGATTCTCGGGGTCGAGCACGTGGGTACACGCGACAATTTTTTCGAGTCCGGCGGCGACTCGTTGTTGGGTCTTCGCATGGTGAACCGCTTGCGCGACAGCCTGGGCGAGCACGTTTCGCTCGTCGTCGTTTTTGAAGCGCCAACGATCCAGGCGCTGGCGAAGGTCTTGGAAACCAACTACGCCCAGGCCGTGCAAAACCTCTGCGGATTATCGACCGCGCCGCTCACGACCGCGCCAACTACCCGCATCGACGAGGCGGACGTGGCGCGGATGCAGCAGATCATCGGACACGCGCAGCCACCCGCCGCCCTGGCGCCCGCCGGGAAAAACCCGCCCGCCGTTTTCATCCTCAGCCCGATGCGCTCCGGCTCGACCCTTTTGCGCATCATGCTCGCGGGCAACCCGAGGCTGTTCTCGCCGCCGGAGTTGCAACTCCTGCAATTCGACACGCTGACCGCACGGCGCGACGCGTTTGTCGGCTACGAAAAGTATCTTCAAGAAGGCACGGTCCGTGCGCTGATGCAGGCCCACCAGATCGATCCGGCTTCCGCGCAGGCGATGATGGCCGAACGCGAAAACGCCAACGGCGGCGTGCGCGAATTCTACCGCGAAATGCAGGCCGCCGTCGCTCCTCGCCTGCTGGTGGACAAGACGCCCGACTACGCGATGGACCTTGCCGTCCTGCGGCGCGCGGAAGCGATGTTCGACGGCGCGCGGTACATCCACCTCGCGCGGCATCCGCTGGGCATGATCCGCTCCTACGAGCAGGGGCGTTTCCTGCTGGAATCCCCGTACCGTGGGAAACACGATTTTTCCGCCCGGCAAATGGCGGAACTGACCTGGCTCATCTCGCACCGCAACATCCGGCAGTTCTTGCAGGACGTTCCCGCCGAACGCCAGCGGCTGATCCGTTTCGAGGACGTGCTGGCCGGGCCGGAAACCGCGATGCAAACGCTGGGCGCGTTTCTGGGGGTGGGGTACGACCCGGGGATGATCGCGCCCTACGCGGAGGACAAATCCCGCATGACCGACGGCGTCCACGCGCAGTCCACGCAGGTCGGCGACCATCATTTTCAGCGACACGGCGCGCTCAAGGCCGAGGTGGCCGACCAGTGGCGCGCCGGGTACCGGGAGGATTGCCTCAGCCCGGCCACCTGGGAGATCGCGGCGCGCTTCGGCTATGAGAATCCGCTCCCATCCGCGCCGCCGTCCGACGAAAAAGTCCCGGTGCCGGTGTTGAGCCGGGCGTTGCCGTCCATCGTGGCGGTGCCCCGGGAAGCCCGCCGGGTCAAACGCTCGACCCTGGCCGGCAGCGAGTGAGGCGGATTTTCGCCGCCACAAAAATCTTCGCCTTTCGTGCCGCCGATGTTCAACGCGGGCCGCCTCGGGTCCGCCTCCTGCTTAGAGTAGTACCGTGAACCGGTAGGCTACAGCGGTTTTCAAAGTGATTGAGCGAAGCCTGCCGAGGTGGCTGGCGGCCTCCGGGCGCCAGGGAGGAGACGCGCGCTCTGCCCATGGCGCCCGGAGGTCGCCAGCCATCGCTCAATGAACTTGGCAATCGCTGTAAGGATATGATTTCGTCCCTGCTAGAAGAAGCTCCACCCGGGGAAAGATCCGCTTCTCCCGCGCCTGCTTTCGAGTCGCCGGTTCGCCCGGGGCTGACGGCGGCGACGGCGGAACCTGCCGCCGAAGACGACGTGTTTTTGTTCCCGGCGACGCTGGCCCAGCGCCGTTTCTGGTTGTTGGATCAATTGGTGAGCGGCGGCAACCCCGCGCTCAACGTCCCGCTGGCGTTGCGCCTGCGCGGGCGGCTGGACCACGCGGCGCTCGAACGCGCCTTCAACGAAATCTTGCGCCGCCACGAGTCCCTGCGCACGACGTTCCACTCCGAGTGCGGCCAGCTTTTCCAGGCGATTGCGCCGACCCTGAAGATGATCGTGCCGGTGGTGGACGTGCAGGATTTTCCGGCGGCGGAGCGCGCGCAGGTCCCCGACCACCTGCTCACCGAGGAGATGAACCAGCCCTTCGATCTGGCGCGTGGGCCCCTGTTGCGCGCCCGGCTGGTGCGGCTCGCGCCGGAACATCACCTGCTGCTTTTCCCGCTGCACCACATCGTGGCGGACGGCTGGAGCAACGGCGTGCTGACGCGCGAACTGGGCGCGATCTACGCGGCGTTCGCCCAGGGCAAGCCCTCGCCCCTGGCGGAGTTGCCGGTGCAGTTCGCGGATTTTGCCCAATGGCAGCAAAACGTGCTGGCCGGGGGCGGCTTCGACGCGCAACTCGATTATTGGCGCGCCCGGCTGGCCGGGGAACTGCCCGTGCTCGACCTGCCGGTGGACCGTCCCCGCCGACCGTGGCGGGGTCAGGCCGCGCCGGGCGGCGTGTGCTCGCGGCGGTTGCCGGGGGAACTCTCGCAGGCGATCAAAGCGTTGGCGGTGCGCGAGGCGGCCAGCGCGTTCATGGTGATGCTGGCGGCGTTCACCGTGCTGCTCAACCGGTACAGCGGCGGGCAGGAGGATGTGCTCATCGGCACGTCGTCGGCCAACCGGGACCGGCTGGAAGTGGAAAACCTCATCGGCCTGTTCGTCAATCCGTTGCTGCTGCGGGTGAACCTGTCGGGAGCGCCGACTTTCCGCGAGTTGCTGGGCCGCGTGCGCGGGATCGTGCTGGACGCGTTCGAGCATTCCGACGCCCCGTTTGAAAAACTCGTCGAGGAACTCCAACCGCGTCGTCTCCAGGTCAATTTCCTCTATCAGAACGCCTTCGTGCAGCCCGCCCGGCTGCCGGACCTCGAACTGACGCCGCTCTCCACGGGCAGCCCCGGCGCGCTGTTCGAGTGGATGGCTGCCGCCGTGGAAGACCCGGAAGGAATCACGGTCAGCCTCGAATACAACGCCGACCTTTTCGACGCGTCCACCATCGACCGGGTTCTCGCCAGTTACGAGCACTTGCTGGAGGCGGTTGCCACGGCGGCCGGTCTCGACGGTCTCGTCAGGGACCTGCCGCTCCATCCGCCCGTCGAAACGGCCGCCGGTGCCACCGTGCTGCACGCGGAACGCCGCCGCCTGCCCGCCGCGAGCCTGCCATGGATCGAGCGTGCGCTCGAAACCGCGGCAGCGAACGGCCCCGCGCGCACTCGTCCCGGCGTGACCCTGCGCTTGTTGGATCGTCATCTTCAACCCGTGCCGGCTGGCGTCGTCGGGGAAATCTACGTGGACGGACCCACCGGGGACCGCCTGAAAACCGGCGATCTGGGCCGTCAGCGACCCGATGCCGCCTTGGAATGGATCGGACCGGTGGATGGACAGCGCCGGATCAACGGGCTGCGCGTGGACTCCCGCGCCCTGGAAGCGGCCTTGCGCGCCCATCCTCACGTGTGTGACGCGGTGATCCTCTGGCGCGCCGACGCCCAAAACACGCCGCGCATGACCGCGTATTTCGTGAGCGACGGCGCGCCCGCCGCGCTGGTCAGCCCGGCGCAACTGCGGGCTTATCTCAAGGAGAGCTTGGCCGAAGAGGTGATTCCTTCCGCGTTCGTGCCGCTCGAAGCGTTTCCGCTGACGCCGGATGGTCGGCTGGACGAAGCGCGTCTGCCCGCTGCGCCGCCGCCTGCCGGTGCGCCCGCCGAAGCGACCTACGACACCCCGTACCTGACGCTGCACCACCAGATCATCGACATCTGGCGCGAATTGCTCGGGGCGCGGTCGATCAACATCCGCGACGATTTCTTTGCGCTGGGCGGCAACTCCTTGCTGGCCATGCGGATGCTCTACCAGATCGAACAGAGCTTCGGCAAAACGCTGCTGCCTGCCACGCTCTTCCGGCACGCGACGGTCGAACACCTGGCCGACGAAATCCTCAAGCACAATGACGGCGAGGCATCCCCGGACGTGGTCAAGGTGCAGGAGCAAGGCGCGAAGACCCCGATTTTCTTCCTCCACGGGGATATTTCCGGCGGCGGGTTCTATTGCCGCAAGCTTTCGCGTGACCTCGGGCCGGACCAGCCGTTTTACGCGCTGCCGCCGGTGGAATTGAGCAACCCGCTGGAGGATCGCCCCAGCGTGGAGGAAATGGCCGCCGCCCACCTGAAAACGATCCGGACGGTCCGTCCGCACGGGCCTTACGTCATCGGTGGTTTTTGCCTGGGCGGGATCATCGGATACGAAGTGGCGCGTCAGCTCGCGGCGCAGGGCGAGACAGTGGAACGATTGCTCGTCATCGACGTGGAACCGAAAAACCGCCGCCTGGAAATGCTGCGACGGATGACCGAGCGGCTGGGACGCGTGCGCGGACTCGACGCGAACCGGCAGCTCTATTGTTTCTGCCGCTGGCATTACTGGCTGGCGCGGTTGGATCGCTTCCGCCGCCTGACGGCCAAAGCCCGGGCCGCGGCGCTCTGGGGTCGGCTGCGCGGACGCGCGCAAACGCCCGTGCCGACGGCGTCGTCCACACGGGTCGTGGAGGAGAGCGAGACCTCGTGGTTCGACCCGCGTCTCGACGTGCCGCTGGTATTTCTTTGGGCGATGGGCGGTTACGAAGCGAAGCCGTACCCGGGCCGGATGACGTTGCTGCTGTCGAGCGATTTGCTCGGCGGGACGAAGGATGGCGGCAAGCCGACGCGCGCCTGGCGACGGCTGGTCCCGCTCCTCGAAACGAAAGCCCTGGCCGGGCGGCATCTGGAATGCATCACGGAGCATGTCGCCGGTCTGGCGCAAACGATCCGTCTCTGCCTGGAGCAGGCTGCCGCATAGGTTCCGCGCCCCGGGCCTGCGAGGTGGTTTGTTGAAAACTCCTTGAAAGGAGTTGTTGCCTTGGGGCGAAAGCTCTAAGAGACTCGCATGTCCGTTTCGTTTCCGCCGCCGGGCGATCTGCTGCCGCACCGGCCACCGCTGCTTCTGTTGCGCGCCGTTCTCTCCCACCGGCGGGAGGAAACCCGTTGCGAGGGCTGGTTCGACGAACCGTTCGCGCGGGCGTGCGGCGGCGAGGTCCCGGCGGCTTTCGGCCTGGAACTGATCGCGCAGACGGCGGCGGTCCATCACGGCCTGTGCCGACGAACGGACGGTCGCGCCCACGACCCCGCCGCGCGTGGATTGCTGCTCGGTAGTCGGCGGCTCCGGTTCGGCGAACGCTCGTTGCCCGTCGGCAAATCCTTGCAGGTGACGGTCTTTGACGGCGGCCACGAACCGGGTCCGGGCGGGTTGATCCGGTTCGAGGGCCGCGTGGAGGACGCCTCCGGGCGGTTCCTCGTCAGCGGCGACGCCACGGTGCTCGAATGGCGTCCCGACACGCCGCTCGCCTGAATCATGAAGTCCACGTCACTCTGGCAAGCCTGGGAGCAAACCGTCGCCGCCGCGCCGTCCGCCGTGGCGACCGTCGAAGCGCACGACGGCACGATTTGTTCCCGTGCGGACCTGACAACCGGCGCGGTTGCCGCAGCCAACGGCGCACCCGCAGCCCTCGCGGCGACGGAGGTGGTCGCCTTCGCGCAGGGCAACGGCTGCCGATGGTTGGCCACCTTTCTTGCGCTCCAGAAGTTGGGCGTGGTCGCCTTGCCGCTGGACGCCTCGCTGCCGCCGGGCCAATGGCCGCACGCCGCGCGGGAACTGGGCGCGCACTGGCTCTGGTCGCCGGGCGGTGAATGGAAATCGCTGTCGATCACCGCCCCGCGCCGGGAGGGAGATTTTTGCTTGTTGAAGACGACTTCCGGCACCAGCGGCCAGCCCCGGGCGTTGGCGTTCACGTCGGCCAACATGCTCGCCGACGGCTGCCAGATCGCCGCGACGATGCAGATCGGCCCCGGCGACCGGAACCTCGGCGCGATTCCTTTCGGACACTCCTATGGGTTAGGAAACCTCGTCCTGCCGCTGATCGCCCAGGGCACGGCCCTCATCGCTTCCCACGAAATTTTGCCCGGCGCGTTGGCCGCGTTGATCCAACGCTACGAGGCCACCGTTTTTCCCTCGGTCCCTGCCGTGTTGCGTGCGCTGGCCGAATCCTCGGTCGAACCCGCGACCCTGCGTTCCTTGCGGCGGGTCGTTTCCGCCGGCGCTCCGTTGCGGGCCGAGGTGGCCACGGCGTTCCGGGCGAAGTTCGGCCTGCCGATCCACAATTTCTACGGCTCGTCGGAAACGGGCGGCATCTGTTTCGACCGCACGGGAGACGCCACCGCCGAAGGCCGCAGCATCGGCCAGCCGCTCGACGGCGTGACCGTGCGGCTCGACGACGACCAGCGTGTCACGGTCCGCAGCGCGGCCGTCGTGGCGCCGGGCCAGCACACCTTGGCCGATCTCGGCGCGTGGAACGAACGCGGCGAACTGGTGCTGACCGGCCGCGCGACGCCGCTGGCGAACATCGGCGGCAAGAAGGTCGCCCCACTGGAAATCGAACGCCTGCTGCGCGGCCTGGACGGAGTGACCGACGCCTGGGTGGGGGTGGGGTCGCGGGCGGCGGGCGGCGACTTCCTGCTGGCGGCGGTCGAAACGGCGCGCTCCCGAGCAGAGGTGCAACGGGCCTTGGCCGAGCGCGTGCCCGCCTGGCAGGTGCCCAGGCAATGGTGGGTGGCCCCGCAACTGCCGCGCACCGTCCGGGGCAAACTCGACCGCCGGGAACTGGAAACCCGTTGCGCGCGGGGCGGGGCGTGAGTTTGCTTTCCGGCCCGTCATGAAATGGGGACCGGCCCGGAGAGATGTCCCTGCCTTGGGCGATAAATGGGACGCTACGGTTTGCCAGCCAACGCGGGCTCCGCCGTCCGCGACACCCTGGCGGCGCGCCCCGCGAAATTCACGTTCGGCACGACCTCACGCCAACGCTGCACCCGGCACACCAGCAAAAATAACCAGTACCGCCACCGCACCGCCCAGGGCGGCTCGGAATGCCCGGCCACCAGCGCGTTGATCGCCGGAGCCATCCGCCACGGCGCATTGCGTTCCATGAACACCGAAAAACTCGCGTTGTCGTAGAACGCGAGCACCATCCGCTCCAGCGTTCTGAGATTTGAACGGAGCCGCCGCGTGTACCGCCGCCGCGCCAGCCAGCCCAGCGCGGCGTTGCCCCGGCGATGCGCGGCCACGATTTCCGCCGCCGCCAAACGGGCCGACCGCAGCGCGATGAACACCCCGGTGGAAAACATCGGGTCCAGAAAACACGCGGCGTCGCCCACCAGCATCAGGCGCGACGCGGCGAATTTCCGCGCCCGGTAATTGTAATCCGCCGTGACGTGGAACGGCGAGATGATTTCCGCACCCGCTAACGCCTGCGCCAGCTTGGGCGATTCTCCGACGATTTTCCAAAACAACGCCTCGGGCTTGAGCCGCGCCGCGCGCATCGCCGCCGTCGTGAGGACCACGCCCACGGATACCCGGTCGCCGCTCAACGGGATGAACCACGCCCAGCCGTCGGCGTTGCGGACGATGACGATGTTGCCGCCCGCCTTGCCGGGCGCGCGGGGCACGTTGGCGAAGTGCGCGTAGACGGCCACGCGCTTGGCGAGAGCGGGGTTTGCCGGGGCGGTCTTGATCGGCTTGGCAAAAAGCGCGTCCCGCCCGCTGGCGTCGATCAGGTAGGCGCAACGCACGGTTTCCACCGCGCCGCCGGTCGGTTGCAGCGTCACCTCGTAGCCGTCCCGTTCGATGGGCTGTACCCCGGTCACCCGGGTTTCCTGCCGCACGGTGCCGCCCAGTTCGGCGGCGTGGTCCAGGAGGATTTCGTCGAACTTCGACCGTTCGGCCTGGAACGTATAATCCAGCCCCGGCACCAACCCCTTGGAAAACTCGACGTGCTTGGGCAGCACGCTCTTGTTGGCGACGTGGAATTCCGCCCCGTACTTCGGCACGAATCCCGCCCGGTCCACCTTGTCCCAGACCCCGATGTCACGCAGGACCTCGTTGGATACCGGCATGATCGATTCGCCGATGTGAAAACGGGGAAAACGCTCTTTTTCAACAATCAGGGTGCGCAATCCCGCCCGGGCAAGGTACGCGCCGGTGACGCTCCCGGCGGGACCGCCGCCGACGATCACGGCGTCATAGTCGTATGGTGGCATGGAGAAAAGACGGTGCGATTCGTGACGCATTGTGCTCGAAGATGGGGCGCAGTGCAACCCTGGCCGTCCGCGTGTTTTCCCCTGTGCCCGGCTGCAGCGGCGACGTGACGGGTGGCGATTCCGCCCACTTCGTCTAGAGTCCCGGCATGGAACCACTCGCCGAAAATCTCTGGCAACTGCCCTTTCCGCTCAAGCTGCTGGGGGCAAACATGCAACGCCACGTCGCGGTCATCCGATTGCGGTCGGGCGCGGTGGTCGTGCATTCCACCGGGCCGTTCGCTCCGGCGGATGTGGCGGCGATTTCCGCGCTCGGGCGGGTGGGATGGGTGACGGACGTGATGCTGCGTCACGAGACGTTTGCGAAGGAGGGCAGGGCGGCGTTCCCGGCGGCGGCGTTTCTCGGGCCGAGCGGGTTTTCCGAGGCGGCGGGGTTTCCGGTGGGGCCGCTGCTGCCCGCGCCCGCCGAGTGGGGCGACGAGTTGCAGGTGGTCAAACTCGATGGCCTGCCGAGCATGGAGGAACACGCGATGCTGCACGCGCCGTCGCGCACGCTGATCGTGGCCGACCTGCTCTTCCACCCCGACCCCGCCGAATCCTGGTGGACGCGCCTGCTCATGTCCCTGGTGGCCGGTCGCAAGGATGGGCCGGGGGTTTCCCGGGCGGTGCGCGCCGCCGTGAAGGACAAGGCGGCGTTCAAACGCTCGCTGGAAACGATCCGGGCGTGGGATTTCGACCGGATCATCGTCGGGCACGGCAGCGTCGTGGCCACCGGCGGCAAAGCCCGGTTCGACGAGGCGATCCGGCAGGCCGGGTATTGACCGCCCGGCGGAAGCCGCTCGGAAATTGAGTCGTCAAGTATGCATCGAGCGATGGTGGCTGGCGGCCTCCGCGCGCCATTGGGCAGGGCGCGCGTCTCCTCCCTGGCGCCCGGAGGTCGCCCTCCACCTCGGCAGGTCCTGCGCGCTTCACCCCATCGCTTTGAAAACCGCTGTAAACCCGGGCTAGCCAGGGCGGGGAAATTTTGCTACGAATGATGGGTCGCCGGTCGGCGGCGATCTTGCCCGTATCCCTATCCTTATGAAATCCCGTTTCATTCCCTTCGTTTGTCCGGTGGTCGCTGTCGTGGTTCTCGGTGCCCTCGGCGCGGGTTGTACGAGGGACGACTCCGCGTATAACGCCCCCGTCCGCCGGCGCATCCCGCTGGCCCCGGTCGGCGCGGTCAGCCCGGGCATCGGCGGGCCGGGCGGCAATTCCGCCGACACGCGGGCCACCGGCACGATTGCCAGCGGCCAGGGGGACCGGCCCCTCGGGGTGGACGCTCCCGCCAGCGCGCCGGTCATTGCCCCGGGCGTGTCCCCGGGTTCCGGCACGACCGGGGTGCGCGGCGGCGGACGCTAATCAAGTGCCCTGTGCCGTCCGCGGAGCCCCTGTCCATCTGGTGTAACTACGCTTTCAACGCGGAGGCGGCCCGGACCCTGCGCGCCGGGGTCGGGCGGCATCGGCTCTCCTTCGCGGAAGGTGAGAACACGGGCATCCCCCCGCGCAGCGAAGGGCAGGACCCGGCCGCCGCCGAGGCCGACATCCTGCTCGGTCAGCCTGACCCGGCGGTCGTGCTGGCCAGTGGCCGGCTGCGCTGGGCTGAAATCACCAGCGCGGGCTACGCGGATTATGACCGGGACGATCTGCGCCGGTCTCTGCGGACCCGGCACGCCGCGCTGACGAACTGCTCGCGCGTCTTCGACGAGGGCTGCGCGCAGCACCTTGCCGCGATGATCCTGGCTCTGGCCCGCGAGTTGCCCCGCTGCCTGGACAACCAACGCGGCGAACGGGTTTGGCTGCACGGCGAGCCGCGCGTGGGCCGTCGATTTCTGTTGAACCAACAGAAAGTGCTGATCTACGGCTTCGGCGCGATTGCCCGCCGGTTGGTCGAGATTTTACGTCCGCTGGACCTGCAAATCCGGGGGGTGCGCCGCGTCCCACGGGGCGATGAGGGGGTCCCGATCCTGACCGAAACGGAGGCCGATGCGTGCCTGGGCGCGACCGATCACGTCGTGAACATCCTTCCGGCCAACGATTCGACGACGCGTTTTTTCCACGCGGCCCGTTTCGCCCGGTGCAAGGCCGGGGCCAGGTTTTACAACATCGGCCGGGGGACCACGGTCGATCAGGACGCGCTGCTCGCCGCGTTGCGCTCGGCCCGCCTCGATGCCGCCTACCTCGACGTGACCGATCCCGAGCCGCTGCCCGCCGGGCACCCGTTGTGGTCCGCGCCGAACTGCTACATCACCCCGCACATCGGGGGAACCCATTCCACCGAAGAGGAACGGCTGGTGCAGCATTTTCTGAGGAATCTGGAAGCGTTCGAGCGCGGTCAACCGCTTTTGGATCAGGTGATATGACCCGTCGTTCAGTCATCGCATCAAAAGATCATGATGCGATTATTTGTCGCTTGATTTTGGGCGGTCCGTGGGCGTTGTTACGGCCATGACCAGCGCACCTTCCGGCCATCCGCTCGAAACGCTGCTCGGCGAACGCATCGTCATCCTCGACGGCGCGATGGGCACGAACATCCAGGCGTACAGACTCGACGAAGCGGCTTATCGCGGGGAACGGTTCACAACGCACCCGATTGATCTCAAGGGGAACAACGATTTGCTCTGCATCACGCGGCCCCAGGTGGTCGAGGACGTCCACGCGGCGTTCCTCGAAGCGGGCGCGGACATCATCGAGACGAACACGTTCAACTCCACGTCGCTCTCGCAGGCCGACTATCAGCTCGAGTCGTTGGCATACGAGTTGAACCTCGCCGCCGCCGCCTGCGCCCGGCGGGCGGCCAGGCGGGTGGAGGCCCTGGACGGCAAACGCCGGTTCGTCGCCGGGGCCATCGGGCCGCTGAGCAAGACGCTTTCCATGTCCCGCGAGGTGAACGACCCCGGGGCGCGGGATGTCACCTTTGATCAGGTGCGCGCCGCCTACGCCGAGCAGGTGGCCGCGCTGCTGGAGGGCGGCGTCGATGTGCTGCTCGTGGAGACCATTTTTGACACGCTCAACGCCAAGGCCGCCCTGTTCGCCATCGAGGAACATTTTGACGCGCACCCGGGCAGCCGCGTGCCGATCATGATCTCGGGCACGATCACCGACCTGAGCGGGCGCACGCTCAGCGGCCAGACGGTCGAGGCGTTCTACACCAGCGTGTCGCACGCGCCGCTTTTGAGCATCGGACTGAACTGCGCGCTCGGGCCGCACGAAATGCGCCCGTACATCGAGGAACTGGCGCGCATCGCGTCGATGAACGTCTCGTGTTATCCCAACGCCGGGTTGCCCGATCCGCTCTCGCCCACCGGCTTCCCGGAGACGCCGGAATCGCTGGCCCCGCAGATCCGCGAATGGGCGGCGCAGGGCTGGCTCAACATCGTGGGCGGCTGCTGCGGCACGACGCCCGCGCACATCCGCGCCATCGCCGAGGCGGTGCGGGACTGCCCGGCACGCCGGTTGCCGGTCATCGAGCGGCGGCTGCGGCTCAGCGGGTTGGAAGCGCTGGCGGCCTGAACTGGCCGTCGTCAGGCGGCGAGCCAGAGAGCGGCGGGCGCCTGGTCCAGATGGATGACCGGCTCCCGGCACGCCGCCGGGGTGGTCTTGCGGCAGAGCGCGACGACGGTGAGGCCCGCCACGTGGTTTTTGGTGGCCAGGGTCAATTCGGCGCGGGTGATCCATTGGAGCAAACCGTTGAGCCAGCGGGGCAGGCTGCGCAGGTCGGAGCCGCCGCCGATGTTTCGATGCCGACGGGCCAGCCGCCACGGCACGGCGGCGGGAAAGATGCTGGCGTAGTAATAGTGCAGGGAAACGATTTCGAGGTCCGGGCAGCGCCGGATGAGCGTTTCCAGGCGGCCCCGGGAGTAACGCCGGTAGTGGCCCAGGAAGCGGTCGTGCATCGAGCGCAGCCAGGAAAAGGCGGGCACCGTGATGAAGACGTAGCCGCCCTGTTCGACGTGCCCGGCGGTTTCACACAGCACGGCGAGATCGTCGGGCGTGTGTTCGAGCACGTCCATGAGCAGGGCCACGTCCACCGGTTTGCCCTCCGGCCAGGCGGGCAGGATGGCGGCCTCGCCGTCCACGGCGTGGGTGGGTTGCGGGTGGGCGGGGTCGATGCCGACGAGGTGTTCGGGCTGGACGCAACCGGTGCGCTGGAGCATCGTCAGGAACAAGCCGATGCCGCAGCCGACATCGGCGATGCGGGTGCCCGCGCGCAGACAGGCGACGCTCTGGAGGTGGGCCAGGAGCAGTCGGAACTTGGCCTGATAGTACCAGTGGCCGAAAGCCTGCCGGGGAGAAAGTTGCTCGCGTTCGACCACGTCCATCGTTTCGGGAGTTTGGGGTTTCGGCGTCGGCGGCGCTAGGAAGGAACGCAGGCGACGGCCTCGATCAGAGCGGGTCTGATGCCAGAAACGGGGGGCGGAAGGAATTTCCTGCGCCGGGGGATTCGCCGCAGGCTGCCGACGCCCACGACGGCCAGGGTCCCCCAGCTCAAGGCGACCAGCGGAAACACTCCCGGCGGCTGGAATTTCATCTCGATCCGGTTCTCCCCGGCGGCGACGGGGATCAGCCGGAAGAGGAAGTCGCCGCCGTCAACCGGCACGGGCTCTCCGTTGACGGTGGCAGTCCAACTGCGCGACCAGCGGTCGGTCACGAGCAAGAAACCGGCGCGGGGGCAGGCGACGCTCAGGGCGAGGTCGTCGGCACGGTAGCGGTCCACGCGGGCAACGACGGATTCCGCGGGAGGCGCGGTGGCGATGGCGGCAAGGTGGCGGTCGGGCGGCACATCGGCGGGGTCCGCCAGCAGGTCGGCGCGGGTGTGGCGCAGGACGATCAGGCCGTTGACCTCGTGCGACCGGCGCTGAAACGCCGCGAAGGCAGCCGGTGAGGGCGGGACGACGGGGGCGGCGTCGGCGAACCACAGGCGTTGCGGCCCGATGACTTTGCTGACGAGCAACCCGTCCTTTTCCCATTCCGTGCGCACGGGGTTGACCATGGCGGTGTAGCTGATGAACGCGGGCCGCAGGGCGTAGAGGTTGCGGTTGCCGTGCGCGGAGGCGACGCGGGCAAAACCGGCGGGCCCGAGTTCGAGCAACGGCAGGGCGGGCGCGGGCGCGTCGGGGGGCGGGCTGGTGTTGTAAAGCACGTTGTCCATGAAGGCGAAGGCACCGGTCAGATCGACGGCGGCCAGCAGCGCCAGCCCGGCCGGGAAATAGGGGCGCACCCCCGCCCGGCGCGCGGCGGCCAGGCAGAGCAGCGTCAATCCCACCCAGGCAACGGCGAGGTGCAGGGACGCCACGGGCAGCAGCGATTCGCCCTGGACGGTGGGGGGTGTCGAGAGCACCCACGCAAAGGCGGCGACGCTCCCGGTGGCGAGCGTCCCGGCGACGACGGCCAACGCGTGCCAGGGGGGATTTCCCGGTTTCGCCGTTCGCCGGTGCTCCTCCAGAATCCCCGTGCCGGCCGCAGCGAGCATCGCCACGGCGAGCAGGAAGAAACCACGGAACATGGGCGGGTGACGGATGAAGCGCGTGGGCGGCAGCAGGTCGTAGAGCCACCCGCGCAAGGGCAGGGCGCTGCCCAGCGTGAACCCGAGAAAAAGCAGGCCCGCCCCGGCCACGGCCCAGGGTTCCCAGCCCGCCCGCCGCCGCCAGAGCGCGAACACCGCGAGCACCGGCAACGCCGCGCCGAAATAAAGCGGGAGGTAGCAAATGTCGAGCGACGGCCAGCCGGGGCTCTGGTAGGTGCCGATGAGGATCATCGGGCTGGCGACGTTGAGCAACCACTTGAAGCCGAGCGACTGGGGGGGGAGGACCACCTCGCGGGGCAACGGCAGGCTGCGGTCGCTGAACCCGGCGACCTCGTGCCGGAAACTCAGGTACGTCGGCGCGAGGACCACGATGCCGACCACGGCCAGCAGCCCCATCGTCCGCGCATAAACCTGCCACCGCCCCCAGGCCGGGAGGCCGGGCCGCGCGTCCGGCAGCCACGCCAGCGCGACGACCCCGACAAACAACGCGCCGGGGATGACCACGGCGGGATTACCCCCCAAGGCGCACAACCCCCAGAGCGCGCCTGCTTCCAGCGCGGGCCAAACGCCCCGCGTGCGCATCGCCGCCCGCACCCGCCAGACGATCCAGGGGAAAAACGCGAACGAGTAAATGACGCTGGTGTGCTCCGCGTGGCCGACGTAAAAGCCCGAAAACCCCAGGCCCAAGCCGGCGATCAGCGCGCCCCACGGCGGCGCGGAAAGCGCGCGGGCGAGCACGTACATCCCGAGTCCGCCGAGCAGCCAGAGGCCCAGCCAATAGAGCCGGAAGGCGAATGGGCTGGGCCCGGCGATCAACCCGAACAGCAAGGTCACCGGCGAGAAGGCGCCGACCTGCGGCTCGGCGAAATCCGGGGAGCCACCGGCGCTGAACGGGTTCCAGAGCAGGCAGTGGCCGCTGCGGGCCGTCCGCGCCAGCAGGGAGAAGAACGGGGCGAAGAATTGCTCGCCGTCCCAGTGTTCCGTCACCCTCCCGGCCAGCAGTCGCCAGTTGGCGCCGCACAAGACGGCGACCAGCGCCCCGACGGCGGCCGGATCGCCCTGGCACAGCGTGGCGAACGGAATCCGGCGAAAGGAGGCGGGCATGGCCTCACCTGCCAAGCAGTCTCCATGCCCCTGTCCGGTTGACGTGAGGCCGACGCGCCAATTCGACGCCCTGGCCCCAAGGGGCTTTCCTTTCGCCGCGCGAGAGGTTAGCTTGGAATCCTCCATCGCCATGCCCGAAGAATCCTCCGCCGCGACCCGGTTCCTGCTCATCGGGGAACGCACCAACGTCACCGGCTCGCCCCGTTTCGCCAAGCTCATCCTCAACGGCGACTACGAAACCGCGCTTCAGGTCGCCCGCCAGCAGGTCGAGGGCGGCGCGAACATCCTCGATGTCAACATGGACGAGGGGATGCTCGACGGCGAAAAGGCGATGGTGCGCTTTCTGAACCTGCTCGCCGCAGAGCCGGATATTTCCAAGGTGCCCATCATGGTCGATTCCTCCAAATGGAGCGTGATCGAAGCCGGGCTCAAATGCATCCAGGGCAAGGGAATCGTCAATTCGATCTCGCTCAAGGAAGGCGGGGAGAAATTCAAGCGTTCCGCCCGGCTGGTGCGGCGGTACGGGGCGGCGGCGGTCGTGATGGCGTTCGACGAGGAAGGGCAGGCGGCGAGCTACGAGCGGCGCGTCGAAATCTGCACCCGGGCGTACCGGATTCTGACGGAGGAAGTGGGTTTTCCGGCGGAGGACATTATTTTTGATCCCAATATTCTGACGGTCGCCACCGGGATTGAGGAACACAACAATTACGCGGTCGATTTCATCGAGGCGACGCGCTGGATTCGCCGGAACCTGCCGGGCGCGCACGTCTCGGGCGGCGTGTCGAACATCTCGTTTTCGTTCCGGGGCAACACGCCGGTGCGCGAGGCGATGCACTCGGCGTTCCTATACCACGCCATCCGCGCCGGGATGGACATGGGCATCGTCAACGCGGGCGTGCTGGCCGTGTACGAGGACATTCCCAAGGACCTGCTCGAACGGGTGGAAGACGTGCTGCTCAACCGACGCCCCGACGCCACCGAACGGCTCGTCGAAACCGCCGAAACCCTCAAGCAGCAGAAGACCGGCGACAAGGCGGAAAAAGAGGCGGATGCGTGGCGTTCCGGCACGGTGGAGGAGCGGCTTTCGCACGCGCTCGTCAAAGGCATCACGGATTTCATCGACGCCGACACCGAGGAAGCACGCCGGCAGGCCGAGCGGCCGCTGCACGTCATCGAAGGCCCGCTGATGGCCGGGATGAGCGTCGTCGGCGATTTGTTCGGGGCGGGGAAGATGTTCCTGCCGCAGGTCGTCAAGAGCGCGCGGGTGATGAAAAAGGCCGTCGCCTACCTGATGCCGTTCATGGAAGCGGAAAAAGCGTTGCAGCCCGTGGAAGACCGCCGCAGCCAGGGCAAGATCCTCATGGCCACGGTGAAGGGCGATGTCCACGACATCGGCAAGAATATCGTGGGCGTGGTGTTGGCGTGCAATAATTTCGAGATCATCGACCTGGGCGTGATGTGCTCCTGCGAGAAGATCCTCGACGCGGCGAAAACGCACGGCGTCGATGTGATCGGCCTGAGCGGACTCATCACGCCGAGCCTGGACGAGATGACCCACGTCGCCAGCGAGATGCAGCGGCTCGGGTTCGACTTGCCGTTGCTCATCGGCGGCGCGACGACCAGCCGCGCGCACACGGCGGTCAAGATCGCGCCCTCGTATGCGCATCCGGTCATTCACGTGCTGGATGCGTCGCGGTCGGTGGGCGTGGTCAATTCGCTGCTCAACCCGGATCAAAAGACCGGGTTCGCCGAGAAGACCCGCACGGAATACGACCGGCTGCGCGAGGAACACGCCGGGCGCGGACGCGAGAAAAAGATGCTCACGCTGGAAGAGGCGCGGGCGAAAAAGCCGGTGTTCGACTGGGCGGCGACCCGCATCGACACGCCGGGCTTCCTGGGCAGGCGGGTCATCGATGACCAACCCTTGGAAGAGTTGGTGCCGTTCATCGACTGGTCGCCGTTTTTCCACACCTGGGAGTTGCGCGGACGCTTTCCCGGGATTTTCGACGATCCCTACGTCGGCACGCAGGCCAAAGAACTGTACGACGACGCCCGGCGGCTGTTGGACCAGATCGTCGCGGGCAAGCTGCTCCAGGCGCGGGCCGTCCACGGATTCTACCCGGCGAATGCGGTCGGCGACGACATCGAACTCTACACGAACGAGGACCGCACCGAAATCCTGACGACGCTGCACCATCTCCGCCAGCAACAGCAGAAACCGGCGGGGCAGTTCAACCAATCGCTGTCGGATTTCATCGCGCCGAAAACCAGCGGGCGCGCGGATTACCTGGGCGCGTTCGCGGTGACGACCGGTCACGGCTCGGACGAGCTGGTCGCCAAATTCCAGGCCGAACACGACGATTACAACAAGATCATGACGCAGGCCCTGGCCGACCGGCTGGCCGAAGCGTTCGCGGAATTCCTGCACTTCAAGGCGCGGATCGAATGGGGCTACGGCCAGGAGGAAACCGCGCTCAGCAAGGAAGACCTCATCCGCGAGAAGTACCGGGGCATCCGGCCTGCGCCGGGGTATCCGGCGTGTCCCGACCACACCGAAAAGCCGACGCTTTTCCGGCTGATGAACGTGGAGAAAACGGCGGGCATCACGCTGACCGAATCCTGCGCGATGCACCCGGCCAGCAGCGTGAGCGGGTGGTACTTCGGGCACCCGGACTCCAAGTATTTCGCGGTGGGCAAGCTGGAGCGCGATCAGGTAGCGGACTACGCCGCGCGCAAGGGCTCGCCGCTCACGGTCATGGAACGGTGGCTCGCGCCGTACCTGAATTACGATCCGGCGAAAGCGGCGGGGTAGCCAAGCAAGCGGAAGGATGTCCCCGGGTGGATGGCGGCCTCCGGGCGCCATGGGTGGTATGACCACTGGCGGCTCAGCCGCCCGATCCCTCTCAGGCCGCGGGGCGGCGAGTAGCACCAATGGCGCCCGCGCCCGGAGGTCGCCATCCACCCGGGACCCTGCATCCCGAGATATTTACTGGTGGGTGTTTAACGGCTTGACCCGACAGAGCACGAAAACCCCCGGGGGAAGCCCATCGCTTCCACCCGGGTCAAATCGAACCGGCGGAGCCGATCAAGCCACCGGCTGGCGGCGGCGCCAGGAGCGCAGGCCGACGGCACCGAGGCTGAGCGCACCCAGCGCGGCGACCG
>CAXUGY010000004.1:0-36043 GCA_964250695.1 uncultured Chthoniobacterales bacterium | reverse complement strand
CGCCAGGAGCGCAGGCCGACGGCACCGAGGCTGAGCGCACCCAGCGCGGCGACCGTGCCGGGCTCGGGCACCGCCGCCGTGGGGATGGTGATCGCGGTGCCGGTATTCTCGTAGGCGTAATCGAGGATCGACGCCGGGAAGCCCGTGCCAGCCGTGGTGCTCAGATGCACGTAGCCGTAATCCACCACGCCGGTGGACTCGTTGGTGAACTTCACGCCGAGGTAGCCGGTGCCGCCCGTGCGGAAGTTGACCGTTTCGTTGTTTGAACCGTTGCCGGTTTGCAGGAAGGTGCCTGCAGGGCCTACGACCGCGCCAGAGTCGAGTTTGGCGTAATGGAGCCCGTCCAGCGAAAGGCCGCCGTTGACGGTGCCCGCGTCCCCGCCCCAATAGAAAAGCAGGCTGACGCTGCTGCTGTAAGGATTGAAGTCGAATCCCGGCACAGCGCCGGAGTTTGAGCCGGTCACATGGGTGACGAAATTGATGTAAATCCCGTCCAAGGTGTTCGGGATGGTGATGTCCGGTGGATCGAAGGAAATGACCGTCGCGTGGGTGTTCGCCGGAGCGGCGACCGCAGCGGCGGCGGCGGCGCCTGCGGCCGCGTAAGCGGTCAGGCGGTGATGGAGCGATGTTTTGAGTGTTCTCATGTGGATGCCTTGTTAATGGAAGATTAACCCCCCTGATGTGACCTGCCCTGATCGTTATTCGGTGTGCCCAGCCGACACGAACCGCTGCCATGGCAAACGGCTCGTGAGGCAATGTTTGCGGCTGTTCAGCCGATGGGATTAGGCAAAGCGTCACCGGGGGTCAAGCATTATTTGAAGATCCTGCCGCCCAACGTCTTGTTCGCACGGCAGCCGGGCGGCACAGGCGGCCTGCAGGGGGCCGATCACACCTTGCCCGGCCTGATCGCTGACGATGGAGTCTCACCTGGGAAACGGGCGCGGATCGTCCCCGACCGGGCGAGGGTTGGCAAGCGCCCGGCTCGACGGTTTTCTACCGTGCATCCCCCAGAGGCGGGTGGGGATGCACCCACTTTCGGGCCGTGGGGTGCGCGGGCTGCTGGAAGAATGTCCATGCAAACCATCGAGGTCTCCTTCGTCAACCGCCGCAAAGAAAAAATCACCGCCGACGCCGTCAGCGTCACCGACGCGCCGGGCTGGCTCGTGATCAAGAGCGACGGCGTCGTCGTCGAAATGATCTCCGCCACCGTGGTCAAACGGCTCAAGTTTTTCCCGACGGCCCCCCTGGAACTCGTCGCCTCCGCCCCGGTCGTGGAGCAGATGACCACGGCGCAACCGGCGCTGCTGCGCCTGCCGACCCGCCGGGAATTGATGGGGCCGCGGCACGTTTACAGCCCGTTGCTCGCCCAGACGCGCTGAGCCGGGGGGCGCGTCCGGCCTTTGACAAGCCGCGCGAACCGCGTAGCAGTGTGTAGCCATGAAAAAATTCCTCCTGTTGGGTGTCGTGCTCCTTTTACAAGCGGCGGCGGTGCGCGCCGGTTCGATTTATGACGTTCCCGTCAAGGACATCGACGGCAAGGCAACGAATCTGGAAGCCTACAAGGGCAAGGTGCTGTTCATCGTCAACGTCGCCTCCAAATGCGGCACCACCCCGCAGTACGCACCGCTCGAAGCCGACTACGAAAAATACAAGGACCAAGGGTTCGTCGCTCTCGGCTTCCCGTGCAACCAGTTCAAGGCGCAGGAGCCCGGCAGCAACGCCGAAATCAAGAAGTTCTGCACCGACAATTACCACACGACCTTCCCGCTCTTCGACAAGATCGAAGTCAACGGGACGGGGCGGCATCCGCTCTACGACATCCTGGCGGGCAGCGGTTCGCCTTACGCCGGGGACATCAAGTGGAACTTCACCAAGTTCCTCGTGGGGCGCGACGGCAAAATCCTCGCCCGTTTCGAGCCGATGACCAAGCCCGACTCGCCGGAAGTGGTGCAGGCGATTGAATCCGCGCTCGCGGCCAAATAAGCCCCGGACGCGATGCCTCCCTCCGCTCCTGCGGCTGCTCCCAAAAAAGCCTACGCCAAGGCTGGCGTGGACATTGATCTGGGCAACCGGCTCAAGGGTGACCTGGGCCGACGGCTCGCGTCCACGCACGGGCCGGAAGTGCTCGGCAAGGCGGGAGGTTTCGGCGGGTTGTTCCGGCCGGATTTCAAGGGAATGCGCGAGCCGGTGCTGGTGTCGTCCATCGACGGCGTCGGCACGAAACTGAAGCTGGCCGTCGCGCTCGACCAGCACGGCACCATCGGCCAGGACCTGGTCAACCACTGCGTCAACGACATCGCGGTGCTCGGCGCGCGCCCGCTGTTTTTCCTCGATTACATCGGCACGGGCAAACTGGAGCCGCCGGTTTTCGCGCAAATCCTCAAGGGCTTGGCCACGGCGTGCCGGGCGGCGGGTTGCGCGCTGGTGGGCGGCGAGACCGCGCAGATGCCCGGCATTTACCAAGGCGGGGACTATGACTTGGCCGGGTGCATCGTGGGCGTGGTGGACCGCAAAACGATCATCGACGGACGCCGCATCCGCCCGGGCGACGCCGTGCTCGGACTGGCGGCGGACGGCTTGCACACCAACGGCTATTCGCTGGCACGCGACATCCTTTTTAACCAGATGGGCCTCGCGCCGGACACGCGCCTGCCGGGATTGAAGAAGACGCTTGGCCAGGAATTATTGCGCGTGCATCCCAACTACCGCCCGGCGATGGTAAAACTGCCGCCGGGCGTGCTCAAGGGCGCGGCGCACATCACCGGCGGCGGCCTGCTGGATAATTTGCCGCGCGTGCTGCCGGAAACCTGTGACGCCGTCATCGACACCGCAGCCTGGAAAACGCCGCGCCTGTGCGAGATCATGCAGGCAGGCGGCCAAGTGCCAAAAGAGGAAATGTTCCAGGTGTTCAACATGGGCGTCGGGATGGCGTTGGTCGTCGCGGAAAAAGACGCGGTTGCCGCGCTGAAGACGCTGGGCCGGGGAGCGTTCCGCATCGGACGAATCGAACGCGGGACCGGAAAAACGCGATTAAATTGACCTTTCCGTCAGCAAAACGCTTCGTCAGGCGTCCGGTGCAAATTGGAGTAAGTCCGCAGATTACGCAGATTTTTGCAGATTGCAGCAGGCAGGAGAACTTCTGCTGCCGGATCTCCTCTGTCATCTGCGAAAATCTGCGTAATCTGCGGACCTTTCCTGGTTTTTTGACTGGAAGCTCACCGTGTCCAAAATCGCCTTGGTTTTTACCACGCTCGGCCTCGCGGCTCCGTTGTGCCTGCCGCTGGCGTGGCATCATTCCAACGCCGCTGGGTGGATGGTGTTGGGTGTGATGGCGGCGTCCCACGCGGTGTTGCTCTACGCGACGCTGCGACCCAACAACCAGATTTTCGGGCCGGTCATCACGGGCTTCCGGCCCCGGCACGGGAACGAGGTCTGGCTGACCATCGACGATGGCCCTGACCCGGAAGACACGCCGCGCCTGCTCGACCTGCTCGACACCCACGGGGCGCGTGCGACGTTCTTTGTGCGCGGAGACCGGGCACGCGCGCATCCTGAACTGATCGCCGAGATCGTCCGGCGCGGACAGGGTTTAGGTAATCACACCTTCCATCATCCGCAGGCGACGTTCTGGGGTCTGGGACCGGGGCGTCTGCGCCGGGAAATCGGCGAGTGCAACGAGGTGTTGCACGAAGTGACCAGCCAACCGCCGCGCCTGTTCCGCGCGCCGGTGGGTATGGTGAACCCGTTCGTGCATGGAGCCGCCGCTCACTACGGTTTGTGCCTGGTAGGATGGTCGGCACGCGGTTTTGATGGCGTGACGAGGCGTGCGAAAGACCCGGCGGCGGTCGTGCGGCAGATCATGGTCACTTTGCGCCCGGGTGGGATCGCCTTGTTGCACGAGGGCCGACGCGGGCGGGACGGCGAGACGGTCAACGTCCGTGCGCTGGAACTGCTGCTCGCCGAACTGGCCCCGCTCGGCTGGCGTGCGGTCCTGCCGGCGGAGAGTGACCTCAGCTCTTGAGCTTTTGCAACTCGGCGATGAAGCCCTTCGCTCCGCCCGCTTGATAACCGTCGAACGATTTCACCTGTTTGCCGTCCGCATCGAGGACAATCATCGTCGGGAAACCTTCCACGCCGTACTGCTTGGCCAGTTTGTCGTTCTGCGCCTTGGTTTGCGGGGCCAGTTCTTTTTTGTGCGGATAATCCAGTTCGAGCAGCACCAGATGGTCCTTGGCGTATTCCTTGAACTCGGGCGTGTCGAAAACTTCCTTGTCCATCTTGATGCACCAGCCGCACCAGTCCGAACCGGTGAAATCCATCAGCACCATTTTTTTGTCGGCCTTGGCCTGGGCGAGGGCTTTGGTCTGATCGTCGATCCAGCCGGGCTTGCCTTGCGCGTGCAGCGGAGACACGGCAGATAAGGCCAGCAGCATGACACCAGCGAGCAGGGCGGATTTAGAGGAGAGGATTTTCATGGGATGAGGGGTGGACGGCGACCGAACGGATTTCGTTCAATCTGTATGGTTTTCGCATGGCGCGCGGCGGGTGACCGTGCGCCGGAAGGGACCCGGCGATTTTTTCCTGCGCGCAGATGCGCGGCGTGGACGTAATTTCCTCATCATGCGTGACGTTCTCATCCTCGGGGCCGGGCTGTGCGGTTTGCAGGCGGCGGGCGATCTCCACCAGGCGAAACGCCGCGTGCTGGTGCTCGACAAGGGCCGGGGCGTGGGCGGACGCGCCGCGACGCGCCGCTGGGACGGCGTGCCGGTGGACCACGGGGCGCAGTTTTTCACGGTGCGCACCTGGGCGTTCTGGGCGCAGGCGGCGCGCTGGTTGGCGCACGGGGTCTGCTTTCCGTGGACGGAGGGATTTCACCAGTGGGATCCCGACGGCAAAGGGCTGCGCGCGCCGGACCCGGGCGACACGGGGCATCCGCGCTACGCCTGCCGCGAGGGCATGAGCGCGCTTGGCAAGAGCCTTTCCCACGTGTTGCCGCCGGACCGCATCCGGCTCGGGGCGCGGGTGACGGCGTTGCGTTCGGTGGATGACGAATGGGGCCGCTACTGGCGCGCCGAAATCGAAGGCGCAACGCCCGACCAGGAGCCGGTCACCGCGCGGACGGTGGTCCTCACGCTGCCCGTGCCGCAGGCGTTGGCGTTGCTCGAAAGCTCCGGGTTGAGCGACCACCTGGACGCCGACGCGCTGGGCGAGTTGAAGGCGGTGGAAGTTGCGCCGACGCTGGCCGTTTTGCTGCGTGGACCCGCGCCCCGGCCCGGGTGGAAAGGGATTCAGTTGCGCGACGAAACGCTGTCGTGGATCGGCGCGGATTCCGACAAGCAGCGCGGCTCTGCCGACGCGGCGCAGGTGTTCGTTTTGCACGGCAGTGCGGAGTTTTCCCGCCGCTGGCAGGACGGCGACCTGGAAGAAGCCGCCCGGTCGATGACCGCGCGTGCCGGGGAGATCGTCGGCGATTGGATCACGCGGCTGCCGGACCGGCAGATCCACCGGTGGCGTTACGCCAGCGTGCCGCACGGATTGAAGGACTGGGCGGGCTTGCGTTTGAGCAAGGTGGGCGACCCGGCGTTGTTCCTGGCGGGCGACGCGTTCCTCGGCGCGAAGATCGAAGGCGCGTTTCTTTCGGGCCGGGAAGTGGCCAAGGTCATCCTGTCCGAAAAGAAGCCTGACCCCTCGAAGCCGAAGCCCTTTATCTGGCCGCCGCCCCCGCCGCCGCGTGGTTCGCAGCCGGGGCTGTACCCACCGGAACGACCGCTGGAGATGCGCGGTTAAGCTGCCAGCTTTCTGACCATCGAACGGGGGGATGGGATTTCGCGCCCCAGTTCCCGGGCCGTCTCGATCCATTCTGCGATGATGATCTGCACCGCATTCACTGCTGCTCCATAGGTCTCACCGTCTGCCATGCAGCCTGGCAATTCCGGCACGCGGGCAATAAATGCCTGGTCCTCTTCGGACCAAACGATCTCCACGCTATAGCGTGAGTCGATAACGTTCGATGATCTCACAGACTTGTCGGACTTGGTAAGTTTTAGCGTCTTTGCCATTGGGCTGCAAGTTGATGATTTCAACGATGTCCGGCCTCGAGAAAATTTGGTGACTTCCTTTTTGTCGCTGGTCGAAGCCGAGCTTTTTCAGTAGCAGGCACAATTCATCGAAGGCCACGTTTTGTGTGGCTCCATTGACAATCTTAGCAAGAAGTTTTTGCGCTTTCACCAACGCTCGTCAAACGACGCCGACCGCCGTTAAGCAAGAAAATTCCGCGCAAGTGACTTGCCTAATCGAACCGCAACGCCTTCACCGGGTCCAACCGCGCCGCGAAATACGCCGGGATCAACGCCGCCAGCGAACACAGCACGAACGCGCCCAGACAGATCATCCCCGCCTGCTCCGGGCGGGTCAGATACGGGATCGCGCCGAGGCCGTACACCTTGCGCGAAAACAACTCGACGTGGAACTGCCATTCCATCCAGTTCTTGAACGGGTTGAGCAGCGCCAGCACGCCCAGCGCCAGCCCCAACCCGCCTACCGTCCCGAACGCGCCCACCACCACGCCCTGCGCCAGGAACACCCGCACCACCTGCCACACGTCCGCGCCCACCGCCTTCATGATGCCGATCTCGCGCGTCTTCTGCACCGTGATCGTGATGAGCGTGTTCATCACGCAGAACGCCGCCACCACCAGCACCACCGCGAAAATCACCAGCATCGTCATCACTTCCGTGTGGATCGCGTCGAAAAACTGCGCGTTCTTTTCGATCCAGGTCCGTCCGGTCAGCGGCGGGTCGAGCTTGTCCAACTGGTCGATCAGCCGTTCGTTGATCGCGTCGGCATGGTACGGGTCGGTGGTCCGCAACGCGACGCCGTGGACCTTGCCCTGGAGTTCGTAGAGTTCCTGCCCCAGATGCAGCGGCACGAAGATGAATTGCGTGTCGAACTGGTAACGCCCAGAATCGAAGAGACCCGTCACCTCGACCTCCACCGGGGCAACCATCTCGCGCATCTCGTCGATCTGCTGCTGGTTGGCGCCGTGCCCCTGGAGTTCCTTGAACTGTTCGGCCAGCTTCTGGAGTCCGTGCGGAGAATAGATCGTCAGCTTGCCGCCGACACCGATGCCCAAAGTTTGCGCCATATCGACCCCGATCACGGCCTTGTCGCCGTCGAGGTCGAACCGGCCCTGGGCGTGGTGGCCCTTGGCCCGGGACATCAGCGCGCCGAGGTCGGTCACGTCTTTTTCCATCGACGGATCGACGCCCCGGATGACCGCCGGGATGCGCTGGTTGTTCGCTTCCGCGAGCACCGGCCCTTCCATGTACGGGGCGGCGGCGGCGACCCCCGGCGTGTCCAGCGCCAGCTTGCGCACGGGCCGCCAGTCGTCGAGCAGCCCGCCCTGCGGAATGATCTCGATGTGCGGGTCGAACCCGAGCACCTTGGCGCGCAACTCGTGGTCGAACCCCGTCATCACGGAAACGACGATGATCGGCAGCGCGACGCCGAGCATCACGCCGAGCACGGAGATCAGCGTGATGATCGAGACGAACGTGCGCCGGGGCCGCAGGTAGCGCAGCCCCAGGAACAGCCCGAACGGCAGCCGCGACACCGGGGCGGCAACTTCGGGCGGGGGAGCGGCGGGCGGCGGAAGGACAGGGGCCATGCGCCGGGACCATCCGGTTCCTCCCGCCAAAGATCAAACCGCAAATCGCCCCGGGGTCCCGCCGTCCTGCCGCCGCAGCCAGCACGCCGTCCCCGCGAGCAACCCCACCCCGAGCACGCTCGCGCCGAGCAGGAGCGGCAGGTCGCGCGGCCCGTAACGGAAGCTCACCTCGTAATCTCCCGCCGCCGGGAGGTAGACCCCCGCGAACGCCTCGTTCAACCGGAAATACGGCGTGGGCCGCCCGTTGACCTCCACCCGCACGTTCGCCGGGTCCTGGTAGCCTTCCAGCAGCGCGGCCACGCCCGGACCCGGCGCGCGGACCCGGAACGTCGTCTGGTGGTTCTTGAACCGGTAGCCGCTCGCGGGCACGACCGCGCGGCCCTCGGCGCCGCCTTCTTCCCGCAGCAACGCGCGCAACGGACCGCCGCCCGGCCCGGCGAGCACGGCGGGCGGCACCGTCGCAAAGGGCCGTCCATCCCCGGCCCCGAGCAGCGCGAACAGCTCCTTGTTGCCGTTCGTGACCGTCAGCGTGTCCGTGAAAAACGCGCGCGGCCAGACGGTGTCGCTCTCGTAGAGATCCAGGTCGTACCGACCCAGGGAGTGCGTCCCGGGCAGCGGCGGCGGCACCGGGCCGCTCGGGCTGTCGGCGTAGAAGCGCACGTTGAGCATGTCGTAGAAAGGAAGCACCACCGTCGCCATGTGCCGGTTGGCGATCAGCCGCCAATGCCACAACATCGGCAGGGTGGAATCGGTCAGCAGGGCGTGGTAATAGCGGTTTTGCAGGGCGTCGGGTCCGCTGGCGGATTCCAGCCCGTAAATTCCCATGAATCCGGCCACGAGATTGTCGCCCAGCCCCAGGCAGCGGCCCGGAGCCTCCCGCTGGCGGGCCTGGAGCCGCTCCACGGCGGGCGAAGGGGCCAACAGGTCCGCGCGGTCCGGCGGGTGGATGACGTAGCGCGCGAGCCCGGTGACGGCGTGGAGCTGCTGGCCGCCGCGCCAGAGCATCGCCGCCAGGCACAACCCCACCCACGGCGCCACGCCCAGCGCGCACGCGCCCCGGTCCCGCCGCAACTGCCGCCCCAACAGCGGCAACGCCACGAACGCCGCCAGGAGCGACAGGACGTAAGGCCGGAAAAACGCGCTCAGCGGCACCTCGCCGACGGTTTTGAGCGGATCGAAATGCGTGCGCTGGTCCGCCTGCGTCAACCCGAGAAACGCCCCGCACATGGCTGCCACCAGCGCCGCCGCCAGCGCCAGGTCCATGCCCCAGGCCGGGGCCAGCAGCCGCGCCCGGCAACGCTCCAACCCGTAACCGGCCAGGACGAACAGTTGGATGATGAGCACGCACGAAAACGTGTTGTCGATGTGGGAGACGTTGCCCAGGAATGGAACGGCCTTGATCCACCCCGGCGGCACCACCCCGAACACCATCGCCAGCGGCACGAGCGTGCTCAGGCTCAGGGCCAGGAACACCCGCTGCCGCGCCAGCGCCCGGAACGACACCGCCGCGAACGTCACGCCCAGCAGCACGACGAAATTCGCCGCCGGGTCGAGCACGTTCTCGTTGTGGTTGAACTGACGGTAGAAAATGTCGTCGAACAAGCCCGGCAGCAGCCCCGGCTGAAGCTGCCACGCGCGGGGCTGGAGGTAGTCGCTCCACGAATGGACGATGGCGTCGAGCAGCGTGTGCCAGAGCGGCGCGCTGACCAACACGAAACAAATTCCCGCCCAAACCAGCCCCGCGAAAGCGCGTCCTTTCGACCCTGGCGTGGGCCGGGCGTCGGACAACGCGAAAACCAGCAGGCCCGTGGCGTTGAGGCCCGCGATGAGGATGGAACTTTCCTTGACCGTGCCGCTGTTGAACTCCATCCAGTTCGCCAGCAGGAGCAGCCCCACCCGGCGCACGGCCCGCCGGCCCGCGCCGGGACCGCCCCGCTCGCGGGCGATTTCCAGCCACGCGTAGAGAATCCACGGCGAATAACACAGGCTGAAAACAGCCGGGTGGTTGAACCGGTAGGCGAAAAATCCGATGAAACACGCGCTGAACGCCAGCAGCAGCGCCGCCGCCAGCCGCCCCGTCGCCGCGCGCACGCTCAGCCCCACGCCCGCCGCGAAGAGCAGCCGGGCCAGCAGAAATTTCAAATCCCACGCGCCGGAATTCGCGCCGAGTAGCAGGACGATCCAATGCAGCGGGTCGCCCAGCATGGAAAGCCCCTGACCCAACAGCGGCCCGGCGGCGGCGTTGTAACGGTTCCAGAGCGGGAACTCGCCTTGCCGCAAGGCGTGGCGTTCGATGACTGCCCAGGGGATGCTCTGCACCTGCGACGCCGCGGTGTCGCTGCCTTGCGTGTTTTCGAGGACGATGTTGGTGTCCCCAGGCAGGGTCGGCATCGTGTCGTAGAGGGCGCAGCCGCTGATGTTCGGCGACACGAAGCTTTTGCCGCAAAACACGACCGGGTAGCAGCTCACGGCGACTCCCGCCGCCGCCGCGAGCCAGAGCGACGTGAGCGGACGCGCGCGGAGCGTTCGGCCCGCCCACGCGTAGGAGCGTTCCAACCGGACGCGGCCCCGGGTGGCCCGCTCGCGGAAACGGGCGGCCCGGAGCAGCCGCCGCCACGCCAGCAACCCGCCGAACGCCGCCGCCGCGTAGAGCAACAGGGCCAGCGCGAGGTCCGGCAGGAAGTTCGCCGCGTCGAAGGGCAGGAGGACCGTCCGGGGAAAATCGAGTTGCGCGTTGGCGTCGGTGGGTTTGGGACCGACTTCGAGGTTCGCGCCGTCGTCGGGGCCCGGCGTCAGACGCGGCAGGTCGGTCTGGGCGCGCAGATCGTGCAGGGGGATGTACGCGATGGGGTCCCCCGCGTCGCCCCGGGGGCGGATCGACGCCCGGCCGAGGTAAATCGTCGCGCCGGGCGCGCGGTCGAAATGCAGGCTGAGCCCCAGCAACCGACCGGCGGGGACGTTGATGAGCGTGGGCAGCGGGTGGTTCGGCGACGCGGGCACGTGGACGAACGGCGGGTCGGTTTCCTCGTAACCCGCGCCCTGGTTGAGGAAGATCCGCACGTCCACCGGCCGGTCTGACTGCACGGGCAGCGTCAGGTCATAATTCGCCGCCAGGTTGTAAAGGTGCGCCGCCCAGGCCAGCAGCGGCAGCGCGAGCAGCAGGAGAATGTTCGTGCAGACGAGGCGTTCGTCCCGCCCGGGAAACCACCGCCGCCCGGCCGGCGCGGGCAGGGGAGCGGCGGCCGTCGGCGGCGGGGAGCCTGCTGCTGGCGGGTGTGGCGGGTGCATGTCCCGGCAGGTAAAGCAATTCTCAGGCCCGGGAACCCGGTTTTACTCTGGGGGCGCTTTGTGTTGCCGCCGCTCCAAAAACTCTGGCATTCTGGGCGGCGTGACACTCTCCGCCCAGGACGACAGCGTTCTGAATTCGATCCCGTCACCCGCGCGAATGGCCTCCAAACCCCCAGCCGCTTTCCTGCTCATCGACCTCGGCAACACCACGGTCAAGCTGCGCCTCGCCGACCCGGAAATCCTGCGCGGCGCGACCCGGCGGTTGTCCACCGCTGCCCTGCTCGCCGCCGACGGACCCGCCGCCTTGAAAAGATCGCTCGCGGGTTGGCGCTACGAGCACGCCATCCTCTCGTCGGTCGTTCCCGCCGCCGCCCGCACGGTCATCGCCGCGCTGCCCGGCATCGTCCAGATCTCCCCCCGGCACGAGACCGGGGTGGACCTGCGCGGCTATCCCGGCGCGAAAACCCTCGGTGCGGATCGCCTCGCCAACCTGGCGGGCGCGCTCGCTCTCCACGGCCCACCGCCGTTGATCGTCGTGGATTTCGGCACCGCCGCCACCTTCAACGTTCTCGACGCGCGGGGCCGGTTCCTGGGCGGAACCATCGCGCCGGGGCTGGCGTCGATGACCGGCTACCTGCCGGCCCGCGCGGCGCAGTTGCCACCGATCAGACTCGCCGGTCCGGTGCCCGCCGCCATCGGACGGTCCACCCCCGCCGCCATGCGCGCCGGGTCGCTCCTCGGCTACCGGGGATTGGTGCGGGAAATCCTCGACCGGCTGCGCGGGGAACTGGGCGACCCTGCCGCCCGGGTGATCGCCACCGGCGGTGACGCCGCGTTTCTGGCCGCCAAGTTAGGGTTGCCCTTTGACGCCGTGGACCCCGAACTGACGCTCCACGGCCTGCGCGCAATCGCCGCTCGTCGGCTGCGTCCGGCGGACGGCGGGGATCGAGCGGACGGGTAAACTGGAGGAATTGGGCTTTCGATTTTGCCGATTCCCGCTACCATGCCCAAGACACCCATGGCCCGGCCCCTCGCCAAGACCCACCAGACTGCCTCCGCCTGGAGCGACATCCCCGCCCTGCTCATGCTCGGCACGGGCACGCTCCTCTATCTCGCGCTGATCTCCTACACTCCCGGCCAGCTTCCGCCCTGGGTGCCGTTCGGCCCCGGTTACACGCGGGAAACTTCCGCCAATTTCATCGGCCCGGTCGGCGCGATCATCGCCGGGCTGCACTTCTTCTTTTTCGGCGCGGCGTCCTTTCTCATCGCTGCCCTGCTGCTCGGTTTCGGCGGCGTCAAACTCTTTGCTCCCAACGTGCGCGTGCAGCGGCGGCTCGTTTGGATCGTGCTTTTCGTGGGGTGCGGCGCGGGTCTGGCGCAACTCCAGCCCCAACTGTTGCGTGGGTTGAACTCCGACCTGAAGGCCCATGGCCCGGGCGGACTCTTCGGCCAATGGCTCGTCGGCACCGACAGACACGAGGGGATGCTGCGGATGCTCCTCGGCCCGGTCGGCGCGGCGCTCGTGTTGGGCCTGGCTTACGTCTGCACGCTGATCCTCATCACGGGCCTGCACCCGGTCACGCAACTCCACCGCGCCACCCACGCCGCGCGCACCGGTCTCGCCGCCTGGCGGGTCCGCCGCGCCGCCGACAAGCTGGCCCGCGCCACCACCCGGGAACGCCTCGACATGGACCGCGTGCGGCTGGCCCGGGAACAGCGCCAGCTCGAAAAACAGCTTCGCCGTCAGGGCGTCGATCCGCTGCCGGTCATCCAGGACGAGGACGGTCACAACTTTTCGTCCGTGCCGCCCGCGCCCGACGAGTTCGCCCACCTGCCGCCGCCGACCATCACGGACAACACCGTGCTCGGTCCGGTGGCCGCGCCGATCAAAAAGAAGCCCAGTCTGGCCGAGCTTTTCGCCAGCCGGAAATCGAAAGCGTCCGCCGACCCGGAGGCCGCCACCGACGACGACCCGGACGCCGGGGACATCCGGTTCGCCAATTACCAACTCCCCGAGTTGGACCTGCTCGACACCGCCGACCTCGCCAGCCGCCAAGCCACCGATCCCGCCGAGATGATGCGCGTGCAAGACCAGATCATCGAGACGCTCGAACAGTTCGGCATCAAGGTCAGCAAAGGCGACATCACCAAGGGGCCGACCATCACCCGCTACGAACTCTATCCGGCCAAGGGCGTGCGCGTGGACAAAATCGTGAGTCTGGAGCGCGACATCGCCCGCGCCACCCGCGCCGAGCGCATCAACATCCTCGCGCCCATCCCCGGCAAGGACACCGTCGGCATCGAGATCGCCAACAGCAAGAAGGTCAAGGTGACGTTGCGGGAGTTGCTCGAAGGCCCCGACTGGGCCGAAACCAAGGCGAAGATTCCCATCGCGCTGGGCAAGGACGTGTACGGCAAGACGATCATCGCCGACCTCGCCGCCATGCCCCATTGCCTCGTGGCGGGGGCAACCGGCTCGGGCAAGAGCGTCTGCATCAACTCCATCATTTCGAGCATCCTGTACCGGTTCACCCCCGAGCAACTGCGCTTCGTGATGATCGACCCCAAGGTGGTCGAAATGCAGATTTACAACCAATTGCCGCATCTGGTCGTGCCGGTCGTGACGGACCCCAAGAAAGTGCTGCTCGCGTTGCGCTGGGTGATCGACGAGATGGAAAAACGTTACAAGATGTTCGCCAAGACCGGGGTGCGCAACATCACCGGCTTCAACGCCCGGCCCAAGCCGAAAACGCAGGCCGAACTCGACGCCGAAGCCGAGGCGCGGGGAGAACATGGCTCCGGGCGCACTCCGGCGGCCAGCGAACCGGTCACGCTGCCCCTGTCGGCGTCCACCCTGGCTGGCTACCCGGCTTCCGTGGCGGACCTGCTTCCGACCGGCGCGACCATGAACCCGCTCATCGACGAGGCCGAGCAAGGCGACGCCGACGACCCGCCGGTCTACACCCACGCCCGGCCCGCGCCGCGCAACCTCCGCGACCACGACCTCATCCTCCCCGACGCGATGCCTTACATCGTGGTCATCGTGGACGAACTGGCGGACCTCATGCAGACCGCCCCCGCCGACGTGGAAAGCGCCATCGCCCGCATCACCCAAATGGCCCGCGCCGCCGGGATTCACATGATCGTCGCCACGCAGACCCCGCGCGCCGATGTCATCACGGGCGTCATCAAGGCGAACATCCCGTCGCGCATCGCTTTCCAGGTCGCCAGCAAGCTCGACAGCCGCGTCATCCTCGACGAAAACGGCGCGGACCGTTTGTTGGGTCAGGGCGACATGCTGTACCTGCCGCCGGGCACCTCGCGGCTGGTCCGCGCGCAGGGGGTGCTCGTCACCGACGAGGAAATCAGCCGGTTGGTCGAATACGCGGGCAAGCAGGGCACGCCGACTTTCGAGCCCTCCATCGCCGACAAGCTCGAAGGCGGCGACGGTGACGACGCCGAGGACGTGACCGACGAGGACGAGGAACTGGTCGAAAAGTGCCTGGAAATCATCCGCCAGGAGAAAAAGGCGAGCACGTCCATGCTCCAGCGCCGGTTGCGGCTGGGCTACACGAGGGCGGCCCGGATCGTGGACATTCTTGAGAGTCGTGGGGTTCTCGGACCTGAAAACGGAGCGAAGGGGCGGGAAATCCTGGTCGATTTAGATGGGATGTGACGCCTGACGGGCAACTTTGTGAAAAAGTCTCGCTTTTACACTGGTCAGTGGCTGGTTTTAAGCTACAAGGTACGCTGAGAATAAACGAGTGACCAATGGTTGACACAGCAGGCACTAAATTACGGCGGGCGCGCAAGCTGAGACAAATCAGCTTGGAGGATGTTTCGCGGGCGACGAAGATCCGCGTCAGCCAGTTGGCAGACCTGGAGGCCGACGAATATTCCAACTTTGCGAATCTCGCGTATGCGAGAAGTTTTCTCGTCGGCTACGGCAAGTATCTGCACGTTGACATGCGCCCTTACCTGGACGCGTTTTCCGACGCCAGCACTTTCGGCCTGGACGATTATCAGTACCTGAGCGAGACCCCCGTGGGCAGCTACCGTGCGCCGACCCGCCAGCAGGTGCGCCGCAAGCCGCAACGGCGGCAACTCGTGCTGTCGGCGATGGCGTTCGGGTTTCTGACCATCTTCGGCGGGATTTGGCTATTGGCGGCGAAGGTGCAGCAGTTGGGTGATCTGGATAAGCTGGCCGCGCATCTCGAAGCCCGCGAACACCCCAACGCGCACGCCGAGACGGAAGCGGTCAACCAGCCTCCGGCCGCGGTGGCGCCCGCGCAAGTTCCGGCGGTGATCGTGCCGGTGTCGGAACCGGTGCCCGCGCCGGTGAACACGACGACGCCCGTGCCTTCGGTCGTGCCGATGGACGAAACGGTTCGCACGACCGCAGCCGCTCTGGCGGCGGCCGACCCCACGCTTTTGCCGACGGCGAACCCGGTGGGGCTGACGATGGGCAGTGGCAACGCGGGGCGTGAAATGTTGCCGCTGCTGACCCGGACCCCGGTCGTCGCGCTGACCGCCGGTCACCCGGCGGATGCCGTCCACCGGGACGTGCCCCAACCGCAGAAGGTGGTCAACAACCACCCGCGCGAATAACGTGGCGAGGCCGTAAACCGCCGCCGGTCTTCACGTGGTGCCGAGGTGTGGTTCCTTCACGCCCAAGAATAAACGACCGGCACACGCGCGCCGGGTCTCTGGACCGCGATTCCCAGCACGACCAAACAAACGCAAAATTATGGGAATGTTCGCCAATCTCATGGGCAAGATTTTTGCCCATGCCGCCACACCTGCCGCCCCCGCCGCTGCGCCTGCTCCGGCCAGCGTGCCACCGCCCCCTGCCGCCGCCGCCAGCGCGGAGCTACCTCCGGCTACCCCGGAGCCCGCGGTCTTCACGCCGGTCGCGGACAGTGTGGTCGCCCCCGCTTCCCAGCCCGTCGATGTGACCGCGATCCTCGACGGTCTGGCGTCGAAAAACCCGGAGCACCTGGACTGGAAAAAGTCGATTGTCGATCTGATGAAACTCGTCGGGATGGACAGCAGTCTTTCCGCCCGCAAGGAACTGGCGTCGGACCTTGCTTATTCCGGGGACGAGAGGGATTCCGCGACGATGAACGTCTGGCTGCACAAGGAAGTGCTCAAAAAGCTCGCCGACAACGGCGGTAAAGTGCCCTCGGAGCTTTTGGTCTGAGCGGGGCTGGCGAGATTCCCGAGTGATTGGCGCTGGAAATTTCTGTTTTCCGGCGTAGATTAGCCGCCTTTTGCTTATGAAGAAAGTCGGCATGATCTCTCTGGGTTGCGCGAAGAATCTCGTCGATGCCGAGATCATGCTCGGCAGCGTGCGGGCGCACGGGATGGAAATCACGTCGTCCGCCGAGGAGGCCGACGTGCTCATCGTCAACACCTGCGCGTTCATTGATTCCGCCAAGGAGGAATCCATCGAGGCGATTCTCCAATCGCACGAGGCGCGGGGATTGCGCCGCCGCCCCGGGCAGAAGCTGATCGTCAGCGGGTGCATGGCCCAGCGGTTTTCGACCGATCTGGCCAGGGAGATGCCGGAAGTCGATGCGTTCATGGGCCTGGATCAGGTGGCGCAGGCGGGCGAAATCATCCAGAACGTGCTCGCTCGCGGCGAGGGGTTGGTGACGGTTTCAGCGGCTGCGGGCGTGCTCACCGACGAGACGCTCGACCCGCTCAACCTCGTCACACGCGGGTCGCGTTACATCCCGGACTGGGATACGCCGCGTTTCCGGCTGACCCCGTCGCATTCGGCTTACGTCAAGATCGCGGAGGGATGCAACCATCCGTGCAGCTTTTGCGTGATCCCGCAGATGCGCGGGCGGCACCGCTCGCGGACCATCGAATCGGTGGCGCGCGAGGTGCGGGGTCTGGTGGCCGAGGGCGTGAAGGAGATCAACCTCATCAGCCAGGACACGACCTACTACGGGATGGACCTCTGGGCGCAGAAGGCCGGGCCGAGGCAGCCGGTGGATTCGGCGCGGGGCGTGACCCTGAGTCGGCTCCTCGACGAACTCGGCGCGATTGACGGCGAATTTTGGGTGCGGTTGCTCTACACCCACCCGGCGCATTGGAGCGACGAACTCATCGCCGCCATCGCCCGCAACGAAAAGGTGGCGCGCTACGTGGACATGCCGCTCCAACACATCCACCCGACGATGCTCGACCTGATGCGGCGGGAAACATCGCGCGAGCACATCGAGGACCTCATCAAACGCCTGCGCGCGGGCATCCCGGGGTTGTCGCTGCGGACGACGTTCATCACCGGATTCCCCGGCGAGACGGAAGAGCACTTCGAGAGCCTGCTGGAATTTATCGAGCGAGTGAAGTTCGAGCGGCTGGGCATTTTCAGTTATTCGCAGGAAGAGGGCAGCCGTGCGGCGAAGATGGAAGGGCAAATCCCGGCGGTGATCAAACGCCGACGTCACGCCCGGGCGATGAAGCTCCAACAGCGGGTTGCCGGGCAGGTTTCCAAGCGGCAGGTTGGTCAGACGTTGCGCGTGTTGACGGACGCCCCGCTGGTGGCGCGCACGCAAGGCGACGCGCCGGAGGTGGATTGCCGCGTGCTGCTCGACCGGCCCGCGCCGGTCGGCGAATTTATCGACGTGCGCGTGGACGGCACGCAGGTCTACGACCTGACGGCCAGCCGCGTCTAATCGGATACGAAGGTCGCGGCGGTGCCGATGTTTCGGTAGCGCGTCCGGGTTCTCGTGGTGGGTCGGCGATGTCGGCCACCGAGCCGACCGTGGACAAGCCCTCGACGGTGGATTCGTTCGGGATCACCGGAACCACCCGCTAGCCAGCGGCTTGAAAGGCGCGCACGCCCTTGTTGCCGAACTTGCGCCGGTCAGCCGACGCCCCGAGCGCCGCGACTGTTTTCTCCGTCCGCCTGGGAAAGCATGGGGTGGGCGGACGCCGGGCGCAACAGCGACCAGACCACGCCGCCCGAAAAAAGCAGCGCCGCCACCGGTTGCAGGGCGCGCATGAAAAGATGGTGCGTCAAACCGTGAAACCAGCTCAGGGCCACATCGGCGAGCAGCAGCAGAACGTAAGCGGTCGTGAAGATCACCCGCGCCGACGCGCGTCCCGGTCCGGGCGGGAAGTTCCACGCCGCCACGAGCAGCCCGGCAACGGGCAGCGCCAACAAGACGTAAGTCGCCGCTTCCGTGGCCGGGCCGAAAAGCATCATCCAGGCGCAGCCCAGGCAGAACACGCCGCCGAGCAGTCGTTCGCGCCCCCAGCGTCCCCGGTGTTGTCCGCACCAGAGGAACCCTGCCAACACGCCGCCGGAGACCGTTTCCATGATCCGGTAGGCAAAGTCGGAGAGCGGCACGCCGCCCGCGCGCAGCAGGAAGCCGAAGTCGCGCCAGGTGGCGTAGAGGTCCACGTCGAGCCGGTCGTCGCCTCCCAGCAGCCTGAGCCAGTGGTGATACTCTGCCCAGACGTAGCCGGGCCGCTGCAATCCGAACGATGCCGCAAATAAACCCAGCAGCGCCAGGGCCAGCCGCCAGGAAAATTGACGCGGGTAAAGCAGCGCGAGCAATAATCCCAAGGCGAGCGGGTAGATTTTGATGAAGGCGGCGGCGGCCAGACTCCAGGCGGCGAGGTTCCAGGATTCGCGCTCCGCCGCCAGCACGCCACCGACCAGGAGCACGAGCACGAGCACGTTCATCTGACCGAGGTTCAGATTGCCCACGGCCAGCGGCAGGAGCAGCAGCAACGCCATGGCGTCCATGGCGGGCGGCGTCGGGAGACCACCGAGGCTTGCCAACCGGCTGCGCAGCCAGGCGGCGGCGGCCAGCAACAGCAGGGCCGCGCTCAACAGCCGCCAGACCATGCCCCCGACCGGTTCGGACAACAAAGAAAACGGCACGAAGAAAGCGGCGGTCAGCGGGCTGTAAACGAAATGGTGCTGGCGGCGGTAATACTCCTGGCCGTGCCACCAGTGCCAGCCCGCCGGGGCGTAGTCGGCGGCGTAGGTGGATTGCTTGAGTGGCTGGATGCCCACGCGCAGGCAAATCGCCAGCAGGGCAACGACCCAGAGGCAGATGGCCCCTCGGGCGAAAAGTTTGCGGGCGGACATGGTTCCGGTTGTAGGGCGCGCCGCCTGCCCGACCACCTACTCCACGAACCGCTGGGCAATCGGCATCCGGCGGCCCGAGCCAAAGGCGCGGCTGGTCACCTTCAAACCCGGAGCGGCCTGGGCGCGCTTGTATTCGTTGAGGTCCACGCGGCGTTGAATCCAGCGCACCGTCGTCGGGTCGAACCCCTTGCCGATGATCTCCAGCGCGCTCAGGTTGTCCTCGACGTAGAGCTGCAACACGCGGTCGAGCAGGTCGTAAGCCGGGAGCGTGTCCTGATCCTTCTGGTCGGGCTTGAGTTCGGCGCTGGGCGGTTTCTCAATCGTGGAAAACGGGATGATTTCCTTGTCGCGGTTCAGGTAATTCGCCAGCCGGTAGACGCTGGTCTTCGGCACGTCGCTGATGACCGCCAGCCCGCCCGCCATGTCGCCGTAGAGCGTGCAATAACCCACGGCCAGTTCGCTTTTGTTGCCGGTCGTCAGGAGCAGCGAGCCGAACTTGTTGGACAGCGACATCAGCACCATGCCGCGCAACCGCGCCTGCATGTTTTCCTCGGTGGCGTCCTCGGTCAGCCCGGCGAACACCGTCGAGAACTGCCGCTTGAAGGTCTCGAACGGCTCGCCGATGGGGATTTGCAGGCACCGGATGCCGAGATTTTGCGCGAGGTCGAGCGCGTCGGTCACGCTGCCCTTGGACGAATGCGGGCCGGGCATGGCGACGCCGGTGACGTGGTCCGCGCCGAGCGCCTCGACGGCCAGCACGGCGGTGACGGCGCTGTCGATGCCGCCGCTCAGGCCGAGCACGGCGCTCTTGAAACCGCACTTGGCAAAGTAGTCGCGCAGGCCGAGCACCAGCGCGGGGCGGAGTTCCTCGGATTCCTCGGGCAGCGGCGGCAGCGGGACCGCCGGGCCGTCCAGATCGACCACCGCGACCTGCTCGACGAAGCCGGGCAGGAGCTTGAGCGGCTGGCCCCGGGCGTTGAACGCGCAGGAATGGCCGTCGAAGATGAGTTCGTCGTTGCCGCCGACGGCGTTGCAATACACGAAGGGCACGCCGTACTTGGCGGCGAGTCCGGCGATCATCTCGAAGCGGCGGCGGGGTTTGCCGCACTGGAAAGGCGACGCGCTGAGGTTGAGAATCATCTCGGCTCCCTGTGCAGCGAGGCTCTGGGCCGGGTCGAAGGTGTACAGGGGCCGGGGGAGATAAGGTTCGGCCCAGATGTCCTCGCAGATGGTGACGCCGAGCTTGCGGCCGTTCCAGAGGATCGGTTCGGTGTGGGTGGCGGCGTTGAAATAGCGCGCCTCATCGAAAACGTCGTAGGTCGGCAGCAGCGATTTATAGACGATCTGAGGCGGTTGCCCGGCCTGGAGGAAGGCGGCGGCGTTGTAAAAGAACTGGCCGGGCCGGGTTTGCTCGTGCGTGGCGACGAAACCGACCAGCAGCGGCACCTCGCCGACTTCCGCCTGCAAGCGGTGGAGCCCTTCGAGGCTGGCCGGGACGAAGCGCGACTTGAAAAGCAGGTCCTGCGGCGGATAGCCGGTGACGGCGAGTTCGGGCAGCAGCACGAGGTCTGCCCCGGCCTCGACGGCCTGCCGGTAGGCGGCGAGGATTTTCTCGAAGTTGCCCGGGAGGTCGCCCACCGTGGTGTTGATCTGAGCCAGACCGATTTTCATGGGAAGTCAGCAGTCAAACGCAGGAAACCGCCGGGGGAAAGCGCAGAATACCATTTTGCCGCGCCTGCCGCCGTGTTTCTGTGTCGGAACGTGTAACCTACCACATCGGCGGCGGTCTCAATGCTTGGGCTGATTGAGGTTCATGTGGACCTTGGCGTGGTGGCCGTTGAGGGCCTGGTCCGCTCCTTCGACGAAGGTCTTGTAGAACTCGATCAACCCGGCAAGGGAGGCCGCGACGATGACGCACAACGTCAGCTTCTGGAAAAATCCGTCTTGCATGGGATCACCCCACAGCAAGCAGCTACCGCGCCCGGCGGGGGACCTTTACCAGAATCCCCACTGGCGCGTCGTCATGACGTACCAGCCGAGCAGGGCGTTGGTCAGCGCGTGGGCGAGCACGCAGGCGGGCAGGCTCTTCGTGCGGACGGCGACGAGGTTGTAAAGAATACCGGTGACGAACGCGGCGGGCCAGTCCGGGCGGGTGTGCTCGAAGGTGAAGCCCAGCACGACCACGCCGAAGGAAAGGCGCGTCCAGGAGCCGAACGGCAGCGAGAGGAAATCCTCTTTGACCAGGAAACGCAGCAGAAAACCGCGCCAGAAAATTTCCTCCAGCCAGGGGACGACCACCGCGAGCCGCAAGAAACGCAGCGTGACCGTCCACCCGTAGGCGCGCCGGTCGGCGGCGAGCAGCGGCGTGGGGTCGAAACCCTCGCCGACGCGCGGCGCAAAGTGGAAAAACGCCTGCGGGGAAACCCAGAGCACGAAGACGAGCGCGCCGACCACCAACCCCAGCAAGGCCGCGAGCGGGGTGATGTCGAGAGGATATTCCCGCCGGTAAAAAAGCAGCAGGGCCGCGCAGGCGACCGTTTGCAACGGATAGACCCAGAACTCCGGCGAGTGCAGCCACCAAGGGGCGGCGGGCGACGCGCTCCTCACCATCCCGGGCAACGCGTTGAGGACGATGAACAGCGCAAAAGGGCCGACGTAAGCCCAAAGCGCACGGGAAGGGGGAGGGGAGGCGTTGGCTGGCACGGCGGGTTTGCGGAAAACGCTACCTTGGGAGGCAAAGGGTGTCGAGAGATCGTTGATCCCTGGCCGGGAACCTGCTCTGAAAATTCCGCCATGACGCCGGATCAACCCATCTCCGCCCCGGGGAGCGAAACGCCGCCCATCGCCGCGCCCGCCCGCGCCGTGCGGCTCACGGCCAAACCGATCCCCCCGCCCGCCGCCGACCGCGCGCCTTTACCGGCGGCGTCATCCTACTCGCAGGCCGCCCCGTTGCCCGCGCCGGAGCCGCGCTCCGCCCTCGAACGGAAGCTCGCGGGCCTGTACGACGCCACGGACATGCTGCGGGCGCTCGACACGGAGGTCGCCCTCCAGCGCGCCAGGCGATTGCACGGCGGGGGGTCGCGCCAGACGTTGCGCGTGGCCAGCATCGCGTTGTTTTTCACCCTGCTCATCGCCGCGCTCGGGGCCCTGTTCTATCTGCAAGGCAAGCTGGCGGAGCGCGGGTTCAGCCGCCACCGCGCCGACGCTACGGCCAACCCAACGCCCGGGCCATCAGGGCCAGACGCGGCCAGAACGCCTCGATAGGCGGATTCGGCGTGTTGAGGAACTCGCCCGCCGCCAGCGGCAACACGTGCAACCACGCGCTGCTCGCCAGCGTGAGCGACCAGCCGAGCACCCGCAACGGGCCGACCGCGCCCGTCGGCAACCGCTCCCAGAAAGGCCGCTGGAGCCACCAGTACGCCGCACAGACGACCGCCCCCTGACCGGCGAAATACAGCAGCCAGTCGCGCAGTTGGAACGGATTCACGCCCCACCACGGCGAACCGAAAAAGCCGGTGTGCAGGAGGATCGCCGAGGCCAGGAACGTCAGCAGGATGTTGCGGTAAACGTGCGTGCGGTTGCCGCCCAACGGGAAATAAACGCACTTGAGCAACAGGCGGCGGTTGTAAACGTTCCAGCGCCGCCAGAGCGCGACGGGCGAGGTCGCCAGCAGCGGCCAGCGGAAATTGTCCTCCACGTTCACCCCGAAAAAACGGAACAACGCGATCATCAGGTCGAACTTCGCGCTGACGAGCAACGCCCAGTAAACGTAGCTCGTCAGCAGGCACACCCAGAGCACGCCCAACGGCGCGGTGTGCAGCGCGGGGTACCCCCTGGCGTAGCCCCACGACGGCAGCACCCGCCGCTCCAGGTAAAGCACGGGCGGGATTTTCAACGCGGCCCAGCCGACGGCCTCGAAACCGCGCCGCACCGTCGCCGCGCCGAAGCCCCAGCGCGCGGACATCTCGCCGGGCGGGACGTTGAGCGTCCCGGTGATTTGCGGCACGAAAAGCAGGTAGGCGACGTGCTCCCAGAAGCGTCCGGCGGGAACCAGCCCGTGCCGCCGCTCATAGTAGTAATAGGCGTAGCGCAGGAACAGGCCGATGAAGACCGTCTGGTGGCGGTCGAGGAAACTGTCGTGCGCGTTGTGCAGGAAAACGACCTGCACGATCTTCGGCCCCAGGAAGACCCCGATGGCGACGCCCCACCAGAAACGGCGGGTGGCGACGGGGCCGGGCCGGTCTGCGGGGCCGAGCAGACGGTAGAGCGTCGGCACGAGGACGGCGATCCACGGCACCAGCGCCGGGCAGGTGTCCCAGAGGTTGTGCAGGCAGGGCAAGGCCACGACGGCCATCGCCCATTCGCGGCGGCGGGGGAACAACGTGGCGGCGGTCAGAAAAACCGCGCCGTATTCGAAATAGCGCGTGGGAAAATACGGGGTCAGCGCGGTGGGGTAACCGGCGGCGTCCGGCGGGCTGAGCAAAAGCTGGTAGCCGTACACGACGGCGCACAACCCCGCCGCCACGGCCAGCAGCCTCCACACGTAACCGGCGATCTCGCGCGGCCAATCCGGGGCGGGTGCGGGCGGCAGGTCCGCGTGGGGGCGCTCGTCTGCCGGGAGGAGAGGGGCCAGCGCGCGGGGATGTTCCAGTGGGACGGACATCGGAGGGAATTTGGGAGAACGAGGGACGGGTGCCACTCAAGACTTCGCCCAAGATGACAGAAAGGTGGGAGCAGCGGTTAACCTTAATCACCCGTCGAAGAGATTGTTTTTTGCCGTGATGTCACCGGGAGACAGCGAACCCTGGAATCCAAGGTGTAGCGGTTGCCGGGACCGATATCTGCTTTGGAGGGGGGACCGCCCACAGTTTATCCAGGCCACGCCAGCGGACAAGCGGGAGAATCTCCTGCCCGCTCGCCCCACGGCCTGACAGTCCACGCGCCGATGACGAAGCAAACCCCGCAGGTCGAGAAGTTCCAACGCACGCTCAAGTACAACCCGGCGGGCTGCGGGGAGTCGCGCGCGGCGATGGACCTGACTTTGTCGCAGCTCCAGCGGCTGGCCGACGCCTTCGATTTGGGGCGCGTCATCCAGATGGATAAACCGCTGACGACGCAATGCAACACGACCGACCCGTTCAAGACCGGGCGCGGCACGTTTTTGCTGCGTGCCCGGCACGGCGAGGAATTCGGCGAACGCGTCGAATTCCTGCACGGGTTGATCGACTACCTGTGCGCGCACAGCTTCCCGGCCCCGCAGGTCATGCGCTCGCGTGACGGCAAGACCTGGACGACCTGGGGCGACCGCATCGTGGAAATCCACCGCTTCGTGCCGCACGATCCCGGCGTCCACCGGGACTGGCGGCGCATGAACGCGGCGGCGACGATCCTGGGCGACCTGCATTGCAGCCTGTCGAAAGCGGCGGAAGGCAAGACGCCGGTGCCGCCCGAGATGCGCAACGACATCATGCCCGAGCAAATCTGGGAATTGCTCAACGAAGCCGAGGCCACGCTGGAAGCGATGCAAGCCCGGCCCGACGACCGCACGGCGCGGGCCATCGCCATCTGCCAGCGGGCGCGTAGCGTGGTGGAGCGGATGCTGCGGGACTATTCACGCATCATCGGCAACTTTCCGTGGATGATGGTCCACGGCGATTTTCATTTCTGGAATCTGCTCTACCGCGCCGACCAGATCGCGGCGGTGGTGGACTATGATTTCGTGCAGGAGCGGGAGCGGCTTTTCGACGTGGCCTACGCGTTGCAAAACGTCGTGACGCACCTGCGCAACGTCCACGGCCCGGTCCTGCGCCACTGGCACGAATTGTCCTGGGGCAACGTGCGCATCTGGGTCGATCTCTACGACGAATCGACGCACGTGCCGCTGACGGTGGCCGAGCGGCGCTGGCTGCCGACGGAGATTCTCCGCGTGTTCCTGGTCGGCGTGGCGACGGCGATCTTGCAGGACGATCCCGTCGAATTGATCCTCAAACAGGGCGAGGACCTGGAGTTATTCGTCTGGTTGAGCGAGCAGACGGCGTTGTTCGCCTGAGCAGGCCGACCGGTTTCCCGGAAGGCTGGCGGCCCGGGCATCCGGCCCTCCGGAGTGACCATTCCGCGCGCCATTTCGGAGAGCGCAAGAACATATTTCAGCTTTTTTTGCGGATTGTACTCTGGTGGTCACGCTTTTTGCTTAAGGAAGATAAGTATGCCAAAAGCACCAAGTTCCGTCGTGGGCATTGACCTGGGGCGTCACGCGATCAAGGCCGTGCATCTGCAGCGCAAGGGCCCGCGCGTCGTCCTGCAAGGTTACGCCAGCCGCGTTGTCGGCACCGACCCCAAGGACGCCGAGGCGCTGGCACACCACCTCAAACTGCTCGCCCGTGATCTGGGCGTCGCGGGAAAAGGCTGCGTGGTCGCGGTTTCCAATCCCGATTCGCTGATCCGCATCATCGAGCAGCCGACCACGCCCACCCACTTGCTGCGCGACGCGTTGCGACTCAACGGGTTGGCGCTGCTCAACCAGGATTGCCGCGACTACATCCTCGATTGCGACCGCATCCCCCTCGCCAACGGCCACACCAACGGCCACGCCCCGGTCCCCGCCGAGACCAACGGACGCCCCACCAGCCGCTACATCGTCGGCGGGCTGCCGCGCAAGGCGGTGGGCGAGATCACCGCGGCCCTGACCAGGAACCGCGCCCCCGCCGACCGGCTGCAACTCGCGCCGCTGTGCAATTACAACGCCTTCGAGTTTTCCCACCCCGACGTGTTTACCCGCGAGGCGTTCGTGCTCGTGGACATCGGCCACGTCGAGACCCGCGTGCTCGCCGGGTCGCGCAAGGAACTCGTGCTGGCGCGGACCATCGACTACGGCGGCGACGATTTCCTTCAGGCGATCACCGGCGGCGGCAGCGGCGGGATCGACCGTGAATCGGCCCTCAGTCTCATCGACGCGAACGACCCCGGGATGCTCGAAGCAGGCCGCACGTCGTTGATCCACCTGGCGCGCGAGCTGCGCAGTTCCATTGGTTTCTTCGAGGGCCAGCGCGAGGAGACGGTTGGCCGGGTGTATTTCTCCGGCGGGCTGGTGCGCGCGCTCATGCCGCTGCAAATCCTGAGCGACGAACTGGAAATCGCGTGCGTGACCTGGGACCCTTTCCAGACCTGCCAGATCGACCTGCCCAAGGGCAAGCTCGCCGCCTTCGAGGCCGAGCGCACGCATCTGAACGTCGCCTGCGGCGCGGCGCTCGACCTGTTGCTCGAGCCCAAGGACGGCGACGCAGAATAACCTCCGTTTCCCCGCCATTTTCTTTTATATGCCGCTCACGATCAATCTCCTGCACGAAGAGCAGTTTTTGCTGAAGCAACGCAAGCGGGACCCGCTCAAACTCGGACTGTACGCCCTGGCCGGGGTCGCCGCGCTCTTCGTCATGTTCTACGGTTGGCGGCTGATCAGCAGCAAATCGCTCGAAAGCCAGCTCAAGTCACACCAGGCCGATTGGGCCAAGCAGGAACCGGCAGCCAACGCCGCCGCCGCGCAAGAGAAGGAACTCACCGCGCAGGTGGCCGCCGCCGAAGTGGTCAGCCAGCGCGTGGAAAATCGTTTCTACTGGGCGCCGCTGCTCGAAACGCTGCTCAAGGGCGTGCCGCCCAACGTGCAGATCGTCAGCCTCAACGGCGGCAACGAACCGAAGAACGACAAGGTCACGCTCGCGCTCGAAGGCATCGTCGCCGGAGACGTGCCGCGCCTAGCCGCCGACAAGTTCCGCACGTCGCTCACCGAGAGTCTCGGCAAGAAATTCCAGGGCGTGGAGACCTCTTTCCGCAGCCTGGACGACACGGCCACGCCGGTCAACCTCAACGGCAGGCCCAGCCCGACGGCCCACTTCACCATCGAGGTCAAAATGAACAAACCCTCCGCGACGCCCACGCCCGCTCCGGTGCCGGAACGCCGCCGCAGGTAAACGGTTTCCACGGATTCTCCGCCATGCAAAAATTCTCCAAGGACCAAATCCAGAAAATGTTCCTGAGCGGCCTGCTGATGGTCGGTCTCATCTACTGTTACTTCACGTTCCTGATCTTCCCGCTGGGGAAGTCCGACCTGGCGAACGCCGCCGGGATCGCCACGCTCGACGAACAACTCAGCAAGGCCAAGAGCGAGATCAAGCGCAGCAAAGCCATGCAGGAGCAGGCGCACGCCGCCGAGGAAACGCTCGCGCAGGTCAACGACATGATCCCCGAAGGCGCGCCGATTGCGTGGTTCCCGCCGCGCATTCACGCGTTCTTCGACCGGCACAACCTCAAAGGCGTGGTCGTGCGTCCGGGGTCGGTCGATGGCGCGCCCGACCCGGCGATGCACAACTTCCGCAACGCCGACTGGACCATCGACGTGCCGCAGGCGGGCATCACGCCACTGGGCATCGCCCTGGCCGGTCTGGAAAACGAGGAAAAACTGCTCGAAATCACGCGCTTGCAGATCACGACCCTCGCCGACAGCCCCGAAAAACAGCACGTCTCGATGAACGTCACCACCTTGCTCAAATGACCCCTCTTTTTTCTCTTCGCCGCCCAGTCGGGACGTGGTCGCTGGCCGTCACCGCCGCGACGCTGGCGCTCGCGGGAACGGCCGCCGCCCAGAGCGCACCGCCGGTCGCCAAAAGCTCGGGTAAGGAACTGGCCCTGGCGCACGCTTCGTCTTTCGACGCGCCGCCCGGCGGCACGCGCAACCCGTTCTGGCCGATTGGCTGGACCCCCTCGGCGGTGTTCGCTCCGGCGCAGGCCGCCGTGCAGCCGGTCGAAGTGAAGGCGGAGCAATTCGTCGTCACGACGATTTCCGTGGATTATCCGCCGCTGGCGATCATCAACGGCAAGAACTACGGCGTGGGCGAGCAAATCCCGGTGACGGCGGACCGCCGGGTGTTCGTCACGGTGAAGCAGATTCTCGACGGCGTGGTGGTGCTCGATTACCAGGGACACGAACTGCGCTCGGTGACGGGCGGCGCTCCCGCGGCGCGCAAGGCGAGGTAGCGGCGGCCTGGCGGTGGCGGCAACCGTTGGTTCTTGAGTCTTGCCGCGTCCGGTGGTCGAGGGCATGGTTGGCGCGACGCCATGAACCCGGTCTACCGATTTTTTGCCACGATCAACAGTTTTGCCCCGACGGTCTTGCGGCTGCTGTTGACGGGGGTGTTTGCCATCCACGCGGGCCAGAAGACGGTGGGTTGGCTGGGCGGCGAGGGATGGAAGGGCACGCTGGCCCACTGGACGGCGGCGGCGCCTGACGGGTTGAATTTTCCTTACGGATTGGCGATGATGGGCATCCTGGCCGAGGTGTTCGGGGCGGCGGGGTTGCTGCTGGGTTTCATGACGCGGCTGGCGGCGCTGGGGATTTTCTGCGTGATGGTCACCGCCGTTTTTTTCGTCCGTGGGTCCGCCGGGTTTTTCGCGCCCCGGGGATACGAATATCCGCTGACGCTGGCCGGGGTGGCGTTCGCGCTGATGTGCTGCGGCGGGGGCCGGTTTTCCGTGGATCGTCTGCTGACCCGCGCGCTGCTGCCGCCGGACCACGGGCGGCTGGGGAGTTATCTGGAGCCGCTAAACTAAGTCAAAAGTCAAAATGCAGAATGCAAAAGTCAGAGGGCTTGGTTCCATGTCGCCCTTTGTCGTTTGCCAGGTTGCATTTTGCATTTACCGGTCAGCCGTTGCGGTCCAGTTCCGCGAGGATTTCCGGGTCGCGCACGTCGGCCCATTCGCCGGAAAGCTCGTAGGCGCGCACCCGGCGGCCACTCTGCGCGAGGTCGCGGATGGCGTCGGTCAACTCGTACTCGCCGCGCACCGATTTTTGCAGGCGGGCGGTCCACTCGAAAATGCTCGGGCGGAAAAAGTAGACGCCCGCGTTATACCACGGGCTGGTCGGCTCGCCGGGCCTGGGTTTCTCGCGCAGGTCGGTGAGATCGAAGCGTTCGTTGACGAACACCGCGCCGCCCTTGCTCACATCGTCGCTGCGTTTGACGGTGATGATCCCGTCCTCGTCGCCCGGCGTGGCGAGCACCCGGTAATTGTCCGGGTCGATCAGAATGTCGCCGTAGGAAAGGATGAAGCCGTCGCCGCCCGCGAAATCCTTGGCCAGTTCGACGACCCGGCCCGTGCCGTCCTGCGTCACCTGCGTCGCGTAGGAGACACTCAGGCCATGGGCCGCGCCGTCGCCAAAGTAATCCGTGACCACTTCCGCCCGGTAGCCGACGACGATCAGCACCTCCGCGATGCCAGCGGATTTCAGCCCGGTGACGATATAATCGAGGATGGGCCGCCCACGCACGGGGAGCATCGGCTTGGGCGCGTCGAGGGTGAGGTCGCGCATCCGGGTGCCGCGTCCGGCGGCGAGGAGGACGGCTTTGCGAATGGTGGGGGGAGTCACGTCGGGGTCGGTCATGTTACCGGGTCTGGGGAGTTAGTAGTGCTTTAGCAGGCAAGCCGAACGCTGGAGCGTGGTGCCGAGCGGCGTTCACTTGTCGAGATACGTGACGTTGGAAGCCTGCGTGCTGGAGATTTTCCACGCGCCGTTGCGTTTCTTGAGGATGTGCTCTCCATCGACGCGGTTGTTACGGAAGGCCGGGCCGGAAACCTTCTCGGTGACCTGACTGAAGCGCACGTGGGCTTCGTCGGCGGTGATGGATTCGACGGCCACATCCTTGAAAGCGTAGTGCAGATCGTAGGCCTGGAAGACTTTGGCGGTCATCGTCTTGGTCTGTTCAAACCCGGGGCTTTCGGGATCGAGGGCCGCCATGACTGCGGGTAGGTCCTTGCGGTTGAGAGCGTCGATCTGGCTGCGAACCACGGTGAGCACCTGGTCAGAGGACGACGGAGCAGGCGCGGGGGCTTTGCCGCATCCGGCGAGAACAACCAGCGCGAGCAGCAACGAATATTTCGTGAAGAGGAGTTTCATAGATGGACGCCGCCAAGTTCAGCGGCAGCGGGAGAAAAGGCAACGAGCAAAACCGGCGGTCCGAAGGAACGAAGGCCGTCACGGTACGAACGTGATCCGCCCCGCCCCTCAACGAGTTGCCTCTACCCAGCCGCGACTTCCCGGCAGAATTCGCCGATCAATTTCAGCGCGGTCTTGATCTGCGGCAGACTCGTTGCATAACAGGCGCGCACGTAGCCCTCGCCGCTCGGGCCGAACGCCGTACCGGGCACGACCGCAACCTTTTTCTCGCGCAGCAGCCGCAGCGAAAACTCCGCGCTGCTCAGGCCGCTGGGGCGGATGTCGGGGAAAACGTAGAATGCCCCGCGCGGCTTGTGACACGGCAGGCCAAGCGCGTTGAACGCGCCGACGATCAGGTTGCGGCGGCCCTCGTATTCGCGGCGCATCGCGGCGGCATCGGGCTCTCCGTGACGCAAGGCAGCCAACGCCGCTTCCTGGCTGGTAATCGACGCGCAGAGAATCCCGTACTGATGGATTTTCATCATCGCTTCGATCAGCGGCGCGGGCGCGCAGGCGTAGCCGATGCGAAAGCCGGTCATGGCGAACGCCTTGGAAAATCCGTGCAGGAAGATCGTGCGCTCCCGCATCCCCGGCAGCGACGCGATGGACCGGTGCGGCGCGTCGTCGTAGGTCAGTTCGCTGTAGATTTCGTCGGTCAGCACGATCAGGTCGTGACGGCGGCAAACGGCGGCGATTCCTTCCAATTCCCCGGCGGTCAGGGTCGCGCCGGTGGGGTTGGTGGGGAAGTTGAGCATCAGCGCCTTGCTGCGCGGAGTGACGCGGGCGGCGAGTTCTCCGGCGCGCAGGGCAAATCCGTCGGCGGCATGGGTCGGCACGGCCACCGGGACCCCGTGCGCCAGCGCGATGCTCGGGCTGTACGACACGTAGCAGGGTTCGTGATAAAGCACCTCGTCGCCGGGGTCCAACAGGGCGCGCAGGGCGAGGTCGAGCGCCTCGCTGACGCCGACCGAAACGAGCACCTCGCTCGCCGGGGCGTAGTCGATCCCGAAATGCCGCGTGACGTACCGGGAAATTTCCTCGCGCAGCTTGAGCAGGCCGAGGTTGGACGTGTAACCGGTCTGGCCGCGCTCCAGCGAGTACATCGCCGCCTCGCGGATGTGCCAGGGCGTGACGAAATCCGGCTCGCCGATGCCCAGGCTGATGACGCCCTGCATCGTCTGGACGACCTCGAAGAAATCGCGGATGCCCGAGCGCGGGATGTCGCGGACGTGGCGGGCGACGGGGGAAGCGGTCATAAAACGGGGCGACAGCATGGCCCCGCCACCGGAAAAATCAAGCGGGCGGTCCCACGGCTGGTAAGGTTTGATCAGGGTGGCAAGGATTCCGAGCTTGCCTTGCGGAGACGAATCCGCCGCTGGTTTGCTCAGCGGGTCGGCTTGGCGACCGGCACTTTGGCGGGTCGCAGGTAGAACAGCGTGAACACGCCCACGCTGAGCAGCAGCGAGCCGATCCATTTGAACAGCCAGCCCGGATCACGCAAAATCTGCACCGTGGTCTGGTTGAGGTCGCCCGGACTCCACTGGGCCTGCGACATCTTGAACGTGAGTCCACTGAACGTGTTCCACCAGTGGCCGGGGAAATTGAACGGCTGGTTCATCGAGCAGCTTCCGGTGCCCTCGCGGCCTTCGATGTCCGTGACCTTGAGGTGGCTCTTGAAGCTGGCCGGGTCCTCGGTGCCGTCGTTGAAAGTCACCTCGAAGTTTTCCAGTTGCAGGCCGATGGGCAACCCCTGGATGAGCGAATCGTAGGCGAGGCGCGTCGGTTGCGGCGTGGTGGGCAGCGTGACCTGCCAGCCCACGGCCGCCCATTGTTCGTGCGTCCGGCCGTCGCGGCTCAGGCGCACGAGCACGCCCTCACCCCGATTGCTTGCGCTGGCCGGGCCGGGCGCGTTGCCGTCGCCGGAGTTGACCACTTTCGGGTCGCCGGAGGTCGCGGACTGGTCGTGGGTCGTGGGCCGGGCGTCGCGGACGGGCCGGAAAGTGGTGCGGTTGAGCGCGGCGGGGATCGTCTGCACGGCTTCGAGCTGCCAATCCATCCAGCCGGTGGGAATCGGCTCGCCGGGTTTGAGCGTGCCGCGCACGGGCGTCGGCGCGGCGCGGGATTTGAGCGTGTAGGTCAGGCCGCCCTGGCCGTCGCAATAGATCACGGCCTGGTTGTTGGCCTGCGTGCCCGCGCCGATGGGCGGTGGAACGCCGGGCGACGCGGCCACGGGCGGCGGGGCAGGATCGTCGGCAGCGGCCACGGGCAGTTCACCCGTCACGCGGACGAGCGCCGCCGGGTTGCGCGGGTCCGGGGAGGCGGTGGCGGGTTTGCCGCCGCGCATGATGAAATCCGGCCAGTAGCCCTCGATGACCACGCTCAGGCCCGAGCCGCTGAGGTCCTGCGGCTTACCCTGCTCCGCGTCGGGATCGAAGCTCCACGTCGCTCCGCGCCAATCGACGAACACCGTTTTTTTGCCGGTGGCGTCCACCGCGAGGCGCACGTTCGCCCCGGAGGGCATGGTGTCCGGCCCCGGGATGCTGACGGTCTGCGCCGGGTGATTTGCCAGGGCGACGAACGCCTCGTTGACCGCCGGTTGGCGTGCCGGGGCCGTGCTCGCCGCTGCCGCCGGGTCGTCCGTGGTGGCCGGAGCGACGCCGCGTTTGAGCTGCACCGACGCGAGGCCGGACAGGTCGAGCGAGCCATGTTCGGCGTCCCCGGCCAGCAGCCAGGAATCCAGCGTCGCGCCGACGCGTTTGGTCACCAGCCGCACCCGGACCGCCGGTTGCGCCCCCGCCGTTGCCGCCATCGTCGGCGGCACGGGCTGCGGCTCGAAGGCGGCATCGACCAGCGGCGCGTAATCGACCAGCGTGATGTCCCAGCCGTTGGCGGTCTGGCCGAGCGGCCACGGCCGCGCCGGGGTCGGGTGGCGGCCGATGATCTCCACCGGATACTGGCGCACCTCGCTGCCGGGTTCCTCGACGCGCAAGACGCGCTGATCGACCGTGAGCTGGTTCAGCGGCGGCTCGCCTTTGTGCAAGGTCATCGTGCCCTCGATGCCCCAGCCCCGGCCGATCATCGCGCCGATCAGCAAAATGATGATGCCCAGGTGCGTGATGAGAAACCCCGTGTGGTGGCGTTTCCAGGGCATCCGCGAGAACGCCGCGCAGGCGAGGTTGACGCAGAGCACGGTGAGCCACAGGTCGAACCACCACGCGTTATAGATGTAGGCGCGGGCCACCTTGGCGTCGAAGCTGGTCTCGTAGAGCGTGCCGACGATGCTGGCCAAGATGAGCACGCTCAGCAGCACGACGGCCAGCTTGACCGACGCGAAGAATTTGAACCACGGGTGCCGCTGCCACGCGGGCCGACCACCGGGGCGCGGCGGGCCGGTTGAAACGACCGTTTCGGTGGGGGACGCAGGAGGAGTTAGCACGGCGACAGAAGGATCAACGGGAACCATTTCCCATTCGGGCGATGCAGACATGGCGGAAGGTTGACGGACCGTTTTAAAATACAGGTTTCCGGGGCAGATTCAAAGGCACACGACACATTGGGTAAGCTTCGTGGCCAATAAATTCTGTCATCCTTCGGCTGCGGCTGACAGCCTCCGCTCAGGATGACAGAGTTCTGCAAGGACAACGCGGCTGATCCCATCGGGATGCGCTCTAACACCGGGCTTTAGCCCGGTGCCGGGGAGCCCGGGACCACCAAGCCGTTTCAACGGCTTCTCTTCCAGCGCATCAACGGCGACGCTTGGAACAAAGAGGCTCTAGCTGGCCCGGGGGCGGATCATTCCGCGCGTTTGCCCAACGTGTTGTCGTTGCCGAGGTTGGTGATTTGCGGCTTCTCGCCGTCAACCACCTTGGTCCAAGTGACTTTATTTTGGTTGCCCGGGGTGGAAACCGTGGCCACGGCTTCTGCCTTCACTTCGTTGCCGTTGCCGTTGATCGTGAGGGCGTGGCACTCGCCGGTCAGGACGATTTTGTTGTGGCTGCCCTCAATCGCCACGTCCCGGCCCTGGGCCTCGACGCTTTGCGTCTTGTCGCTCTCCGAGATGACGAGGGTCGCCTTGCCGGCGGTGGCGGCAGTCGGGCTTTCCACGATCTTCGGTGGATCGGCGCGGAGCGGCGTCACGGCGCAGCCGATGGAGGCGAGGCACAAAACGGGGCGAAGAAGAGAAAGAAATTTCATACGGTTGGAACAAAAAGATTGGCACGGCGGCCTACCAGGGCAAGGACTCGCCCTCGTAGCTAACGAAGCGCAGACCATCCGCCACGGTCAAATGGTCGATCACCTCAAGCATCCCACGGATCGAATCCACCGGCTGGACCGTCGCGCCGGAACCTCCCATGTCGGTCTGGACCCAACCCGGGTGCAGCAACACCGAGGCGATGTTGCGCCCTTTCAACTCGGCGGCGAGCTTCTTGGCACCCATGTTCAGGGCGGCCTTGCTCATCCCGTAACTCAGGCCAAAGACCAACCCTTCGGCGTGTTCGATGGAGCCGAGGATCGACGTGATGTAAACGACCTTCGCCCCGGCGCCGCTTTTTTCGAGCAGCGGAGTGAGGGCCTGGGTGACCAGCATCGGCGCGACCGCGTTGACTCGCAGGACGTTCGCCATGGTCGCCACGTCGAACTCGCCGAACGCTTCTTCGCCCGCGGCGACTCCGGCGTTGTTGATGAGCACGTCCACGGTCGCGCCGTCGAGGTGCGCCGGGAGGGAAGCAATCGCGGCCGGGTCGGACACGTCGAGCGCATGGATCAGCAAACGCTCGCCGCCGATCCCTTTGAGTTCGCTGGCCTCGTCCGGCTCACGGCAACAGGCGATCACGGTGTCGCCGCGCGCGACGAGCTGGCGGACAAATTCGAGACCCAACCCACGGTTGGCTCCGGTGACAAGATAGTTAGCCATAAAAGGGAAGTCAGATTTTCAGTTCGTTGCCGGTGACGGCGTCATGGATGGTGAATTTTTCGTGGTGAAACGCCACGTCGGCGCGGAAGATGAGGCGGCCTTCGTAGCGGCGTTCCATCTCGACGAGCAAATCCTCGTCCTCGGTGCGCAACCGCTGCAAGACTTCCGGGTGCACGGTGATCTTCAGTTCGTGGATCGTGTCCTGGTGCTTGCGCATGATGGCGTTGAGCGTGCGCTGGAGTTCCACGCTCATGCTCATCGAACTCTTGACCTTGCCGCGTCCGCTGCAATACGGGCAGGACACGTACACGCTGCTGCTCAGGCTCTCCTGCGCCCGCTGGCGGGTCATCTCCATCAGGCCCATCGACGAGAGCGGCAGCACGTGCGTCTTGCTCTTGTCGCGCTTGAGGCGTTCCTTCATGCGGTCGTAAACCTGCTGCTGGTCCTTGCGGCTCTTCATGTCGATGAAGTCGCCGATGATCAGGCCGCCCACGTTGCGCAGGCGCATCTGCCGGGCGATCTCGTCCGCCGCTTCGAGGTTGGTTTGCAGGATGGTTTTCTCCATGTCCTTGCTGCCCTTGTTGCGCCCGGTGTTCACGTCGATGGCGATGAGCGCCTCGGTCTCGTCGAACACGATGTAGCCGCCGCACTTCAGCCAGACCTGCCGGTGGAAGGCGTCGTCGATCTGGCGCTGGACGCTGTATTTGTCGAAAATCGGGACGTGCTCGGTGTGGTGCTCGATGCGGTTCTTGGAGCGCGAGGAAATCTGCCCGACGAGCATCTTCATGTGTTCGACGCTGGCCGGATCGTCGCAGATGACCTTGTCCACCTCGTCGGTGAGGAAATCGCGCACGGTGCGTTCGATCAGGTTCGGCTCCTCGAACAAACAGGCCGGGGCGTGCTTGGTGCGCTTGCCCTCGTCGATGACGTTCCATTGTTCGAGCAACAGGCTCAGGTCGCGCACGAAAAACCGCGCGCGCTGGCCTTCCCCGGCGGTGCGCATGATGACGCCCATGCCCTCGGGGATATCGAGCGCGCGCAGGATTTTGCGCAGGCGGTCGCGCTCCTTGGAGTCCTCGATCT
>CAXUGY010000003.1:0-188538 GCA_964250695.1 uncultured Chthoniobacterales bacterium | reverse complement strand
GGCATCCTGCCAGCTTCACCATTCGTGCGACAAACCTTTTAACCACACAGGTTCTGAGCGTACAATTTTTCCATTGTCTTGACGGAACTCCTACTTGTTCTGCATGGGGATTCCCGGGTGCCTCCCACCAGTCGCAGCCAGCAGAAACGCTCCTGCCGCCGCGGTCCAGACGGAGTAGTCAAACGGAGCCTTCGGCCCGAGCACGAAAGTCATCGCCAGCGCGAACGATGTGAGCAGCGCTCCCGACGCGGCGGCCGTCCAAGCCGTCCGCCAAGGCAGGAGAAGCCCAACCCCCAGCAGTGCTTCCGCAGCCGTGGCCACCGCTGCGACCAGCGGGCGCAGGCTTTCCGGCAACAGAGGGTTCAGCCGACTGAAATACTTCATGAAGTGCGGCCAGTCGCCCCAAGCCACCCCGGGTGCGCCCGGGGCACCCCACAGGCCGAAGCGGTCGGCTACGGCGGAGAGAAAGGCGAAAGACAAAGCCAGTCGAAGAAACCACTCCGCCGCGAGGTGGAAAGACCGGGTCTGGAAAATCGTGGAGAAGTTGGGAGGCGTCATATCAATGCACGGGTAGGACCACGGGCTGGCCTTTGGATTGGACGGTGAATACCAGCACCTCGGTCGTGGTGCGGCCCGGATTGCGGGACACGAGGTGGACCGCACCCGCAGGCTCGTAAAAATGGTCGCCCGGCTTCAAACGCTGCAGGGATCGCTCCTTTAGTAGCCGACGGTGAAGCGCTGGCGGTGGTGCTGCGGAGTCTCGATCTCGTCCACGAGTGCGATGGCATAATCCTCGTAGGAAATCGAACTCTCCCCGTTTTCGGCCGTCAACAGTTCGTCCTTGCCCAGGCGGAACTTGCCCGTCCGCTCGCCCGGGCCGAACAGCATCGAAGGCGACAGGAACACCCAGTCGAGTCCCGCGGGCTCCTGCTTGAGCCGGTCGAGGAAGCGCACCCCCGCGCTGATTTCGGGCATCCACTCGGGCGGGATCTGGCCGCCATCGACGAGGCGCTGGTTGGTGCCCGGCAGGGTCAGGCTCGCCGCGCCGCCGACGACCAGGTAGCGGCCCACGCCCGCCTGCCTGACCGCCGCGATGAGCTTCTCCGGGTCGCTGGCGGCGAAGTGCAGGGCGCTGACCACCACGTCGGCGTCCTTGAGCGCGGTGGCCAGGGCCTGAGGATCGTCGGCATCCGCGGCGACGGCGCTCACGCCCGGCTGCGCCGCGATCTTATCGGGGTTGCGCGCGATGGCGACCACGGCGTGCCCGCGCGAGACGAGTTCTTTGAGGATGCGCGAACCAGCATTTCCCGACGCGCCAACCAGAGCAATTTTCATAGGCATCTTCTTCCTGTCTGTACGACGAGGACCAGCCTTCGCCACTCCGGGGGAAGACGCAACCGGAAAATCCGCGCGCAGACGAAACGAGGCGGCGCTCACTGGCAGACTGGCAAGCGTGGAAACGAGGTTGCCGACATCACCATGCGGGCGCAGCCTAGCGAAGAATCACGCAGAGGGCACTTGCGGGCGAACAAATTGACGGCGGCGACGCCAGCACCACGTTGCCACCACCAGCGCCCCACCTAGCCAGGTAGCCGACTCGGGCACGGCGACCACGTTGAGATCGATGTTCGCGCCGTCGAAGGTGAAACTGCCTTGAAAGCGGCTGTCCGTGAAGACCCAGGTGTTCTCCGTGCCTGGATCGGCGCTCAGCCCGGTGATGAGGTTGTCATACCTGCCGGGTTGGGCGCCGAAATCGAGGACGGCAAACGACAGATGGCTCGGGAAACTCCACGCGCCCGAGCCGGTGCGCGCCAAACTGGAATGCGCGCCGCCGGAGCCAAGCGCCAGTTGGAGCGTCGCGCCGCTGGTCAGGGTCAGCGCATCGCCCAGAGTCAGCGCGCCGGTGGCCGTCGTGCCGTCGCCTCCCAGGAGCGTCCCTCCCGAGCTGACCAGGACGCCGCCTGCCGCCGAGCCCGTGCCGCCGAGCCCCGCGCCGTCGGTGACGTTGACCGTCCCGAAGCTGCCCGTGCCCTTGGCCGTCGAGCCGTAGTTGACGTTGAGCGTGCCCGTCTGCGCGCCGTTGTTGGTCAACAGCGCGCCGTTGAGTTCGATGGTCGTGCCGCTGGCCGTGGAGAGCGTGCCGCCCGCGTTGATCGTCGTGCGCGAGCCGCCGCCGAGCACGAGATTGCTGGCGCTATTGGCGAGCTTGCCGCCGTTGTTGACGGTGATGACGCCCGTGGAAATCCAGCCACTGGTGTTGGCCTGGCCGTTGAGGGTCAGGGTGCCGTTGTCGTTCTGGCCATCGTTCCAGGCGAGCGTCTGGTTGGCGGCGACGGTGATCGCGCCGGAGGAGTTGACCTGGTTAAAGGTCGTCGGGCCGCCGACGGCGAGGTTGACGCCGTTGAAGATCGTCAACACGCCCGCCGTCGGGGATGCGAAGCTCGCCCCGCCGCCGAGCACCCGCTGCGTGCCGGGGCCGGACAGGTTGCCGCCGACGATGGTGCCGTGGTTGTAGTCGATCTCAGTGCCGGCGTTGGCGCGCAGCAGCCGGGTGGCGTTGCCGCCGGCGTCAAGAAAGAGCGTGCCGGCGTTGACGACCGTGCTGCCGGTGTAGGTGTTGTTTCCGGTGAGCGTGAGCGTGCCCGCGCCGTTCTTGGTCAGGCCGCCGTCGAGGGCGGCGTCGCTGGCGAGGTTCGAGTGCGTGAGGTTCTGCGCGACGGCGACGTTGAAGCCCGCCGTGTCGATGACCGCCCCGCCACCGCGCACGTTGGCCGTGGAGAGATTCTGGAAGAAAGCCGTGTTGTTCTGCCGGGCCTGGAGCGTGCCGCCGTTGAAGTTGAAGACGCCGGTGCCGGTTTGGCGTGTGACGTTATTGGCCGCCAGCGTGCCGCCGTCGAGGTGGTAGGTGCCGTTGGCCAAGTCGCTGCCGGCGCCCAGGTAGAGGGTGCCGGTGGTGTGCGTGCCGCCGTTCTGGGTGAAGACGCCGGTGTTGGCGTCGTCGCTGACGTAGGTGTTGCCCGTGGTGAGGCTGCCGGTGCCGCTCAGGAGATAGGTGCCGTTGCTGCCGGCGTAGTAGCCGAGGTAGAGGTCGTTGCCGTTGGTCGAGAAGCCGCCGCCGCTTTGGGTGAAGGTGCCGCTGCCGCTGGTGCCAACGGTGGCGTCGCCCGTGGAAAGGCTGCCGCCGGTGAGCGTGTAGGCGCCGTTGCTGCCGGCGTTGCTGCCGAGCGAGAAATCGTTGCCGTTGGTGGTGAACGCGCCGCCGCTCTGGGTCACACTGCCGTTGCCGATGTTGGCGGCACCCGTGGAAAGGCTGGCGCTGTCACTCAAAGTGAGGGCCGCCGGGCTGGCCGCGGTGCCGTCCACGATGAGCGTCCCGCCGCTGCTGCGGTTGACGCTGCCGGTGCCCGAAATCGCCAGCGTTCCCCCGGCGTTCACAAAAACGGTGCCTCCGGCGAAGCCGCCGCCGCTGACCACGGCCAGCGTGCCGGCGTTGACCGTCGTGCCGCCCCGGTAGGTGCTCGCGCCGGTGAGCGTGAGGGTGCCCGCGCCGTTCTTGCGCAGGCCACCGTCGGCGCTGGTGCCCAGCGCGGGGGCGTGGCGCAAAGCCTGGGCGACTGTCACGTTGAAGCCGCTGGTGTCGATCACCGCCCCGCCGTCGCCCACGTTGGCGAAGGTGAGACCCTGCAAGAAGTCCGTCGCGCCGGCCCCGGCGGCGAGCGTGCCGCCGTTGAAGTTGAAGGTGCTCGTACCCAGGTTGCCGCGCACGTAGCCGGCGATCAGCGTGCCGCCGTTGAGGTTGTAGGTGCCGTTGCTGCCGCTGTAGTAGCCGATGTCCAGGCTGCCGTTGGCGCCGCCGCCCACGCCGGTGACGTTGTGGATGCCAAAGCCGCTGAGGGTAAAGACGCCCGTGCCGCTGTCGCCCACGTCGGTGGAGGTGGTCAGCGTGCCGCCCGAGAGGTTGTAGGTGCCGCTGGCCCCGCCGTTGGCGCCGAGGAAGAGCTGGCCGCCGGGGTTGACGGTGTGCGTGCCGCCGGTCTGGTTGAAAATGCCCGTGCCGCTCTGGCCGACGTAGGTGTTGTCCGTCGTCAGGATGCCGCTGCCAAGGGTGTAAGGGCTGTTGGGGCCTTGCACGACGAGGTCCGCCGCGCGGACGGCGGGGAGAGGTAGAAAGTAAAAGGCAGAAGGCAGAAGGCAGAAGGCAGATAGGGCGAAACGGCGGGTGTGTTTCATGGCGATGGACGGGATCGGGCGAGGGAAGCGGGACGGCAAAACTCAGGTGACGGGGTGGGTGACGCCGTCGCTCCACTCGCCGTAGCCCGTGCTGCCGCCGACGCCGCGCGTTTGGATCGTCACGCGAGTGAGCGGGGCAGGCCGGTGATGGTCATTTTGCGGGTGGCGCCGAGGTTGTTGGCGTGCTGGTAGGCGGTGTCGGGGGATGCTTCGGGTTTCCAGCGCGCTTCCCAGCTTTTGACGTTGTCCATCGTGGCGCTCTCGACCAACAGGCTGCCGCTGCCCGCGAAACTGATCTTGGTGATGAGAGCCTGATCCAGGGGGTGTTGCGCGCGGTTGGTGCTGGCGACGCGAAAGCCGCTGGAGAGCAGCACGGACAGGTCGTTGTGGTGGTTGGCTTCCACGTAGAGGGCCAAGGCGCGGAGTTAGTTGACGAGGGCCGTGAGGGCGGCGTCCTTGGCGGCGGTGGCGCTGGGGCCGGCGTCGGTCATGGCGCGAGGGCGTCGTCGAAGGCTTTCAAACCAGCGGCCAGGGCGGTTTTGGCGACGGGCGGGGCGGGGTAGGCGGCGTTGCCGTAGAGTTTGAGCAGGATGTCGCCGGGTGAAGGCGTCCACGTCGTGGTCGGACAGGCGGATGAAGTCGTAGGAAACGTGGAGGATGGGCATGGCGGTGAAAAGGCGGGGTGGTAAAATGGGTAAAGTTCCCTTTTAGGGTGACAAAGCGGCAAGGTCACGCGCAATCGCGCGCCGCATGGCGATGGAGTGGACGCACCTGAGCAGGAGGTTTACTTGCATGGGCTTCGAGCAAATGAACTTCATGGTCAGGCTCATGAGAACGACCTTCGTGTTCACAAGCATGGAGATCATGTTTACCAACATGAAGAAGATCGTCAGAAGCATGAGCGTCATGCGGATGAGCACGAAAGCCGTGGGACTAGCCCTGACGGCACCGGCGGGGCGAGCATGCTGGACGATAGAGCACTTTAACCTGAAGTGTAGCCGGTTTGCCTCCGGAGCGACAACGGCGCGGCCTCAGTGCCAGCCTGGGAGAGTAACTCTCCGGGGAGGCGTTTCTGCGCGTGAGCCGTTCCGCGATCCTGAACTTGCGGCGGGTCCGGGAGTTGCAGTCTGTCGCTCCCGGCGAGCACCTCGCCATCCTCGCCAACGGACAACGGGTGCCGATGAGCCGCAGTCTACGCGAGGTCGAAGAACGTCTGCGAGCGGTGTGATCAGAAACAAACAGCGAGCGCGAGGTCCAGGTAGTAAACACCGGCCAGCAAGATTCTGGCGGAACCAGGCCGCTGGCCCCTCATCGTGAGACGCGTGCGCGTGGCAGCATTCTGTTGCGTTTGGCGTGCCGCCTTCAGATAACCGGCTATGCACATCTCGGACGGTGCATCCCTGTGGACACCATGTGCCTAGTGCTTCTTCAGGGTAGTAGGTAGTGATAAGCTGGCAGCTATGCCAGCCAAAAAATACGTGCTCAGCCTCGACGAAGAAGTCCGCCTGGCTGAACATGGCCGAGATCGCACTCTCTGTGCTTGCCCGCCAGTGCCTGGATGAACGCATGGAAAACCAGCCGCGTTTAATCCGCGCCGTCGCCGCCTGGCAACAAACCCGCCACGCCGCCACCGTGCGTATCGACTGGCGTTTTACCACGGCGGATGCCCGCCTCAAACTCAAGCACCTCTACCCACAGACACTACCCTGAAGAAGCACTAGTTTCTACTCATGCGAGCGAAACAAGCCCGGGTGAAGGTCGCAAAGTACACGGTTCGCCAGTTTGAAGCGCAGTTCCCCGACGACGCGTCTTGCCTCGCGCACATCTTCCAGGGACGATACACGAACGGGTTGGCTTGCGAGAAGTGCCGTCGTGAGAACCAGTTCACTCCCGTTGCTGGCCGCCACTCCTATGCTTGCCCCTGCGGGTCCCACGTTTACCCGACCGCCGACACGATTTTTCACAAGTCCACCACCAGCTTAAAGACGTGGTACTTCGCCATTTTCCTCATGAGCGCCAGCGAGAACGGCGTGGCTCCTCTTGAGCTGCAACGCCAGATCGGAGCCACCTACAAAACGGCGTGGCGCATGTGCCATCAAATCCGCGAATTGATGGCGGAAGAAATTCCCACGATGACCGGCACTGTAGAAGTCGATGAAACCTACGTGGGCGGCAAGGCCAAGAACATGCACAAGGCCCAGCGCGAGGAACGCATCAATAACCGTGGCCCGGTTGGCAAGACCATCGTAGTTGCCGCCCTAGAGCGCGTCGGCAACGTGGTGCCGTTCGTCGTTGAGAAGGCGAACGCGGAAACCGCTGAGAATCTGCTGGCCGTCACAACGGACAAGGAAGCGGCCAAGATCAATACCGACGAATACGGCGCGTACCCTGGCCTGACAAAATTGGGTTATCAGCATGACAGCGTGAACCACGGCGCGGAACAGTGGACGAAGGGCGACGTTCACACGAACAACATCGAAGGCTTTTGGAGCCAAATGAAACGGTCCATCGACGGCACTCACCACCACGTTTCAAAGAAGCATCTGCAAAAATACGCCGATGAATACGCCTTCCGATTCAATCGGCGCCGTTCGGAGGCTCCGATGTTCCGTCACATGGTTTCTCAGTTGGCCGAGCGGCCTTTCTGAGCGTGTCAAAGAAGCGGCCCCTATCGGTGGCAAAGTCTGGTACGTCGGGGCCGCCAGCGAGAAGTAGCTGCTTTTGCCCATAGAATACGGCAGCGAATCGCTCGTAAAAGTCTTGGATGCCGGTGGCAGATTCGAGAAGGGCCGTCACCTTGGCGATGTGCGTGCGAAGATTTTCCTTCGCGTTTTCCTCAAGGAACTGATGGAGCTTTTTAAGTTCGGCAATCCCCATCTCCTTCGCGTGCATTTTTCGCTTCTGTTTCAGCTCCGCCGACAGCCCTGCGTAAAGAGGCTCGTAGATGAATTTGATCGTCCAGCCCGCGATCCATTGTGGCTTGTTTTCCTCCGGGTTGTATTCGGCGCCATAGAGATTCAACAGGGCGATGTAGAAATCATCTGGGAAGGTCTTGCGCCAGATGGCCGGAATCGAAAGCAACGCGTGATCAATCGGGCAGAGCTTGGTGCGGGCATCGCGGAACGCGATGATGAGCTTTAAGAAACTGTTGAGTTAAACAGAAATTGGCCGGGTTTTAGCACCCTTGATGGCCGGAAGAACAAGCAAAAGAGGCTATCACGCTCCACTTCCGAAGTTTTTCCACCTGCTTTTCGGCCAGTTTTCGTTTAACTCAACAGTTTCTAACCGCAGGTCTTTGGTTGCTTCTGTCGGGCTGGAAATTGTGAGCAGGAAAGCGATGTGATCAAAGTTGATGTAGGTGAACTTCTCGCCATTCCCGCCTCCCTGCGGACGCGTTTTACCAGTTCCGATTTCAAATCGGAACTGGCCAAGTTGCTCTAGCTGAGGCTCATGATTCTTGATGAGTCTGACAAGGCTTTCGTGCTCAATCCCGAACAGCTTGGCAATCTCCCGCGAGTCGGCCCGAAGCTCTGGCCCTTGGTTGTGGATGTGAATGAGTTCTTTGATTGACATAGGAGGTATAGATTCTGCCCTGTATTTGGGTTAACTGCAAGCATCTGCCTACCAACGATGTCCGTGTTCCTCAGGGTCCACTCCCATGCCCTCCAAGACCCGGTCCCATTCATGCCGTGGCATTGGTTCTGGCGCGAATACACGCGTGCCAGAGACAACCCCGCCCCGATTATCGCTGTCCCGTAAAAAACGCCAATCCGCGATGGCGCGGCTCCAAGGCATCTTATCATCTAACTTTCCGATGGGGCGAATTTTGAATGGAAGATACCAGGTGAACTGCCAGACGTTCGTCACGGGCCGGTCATCCGGCTCTGACTCAACGATGAAAGGCACCGTGAAAACTCGTTCATCGGAAGCGTAGAATCACCCCGCAGAGCCGATTTGCATGGACTCTGCCCGCGTGCGTCGAGTTTGAGCGCGCGGCCCATCCATCTCGGGGACGGCCTAAAATCCAGCCGCCACCCCAATTCGGATGTTTTCGATTGATGTGGATGAGAAGATGTAAACTTGCACGCCCGCAAGAGTATCACATCTTTACTTGCTCACAAGGGATAATCAACCTAAGTTTCATCTGCCCCCACGGGGCCGCTGCTTTGCTCGCTGGCGCCGTTTTGCAGGGCGAGGCGGAGGCGGTCAAGCCGGAACCAAGCGGTCTTTGGCGTGACCTTCAAAAGCGCGTCCAACCTCGCAGCAAGAGCGGCCGTGCCGGGCGTTCACGAGCCGCCAAACGGCAGGCCGCCACTTGTCCAGCCCGAGGGGGCCATCCGCGCACCCGGTGCCCGCCTTGCCGCTGAACTGTCTGGCACAAGCGCGGCCCTTCCACAGGCGGCGCGTGCAAAGAAAACCGGCGTTCGCGGACTCGCACCGGGGGCTCTTGGCTATCCCCTCCGACCAGCGAAGCGCGGCCAGGAACGAAAGCGCCTTCCCGGGGACGGCGCGGAAGAGGATCGCTTCGCTCAGGGATTCGGGAAAAGTCGTCTGGTCCGTGACCCGACCAACGACGGCTAATCTATCGGTGAGTCAAGTATATATTTGCCAAAGAGAAAGACCAGCCGTTGCCAAAAGTGAAACCAACTGGCACCGCCGACTCAAAATCAGCGGCCACCGGCACCAAATCGGTTCTCCAGAAAGGCAAACACACGCTGCGGGTCCTGGACCCGGCCACGAATCAGTGGCGCGAAACGTGGATCGTGGTCCGGGCGTTATGAGCCGCCGCCCGCCGCCCGGGCGTCTTCCTGCCGCAACCGGCTGTGCCGGATGCCGTAGAGAAAGTAGAGCAGCAACCCGATGGCCAGCCAACCGACGAAGCGCAGCCACGTCACCAGCGGCAGGCTGAGCATCAGCACCGCGCACAACGCCACGCCGATGATCGGCACCACTGGCACCAGCGGCACGCGGAAGGGCCGCTCGCGCTCGGGGGCTCTGCGGCGCAGCACGCAAACGCCGATGCAGACCAGGATGAACGCGAAGAGCGTGCCGATGTTCGTCAGGTCGGCCAGCGAACCGATGTCGGTGAACATCGCCACGCCGCCGACGATGACGCCCGTCCAGATCGTCGTGATCCAGGGGGTGCGGAACTTCGGGTGGATGCGCGAGAAATATTCCGGCAGCAGCCCGTCGCGCGCCATCGCCATGAAGATGCGCGGCTGGCCGAGCTGGAAGACCAGCAGCACGCTCGTCATGCCCGCCAAGGCTCCCGCGCTGACGACGGCCTGCGCCCACGGCTTGCCGTCGAACGCGGTCGCCAACGCGGCGGAATCGTCGAGGTACACCGTGTACTTTTTCATGCCGGTGAGCACGCCTGCCATCAGCACGTAAAGCACCGTGCAGACGATCAGGCTCGCCATCATGGCAATGGGCAGGTCGCGTTGCGGCTTGCGCGTTTCCTCGGCGGCCGTCGAGACCGCGTCAAAGCCGATGTAGGCGAAAAACACGATGGCCGCCCCGCTCATCACGCCGCCGAATCCGCTCGGCGCGAAGGGCACCCAGTTGGACGGATGCAGGTGGAACGCGCCCAGCGCGATGAAGAACACGACCACCGCCACTTTCACGATGACGATCCCCGTGTTCGCGTGCGCGCTCTCGCGGACGCCGTACACCAGCAGGACCGTCACGAGCGACACGATGATGAACGCGGGCAGGTTCACGGCGAAGGGATGGCCCGCGATGTTCGGCAGCGTCGTCGAGGAGAAGTCCGCCAACGCCGCGCCTCCCTTCGAGAGCACGGTCTGCGCGGTTCGATAGTCCGTCACCGCCCAGAGTGGAAATTTTATCCCGAAGGTGCCGCAGAGCTTGAGGAAATATTGCGACCAACTCACCGCCACGGCCATGTTCCCGACGGCGTACTCCAAGATGAGGTCCCATCCGATGATCCACGCGATGAGTTCCCCCATCGTGGCGTAACTATAGGTGTAGGCCGAGCCGGAAACGGGGATCATCGCCGCCAGTTCGGCGTAGCACAACGCCGCGAAACCACACGCCAGCGCGGCGATCATGAACGAAAAGATGATCGCCGGTCCCGTCCCTGCCCGGCCCATTTCCAGCGGCGAGTGGGTGGCCCAACTCTGGACGAATTTGATGATCGGCGTCGTCCAGGCGTCGGCGGCAGCCGGGGAGTCGCCCGCCGCCGCCGTGCCGGCCAGCGCGAAGATGCCCGAGCCGATGATTGCTCCGACGCCCAGGCAGGTCAGGTCGAGCGCGGACAGCGAGCGTTTCATCACTCGCTCGGGCGCTTCGGATTCGCGCAACAGCAGCTCGGGACTCTTGGTTTTGAACAAGGAAGACGCGCGCACGGCAGCCGGTATCCCTTTTTTGCTGCCATCGGTCAATCTCTGATTGTAGATGCCGCCAGATATGTTTGGAGGCAAGCGGCGCCGAGGGCCACTCGCCCCGGAGTTTTGCGCTGGCACGTTAGACGCTGCTCCAGGAAACTACCTGCCTGCTCCCGTCGTGACCGCCATGCTCCACGCCCTTCGTCAATTCGCCGGATTTCTGCTGGCTGCGCTGGCGTTGTTGGTCACGCTGATCGGTACGTTCGCGGTGATCGCCATGGGCATGGTCTGGTGGCAGGACGGCGGCCTGGGCGAACGCGAACGCCTGCTCCTGTCCCGGGGCGGCGGCGCGATGGTCGCGGGCGCACTCCTCACCTGGGCAGGTTTCCGGCTCGCCCACGGCAAACGCGGACCGGCGGACAGGGAACGCCGCCACTCCTTCCGGCTGGGGCGGAGCAAGAGCGGACGGCAGGAACGTTTCGTGGAGGTGTTCACGCTGTTCGTGTACCTGGTCTTCTTCGGCGGCTGGCTCTGGAGCCGGGTGGAAGGCGAACCCTGGCAACGCGCCGGACAGGTCGCCGGTTGGCTGGCGGTGGTCTACCTGGGCCTGCACCTGCGCGTGCTGCTGCACGAACTCGGGCACCTGAGCGCGGCGCGGCTGTTGCGCATGGAACCGGCGACGCTGCGGGTCGGGGTGGGTCCCAAGCTCCAGGATCGACTCGGCCGGAGCGGCTTGCGCTGGGAATGGCGGCTGCGGCCGACCGGCGGCTGGGTGGAAGCGTTTCACCCGGACGAAAGCGGCTTTCGCGGGCGGCAGTTTCGTTTCGTTCTGGGAGGGCCGCTGGTCGATGCGCTGCTCATCGGCGCGCTGTGGATGATCCTGCGGCCTGCCGGGGGGCCGTCGATTCCGCCAGGAGCCGCTCCCAGCGCGGCGCGCGCGGTGGCCTGGGTGCTCTTCGGGGTCCTGGCGTTGTCGGCGGTAATCGGACTGGTGCCGCACCGCACGTTCATCGACAACCGGACTCTCTACTCCGATGGCTGGTGGCTGCTGAGGGTGTTTTTCGTGCCTGCCGACCGGGTGTGCGACTGGGTGGGCGGGCAAGCGTTCTCCAGGGTCGTGTGGCTGTCGAGCCTCGGGAGATCCGCCGAAGCGCGCACCGTCCTGGAGGTGGCCGCCACGCGTTACCCGGAACGCAGGGGATTGATGGCGATGCTCGCAGGCAGGATGCACCGGCAGGAGAACGACCCGGCGCGGGCGGCAGCATGTTTCAAGGATGCGCTGACCGTAGGGGCAGGGCTGCCACCCACCCTGCGGCCCGTCATGTTGGCCGATCTCGCTGCGGCATTGGCGGCCACCGGGCAGGTCGAGCCCGCGCGCGCGGAATGCGCGGCGGCGTTGGCGCAGACCACGGACCCCGCCGAGCGGGTGACGCTTTTGGAGGCGCTCGCCTGCCTGCCGATCTTGCAGCCGGACGCCAAGGCTCTGCTGCCCGACGCCGGGAAATGGTGCCGGGAGGCGTTGACGCTGACACCCGGGCGGCTCGCCCTGCGCGGGACGTTGGGGTCCCTGCTCGTCGAGTCGGGCCGGGACGAGGAAGGCAGCGTGATGCTCCGCGAGGTGCTCGCCTCCACGCCATCGGCGGAAGAGCGCGGCGTCTTCGCGGTCTACCTGGCGTTGGCCGCGCACCGGCTGGGCCAGGAACCGGCACGGCGCGATTACCAGCGGCAGGCGCGTCGTTACTGCACGCAGCCCGCCCTGTTGAAGCGTCTGAGCACGGAGCTGCCCGCCGCATGAATCCTGAGCGGAGTGTCACGCAGCCGTCGAAGGGCCTTCCGAGGTGGAGGGCGACCTCCGGGCGCCATGGGCAGGGCGCGCGTCCCCTCCCTGGCGCCCGGAGGTCGCCAGCCACCTTCGCTCAATGAACTTGGCACCCGTCGCGCAGCGGCTTCGTTCATCAAGTAACAATCCCCCGGCAAAGCCGAGGACCTTGTGGGTGTGAGCCGCTCAAAGCGGCTGGTTTCAGTTCAAGCTTTGTGGTGGCTGGCTGCATTTACTGGTTCTTCGCGTTCATGGGCAACTCGAGTTGGTCGAGTCGCTGGTCTTGGGCTTCCTGGTCCTGGATATAACGGCGGATGGTCTCCGTATCTCGGCCCACCGTGTCCACGAAGAAGCCTCGTGCCCAGAACGGCTGCCCGGCGAAGCGTCGCTTGATGTCGAGCCGATGGCGCGTGACGTGAATCACACTCTTGCCTTTCATGTAGCCGATGACGTTGGAAACCGAGAGCTTGGGCGGGATGCTGATGACCTGGAATCTTAGAGCCTACTCGAAAAACCCGCGCTGGCTTTCTTACGCCCTTGCCGGGGCTGGAGCAGGGGTTTTCGGATAGGCACTTAGGCGGCCAACCTACGGATGCCGACACTCCAAGCAGAGTCAGGGACTGGCTCGGAGAGCCATCCCTACCCTATTTCGCGGCGGTCCACCGGTCCACCCATTCACTCACCGTTTTGTTCCACAACTGGCTGTTCTGCGGCTTGAGCACCCAGTGACCCTCGTCGGGGAAGTACAACATCTCCGAGGGCACATTCAAACGTTGCAATGTGGTGAACAGGTCGAAGCCCTGCGACACGTCCAACCGGTAGTCGAGCTGGCCGTGGATGACGAGCGTCGGCGTCTTGAAATCCTTCGCAAACTGGTGCGGCGACCACTTCTGGTACGTTTCCGGGTGATCCCACGGCGTGCCTCTGTATTCCCACTCGTTGAACCAGAGTTCTTCCGTCGCCCCGTAGGCGGAGACGGCGTTGAAGAGGCCGTCGTGCGAGACCAGACACTTGAAGTGGTTCGGATGGCCGAGAATCCAGTTGATCATGTAGCCGCCGTAACTCGCGCCGAGCGCAGCCTCGCGGTCCTGGTCGATGAAGGGGTAGGTTTGCTCGACGTATGCCAGGCCGCGCATCAGATCGACGTAGGGCTTGCCGCCCCAGTCGCCGCTGACGGCGTCGGTGAACGCCTGCCCGTAACCGGTCGAGCCGTGCGGGTTGATCATCACCACGACGTAGTTGCCGGTCGCGGCGAAGAGTTCGGGGTTCCAACGGTAGGACCAGCTATCGCCCCACGCGCCTTGCGGGCCGCCGTGGATGAGGAATTTCAGCGGGTATTTTTTGTTGGAATCGAAGCCGGGTGGTTTAAGGAGGAAACCTTGAACTTTCGCATCGTCCGCACCGGTAAATGTGAATGGCTCCAACGGCGGTAAGTCGAGTTGGGAAAGCAGAGATGCGTTGACGTGAGTGATGATACTGACGGGGATTTGGCTTTTTTTATCTTCTACGTACCAATCGGAAGTATCCACGCTGCCGATTTCGCTGGGTGCCGAGACGAAGGTGTACGAGAAAAACAAGCGTTTCGCACCCGGACCGAAGGCCAAATCCCCGGCGTGCAACCGCATGAGACGCGACGACGGAACAGCCGTTTTGCCGGTCAGAGAGACGGCGTAAATCGGTGCCTTGCCGGAGTCTTCAGCCGTCAGGAAAACTATCGTGGAATCGGGCGACCACGCCATGCTCTCCACCGAGCGATCAAAATCCGGCGCGCCTTCCCGAAGTTGACCGGTCTGACGGTCGTAGATCATCAGGCGTTGTTTGTCGCTCTCGAAACCGGCGCGGGCCTGCGAACGCCACGCGAGATATTTGCCGTCCGGCGAATACCGGGGCGTCGAATCGCTGCCGGGGCTGGTGGAAATTCTCTTCGGTGCGCCGCCGGTGAGGGGGACGAGGAAGATTTCGTTGTTCGTGCTGGCGGCTTCGACCTCGTCCACGTTGCTCGTGTAGGCAAGTTCCCGGCCGTCCGGCGAGATCGCGTAGTCGTCCGAGCCGCCGAGGGAAAACGGCGGCACGTCGTGGTCGCCCGGCGTGAGGTCGAGCGGCGCGGCGGCGGGGGTGTCTGTGCCCACCACGAAAAGATGGCTGCGCTTGAAGTCGGTGAACGCGTTCCAATGACGGTAAAACAGGCGGGTGAAAACCTGCGCCTTCACCTTGCTGTTTTTCAGGGCTTCGTCGCGCGCCTGGTTGGCGGCATCGTCCCGGGCGTCGGGATAGACCGCCGAGACGAAGACGACGTGCTTGCCGTCGGGCGACCAGATCGCGCCGTCCGCGCCGGTCGAGAGGGCGGTGAGTTGACGCGCCTCGCCCGCGAACGCCCCGGCGTCGGCGTCGAATCCGGCGATCCAGATTTGCGTGGTGTCGCCGACCTTGGCCGTGAAAAGGAGCCGCTTGCCGTCGGGCGAAAAACGCGGGCGGGATTCATCGTTGACGATGCCGGGGTTGAGCCGGCGTGATTCCCCGCCCGCCGCCGGGACGATCCACAGATGCGATTTCTTCGTGTTGTCGGCGAGGCTGACATCGACGGCGTCGAAGGCGACCCATTTGCCGTCCGGCGACGGGACCGGCTCCCCCACCCGCTTGAGCGCCATCAGGTCCTCGAACTTCAGCGGGCGCTTGCCGCCGGGAACGTCGGCGTGCGTCGGGCAAAAACCGCTGGCGAGAGCAGCGACGGCGAGAAGGCAGGTTTTCCAGTGCATAAAAGAAGACGGACGCTACGAATTGGCACCATTTGCCGGTCCAGGCGGAAACGCAAGCCCGCCAGGGTGGTTTGCCACCGGCAGCGGCGGGATTGTCTGGGCGAGGGGCGTCGTTTCAGGTACGGGTAGCTTCTGTTATCCTTGCGGAAGATTGACGCCCCTCATGAAAACCCCGGGAATCGCTGTCGTCCTCGTTTTGTTGGCAGGCGCGGCGATCCTGCTCATCTCTCGCCTTCTGAAACCCCGCCATGTTTTCCGGGCACCGGCGGTTCTTTCCTCCGGCTGGGAGTTACAGGACGCGGCGAAGGTGGCCCAGCCGGGCGCCGAATTGTCGCAACCTGGGTTCCGGCCCAACGGCTGGTACGCCGCCACCGTGCCGGGGACGGTGTTGACCACGCTCGTCAACCGCGGCGTTTACCCCGATCCGATGTACGGGGAGAACAACCGCCCGGACAAAATCCCCGAGAGCCTGTGCCGGACCTCCTATTGGTACCGGACGGTTTTCACGGTCCCGCCGGGGTACGACGGACAGAAGATCTGGCTGAATTTCGACGGGATCAATTACGCCGCCGAAGTGTGGGTCAACGGGAAAAATGCCGGGACGATCAAGGGGGCGTTCGCGCGGGGGGTTTTCGACGTGTCGTCCTGCGTGACCCCGGGCAAGGAAGCGGCCGTCGCCGTGCGGATCGCTCCGCAGCCGCACCCGGGCGATCCCAGCGAGCACACCGTGGCCAACGGCATGGGGAAAAACGGCGGGGTCACCGCGCTGGACGGGCCGACGTTCCTTTGCGCCAGCGGGTGGGATTGGATGCCGGGCATCCGCGACCGCAACACCGGCATCTGGCAGAAAGTTTTTCTTTCGGCCACGGGTCCGGTGCTCATCAAAGACCCGCTGGTGACGAGTGACCTGCCGCTGCTGCCGAGTCTGGACACGGCGGACCTCGCCGTGCAGGCCACGGTGCAAAACGTGTCGGACCAACCCAGGAAAGGCGTCCTGAAGGCCCGGATCGGCGACGTGTCGTTCGAGCAGAAGGTGGACTTGGGTGCCCGCGCGTCGAAGCGGGTTTCGTTCGATCCCAAGACCGTGCCGCCGTTGCGTTTCCGGCATCCCAGGTTGTGGTGGCCGAACGGCTACGGCGCGCAAAATCTCTACACGCTCCGGTTGAGCTTCGAGATGGACGGAACGATTTCCGACCAGCGCGACGTTCCGTTCGGGATTCGGAAGGTGACTTATTCGGTCCCGGATTCCGAGAACCTGACGCTCTCCGTCAACGGCGTGCGGGTCTATTGCAAAGGCGGCAACTGGGGCATGGACGACGCTATGAAACGCATCCCGCGCGCCAGGCTGGAAGCGCAAATCCGTCTGCACCGACTGGCGAACCTCAACCTGATCCGCAACTGGGTCGGACAGAGCACCAGCGAAGATTTCTACGAGCTGTGTGACGAATACGGCATCCTGCTGTGGGACGAGTTTTTCCAACCCAACCCCGGGGACGGGCCGAACCCGACCGACCTCGTCACTTACATGACGAACGTGCGCGAAAAGGTTTTGCGGTTCCGCAACCATCCTTCGGTCGTGGTCTGGTGCGGACGCAACGAAGGCCCCCCGCCGAAGCAGATCAACGACGCCATCCGTGAAGTGATGAACGAGTTGGAACCGGTGCGCCTCTACCAGCCGAGTTCCACCGACGGGCGCGGCGTGCATTCCGGCGGACCTTACCGCTGGCGGACGCCGCGCGAGTTCTACCGGTTCGACGAGCCGTTCAAAACCGAGATCGGCAGCGTGTCCATCCCGACGCTCGAATCCATCCACGGCATGATGCCGGCAAAGGACTGGGAAACGATCAACGACGATTGGGCGGAGCACGACCTGGCCCGGGGCGCGCAGGGCGGCGACACTTACCCGCAAGTCCTCGCCGGACGCTACGGCCGGGCGGCGAACCTGACGGATTTTGCGCGCAAGGGCCAACTGGCGAATTACGAGGCGTTCCGGGCCATGTTCGAAGGCCGCGAGGCCAAACTCTTCCAGCCGAGCACCGGTCTTATCACCTGGATGAGCCATCCCGCCCAGCCCAGTTTCGTCTGGCAGCTTTACCACCATGACCTGGAGCCGAATGCGTCGCTTTTTGCGGTGCAAAAAGCCTGCGAGCCGGTCCACATTCAACTCAACGAACTGGACCGGACCATTCAGGTGATCAACCATCTCGCGGTCCCGGTGACCGGAGCGCAAGCGCATCTGGCCGTTTATCATCTGGACGGTTCCAAAGCCTACGAGCACGATTTTGCCGTGGAGGCCGCGCCGAGTCTGGCGACCACGCTCGCACCGGTGGAATGGCCAGAGACCCTTTCGAGGGTTTACTTCGTGCAGTTACGCTTGCAGGATGCCCAGGGCAAGCTGCTCTCGGAGAATTTCTACTGGCGGGGAACCCCGGGGCACGAAGATGATCTGAAGATGCTCGAATCGCTGCCGGTGGCGGCTTTGAACGTCAAGGCGGCCCGCCGTGACGCCGACGGGAAATGCCTGCTCAGCGTGACGGTCGAAAACCCCACCGATCAGGTCGTGCTCATGGCGCACCTGCAACTGCGGCGGCGAACCTCCGGCGAGCGGGTCTTGCCGGTTTTTTATTCCAACAACTATCTTTCCTTCGTGCCTCACGAGACGAAAACTTTCACGATAGAAGTGGCGCTGGCCGACCTCAAGGGGGAGAAACCCCTCCTCGTGCTGGACGGCTGGAACGTCGGGGTCAACACGGCCGCTTCGGCGGAGGTGGAAGTGGCTTTGAACCAGCAGGCGCAGGTGGCCCTCCCTGCCAGCCGGTGAGAGCAAGGCGGGGATCGTTCAATTTCCGGCAAAAACCAGGTGTTGAAGCAAGGGAGCGCGCCGTGGCGAAGTGCCACTTCGCGGCCAAGTGCGTTCCCAAGTGCAACTTGGGAACGAGGGGAGAAAGCTAGGTGTTGGAGCAAGAGAGGTCACCCCGCCCACCGGACGGGGAGCCGGGCGAAAATTCCCAGGTGACTTCCCGGCCCGGGCGGTTCACATTGTCGGCCCTGATTTGATGATCCGCTTATGAGCCGCTACCGTTCCCATTCCTGCGACCAACTCCGCCCCGCCGACGTGGGCCAGACCGCCACGCTCGCCGGTTGGGTCGATTCGCGCCGCGACCATGGCGGCGTCATCTTCATCGATCTGCGTGACCGCGCGGGCATCACGCAGGTCGTGTTTCGCCCGGAGGAAAACGCCGCCGTCGCCGAGGTCTCCCATGGGTTGCGCTCGGAAGACGTGATCACCGTCACCGGCCAGGTCGCCCCGCGCTTGACCGGCAAGGAAAACGCCGCGCTGCCCACCGGGGCCATCGAACTCGTCGCCGACTCGCTGACCATTCTCAACAAGGCCGAGGTGCCGCCCTTTCCGCTGGACCAGGAAGTGGGCAACGAGGATTTGCGTCTTTCGCACCGTTACCTCGACCTGCGCCGCGCCCGGATGTCGCGCAACCTGAAACAGCGGCACCGCATCGTCAAAACCGTGCGCGATTATCTCGACGACGCCGGGTTCCTCGAAATCGAGACGCCGATTCTCTCCAAGAGCACGCCCGAGGGGGCGCGGGATTTCCTCGTGCCGAGCCGCCTGTCGCCGGGCAACTTCTACGCGCTGCCCCAGGCCCCGCAACAGTACAAACAGTTGCTCATGGTCGCCGGGCTGGAGAAATATTTCCAGATCGCCAAATGTTTCCGCGACGAAGACCTGCGCGCCGACCGGCAGCCGGAGTTCACCCAGATCGACGTGGAGGCCAGTTTCATCGACCGCGAGGACATTCTTACCTTGATCGAAGGGATGCTGACGCGGGTCTTCCAGGAGGCCATCGGAGTCGAAATTCCGACGCCGTTCCCGCGCCTGAGTTACGCCGAGGCGATGGATCGTTTCGGCAGCGACAAGCCGGACACGCGGTTCGGGTTGGAGATCGTGGACCTGGGCGACGTGTTCGCGCAGAGTGCGTTCAAGGTGTTCCGGGGCGCGATGGACAACGGCGGCGTGGTCCGGGCAATCAACGCGAAGGGATACGCGGGCATCACCACGGGCCAGATCGAGGAATTGACCAGGATGGCGCAGTCCTATGGCGCGAAGGGGCTGGCGTTCATCAAGGTCGAGAACGGCGAATGGAAATCGCCCATCGTGAAGTTCTTCACCGACACCGAGAAAGCCGCGCTGACGCAAAAGCTCGGCATCGAAGAGGGCGATTTGATCCTCTTCGGCGCGGACAAGAAACCCGTGGTCAGCGAGGTGCTCGGGCGGATTCGCCTGCGCGTGGCGGAAGTGCTCAAGCTGACCGCCGACCTCCACGTCTGGAATTTGTTGTGGGTGCTGGATTTCCCGCTGCTGGCGTTCAACGCCGAGGAAGCGAAATGGGACGCGGTGCATCATCCGTTCACGCGTCCGCTGGCGGAGGATTTGCCGCTGCTCGAAGCGGAGGCGACCTACGGCGAGGCGCGGGCGGCGGCTTACGACGTGGTGCTCAACGGCTTCGAGATCGGCGGCGGGTCGATCCGCATCCACGAGGCCGCGTTGCAAGCGAAGATGTTCGGCATTTTGGGCGTCAACGACGAACAACAGAAGACGATGTTCGGCCACATTTTGAAGGCGTTCAGCTTCGGCGCGCCGCCCCACGGCGGGATCGCGCTCGGGTTGGACCGGCTGGTGATGCTGTTGTGCGGCGAGGATTCGATCCGGGAGGTGATCGCGTTCCCGAAGAACAACCGGGGCCAGGATTTGATGAGCCAGTCGCCCGCCGCCGTCGAGCTGAAGCAGTTGCGTGAATTGCACCTGCAAACCACGGTGAAGGTTGCACCGGTGCCGCCCACGGGTCCGCTCACGGAACCCCACGGCTAATTCGCGGCCACCGGAAATCGTCCGCAGATTACGCAGATTTCCGCCGAGAGGGAGAAGGCAAAGAGAAAATCCTTTCTTCCCTCCTCAATCTGCGGAAATCTGCGTCATCTGCGGACAAATTTCTGCTATCATCCCTCGCTCATGTTTCGCGCGCGACGATTTCCGCTCAGGCTGATCGCGTGGCTGCTTTGGGCTGTGGTGGCGTCGCCGGTGGTCCAGGCGCAGAGCAACCGGTTGTTTCCGTCGAAGGTTCCGCAGGATTCGAGCGCGTTGCGTGGTGGTTCCGCCCCACGCCGCACCCCGCCACCGTCGCGGCCCGACACGGTGGCGCTGCCGTACAACATGGTCTGGGGTGACAGCACGACCCGGCTGGCCAGCCTGTTCGCGGGCGTCGGCGCGACCATCACGAACAAAAAGACCGAGAACGGTGTCGAGACCTGGACCGTGCAAGGGTTACTTGCCGCCAACTTGCAGGCGTCGCTTTTCCGGTTTTCGAGCGGTCAGCTCGCCGCGCTGGAGTTCGACTACGGGAACCCGGATTGGGACACCGCCAAGTACAACGACCAGATGGGCCAGTTTCGCCGGTTGCTGGACGCCAAGTGCGAAGCGCCCGGCGAGATGATCAGCCGCCGGACCGAGGAGCCGCCGGACGACAAAGGGGTCAGGCAATCACTCATGGGTTACCAGTGGAAACGCGGCGACACGCTGGTGCAGCTCTTCTATTTCTCGGCGGAAGACCCGGCCAACAAGGCGCTCACGTTTCGGAACATCAGCCTGCACTACTATTATCAGGACCCGAATCCGCCCAACCCGGCGGATCTCGCGCTGCCCGAAAACACTAACGCCGATCCCAACGCCAGCACGCTCTTCGGGGGCAAGGCCCCAGCGAACACGGCGGTGGACGGCAACACCCCAGGCCCCGCCCCGGCCCCGGAGGCGACGCCCGCCCCGACGCCGGTGATGCCGTGGGAGTACGACCCGGACGTGGCCCCCTCGCCCTCGCCGACGCCGACGCCGGTGCCCATGCGCGGCAAAAAGGGCCGGCGGCCCGTCGCGCCGCCCGGGGGTGACCCGCTGCCGGAGTGACGCTGAGATGTTCCCATCGGGATGCGCTCTAGGTCTCGCTGTCTTCCCCGGCGGCTACCACCTCGTCTTCCGGGCGGGTGCGAGCGATTTTCCAGAGCACGGCCATGGTGCCCAGCGAGCCGCCGAACAGCGTGACCGTCGCCGCCTGATAGATCCGCTGGCACCGCGCCGCTTCACGGGCGTAAGCAATTTCCATCTCGGGGGTCGGGTCCTGCGCGGTCCTGCGCGGGTCGGTCAGGAAACCGACGGCGAAGAAAATCAGCCCGGGCACAAGCGGCAGGAAAACCAGCAGCAATCGTGCGAGGTTTACCGGTCGCACGAGTCCGCGAATCAAGCGAGGAGGTTCGGCGGCGGGCACCGGTCGATCTTACAACGGTTTGTGGAAAGATCGAGCAAGACCGAAAGGATCTGTCCGCCGCGCAGCGGCGGGTACGCTCGCTCAAATCTTTTTCTGCCGCACGTAAGCGATCACGCCGTACAGGGGGAGGAAAAACACGGCCACGCTCAGCGCATTGGCCAGCACGTCGCCTGAATTGAGAAAACGCACCACCAGGAAAACCAGTTCGGAACTGAGCGCACGGGGGATGTGCCCGAGGAGGACGGGATTCATCAGGTGTGACAACGGCCAGATGGCCGCACAGAGCGCGAGGATTTCCACGACGTAGAACAGGGTGGTCGGCGGGCGGGTGTCGAGGCATTGCACACCGCGCCCGAAGAGGAAACACGTCATGAACGCGCAACCCACCGTGAAGAACGGCCAGGCCAGCACGCCGTCGTCGCAGAGCTTGAGGTAGAGCATCGTGCCCAGGCAGAGCACGCCCACGCCGGTCAACGCGGCGAAAGCGAAAGTCCACGCCCAGAGCCAGGCGGTCCAGAGATCGGTGGCGACCCTCTCACCGGCGTCGAGCAACCAGGCGAGGACGCCCGCTTGGCGGTTGCCTTGGGCATGGCGGCGGCGCACGGGTTTTTCGCGCAGCTTGCGAACGCGCAGCTTGATGTAGCGCGCCTTCGCGGCTTGTTCGTCACCCGCGCTTGCGGCAAAGGCTTCCATCCACAAGCCGCGGTCGATGGTGCCATGGCTGATTTCGTCGGCGATCTGGTCGTAGTGGGCGGAACTCATGACAACGGCAGGTCCTTACCGGGAGCAGCTTCGGTGCCCTTCGTGCCGGGTAACGCCAGCGAAATGCTTGCGGTTCCGGCGATCTATGCGGTTCCGGCTACGGCGCTTTGTCCGCCGAGGCGAAGCCGGGGAAACGGTTCTTCAACTCCTCCTGCGCCTTGGCCGCCTCGCCGGGTTCGCCCGCCTTCTCGAAGGCTTCCGCCGCCAGACGCAGGGCCTGCGGGGTCAGTTCGTTGTCGTCGTAGAGCACCGAAACGCTCATGTACGATTTCGCCGCCTGCGCGTATCTGCCCTGCGTAAATTCCAGCTTGCCGCGCAACAGAAGCGCCTTGGCGTTGAGCGTGCCTTCCTGCTGGAGTTGCAAAATTTCGTCGATGGTCTTCTGCGCGTCCTCGAAATGCCTCATGCCGATCTGCGCGTCGCCCTGGACGAGCAATCCCAGCGAACGCGCGGCGGGGTCGGCGGCGCTGACTTGCAGGTAATGCTGCGTGGCGTCGTGCGCGCCGTCCCATTTCTGCTGCGCGATCCGCGCCCGGGCCAGTTGCAGCCAGACTTCCGGCGCGTTGCTGCCCGGCGCGGCGACCGCTGCGGACAGGTGGCCCTCCGCGGCGGCGTAGTCCTTGTCCTCGTACTCCTGGCTGCCCAGCCAGCGCAGGATCGTCGGCGGCACGGGCGTCGCCGGTTTACTGGCCTCGTAGGCGGCGATCTCGGTGGCGAGCCTCGCCTTGTCCTTGAGCTGGTAACCGCAGAAAATCATCATCAGCGAACACTTCGGGCCGTACTCCTTGGGCGCGGCCCGGCGGGCGGCGTCGAACTCGTCGCGGGCGGTCGCGTAGTCCTTGGTGTCGTTGAAGGAGGCGTTGGCAATCGAGTAATGCGCCAGCGGGGCGACCTCCGTGTTGGGATAGTCCTTGAGCAGCGCGCGGAAGGCTTCGATCAGGCCGCGGCTGTCGTTCTGCGCGCCGAGGATGAGCGCCTTCTGCGCCAGCGCGCCCTCGCGTTCCTTGGCGTCCTTGTGGTCGTTGATGACCGAATTGAAATCCGCCAGCGCGCTCGGGTAACGATGGATTTGCTGGTAGGCCACGGCCCGCAGCACCAGCGCCTTCGCGGCGAGCGGGCTGTCGGGGAACAACCGCAAAAACCGGTTGAACGCCGTGATCGTCTGCTCGGGTTTTTTGGCCTGCGAGTAGCAGAAACCGAGGCGGTAGGCGGCTTCGGCCTTGTACTTGGACGAGAGGCTGGCCGAGTTATCGAGCAGCCCGTAAGCCAGCGCGGCGGCGACGTAATCCCGGCTCTTGAACAGGCTGTCGGCCTTCATCAGCCGCACCGGATCGATCTTGACGGGGTCGGTCGTCACGAGCAGAAATTCGTCGGCTTCCTTGACGAAATTGGCGTCGTCCCCGGCGTAGAGGCTGATGATGCGCTGGTAACGCGCCTCGGCGGCTTGCGGCGTGCGCGCGAACTGGGTGATCAGTTCGTCGTAGGCCGCACGGGCTTCCCGGTGGTGGCCTAACTGGCGCTGGGCGTTGGCGGCCAGGAGCGCGGCCTCGGGCTGGAGCGTTTCCGGCAGCGCGGGCCGCAGGGAGGGGTACACGTCGAGCAGCTGCTGATACTTGTTGGTATCGTAGAGCAGGTGGAGCTGCGCGACCATGGCGTCGGCGCGGACCTGGGCGGTGGCGCCGGGCAGTTCGATGGCGCGTTTGTAGAGGGCGAGCGCGGTGTCCTTCTGGTCGAGGTCGTTGGCGAGGATGCCCGCCTTGAGCGAGGACTCGGCTTGCAGGTCGGGTTTCGCCGCCTCGCGGGAAAGCCCCTCGTACTGTTTGAACGCCTCGTTGAATCGCTTCTGGCTGACGGCCAGGTTCGCCATCGCCAGGCGCGCGCCGTCGCGGTAGGGATTTTCGCCCGGGGTGCCGATGATGTCGTCGTAGACCTCGCGGGTTTCGTCGCGGCGTCCGAGTTGTTCGAGGCAGAGCGCCTCCGAATAACGCGAGTAGAGCCGCACGTCCTGTCCCTTGGCCAGCGCCGCCGCGCGCCGGAACTGACCCAGCGCGGTCTGGTAGTCCTTCGATTCGTAGTCGATGGTCGCCAGCCGGAAATACGCCGGGCCGACGAACTCGCCTTCCTGGAACGTGACGGTCAGGTTCTGGTAGCTGGAACGCGCGGCGGGAGTGCGCTTGAGGAAACGGTAACTCTCGCCCAGCCACCACATCGCCGCCTGCCGCTGCTTGCCGTCGGTGAACTGGCCCAGGTAACGTTCGTACTCGGCGGCGGCTTGGACGTAATTCTTGCGGATGTAGAGGGCGTTGGCCAGGTTGAACTGCACCTCGTCGGGCGGGGCGTTCTTGCCGGGCTTCTGCGGGGCGAGGCGGATGTCGTCGGCGCTGTCGGCGTCCGTCGGCGGGGTGGTGTCGTCCGGGGCGGCGGCGGGGCGGTTGGCGCGGGGGCGGACGGGCGCGTCGGGGACCGCCGACGTGGAGGCAGGCGCGGGGGTGGCGGCGGTGGGATCGACGGGTTCCGCCGGGCCGTTGTTGCCGGGCGCGGGGTAGGTGGGGCGGGCGGGCGTGGCCCCCGGTGCGGCGGCATCGGCAGGCACGCGTGGGGCGCGGCGTTTGGCGCCCGGCGTGGACCCCGGGTCCACCGGCAAGGCGCGGGCCACGGGCGGGTTGGCGTCGCCCGGGTTCACGGGCTGCGCGCGGCGGACGGTCGGGGCGGGGGTTGCCGCTCCGGTCGGGTCAAACGGCTGGTAGTTCGGTTGCTGCGCGGCCAGTGTGCCCGCCCAACCGGCGACGGCCACGACGAGCCACCGCCCCGGGCCGGACCCGCGCCGGAAAACACTTCGCCGCCGGGTCGTCATGGCTGGGGCGCGGCTTTGACCGTGGCGAACCCGACGTTCCAGATGTTCGCCTCGCGGCAGGTATCGAGCACCTCGACGATGTGCTGATAATCGACGCGCCCGTCGCCGCGCACCATCACCGCCTGATCCGGGTAAATCTGCGAAAGCTGCGTGAGCTTGGCCAGGACCTGCTCGCGGGTCAGCGTCTGGTTATTGAGGATGACGTTGCCCTCCTTGGTCACGTTCAGGATGCAGGTGCTGATGAGCCGCTGGTTGTCCTCCCCCTTCTTGGCGACGGGCACCTTGACTTCCAGCGACGTTTCCGCCCGCGAAAAGTTGTAGGTGACGATGAAGAAAATCAGCAGGCAGCAGAACACGTCGATCATCGGCGTGACCTGGAAACCCAGGATCGGCGGGGTGGCTCGTTGACGGAAGTTCATCGGGGAAAATCGGAGGATGACCGAAGGCGAAGGGCGAAGTCAACCAAAGTGATGGACGGCGAGACCACGTCAACCGTTCATCCTCTTTTTGGGTGGCGCGCGCCCGGCGGCTCAGAAATCGTCTTCCAGCGCGGCCGTCTCGCGTTCCCGGCGGCGGCCGGTGGTCGGCGTCGCACTATAATAGAGCGAGAAAATGGCGAGGATTTGCGTCGAGGCAGCTTCGAGGTCGGCGGTCAGGCGCGCCACGCGGCCCCGGAAGTAGGCGTAGCCGGTGAACGCCAGGATGCCCACGACGAGGCCGCTGGCCGTGCAGACGAGCGCCTCCGAGACGCCCGTGGCGAGCATCATCGGCTTGGACGTGGCGAGGTCGGTCGCCAGCGCGCCGAAGGAATGGATCATGCCCGAAACGGTGCCCAGCAGGCCCACCATCGGCGCGAGCGTGCCCACGTCGGCCAGATAGGTGATGCGCTGGCTGAGCGCGGACGCCTGCCGGATGCCCTCGGTCTCGGCGATCTCGCGCACGCTGGCGAGGCTCGCCGTGGGGTTGTCCTTGGCGAAGGCGAGCATGGACTGGACGATACGCGCGACGGCCTCGCCGTGGCGGTTGCTGACGGCGAGCAGACCCAGGTAATCGCGCTTGCGGAGCAGGGCCTCGCAGATGTCGAGGTAACGCCGGGAGATGATCGCGCCGCGCCGGAGGGTCAACAGGTAGATGAAGATGAGCAGCGTCTCGGTGAAGAGCATCGCGGCCAGCGGCAGCATGAACCAACCGCCCGATTGCAGCACCGTCCAGAGCGTGCCCGCGCCGGCGGCAGCGGCGTTTGGCAAAGGGGCCGTCGCGCCTGCCGTCTGTGCCAGCAGCGGCAGGGCGGAATCTTTGATCGAAAGAAGATCGAGGCCGGTGAGCAGGTGCATGGGACGAATCTATCCGGCCCGAGTGTACCCGTTCAGAGGCAGGTTGCAACTTTTACGGAGAGAGGCGGGTGACGGGTGGAGGCGGGCATCCTCGTCCTTCCGTGTCCATTCACCCCTTCTTCCGAAACACCCGCACGTAGTCGATGAGGTATCGTTGCGGCAGGATGCCGTCGTCGATGGGTCCGCCCCACCCGCCGCCCAGCGCGAAGTTGAGCAACAGAGATTGCGGACGGCGGAGCGGGTTGTCCGCGCCCGGGCCGGCGGCGTCCACCCGGGTCGTGTGGTAGACATGGTCGTCCACGAAGAAGTCGATTTTGTCGTGGTCCCATTCGACGGCGTAGACGTGGAAATCTCCGTGCGTCAACTCCGCCGTCGTGTGGGCTCCGTCGGACGCCGGTTGGCCGCCGACCGCGTAATGCGACGTGCCGTAGACGAGGTTCGGATCGTGGCCGACGAACTCCATGATGTCGATCTCCCCACACGCGGGCCAGCCGACTTTGCCGATGTCGTCGCCCAACGTCCAGAACGCGGGCCAGACGCCTTTTCCCTGCGGGAGTTTGGCGCGCATTTCCAGCCGTCCGTAGGTCCACGTTAGCCTGCCTTTCGTGCGGAGCGAGGCCGACGTGTATTCGGTAAAATCGCGGCCCTGGGCGTTCGGGGTACGAGCCGGAATCCGGAAGTGTTCCCGGCGGGCTTCGAGGATCAACAGGCCGTTTTCCACCCGCGCGTTTTCAGGCCGGGCGCGGGTGTAGAACTGTGCCTCGTGGTTGCGCAGGAAGCCGTCCTCGTAGTCCCACTTCGCCGGGTCGGGCAGACCCTGGTAGTCGAACTCGTCCGACCAGACCAATTCCCATTCGGCGGCGCGCCCGCCGGACGCCGACCAAGCGAACCACAAAGAGAGAAGGAAAAGAGAGAACTTCATGGGACGGAAAGGCGGGATCGAAAAATACGCGGACAGAACTCTTTACGGCCATTCTTCTTGCGTTAGGCGATACGAGCGTTAGAAAGGCAGTACTACCTATGGCAAAGAAAAAGACAAACACGACATCCACCGACCTCAGCGTTCCTGTTTCCAAACCCACCGCCGGAGCAGTCGCCGGTGCGGCCGTCGGCGCGATTGCCGGACCCGTCGGCGCGGTGGTCGGCGGAGTGACCGGCGCGTTGATGGGCGACCGTTCGGCGCACGGCAAATCGGCGGTGCCCCCCGCCGTTTCCAAAGCGGCCAAGAGCGTGGCGAAAACCGTGGCGGCCAAAGCGGCCCCCGCCGTGCAGGCAGTCAAGAGCGCGTTGACGCCGAGCGCCTTCAAATCACCCGCGAAAGGGACGAAGGCTCCCGCAAAAAAGGCAGCCGCACCCGCCCAGAAGGCCCCGGCGAAAGGCACGAAGGCACCCGCCAAGCCCGCCGCCAAAGCTCCGGCGAAAAGCGCCGCCAAGCCCGTCCCGAAAGCCAAGGCCCCGGCGAAGACCAGCGTGTCCATCACGGCAACCAGGAAGACCACCGAGAAACCGGCTCCTGCCAAGAGCGCGAGCGCCGCCAAGCCCGCCAAGAAACGCTGACCCACGGCGGCACGTTCTCCCGGCGGACCGGCCGCCCGTGGGCCGGTCACGCCGGGGAGGCGCTGCCGGGAAGATTACTTCTTGGTCGGTTTCGGAGCCGCCTTGGCCGCCGCTGCCGCGCTCTTTTTGTTGTTGCTGGTAGTTTCTTTGGCCTTCTTTTGGGAGGCTTGTTTTTGCGTGGATTTCGGTGATTTATCGCCCATGACGGCATCCTAATCGCCGCACCACGCTGACTCCAAGCGCGAAATTCAGCCGCGCGAAAAAATTTTTCGTCCCCATTTACACTGAGGGGGACTGCCGACCGCCGTCCGGCGGGGGATTTGCGCCGGGATGCCGCCGGGCGCGGGCACGCTTTTCGCTATTTTAGCTCCCCAGAAAACCTACCTCCGTGGATATCCTGATTGTAGAAGACGACTCCTCGACCCGCGCGCTGCTGACGCAAATGCTCGTCGCGCGCGGCCATCAACCTACCGTCTGCGAAACCGGCGAGGCGGCGCAGGAGGCCTATCGTCAGAGCTATTACCCGCTGGTGTGCCTGGACCTCGGGCTGCCCGGCCTGAGCGGCTTCGATTTCTGCCGCTGGCTGCGCGCGCAACCCGACGGCGACCGCCCGCACGTGCTCGTCGGAACCGCCAGCAGCGAGGCACGCGACCTGCGCCAAATCCTCGAGGCCGGGGCCGACGATTACCTCGTCAAACCGTACCGCGGCGACCTCTTCGACGTGCGCCTGGCCGTCGCCGAACAGAGCATCGAAATCCGGGCCGCGCGCCGTCAACTCGGCGAGGAACTTGCCCAGGAGAGGGAGCGTCTCCTTTACCTCGCCACGCACGATCCGCTGACCAAGCTTTTCGGGCGTGAGCGCTTCACCGCGAGCGTGACGGCGGCCGTCGAGCAGGCCGGAGCCGGTGGGCCGCAGGGCGCGCTGCTCTACGTCGATCTCGACCGGTTCAAATTCCTGAATTACTCGCTCGATTACGACGCGGGCGACCGTCTGCTCGTGCAAATCGCGTACCTGCTGCGCAACGCCGTCCGGCCGCAGGACACGATTGCCCGCTTGTGCCGCGACGAGTTCACCGTGCTCCAGCAAGACATCACGCTGCCCGAGGCGCGCGTGTTCGCCGAGCGCATCCGCGCCAAGATCAACGACTTGGTTTTTCTCGACTCGGGCCGACGGTTCGACCTGGGGGCGTGCGTGGGGGTGGCGCCGTTGACCGGCAGCACCTCCGCCGGGCACCTGCTCGCGGCGGCCGACGCCGCCTGCTACACCGCCAAACGGCGCGGAGCCAACCGCGTCGAACTCGCGTCCGCAGGCGAGCGCGGCGTGGCCGGTCTCCGCCGGGAAGCGGCGGCGCTGGACCAGATCCGCACGGCGCTCAGGGAGAACCAATTGGAACTCCGGCTCCAGCCGGTCGTCCGGGTGGACACCGGGCGGGTCGAATTCGAGGCCGCGTCACTGCGTCTGCGACTCCCTACCGGCGAACTCGTCGTTGCGGACGATTTCGCCGCCACGGCGGAGCGTTTCGGGCTGGGAGCGGAGATTGACCGCCGGTTGGTGCGCCTCGCCGTGCGCCAACTCGCCGTCCGGCCCGCTTTGCAACTCGCGTGCCCGCTTTCAGGTTGCTCGCTCGACGAATCCGGACAGGCCGAATTTGTCATCCACGCGTTTCGACAGGCGCACGTTCCCCCGGAGAGGGTCACGCTGGAACTGGCTGAAGGAGCCGTGCTCGCCCGCCCGGAAGCCGCCGGCGCGTTGGTGGCTGCGCTGGGCCGTCACGGCTTCCGTTTTGCGCTGCACGGGGTTGGCGGTGGCGGAAAATCGCTGGCTTTCCTGAAGGAAATTCCACTCGATCACCTGAGCATCGGGGCGGATCTATGCGGCTCGGTGGTGGACGAACCGATGAATCTGGTGCTGGTGAAGACGCTCAACGACGTGTCGCATCACCTGGGGATTTGCAGTCGGGCGATGGGCGTCGAGTCCGGGGAAACGCTTAAGCTGCTGCAAACGCTGGGCGTCGATTACGCGCAAGGCGATTACTTTGCTGCCTTCGGCCCGCCAGTGGCGGATCAGCCCGCCGCGCCTGCGCTGCCGGTGCCGGAAGAGTCCTTCTTGAATGGACGGGCTTTGCAAGTTCGCTGAGCAACCCGGGCCTGCATCAGACAGTCGCCGGGAACTGCGGGCACATCGGCGAGGTCGCCGCTGGTCCGGCGGGAGTGAAAAAGCTCATGTTGCCGAATTTGTCGCAAAACCAGACCTCCCGCGCACCGGCCTCGAAATAGAGCGCCTTCTTCTCGTTGAGTTCGCGCGAGCTGTTGCTTTCAGATGCAACCTCCACGCAAATGGCGGGCGCGGTTGAGCAGGCTCGCTCGAACTCGGCAATTTTCCAGTGTTCCGACGTGAACCACACGACATCGGGTACTTTGACGTTGTCGCTGGTTTGCACCCCGATCTCGACGCCTGCCTTGCCCTCCGGCAGGTGCTGGCTGAGCAGCAGGCCAATCTGGAGTTGGCGCCCGCCATGAGAATTGTACGTGGGACTCATGATAATGTTGCCATCACCATTCAGTTCGATCTTGAAAGGCAAATCCTGAAGGCTGGGATGTTCGACCACTTCTTGCCAAGTCATAAGCGCGGAGAGTTGTGCTTTTGATCTTAATCAACTTCTTGGCGGTGACAATCTTTATCCGAAGCCGCCGCTTGCCCCGGCGTCCCCGGCGCGCGAGTTTTCCGCCGCCATGCCACGCACCTATCCCTTCATGCAGGTGGACGCCTTCACCACCGAACCACTCCGCGGCAACGCCTGCGCGGTGGTCTTCGACGCCGACGACCTGGACACCGCCACCATGCAGGCCATCGCCCGCGAGCAAAACCTCTCGGAAACCAGCTTCGTGCTGCGCCCGACCGACCCGGCCCGGGCGGATTTCCGGGCGCGCTATTTCACCCCCGGCGAGGAAATTCCGCTGGCCGGGCACCCGACCATCGCCACCGGGTTCGCGCTGGTGGACAGCGGTCGGCTCAAGCTCGACCCTGACCGCCACGCGACCACCATCGCGCTCGAACTCAACGTCGGCCCGATCCGCGTGGACATCACCCATTCCGCCACCGGGCGCAGCGGCGTCGCGGAGGTCGCCATGTACCAGAAGACGCCCGGGTTCGGCGCGACTTATCCGGCGGACACCGCCGCCGTTTTCGGTCTGACCCCGGATGACCTGGTGCCCGGCGTGCCGATCCAGACGGTCAGCACGGGCACCCCGCAGATGATGCTCATCGTGCGCACCCACGAGGCGTTGCGCCGGGCCGCGCTCGATCCCGCCGCCTACGACCGATTGCGTCAATCGTCCGGCAACGAGTTTTTCAGCGCGCACGTTTTCTGCCTCGGTGGAGCCACGCCGAAGGGCGACGTGTTCGCGCGGCATTTCACGGGGCCGCCCGCCGCGTTCGAGGACCCGTTCACCGGGTCGGCCACCGGCGGCATGGGCGCGTTCCTGTGGCATTACGGGCTGTTGAAAAGTCCTCGTTTCATCGCCGAACAGGGCCACTGGATGGGTCGGCCCGGCGCGGCGGCGGTGGAAGTGATCGGCCCGCGCGACGGCATGGAGACGGTCCGCGTGGCCGGCCCGGCGGTGGCGGTTATCCGGGGCGAACTGACGTTGTAGAAAAAATGGCAGTCATGGCAGATTTAAGTTGCAGGAATCGCAGGCGTCGCAGATGCACGAGACAGGCCCCGGCTCTCGTGCGTTCTTGAACGACGATGAGACCACTCCTTCTACCGGCCAAGGTTTCTCCCCTTCCCTCGTTCCCAGGTTCCTGCTTCTCTTTCTTCCTTTGCGGCTTTGCGGCTTTGCGTGAGATTTTCCGCCCGTTTGCCACCCGCTAGCGACCGGCTAGGTTGATATTTCCTCTCCTTCGTTATGACTACCCCCGTCTATCTGCTCGGTGGCGCGCGCACCGACTTCAAGCGCAACCTCAAAAAGGAAAACAAGACCCTGCGCGACGTGATCGTCGAGGTCGTCCAAGGGGCGTTCGCCGCCACCGGCCTCGAAGCCGCCGACATCCAGGCCGGTGTGGTCGGCAACTTCGCGGGCGGGATGTACACGCGCCAACTGCACCTCGGCGCGCTGCTGCTCGAAGCCGACGACGCTCTGCGCGGCATCCCCACCATGCACACCGAGGCCGCCTGCGCGTCGGGCAGCCTCGCGGTGCTCACCGCCGCGCAGTGGATCGGCGCGGGCATCTACGATTGCGTGCTCGTGGTCGGCGCGGAGCAACAGAAAACCATGTCGCCCGCCGATGGTTCCGACGTGCTCGCCGCCGCCGCCGATTACCACCGCGAGAAACCCGGGTACGGCGAGTTCATGTTCCCCAAGCTCTTCGGGCGCATCGCGGAAATTTACATGCAACGTTACCCGTCGCTGACCGAGCACGACCTCGCGCGGGTCGCGGTAAAAAATTATCTGCACGCCCACCTGAACCCGCTGGCCCAGATGCGGGACACCGATCTCGATTTCACTACCGCCAGCACGGAGTCCCAGAAGAACTGGCGCATCGCGGCCAGCCCGCTCAAGCTGTACGACTGCTCGCAGATCACCGACGGCGCGGCGAGCGTTATCCTGTGCTCCGACCGTTTCCTCGACAAACTCGGCCACCGTTGCAGTTCCACGGTCCTCCCCGCCGGCCCCGTGCGTCTGCTCGGTTGGGGCCATTCGACGGATTGCCTCGCGTTGGAGAAGAAAGACGTGCCGCATTTTCCGCAGGCGCGCCGCGCGTTGGTTCAGGCTCTGGAATCCTCCAACATTCACGATCCGCGCCAGCAGCTGCACGGCGTCGAGGTCCACGACTGTTTTTCGGTTAGCGAGGTCATCGCCTACGAGATCATCGGTCTCGCTGCCCCTGGAGAGGGCGCGTCCCTGCTGCACAATGGCGCGACGATGCTCCCCTCGGTCCGCGCGCAAATCCTCGGCCCCGACGCGGCCCCACCGCCGTTCTCGATTCCCGTCAACGCGGGCGGCGGCCTGATGGCCGACGGCCACCCGGTCGGCGCGACGGGCGTCCGCCAAGTGCTCGACGCCTATCAACAACTCACCAACCAAGCCGGTCCGCGCCAGATCGAAAACGCCAGCCGCTTTCTCACCTACAACGTCGGCGGCAGCATGACGACCACAGTAGCGATGATCTGGGGCACGTAATACCCTAGCGCATAGGTCATTATGCTTAGGTATCGATTGAGAGAAAATGAGAAGGGCATGGTTTTCGACTCACCGAACCAACGGTCGGAAGTCGATCTCGTCACGGTGACGCTGCTGCCCAAGTGCGCTTTTGACGCGTCGGGCATGGAAGAATTTCGGAGCGTTTCGCACCTTACCCCGTCGTCATGACCCCCCTCCCCCTCCGCCTGCTGACCGCCGTGCCCATTTGCGACGGCCACGACAGCGCCATCAACACGATCAACCTCGAACTCATCCGCCACGGCATCGAGGTCGTTTACCTCGGCTACCACCGACCGGCGTCCGAGATCGTGCGTGCCGCGATCCAGGAAGACGTGCGCGCCGTGGGCCTGTCCAGTTACAATGGCGGCCACATCGAATTCTTCGCCGAAATCCGCCAGCGGCTCGACGCCCAAGGCGCGGCGCATGTCGGCCTCTTCGGCGGCGGCGGCGGCACGATCACCCTCGCCGACGCCGAACTCATGTCCCAGCAAGGCACCGACCGCATCTTCTTCGCGGGCACGCCGCTCGACGAAATGCTCGCCTGGATCGCCGAACGTTACGGCGGCACGAAAACGTCCAGCACCCCATCCCGCGACCTCGCCCTCGCCGAACGCCTGACCACCGCCGAATCCGCTGCTACCCGGCCCGTCGCCGACCCGCTGGCCGAGGTCTCGTCCGCCGCGAAAACCTGCCGTGTTGTCGGCATCACCGGCCCCGGCGGCGCGGGCAAAACCACGCTCATCGACGAACTCGTCTTGCGTTTCCTGCGCACGCGTCCGGCCACCGCGCGGATGGCCATCCTCTCGCACGACCCGAGCATCGGCGGCACCGGTGCAGGCGCGCTGCTGGGCGACCGCGCCACCATGATCTACTCGCAAAACGACCGCATCTTCATGCGCTCGATGGCCACGCGCGGCCAGTCCGGCGGGCTCAGCCCTTCCACGGGTCAGTGTCTCGAAATCCTGTCCTCCGGCGGCGAATTCGAGCTGGTCATCATCGAAACCGTCGGCACCGGCCAGGAAGCCCTGCCGTTTTCCAGCGACCTCGTGGACACGCGGATTTTCGTGATGAACCCCGACTACGGCAGCCGCCTGCAACTGCAAAAGATTGCGATGCTCGACGTGGCCGATCTCGTCGTCGTCAACAAGGGCGACCTCCAGGGCGCGCGCACCGCCGGAGCGGAAGTCGAACGCCGCCTCGCCTCCAATAAACGCGGTCAGCGCCTGCTCTCCACGACGGCCACTCGCCATGGCGACCCGGGCGTGGATCACCTCTATCAACTCGTCCTTCCATGAACCACTGGCTGGTCAAGTCGGAACCCGAAACCTATCCCTGGTCGCAGTTCGTGGCCGACCAGCGCACGGATTGGACCGGCGTCCGCAACTACCAGGCGCGCAATTTTCTCCGCGCGATGCAACCCGGTGACAAAGTGCTCTACTACCACAGCGGCAAGGAGAAAACCGTCGTCGGCACCGCCAAGGTTTCGCGGGCGGCGTTTCCCGATCCCACCGCTGACCCCGCCGACGCCGACTGGTCCGCCGTCGAGCTTCGCCCCGCGCATCCACTCCCCGCGCCGCTGCCGCTCGCCACGATCCGTGCTGACCCCCGGTTGAGCAACATGTGGCTGCGGCGCCACTCGCGTCTTTCCGTCCAGCCGGTCACCCGCGAGGAATACGATCACATCCTTTATGCCGCGTGATTCAAGGCTCCAGCGAGAACAACTCCAGCCCTGGCCTCAGCGGGTAGGGTTGACGCAACTCGCTTTTCCACAGTGCCCGTGCGCGGGTCGGCAGGGTCGCGTAAAATTCCCGCCGCCGCAGAAAATCGTGCGCGCTGGCGCTGGGCTGCTTGCGCGGGTCCACGTACCGGCGCGAGTCGTACCAGCAAACGACGACGTGCGTGATGCCCTGCGCACGCAACGCCGCCACGTCGCCCAAATCCGCCACCGTGGGCACGCTCACCACCCGTTGCGGCAACGATCCCACCGGCAGCCGGGCCAGCGCGTCTTGCGCGATCACGGCGGTCGGCGGCAAGCGGCGGGCGATCCACTCTCCCAGGGCGGCGCGGTCATCGCCTGCGAATCCGCCGAGCAGCGCAAGCAGACCGGGCAGGTTGCACGCCAGCAAAATCGCCGCCGCCCACCCCGCCGTCCGCGCGTTGCTTGCCCGGGCCGCCCAACGCCACCGCGCCGCCGCCCACCGCAACCCGCCGGGCAACGCGACGCCCGCCACGCACGCCAGCCCCAGGCTGATCGGCAAAAAATAACGCACCGCCGTGCTGGCCGAAAACGAAAACACCGCCAACAGCCAGAGCGGCGCCAGCCCCGTCAGCCAGCGGTCGGCGTGCTGGCGGAACGGCCACCGGCGCAATTCCCCCCAGAACACCGCCGCGCCCACCAGCACCGGCACCGGCGTGAACCAGAAGAACATCCCCACGAATTGCAGGTGCGGAACCTTCGCGCCCACCCCCTGGTTGCCACCCTCCACCGCCGCCACGCCCTTGGACCAGCCGAGCCGGATTTGCTCGAAGTGTTCCGCGAGCGCCCAGCCGTTGCAACACCCGACCACTCCCGCCACCGCCAGCGCACACCATCCCAAATTTGTCCACGGCATCCGACGCCGGTTCTCCTCTGCCCCGCCAGCCGCCAGCGCGGTCAATGTCAACGCGTACAGGACGGCCAACCCTCCGACGTATTTAGACGACACCGCCAGCCCCGCCGCCGCGCCCAGGGCCAGCAGACTCCTGCGACCTCGCCGCCGCCAATGCACCGCCCCGGCTACGAACGTCAGAGCCAACCCCAACGTGAACAACGCATCTTCCTTGAAGAAATGACCTGCCAGCACCGCCTGTGCGTTCGTGCCCAGCGCGACCGCCGCCCCGGCCGCCCCGGCCGTCCCACCGTAGCATCCTGCCACGATGGTCAGGCACGCCACCGCTCCGGCGAGGTAAACCGCCGAAAGCGTCCGGCCCACCCGAGCAAAATTTTCCGCCCGGGGGCTGATTCCCAACAGGCGAGTCGTCCCGGCCGTCAGCGTGAGCATGAGCGGCGGATGGTTATAATTTCGCGTGCCGCTCACCAGTTGCGCCACCTTCGACGGCTCGTCGGGATGGTACTCGAAGGGAAAATCGTTGTGGATGATCGACAGCACGAACATCAGCGCGCCCGCGAGTGCTGCCGCCAGGGCCACGGGCCAGCCTGGCCGGGCCGCCGGTCTCGCCAGAGCGAGCGGGGACATCGAGCGAACGGTGTGAACATCGGGGGACACCCTCCCCTGATAAAGTTTCCCCGGGGGAAATGCACGCTTTTGTCGCCCGGTTGCCCCACCCCGGCGAACGTGGCTTATTGAAAAGCTGTCACCCCCTCCCCCACCATGCCCTCCCTCACTTTTCTGGGCGAAGTCGCCGACGCGCTCGACGCCTACCAAACCTTCGTTTCCGCTCAGGTAGCCCGCGCCCGGGTCGATCCCGCCTTTCAAAAAGAGATGCTCGACCGCTGGGCCGAAGCGAATGCCCGCGTCGGCACCACGACGACGCCCACCGGCCTTTCGCTGCCGCGCCGGGCGCTCCCGTTTCTGGACGAAGCGGGGGCCATCGCCCGCTACTTCTTCGAGGAAGGTCTCCCGGGCGACTTCCCTTTTCTGAACGCTGCCTACGCGGAAATGTACCTCGCGCCGGAGCCTGTCCCAGCCAACGGGGATGGCACGAACGGCCACGCCACGCCGCACGGTCACGCTTCCGCCGCCGGCACCACCAACCGCCTGGAAGACCAGGCCGCTCCCACCCCCGCCGGGGCCGGCGTGGGCGGCGGCACCGCCGAGGAGCCGACGCGCCTCTTCGCCGGGCTGGGTCTCGCTGAGGACACCAATGAGCGTTTCCACTATCTCTCGCGCCACCAGCGCAGCAAACGCCTCTCCACCGCGTTCGACGGCCCCACGCTCTACGGCACCGGCGCGGGGGCGGACGGCGTCTTCGGCAAGATTGGGGAGGGCGGTACCAGCGTCGATACCGTGGATGACATGGAACGCCTCTACGCCGGGTTCGAGTTGGACCAGCCGAGCGTCAGCGTTTCGATGACGATCAACGGCCCCGCGCCGATCATCCTGGCGATGTACGTCGCGGCCGCCAAACGCCGTTTCGGCGCGGACGTGGCCCCCAAGCTGCGCGGCACCATCCAGGCCGACGTGCTCAAAGAGGTGCAGGCGCAAAACGAGATGATTTTTCCCGTGGATGCGTCGCTGCGTTTTCTCGCGGACATGGTCGAGTACACGACCCGCCACATGCCGAAGTGGTACCCTATCAGCATCAGCGGCTACCACATCGCCGAGGCCGGTTCCACGCCCGTGCAGCAGGCCGCCTATACGCTCAGCAACGGGTTTGCCTACGTCGCGCTGTTCAAGGAACGCGGCTTGGAGGTCAACCAGTTCGGCCCGCGGTTGTCGTTCTTTCTGGATTGCGGACTCGACGTGGAATACCTGGCCCTCGCCCGGGTTTGCCGCAAAATCTGGGCGGTCGGGATGCGCGATGTTTTCGGGGCTGACCGCCGCGCGCAAATCCTCAAGCTCCACACGCAAACCAGCGGCCGCTCGCTCATCGCCGCCGAGTGGAAAAACAACCTCACGCGCACGGCCATCGAACTGACCGTCGCCTGCATGAACGCGACGAACTCCTGCCACAGCAACGCCGCCGACGAGCCGTTCACCACGCCCAGCGAGGAATACGCCCGGCTCGCCGCGCACGCTCAGGCGATCCTGCTGGAAGAGAGCGGCTTCTTCAAACACATGATGGGCACGATGTCCGGCGGCCCCGGCGTCAAGGCCGTCGGCGACGCGGTGGAAGCCGCGATCCTCGAAGAATTTCGTGAGATCGACCGCCAGGGCGGGGTCCGCGCCGCCGTCGAGCGCCGCTACCAGCGCAGCCAGATTCAGGCGAGCGCGCACCGGCTCGAACGCCAAATCTACGATGGCACGCGCCCGGTCATCGGCCTCAACAAATACTTCGATCCCGACGAGAAATGGCCTGAGGTCAGCATGATCCGCACGCCCAAGGACAAGAAACAGCGGCAGGTGGATCGCCTGCGCGACTTCGAGAGTCGCCACGCCGCCGACAGCGACCGCGCCCTGGATCAACTCGCCGCCGTCGTCGGAAAACAAGGCAACGTCTTCGAGGAATTGATCAACACCGTCGAGCACTGCAGCCTGGGCCAGATCACGACGCGGTTGCAGGAAACCGTCGGCCGCTTCCGCCCGATGGTTTGATATAGCGATGTCTTCAACGCCCAGCCTTTGGACGCAACCTCCCCGCCTCGCGTCGGTCAAGCGTCAACAGTACGTCGGCGCAACGCGAGCGCGCTGAAGAGCACGGGCTTGTCCTTGGACTTCTCGAACGCCACCGGCCAGTCGAAGGTGAGTTCATCGTCTTCGATTTCAAGCAGAAGGCGCAAAGTCACCCACCAGTGAACGGACTGCGGCGACTTGCTGGCGAGGTTAAGCCTTACCTCGCGCAACACCCACGGCGACACAAGCAAAATCCAATCCTGATACCCGGCCAAACGGAAAATCTCGTGCGACGCGCCGGTGCTCGACAGGCTCGCGGCGAGCGCGACGCTGCTATCGAGAAAGATTCTGAGTTTCTTGCCGGAATCGCATCCCATCGGCTTCGTCCTCGGCGAGCATGGTAGTCATTTCGTCGTCGGCGTAGATACGCGGCTCTAGCGAGGCGCGCTCCCTGCGCAGCCTCATAGCGAGGAAACGGAGCAACGCTTCCTTCTCCTCACTGGAAAGCGAATCGGCGGCGTCTTCAATTTCGGTGAGCGTACTCATGGCAGCGAAAATAACGCAAAGTTGCCTCATTCCCAAATGCGACTTGAGAATGAGGAGAAACTAGCTACCTCCCCGGACGGCCGGTTTGAGGACTTGCCATTTTCGGATGGTTTTCGTCGCCCCCGTTGCAAAAGTGTGCGCGGCAAGGTCGAGTCTTCAATTGGGTCATCCAATCCAAGCATCTCCGTACGCCCCAAAACGCAACAAACCGGTCGCAGATTACTCCACGACCGGTTTGCAAACCGGACTCGGCCTGCCGCCGTTCCTCTTACAAGGTCCCGGCGGCAACGCGCGAAAACGTTATTTGATCTCGACCTTGGCGCCAGCCGCCTCGACCTTTTTCTTGATCTCCTCGGCTTCGGCCTTGGGGATACCTTCCTTGATCGGCTTGGGCGCGCCTTCGACCAGCGCCTTGGCTTCCGCCAGACCCAGACCGGACACCGCCGCGCGGACTTCCTTGATGACAGCGATTTTGTTGCCGCCCATGTCGGTCAGGATCACGTCGAAGGAGGTCTTCTCTTCCACGGGAGCCGCTGCCGCCGCGCCGCCGCCCGCCGCCGGAGCTGCCGCCACCGGGGCCGCCGCGCTCACGCCCAGCTTGCTCTCCAGCGCTTTGATCAATTCGGCGGTTTCCAGCAGGGTCAGCCCGCTGATCGATTCCACTAATGCACTTGTGTCAGCCATGATGTCTCCAATGGACGGCGTCAGGAAAGGTCCCGCGCCCTCCATCCTTTCTGTAATGTTGTGGTGATCGTCGTCCCCCGAAGCCTCGGGGGGTTTGAGACCGGCAGCCGCCGATCCGACGAGGAACCTTTTCTTGTTGGTTGGTGTTGGCCGGCCTTGCGGAATAAAATCCCGCGCCGGAAATTCTGAAATTAAGCCGCCGCTTCGGCGGGTGCGCCGCCTTGCTTGTCCACATGGGCTTGGAGCAAACGCGCCAGGCTCGCGCCCGACTCGTTGAGCGTCCGCACCAGCATGGTCGCGGGCATCTGGAGCAGCCCGAGCAACTGCGACTGGAGCACTTCCTTGGAGGGAAGGTCTGCCAGCGCGCTGAGTTGCTTGTCCGTGAAGAGCGACTTATCCACGACGCCCGCGCGAACCGTCAGCTTCTTGCTTTCGGTGGCGAACGTCCGCAGCACTTTCGCGGCGGCGCTCACGTCCTTGTCGCCGGTGACGATGGCCGTCTGCCCGCTCAGGCTCGCGCCCAGATCCGGCAACCCGGCCTCGCGCGCCGCCCGGTTGAGGAACGTGTTTTTGACGACGGTGTACTTCGCGCCGGCACCGGCCAGGCGGGTACGCAGATCGCTGAACTGATCCACCTTCAAGCCGTGGTAGTCAGTGATGATGAGGAAAGGAGACGCCTGCAAACGGCTGAGCAGATCGTCAACAATGGAAGTTTTTTCGGGGCGCATGGAAGTGCGGTCTGTAAAAGGGTGATGATAAAAATTAGACCGTCTGGAACGCCGAGGCGTCCACGCTCAGGCCGGGCGACATCGTCGCAGCCAGCGTGATCGAGTGAATGAACTTACCCTTAGCCGACGAGGGCCGGGCCTTGGACACCGCTTCAATGACCGCCGTGCCGTTTTCCACCAATGCTTCCGGGGCGAAGGACGCCTTGCCCATCGGCACCGAAACGTTGCCGTTCTTGTCGAGCTTGAACTCCACGCGGCCCGCCTTGACTTCCTTCACCGCCTTGGCGGTGTCTTCGGTCACGGTGCCAGCCTTCGGGTTGGGCATCAGTCCACGCGGCCCGAGCACCTTGCCGAGCTTGCGCACTTCGGCCATCGCCGCCGGGGTCGCCACGGCCACGTCGAAATCCTGGAAACCTTCCTGGCACTTCTTGACCATGTCTTCGAACCCGACGAACTCCGCACCCGCGTCCCGGGCGGCGGTCGCCGCTGCGCCCGTGGCGAACACCAGCACGCGGACCTGTTTGCCGCTGCCGTTCGGGAGCGGGCAGGTGCCGCGCACCATCTGGTCGGACTGCTTGGGATCGACGCCCAGGTGGAACGACAACGTCACCGTCTGGTCGAACTTGGGAGTCGGAAATTTCTTCAGCGTGTCGATTGCCTCGGCCAGCGGATAATTTTTGCTGCCGTCCACGAGTTTGGCGGCGGCTTCGTAACGTTTACTGCGATTGGTAGCCATATGCTTGTATTCTCCTTGCCTTGAAGTGGTTAACGAATGGTTGGGTGAGATTGAGTGGATCGACGGCCTAGCCTTCGATTTCGATGCCTGCCTGCCGCGCCGTGCCCGCGATGGTACGGAATGCCGCCTCTTCGCTGCGGGCGTTCATGTCCTTCATCTTGATTTTGACGATGTCCATGACCTGCTTCTTGGTCAGCTTGCCGACCTTCGTCTTGTTCGGCTCCTTGGAACCGGCGGCGATGCCAGCGGCTTTCTTAAGCAAGATTGCCGCCGGGGGCGATTTGGTGATGAAGGTGAAACTCTTGTCCTTGTAGACGGTGATGACCACCGGCAGGATGTCGCCGCTCTGCTTCTGGGTGGCGGCGTTGAACTCCTTGCAAAACGCCATGATGTTGACGCCCTGCTGACCCAACGCAGGACCGACGGGGGGAGCGGGATTCGCCGCGCCAGCGGGAATTTGTAATTTGACTGTTCCGGTGATTTCCTTGGCCATAACTCGTTTTTCTAAGAAATGCAGAAGTCAGAATGCAAAGTGCAAAAGTCAGAAAACCGGCAATTGATGATGCTCGCGGTTTTCTGTTCTGCTCCTCTGCTCCGTCCTTCTGCCTTCTGCATTTTGACTTTTGACTTTTCTTCCTAGCCGCGCTCGACCTGCCAGTATTCCAGTTCGACCGGGGCGGTGCGCCCGAAAATGGTGACGCTCACGCGCAGCTTGCCGCGCACCGGGTCGATTTCTTCCACGACACCGCTCTGGTTCTGGAACGGACCGTCGGCGACTTTGACCGTCTCGCCAATCTCGAAGCTGAGCTTCGGCTTGACTTTGTCCTCGCGCTCGCGCATCTGCGCCAGCAAACTCTCGACTTCCGCGTCGCGCATCGGTACCGGACGATCCTTCGGACCGGCGAAACCGATCACGCCGGGCGTGTCGCGGACGAAGTACCACGAGCGGTCAACGAGCTGCTTGTTGTCGTCGATGAGCTGCATGTTGACGATCAGGTAGCCCGGGAAAAATTTGCGCGTCGTTTCGGTCTTCTTACCGCGCTTGATCTCCGAGACACGCTCCGTGGGGATGAGCACCTCGTAAACCACGTCGCCCATCTCCTCGGTCTTGATGCGGCGGCGAAGGTTTTCAGCCACCTTGTTCTCCTGACCGGAGAGCACGTGGACGACGTACCATTGATTTGTAGCGGTTTGCGCGGCCATGGAAATTTGCTGGTTAGCGGGTGAGCAGGCCGATGAACCAATTGAGACCCAGGTCCCACAGGGCAACGTAGCCGCCGAGCAGGAGCATGGCGACCACGACGACCAGCGTGGAATCAGTGATCTCCTTGTACTTCTTGACGCCCTTTTCCTTCGGGTCCCAAGGCCAGGTGGCCTTGCGCAGCTCGATTTTCACTTCGTCCAGAAACTGCGTGACCTTGTTCATCGTGACAACTTTCTGCGGAAAATGGGTCTGAAAAATTGGGAGGCGGACAACGCATCGTCCACCCAGGCCAGCAGGGACTCGAACCCTGAACCAACGGTTTTGGAGACCGCTACTCTACCAATTGAGCTACTGACCTATGAGGGGTGAGCGGCATGGCCCTAAAAAGAGACACGCCGCTCGTTGATGGTGACGAAACTTAATCGAGGATTTCCGACACGCGGCCCGCGCCGACCGTCTTGGAACCCTCGCGGATGGCGAAGCGGATGGTCTTTTCCATGGCGATGGGGGTCAGCAACTCGATTTCGAGCTGGACGTTGTCGCCGGGCATGACCATTTCAACGCCTTCGGGGAGCTTGACCGCGCCGGTCACGTCCGTGGTGCGGAAGTAGAACTGCGGGCGATAGTTCGAGAAGAACGCCGTGTGACGGCCGCCTTCTTCTTTGCTCAGGACGTACACTTCGGCCTTGAACTTCTTGTGCGGCTTGATCGAGCCGGGCTTGGCGATGACCTGACCGCGCTGGATGTTCTCCTTCTTGATGCCGCGGAGCAGCAACCCGATGTTGTCACCGGCGCGAGCCTCGTCGAGGAGCTTGCGGAACATTTCGATGTCAGTACAGGTGGTCTTCTGGGTGTCGGCCAGTCCGACGATCTCGACTTCCTCCATCTTCTTGAGGATGCCGCGTTCCACACGACCGGTGGCCACGGTGCCGCGACCTTCGATGTTGAACACGTCTTCGACGGGCATCAGGAAGGGCAGGTCAATCGGACGCTCCGGCACCGGGATGTATTCGTCCACCGCCGCGATGAGGGCCAGGATGCCTTTTTCGCCTTCCGCATCGCCGTTCAGGCCCTTGAGGGCCGAACCCTTGACGATGGGAATCGTGTCGCCGGGATATTCGTACTGGGTGAGCAGGTCGCGCACTTCCATCTCGACGAGGTCGAGCAACTCGGGATCGTCCACCATGTCGCACTTGTTGAGGAACACGACGAGGGCGGGCACGCCGACCTGACGGGCGAGCAGGATGTGCTCACGGGTCTGGGGCATGGGGCCGTCGGCGGCGGAAACGACGAGGATGCCGCCGTCCATCTGGGCAGCGCCGGTGATCATGTTCTTGACGTAATCGGCGTGGCCGGGGCAATCAACGTGCGCGTAATGGCGCTTGTCGCTCTCGTACTCGACGTGGGCGGTGTTGATGGTGATGCCGCGCTCCTTTTCCTCGGGGGCGGCGTCGATGCTGTCGTAAGCCATGGCCTTGGCCTTGCCCGTCTTGGACAAGACGGTGGTGATGGCAGCCGTCAGCGTGGTTTTGCCGTGATCGACGTGGCCGATGGTGCCAACGTTCACGTGCGGTTTCGTTCTCTCAAATTTGTCCTTAGCCATGGCGGTTTACTCCGGTCTTCGGTCTGGGAGACAACAGCGGCGCCTCAAAAAGAAGGCGCCGGGCGCTGCTGCCTGGTTGGTTGGTTTCTCTGGTCTGCTTGCTGTAAATCTGTCGCGTTGCGCTTTTTTTGAATCTTTTCTGGCCGGTGGAGCCCGCAATCGGGATCGAACCGATGACCTCATCCTTACCAAGGATGTGCTCTGCCAACTGAGCTATGCGGGCCTCTGTTGTCAGACGGTTTGCACCGCCCGGCCTCACCCGGCGAAAAAAGGGAAAAAGGTCCTGACCCAACCGGACGTTTAGTCATCCGAGTTGATCGGGATCTTCTTCCCTGAAATTCCGAAAAAGCGTTGGCAAGCTAACCGAACCGGCGGCGGTGTCAAAAGGAAAATTCAAGGTTCTTCAACCGCCTTCGACCATCCTCTGCGCCTCTAGCGTGTTGCCACCCGTACCGGGCAGAAATAAGCTGTTCCATCGTCAAGTCCGGGTGTAGCCTCCCTATTCTCTATGTCCGCGATTCTCGAACCGGTTGAAGCTCAGGCCCCGGCGGTGGTTGCCCCCAGCGGCTATGACCCACGTTTACCCGCAATTCTCGACCTGCCTGAAGTGCGTGCGCGTATCGCGCCACTGAGTGTACAGGCCTACGAAATACTGACTGAACGAGGTATTCTAGGAAAACGGGCGGAGTTGATTCGTGGAATCATCCTTAAAAAAACGCCAAAGTCGCCGCTCCACCGCAAGCTGACCAAGTCGATCTACGACCATTGTCACGCCAAGCAACCGTCCAACCACGTCACTTTCCAAGAGGCACCCTTCCGTCTGGCTGACTCCGTGCCGGAACCCGACGTGATGATCGTGCGTGGCGAGGAAAGTGACTACGACACCAAACATCCCACGACCGCCGAACTTGTGGTGGAAGTGGCGGTCAGCAGCACGGCGTTGGACCGGGAAAACGCCTCGCTCTATGCCGAGGCCGGGGTGCCGGAATACTGGATCGTCTTGGGCGCGGAGCGTCAGGTCGAGGTTTATCGTGAGCCGGTGAACGGGGTTTACCAGCAAAAGCGCCTCTACTCCGCGGATGAGACCCTCGCGTGCGCCAGCGTGCCGGGCTTGCAGGCGGCGCTGGCAGATTGGTTTGCCTGAGCAAACCTGGTTTCGCACCATTTGGGAGTCAAACGCCTCGTTGGCAAGTGCGTTTCCAAGCAGGAGCTTGGGAACGAGAGAATTTGGCGGTTCCGAGCGGTGTCTGGAAAAAGATTCACTCGTTTGGCAAACGGTCACCCCAATACCCCGGTCGCCGGCTGCCGTGGGCCACGGCAGCCACCCAAATCACCTCCGGAAGTTCGAGGAAGAAGATCGTATAGCGAAACCGGGCCACAAAACATTTTCGATAGCCGTTGTGCCCATGCGGCGGGCAAATTTGCGGACTGGCTAACAGGCGAACGAAAGCCCGCTCGATCTCCACGCGCAACTCTCGTCCTACCCCTTCGGATTCAGCCTCATGGTAGGTGACGGCTTCCTCGAATTCGGCGGCGGCATCCGAATGAATAATCAACCGCTTCATCGCCCGGGACGAGCCAAGCGGGCATCGATCCTGGCGAAAAGCTCCTCCGAGGAAATTCCGATGGCACGACCGCTACGAATCGCATCGGCACGGCGAGCCAGCTCCTCTTCGAAATCACGTTTTTCCATCTCGGAACGAGGCTGTCCCAACGACTCGATAAGCAAGGAAGCCAACTCTGCACGATCCGCTTCGGGCAAAGCTAACAGATCGGCACGGAACTGCTCAACGGTGGCGGGCATGGAAGACATCATGCCGGTTGATGGTACGGAATGCAAGAATTAGGGAACCGTTCCCGTGAGAGTTGCTGTTAGGGGATTCGTTCGAGTTGTTCTCGGAGTTTCTTCCAAATCCGCTTTCGGCGGTCTGCCAGTCGTTGAATGGCAGCAATGCGCAGTCGCGCAGGCAAGCTCTGAATCGTGTTGGAATCGAGAATTGCCCAATCTCCAGGGTAGAAGGAAACGGGGTGCACAGCGTCGGCGATAATGTGAGCGAAGCGCTCTACTGGCGAACGATATTGGAGGGAGTCTATGAGCGCGGTACGGCTCTGCCGTAAGCGCATCCGAGCCTGCCGCTCTTCGTCTTTCTGCGTTTGGCGAGTGGCGCGTCGGGCAATAAGCGCCTCTTCCCGGGCCTGTTCGCACGCTCGGCGGCGAGCTTCGTGATCTGCCGCTTGGCAGTGATACTCCGACCAAGAGGCTGGATAGTAACGGCTGCTGCCGAAAGGCAGATAGGGATTCCGGGTGTGAGCGACGACCCAGTCGCGTAACTCGGTAAAATCGTCGTGGGTCGTGTCGAGGAGGTAGCGATACAGCGAGATAACGGGGGATACGCTACCGCAGTTGAAGTTTGGAAGGTCACGCTCAGCGACGGTGAGCGCCTTAATGAGCGAAGTCACGTCATCGCGGGAATATCGTCGCGCAATCTCATGCCACTCTTGGAATGGGTGCCGCATAATCTGCCCGGAGCGCGCCTGCGGAAATTTCCCGAGAAACTGATCAAACTCATTGAAAGCTTCGCGTCGGCCAATGGCGATTAGCCTTGCAAGCAGTTCGTTGGTGAATCCGGGAATCACAGAGCGCGCGTGAAACTGCCTAACGGGAGTTATACGCCCTGTCCCATCGGCACACTCACGGCTGCATCCGGCGTTCCGGCAGGAGTGGCTTGTTGGGTCACCGGGGCCGGTTCGGCGGCTACCGACGGCCCGTACCGCTCCACCAGCCGCCTGATCGAGCGGGCATGGCCGGTCTCGGGGTCGATTTCCACGATGGCTCCGTGCAGCTTGACTTCCCCGCACGCCACCGGAAACGGCACCGGCAGGCTGGTCAGGAAACGTTGGATGATAGCATCGATATCCCGGCCCAGGCAGGATTCCGACGGACCGCAAAAACCCGCGTCGCACAAAAACGCCGTGCCGCCGGGGAACACCTGTTCGTCGGCGGTCTGGACGTGGGTGTGCGTGCCCACCACCGCGCTGACCCGGCCATCCAGAAACCGTCCCATGGCGACCTTTTCGCTGGTGGTCTCGGCGTGGATGTCCACGAAGATGATCGGCGTTTCCTCGCGCAGCCGGGCGACCTCGGCCTCCATGGCGCGGAAGGGGTTTTCCAGGCTGGGCGCGGTGAACGTTCGGCCCTGGACGTTGATGACGCCCACCTTGCCCTTGGCCGTTGCGAGCACCACGCTCCCCTGCCCCGGCGTGTTGGGCGGGTAGTTGAGGGGGCGCAGGAGGCGGGGTTCGGTGTCGATGTAGGAAACGATTTCCTTCTGGTCCCAGACGTGGTCGCCCGTCGTGATGACCGCCGCCCCGGCCCGCAGCAGGTCGATGGAGATTTTTGGCGTGATGCCCCGGCCGTTGGCGCTGTTCTCGCCGTTGACGATGACGAAGTCGATGGCGTCGCGCTCGCGGATACGCGGCAGCAGTTCGATGACCGCCCGGCGGCCCGGCTCGCCAACGATGTCGCCCAGGAAGAGGATGTTCAGCGTCGCCATGACGGAACCTAAGCGAAAAATTGGGCAGCGGAAACCGAAAATCTGGCGGCGAAGAACCGTCCGCAGATTCCGCAGATTTTCGCAGATTCAGAGAGAGGATGGAGGACCCTTTCTACTTTCGCTTCTGCCAATCGGCGAAAATCTGCGTAATCTGCGGACCATTCCATGAGATTCGCATCCGCTCTTTTTGTCATTTGGTCGGCGGTTTTGTCGGTTTGCCCGGCGCAGGCGCAAAATCTCAGCGCGTTGGCTGATTGGCCGGATTACCGGCGGCTCGACGCGTACCAGGGGACGATCACCCGCGAGGAATTTTCCGGTTTGCTGGAACACTGGTATGCCCCACACGGCGGCTGGCAGCCGTTTATCCGACTCGACCCGACGGCGGCGGTCATCCGCAAGACCAGCGTGCCGCTCGACGATCTCTACACCCTGCGCTTTGCCCCGAGCGAGGCCGCACGGAAACCGCTGCCGCCGGGCTACTGGCGTACCCGCGCCGCGCTGCCACCGGCGGAACGACCGCTGGACGGGGTGAAAATCGCGCTCGACCCGGGGCACCTAGGCGGGCGCTGGGCCAAGCTGGAGGAACGCTGGTTCCAGATCGGGGACCAGCCGCCCATCATGGAAGGCGAGCTGACGCTCCATGTCGCCCGATTGCTCGCCGACCGGCTGCGCGCTCAGGGGGCGACCGTCCGTCTGGTGCGCGACGGCGACGAACCCGTCACGCCGCTGCGCCCGGCAGACCTCGCCGCCGCCGCCGCCCGGCAACTCGCCGAACAGGGCGTCGAACACCCCCGTGCGACGTTCGACGGCCCGGCGGACCCGCAACGCCAATTTTCGATTCCGTGGACGAGCGACATGCTTTTTACCCGCGCCGACATCCGTGCGCGGGGCCAGCGGGTCAACGGAACGATCCGGCCCGACCTGGTCGTGTGCCTGCACTTCAACGCGGAGGCGTGGGGCGACCCGGCCCGACCGGCGTTGGTAGACAAAAACCATTTTCACGTGCTGGTCAACGGCTGCTACGGCCCGGACGAAATCGCCAAGGACGACGTGCGCTTCGAGCTGCTGCTCAAGCTGCTGAATCGTTCCGGCGCGGAGGAGGTCGCCCTGGCCGAAAGCGTCGCGCCCACGCTCGCCGCCGCGACCGGTTTGCCGCCGTACCAGTACACCGGCGCGAACGCGGTGCGCATCGGCGGCAGCCCGGCCGTCTGGGCGCGCAACCTCCTGGCCAACCGGCTCGATGAATGCCCGGTCGTGTACGTCGAGCCTTACGTGATGAACAGCCCGCAGGTATTCGCCCGCGCGCAGGCCGGAGATTACGACGGCACGCGGGAATTCGGCGGGGTGCCGCGACCCAGCATTTACCGCGAGTACGCCGACGCCGTGGCTGCCGGGCTGACCACGTATTACCAGGGACGCGGCCACGGCAGGTAGGCCGTTGCCATGCCCCGGCCCCGGTGCCACCTTCTGGCGTGAAGTTCCTTGCCATCGTCCGCGCGGGATTTTTTGTGATGCTCTGCTCCCTGGCGGCGCTGCCCGTGGCCCGGGCGGACGACTATCTCTATCCGAAGGAAGACCCGGCGTTTGACGTGACGCTGCCGACGGGTTGGACGATCAAGGAACGCCCCGGCGCGGCCCAACTGCTCCTCTGCACGCCCGGAGAGGGTGATGCGAGCTACGTCATCAGTTTGATCCGGGTGCCCAACGTCAACAGCAGGGGCGACCTGGGCGCAATCCTCGGCAAGATCACTCAGGCGGGCGCGGCGGGCGCGGGTTTGACCGACGTGACCGTTTCGCCCGCGACCGACGAGACCATCGGGCCGGGCGCACGGGTTTTCACGAAGGTCACGGCCACCGGCAAACACGACGGCAGCAACGGCGCGTATACTTATTACGCCTTCAGCCTGGTCGCGGGCGGCAAGTTTTACGCCGTGGGCATGGCGGGGTTGCAAGTGATGATCGACGCCCACAAAGCGGAGTTTGAGAAGGTCGCGCTTTCGATCCGGCCGATGAAGTGACTGTTTTTTGATATGCCTCGCGTTCTCATCGTCGGTTGCGGTTTCGTGGGCGAAGCGGCGGCGGATTTGTTTCATGCCGCCGGGTGGGAAGTCACCGGCTGGACCCACTCGGCGGAATCGGCGGCGCGGCTGGCGTCCGTAAAGCCCTACCCGGTTTCCGCGCACGACATCACCGACGCCGAGCAAGTGGTCGTTGCCGCCCGGGCCATGCCGGATGGCGGAATGCTCGACGCGTTGGTGGATTGCGTGTCGTCCGGGCGGGGCGGCGGGCCGGAAGCGTACCGGCGCGTTTACCTGGAAGGCGCGCGGAACCTGGGCGCGGGCTGGCGAGCGGCGCGGTTCGTTTACACCGGCAGCACGAGCGTTTACGCGCAGGTCGATGGCTCGGTGGTGGACGAATCCAGCCCGGCGGAACCGGACCGCGAAACCGGACGCATCCTGCGCGAGACGGAAGATGTGGTCCTGGCCGCACCGGGCGGCGTGGTGGCGCGGCTGGCCGGGATTTACGGGCCGGGGCGGTCTAATCTGCTGCGAAAATTTCTGGCGGGCGAGGCCGTCATCGAAGGCGACGGCGGACGCTGGCTCAACCAGATTCACCGCGACGATGCCGCCGCCGCGTTGTTCCGGCTGGCTCAACCCGACGCGCCGCCGGGCGTTTACAACGTTGCCGACGATTCGCCGCTCACCCAACTCGAACTCTACCGCTCGCTGTCGGCAGAGTTCGACCGGCCCCTGCCACCTCACGGCCCCGAGGATCGCAACCGCAAGCGTGGCTGGACCAGCAAGCGGGTGAACAACGGTCGCCTGCGCGCGCTGGGCTGGCGACCGCATTACCCTTCTTTTCTCGACTGGGTGCGGGAAGAGAAGGCGGCCCTTACGGCATCACCTTGAAGATCGTGTACGGCTCGGTGCGCGCGCTCTTGCCGCCGTTGTACTGCGGCGCGTGGTGGATGTGCGAGCAGGAGAAATAGATCGCGCCTTCCGGGCCTTGCGCGAAGGAATCCGGCCATTGGATGCGCGGATCGGCGGCGACCATTTCCGTCTTGCCCGTCGGGACCAGGCGGCGCTGGATCGCACCCGTGCGCAGGTCGCTCAGGTACAGGTAGCCGTCCTTCGACATCCACAGGCCGTCCACCGGGAAACTGTCGCCCACGGTTTCGACGGCCTTGCTCAGGTCGCCCTTGCTGAGATTTTCGTCGAGCAATTTGGACGTGGGGATGCGGTACAGCTTGCCGCTCAGGATCGCCTGGTAATAGAGATATTCATTGTCGGGCGAGAGCGCGATGCCGTCCGCGTTGAACTTGGGCTTCTGCTTCTCGGCAGTCATGACCTCCTTGCCGTTGATGGTCAGATCGACGTTTTTGTCCACCAGGGTGGATTTGTCCTCGACCAGGAGGCGGCGGGTCTTGCCGGATTTCAAATCGACCACGATGATCGAGCCGACGCCGCTTTCGGTGAGGTAGGCGACCTGCCGGGTCGTGTCGAAGCGCACGTCGTTGAGGTAGCTTTTGGCCGGGCAAATGTCCGCGCCGAAGGGGATGGTCTGCGTGACCTTCTTGGTGGCGAGGTCGAATTTGACGAGCTTCGGCGCGCCGGGCAGCGTGCCGTTCATGCCGGGGTTGCCGGTGTCGAGCACCCACAGCGCGCCGGTGTCGTCCACGACAATGCTCTGCACGCAGACCCATTTGTTGGCGACATCGGGGTCCTTGTCCTTCCACGAGTTCCACTGGTCGTCGGGGAACGGCGTCAAATTGCTGTCGTTGCCGACCTCCGCGACCGCGTATTTATAGTCGTTCGACCAGCGCGGGAAATTCGCGTAGAGCTGCCCGGTCTTGGAAACGGCGACGCCGGTGACCTGGTAATCCTGGAAGTGCGCGACTTCGACGATGGGTTTGCCCTGGACCTTGGAGGTGTCCTGGGCGTGCAGCGAAAAGGCCGCCGCGCCGAGGAGCAGGGCGGAAAGGGGGAGTGTTTTTACGTTCATCAACGTCGGAATCGCGCGGGGCATGGGCGGAGGTTTCATGGGAAATGGAGGGTCACCCGCGTTCCGGCCAGCGTTTGGCGGCCACGTCGAACACGAACAGCACCGCCGCCAGCCCCAGCAACCACGGCCAGAGTTCGCTCTCCACTCCGGCGGTGCGGTGGTCGTCCTTGAAGAGATCGGCGGGCGCGGGGTCGTACCGTCCGCCGGTTTCCTCGGCTAGCCGCCGCAGGAGCGGTTCGTTGACCGGCTTCAACAAAAACTCGTTGGGGTACCCCACCGTCGCGCTGATGAACTGCCGTGCGATGGGCTCTTCGCTGGCGGCACTCTCCGAACTGACCGCGCCGTGCCGGAGGACAACCTCCGCGTTGTAAGCTCCGCGTTCCGGCGCGGGCCACCAGCCTTCCAGCCGACCCGGCGCAGTGGTAGCGAGCGCGATCTTGCTCGCATGCCCGTGCGGATCGAGCAGCGCGATTTCGCCGTTCACGTCGGTCAGGAATTCGCCCCGGCTGTCGGCGGTTTCCACGATGGCGCGGAACCCGCCGTGCTCGCGGCGCACCTCCACGGGGAACTTCGTCAACGCGGGCGTGCGCGCCAGCTTGCGGACGATCTGCGCCCAGAATTTGCCGTATCCCTCCCACTTGAGCCACTCGACGGCCCAGCGGTTGCGCGCGTCGCTGGTGAACGCGCCCGTTTGCCCGAGGCCGTACCGCCACGTCGAGAACAACGGCTCGCCGCGCTCGGTGAGCAGCCAGTTCTCGGCGGTCGGTTTCGGGCGCGTGGTCACGTAGCCCAGCAGGAACGGCGCGGTCTGGAAATCCACGCCGCTCAGGAAATCCGCCGGGCGCGCCACCACCGGCAGGAACGGTGCTTCCTGGATCGCGGACTTGGAGGCGGTCATCGTCTCGCGCGCGAAGATTTGCGGGATGTTGCCCGGCGTGTCGGTGGCGTAGGCGCGACCGTTGCCCCACTCGGCGATCTGTTCGCAAAGCTTCCGGTCCGCGTCCGCGCCCACGGCCACCGTGCTGACCGTGATGCGTTCCTCCGCCATGCGGCTGGTCAGTTCGTAGAACGGGCCGGGGGTCGAGACGCCGTCGGTCAAGAGGATGACGTGCTTGATCTTGGCCGGGCTGGCGCTGATCTGCGAGAAGCCGAGTTCCAGGCCGACGGCGATGTTGGTCCCGCCGCCGGGTTGGAGCGTGGCGATGCGCTGGAGCAGCGAGTCCTTATCGACGGCGCTGGTCATTTCGGCGACCCAGAACGCCTGGTCGTCGAAGGCCACGACGCCCGCGTAATCGCGCGGCGAGAGCAGTTCGACGGCCGCCTTCGCCGCGTCCTTGGCCATCTCGATTTTCTCGCCGGTCATGCTGCCGCTGCGGTCGATGATGAGCAGCAAGCCCAACGCCGGGTTATCCTGTTGCTTTTGGAAATCGCAGCGCACCGGCAGCACGTCTTCCACGGGCGTCTGGTAGTACCCGCCGAGGCCGAACGCCTGGTCGCCGCCCAGCATGAGCAACCCGCCGCCGAACTCGCGCACCCACCCGGCCATGAGCCGCATCTGGTCGGGCGAGAGATCGGTGGCCGGAACGTTGTCGATGGCCAGCAGGTCGTAATTTTGCAGGTCGCCCAGGTCGGTCGGCGCGCCCGCCGCCGGACGCACGTCGAGCAGAATCCCCTCCTGCCGCAACGCCAGCGCGAGGTAGCGCGCCTGCTCGGGTTTGTCGGCGAGCAGGAGGACCTTCGATTTCCCGGCGGCTTGCACGTAGGCCGACGCCGTGTTGTTGTCCGCCAGCGTGTCGTCGGCAGGATTCTTCGCGCGGACCTCGACGGCGAACTCGAACACCCGCTCGGCGCTGACGCTCTGCGTCGATTCAAAACGGTTCGTGCCGGGATGCAGCGTCGTCGCCTGCGTGGCAACGCGCACGCCGTTGCGGTACAGGCTGATTTCGGCGGGCGCGTCGCGGTTGGAAACGATCTGCGCGCTGACCTTGAACGGCTCGTCGTTCTTGACCTCCCGAGGCGTGTTCACCTCGCTGACGAGCATCTCGGGTTTGTCCGGCGGCGCGACGGGTACCACGTGGACACGCACGCCGTTTTCCCGCAGCCGGGCAATCTGCGCGGCGGTGTCGCCGACGGTTTCCTGGCCGTCGGTGAAGAGCACCGCCGTTTTCGTGTCACCCGCCGGGAACGTGGCGTCCGCGAACGCGAGCGCACCGGCGATGTCGGTCGCGTTTTCGTCGAGCGCACGGGGCGGCAGGGCGGCCAGCGTTTTCAGGTCTGACACGGCGGCGGGTTGCGCGGCGAAACCGATCCAGCCCTGCGAGTCGAGCCGGCGGCCGTAATCCGTGCCGGGCGCGGTGAACCGGCGCGCGGCTTCCAGGGTGCCGTCGCCGACGCTGTGGCTGCGGTCCACCGTCCAGAAAACGTGCGCCGCCCGACCCTGACGAACCCAGCGCGGTTCGGCCAGGGCCAGGGCGACGAGCCCGAGCAGCGCGGCGCGGCAAGCGAGGCTCAGCCGCCGACGCGCCGGGGTCATCGTCGCCAACGAACGCCGCTGCCACCACCACAGCGGCCCCAGCCCGAGCAGGGTCAGCAGCGCGAGCGGTCGTAACAGTTCGACGGTGGGCAGACTCATCAGGATTTATTCGGTCACGCGCCGGGAAAACGACCACCATTCGGCCAGCAGCCAACCCGCGCCGACCGCCGCCGCCCACCACCAGAGCGGTGCCCACGCCCACCACGCGGTGGCCGACGCAGCCGCCGTTGATACCGGGGCGGGTTTAGCGTTTGGAAGCGGCGGCGCGGTGCGTGTCAGGCGGCTCTTGGTTTCACCGGGCAGAGCGCGCGCGGCGGGAGGCTGGTCGGTGCGCAGGGATTGCACGAGGTTGCCCAGCAGCACCGGGAACGCGGTGCGCAGTACGAAATCCGTGTTTTCCAGGTCGAACGGCAATACCAGCCAGCGGCGGGTGGCCCGGTCATCCCCCGTGGGCCAGCGTCCAAACACCAGCGGCTTGCCGAAACTCTGCGCGAACACCTCCGCCCCCGCCGCCGGGCGGAATTCGCGCGCCGATTGCAAGCTCACGCTGTCCAACCCGACGAAGCGCAACGGCACGCTGTCTTTCTCGTAGTCGCTGACCAGCGGATGCTCGATGGTCTCGCCCGGCTCGCCCCAAAACCCTCCGCCGGGTGGGTCGATGAGGATCGCCGGGGCGTTGGCGGGGAAATCCGCTGACGGGTTGGCGCGGTAGAAGATCGACAACGCGAGCGGCGGGGTCGGCGCGGGGTCGGTCGCCGCGCGGCGGTGCCAGCGGACGGACGGCAGCGCGTTCAACGCCGCGTCCAAAAATCCGTTCGGCGGCGCGACGAGATCGACCGTGACGGGCACGAGCGCGGCGATGTCCGCCTCAGCCTCGTTGTCGGCGGCGAGCCGGTCCGGCGCGGATGGTCGCAGGTGGGCCACAAATTGCACCGCTTCGTCGGCATGCCCCGTCCAGGTCTTGCGCCAGGGTTTGCCGGGTTCCAGGCGCAGCCCCTGCACGTCGAGCGTCCCCCCGTTGCGCGAGATTTCCAGCTCGGCGTCCGCCGGGGCCGCGCCGAACCGCTGCACCTCCGCCGCGACGATCCAATCGCCCGGCGCGGCCAGTGAACGGCGCGCGGAAAACGCGACGATCCCCGTGTTCGCCGGTTCGCTCGTGCCGAGGTAAATCGTCTCTACCCCGGCGAGGGTCGCACCGTCCGGCGGCTCGTTCCACGCGCCGTCCGTCAGCAGCACGACCCCCGTGCCCGTGCGTCCGGCCGCCAACCGGCGGGCCAGCGTCAGCGCGTCTTTGATGCCGTCGCGTCCGCCGGAATGCGGCGCGTCTTCCACGCGGTCGAGCGCGTGTTCCAGGGCGCGGCGGCTGCCGGTCCAGGGGCTGAGCACGCGCGGCGGTTGTTCCGCGAGGATGAGCGCGGCCTGATCGGAAAAACGCAACGCCCCGACCCGTCGTCGGGCCTCCGCCAGCGCGCGGGTCCAGCGGTCGGGCGCAACGTCCGTGGCGAGCATACTCGGGGAGGGGTCGAGGACGATGACCGTTACCCGGCTGCCCCGGTTTTCCCAGGCCGCCAGCGGACGCGCCAGCGCGAACGCCAGCAGCGCGAGGAACGCGATTTGCAGCAGCAGCGACAACCACCGGCGCAGCTTGCGCCATAGCGAATGACTGTAAACCGGGGGCTGCCGTTGCTCCCAGAAGAGCAGCGTCGTCACCGCCCGGCGGCGCAGGCGCGTCTTGATGAGATAGAGCGCGACCACCGGCGCGGCCAGCGCGAGCACGCTCCAGGCAAACGGAGCCAGGAAAATCATTGGACGAACCCGCCCTCCCGCAGCGAACGCCCCAGCAATTCCGTCACCGGCAGCGACGTGTCGGCTTGCAGCAGAGCGATCTGGTGTCGGCGGCAATACCGGCGCAACGATTCCTGATAGGCGTCGAAGCGTTCGCGGTACTCGCGCGCCAACCGGCCATCGACGATCACCGTGCGCACGCCGCCGGTTTCCACGTCAACGAGCTCGCACTCGCCCGTGCTGCCCGCCGTGTTCTCGTCCGGGTCGGTGATCTGGATGACGGCGACCTCGTGCCGCGCGTGCCGCAGCCGGTCCAACGCCTGGAGGGCATCTTCCGGGGTGGCGCCCCAGAGGTCGCTCACCCACAGGACCATCCCGCGCCGGGGTCGGGTGGCGCACCAGCGGCGGGCGGCATCGGCCAGCGCGGGCGGCGCACCACCACCATCACCACCGGCCAGCGGGCAATCCGCGAGGAACCGCAGCAGTTGCAGGAAACGGTGCCGCCCGCGCGACGGCGCCCAGACCGGGTACGCGCCGGGGTCCAGACCGAGCGGCACGGCGGCGGCGCGGTCGAGGTTGGCCAACGTCAGGTATGCCAACCCCGCGACAATCCGCCGGACGTGGTCGAACTTGCGCGGCTCGCCCCAGTCCATCGAGCGCGAACAATCGAAAAGCAGGTGGACGTGCAGGTCTTCCTCCTCGACGAAAAGCTTGAGCACGAGCTGACGCCAGCGGGCGTAGGCGTTCCAGTCGATGTGCCGCCAGTCGTCGCCGCTCACGAACGGACGGTACTCGGCGAATTCCACGCTCGCGCCCCGCGCGTGGCTGCGGCGTTCGGCGCGCTGGCGGCCCTTCGCCAGACGGCGCGCCGCCAGGGCGAGTGTTTCCAGCCGGGCGAGGAACGCGGCGTCGAACAGGGTGTCAACGGCGGCGGTGCTCACGCGGCGAAATTCAGGACTCCTTTTGCCACGCGTCGCGGCGCGAGGTCAGCACGCGGCCGATGAGGTCGTCCGCGTCGATGCCGTCCGCCTGCGCCTCGAAACTGAGCATCACGCGGTGCCGCAGCACGGGCAACGCGCTCCCGAGCAAATCCCCGGTGGCAACGTGGTAGCGGCCGTCGAGCAGCGCGCGGATTTTCGCCGCCAGGATGACTGCCTGACCCGCCCGCGGGCTGGCTCCGTAGCGGACGTAGCGTTTGACCTCCGCGCCGGCGTGCGCCGTCTCCGGGTGCGTGGCCATGATGAGCTGCACCGCCCGGGTGCGCAGCGTCGGCGCGACGGGCACCTCCCGCGCCAGGCGGCCCATGTCAAGCAACGTTTCCCGCTCGAAAAGCGGCTCCAGCGCGGGCAGCGCGCGGTCGGTGGTGCGGTCGAGGATTTGCTCGAACTGGGCCTCGGTTGGGTAAGGCACCTTCAACTTGAAAAAGAACCGGTCCAACTGCGCCTCGGGCAGCGGATAAGTGCCTTCCATTTCCAGCGGGTTCTGCGTGGCCAGCACGAAGAACGGGGCTTCGAGCCGGTGGGTCTCGCCGCCGATGGTGACGTTGCCCTCCTGCATGGCTTCGAGCAGCGCGCTCTGCGTTTTCGGCGTGGCGCGGTTGATCTCGTCGCCCAGCAGCAGGTGGCAGAAAACCGGTCCCGGCGAGAACTCGAAACGCGGGTGCCCCTGCCCGTCGTCCACCATGACCTTCGTGCCGATGAGGTCGGCGGGCATCAGGTCGGGCGTGAATTGAATACGCTGGAACTTCAACCGCAGCGCGCCCGCAATCGAGCGCACCAGCATCGTCTTGCCCAATCCCGGGACGCCTTCCAACAAGACGTGTCCGCCCACGATCATCGCCATGAGCGTGTGTTCGATCACCTCATCCTGGCCGACGATCACGGTCTGGATCTCCGTTTTCAGCCGCGCGAACTGCTCGCGGAAACGGGCGGCGGCCTCTTCCAGGGGGACGGCGGTGGTCATCAGAGAGGGAATCAAGGCTGGTCCGCGCCGTCGGGCCGGATGGACTCGAAGTAACGCCTGATGGTCTGGCGGTGGGCGAGCGGCAGGTTTTCGTCGGCGACGGCCTGCCGGGAGAGGGTTTCGTAGGCGTGGAAGTTTGCCGTGCTGGCCGCTCCGGCGTGCTCGTGCGACGGGTCGAGCGTGGAGAGGTTCGTGGTCTCGCTTTCGCCCTGGTCGTTGGCGGTGCCGTCGAGTTTTTCCCGGGAGCGGTCGGCGGCGAGCGTGCTGGCCACGCCGGTGCGATTGGGGTCGGTTTCCCGGCTCGCGCCGTGGCCTGCCTGTTCGCTGCGTTGGAGCGAAAGTTTCGGCACCAGCGAGATGCTTCGGCACAGGCTTTCCTTGTCGCCCAACCCGCCTTTGCATAGGCTCATCTGCCGCATTTGCAGCGACAGGTTTCTCTTCTGCGCATCGCGGGCATTCTGGTTGGCGAAACTCCGTTTCAACCCGCCCAGTCCCTTGCCCATTTCCGACGCCTGGTTTTGCTGCAAACCCTTTTGCATCGCGCTCATCGACTGCTGCGCGCCCTCGTTGCCTTTCTGGCCGAATTGTTGCGCGAGCTGGCCGAATTTTCCGGCGGCGTCGGCCGCCTGCTTGTCCTGCGGGGGTTTCGCGCCGGGGGCCTGCATCTCGCGGGCGGCCTGCTCGGCGTGGGCCTCGGCGTGCTCGAAATCGCGGCGGCGCACGGCGGCGGCCAGCGTGCCCAGGCCATCCACTTTTTCCAGCGCGGCGGCGAGGTCGGCGGCGAGCGGATGGAGAGATGGCGCGTCCAGTTTCGCTTGCGCGGCGGCGAGTTTGTCTTCCACGCGGCTGAGTTCCTTGAACGCTTCCTTTGCTTCCATCGCCGCGTCCTGGCGGGCGAGTTTTTCCCGCAGGGGACGCAACCCGTCGAGAAGCTTCCTCAATTCCGGGTCATGTTGGCTGCGTTCGCTCTGGTCCCAGTCGTCGAACACCTGCCGCAACGCCTGCGCGGTGTCGCGGGTTTGCGCCGTGGGCGGCGGCGGCAACTCGCTCTTGCGCAACACGGCAAACCGCCAGCCGACGAACGCGACCGCCAGCACGGCAACCACGCCCGCCAGCCGTCCCCACCGGGGAACGCCTACCGGCCAGGCGCGCCGCCAGTCCACCGCTTGCAGAATCGTGGCCGTCTGCGCGAGTTGTCGCGTCCGCCACTCCGCCGCCCCGCCCGTGCTCGCCTCGCCGTCCTGAAACTCCGCCGCCGTGAGCACGGCATCGGGCAGACCCAAACACCGGTCGGCTCGCCGCCGGATGCGCGGCCAGTCCGGCTCGCGCAGACGGCTCTCCGCCACGACGAACAACCCCGCGCCCAATGCCACCAACGCACCCACCGGCCAATCGCGCGCCGCACCCGGCACGAACCAGGACAGCGCCGCCCAGCATACAAAAATCGCTCCCAGCCCGCACGCCAGTCGGCCCAGCGCGCCCGCGAGCCATTCGAGCCGCCAGCGGGCAGAGGCGGCGGCGAGTTGCGCGTGCAAGACCCCGGCGGGGTCATCCGGCCGCGAGGGATCGTCGGAAGCGTGGGTCATGGAGGCGGAACACCGGCGGTCGCCCTGGATATACCCGAGACTGCCTGCATTGCCAAGTTTATCTCGCGCCGGACCGCGCATTTTTGCCGTGCGCCGCTCCCGGGTTGCTGCCATGTTGGGCTGCCGCCCTCCTCCCATGAAACGGACGCCTTTTCGCTGTCTGCTCGCGCTCGCCCTGTGCTGGACCGCCCTCCGCCCCGCTCACGCCGCCGATCCCGCGCCAACGCCCACGCCGCTGCCGCCGGTCGTCGCCCGCTACGAGCAGATGCTTACCGCGTCCCCGGCCAGGGGCACGGCCTTCGACAAGGTCTACCAACATTTCTTCGAGGGTCCCGGGCTGGACGCCCTGGCCGCGCGCTGGCAGGCCCGCGCCGCCGGGAACGGACCGGGCGCGGAAACTTTCCCTCTCCTCATCGGCCTGCTCGCCGAACGCCGCGCCCACCCCGACGACGCCCGCGCCGCCTACCACCAGTACAACTCCGCTCATCCCGACGACCCCCGCGGCTGGACCGCCCTGGGCGAACTCGAAACCTCCGAGGGCCGCTTCGTCCCCGCCGCCGACGCCCTCGCCCACGCGCTCGACCCCGCCGCCAAACCGCCCGTGCCCGTGTCCACCCGGCCCGCGCTCTACCGCGAACTCGCCCGCGCCCAGGCCCGCAGTTTCCTCGTCGCCGCGTCACTGGGCACCTGGCGCAAACTCGCCGCCGAGTTCCCCGACGACCCCGGCATCCTCCAGGAAGTCGGCGAGGCGTTTCAGGAAAACCAGGCTTACGACGAGGCCCGCGCGACGTTTGAACGGGTCCGCGAACTCGCCCGCAAAAACAACGACGCCTTCGGGCGCATCAACGCCACCCTGCGCACCGGCCAGGTCGAGGAAGCGCGCGGCCATGCCACCGAGGCCGTCAACATCTACGAGGGCGTCGTCGCCGAGGCGAAAACCGGCAGTTGGCTCGAACGCGAGGCCCGCGCCCGCATCGAACAGCTCTACCGTGGCCAGGAAGACCTCCCCGGGCTGGCCAACTATTATCAGAAGTCCCTCGCCGACCATCCCAAGAACGTCGAAACCGCCACGCGCCGTGCCGCCGTCCTGATCGAACTCAACCGCCGCGCCGAAGCCATCGACCTCTTGCGGCAGGCCGTCGCCTGGGCGCCCGAACGCCAGGAACTCCAGGTCGAACTCGCCCGTCGCCTCGGCGAAACCGACCGACCCGCCGAGATGGCCGCCGTCATGGAGAAACTTACGGCCGCCGCCCCCGAGGAAAAAAGCTACTGGCAATTGCTCGGCGACGCCCGCTGGCAACTCCTCGAAACCCTCCCCGCCACGGCCACCACCGCCGAGAAGGAGGCCCTCAAAACGCAGGCCATCGCCGCCTGGACCCACCTTTCGCCCGCCGACGGCACCGACGCCGCCGCCACCGGTCAACTCGCCGATCTGCTCGCGTCCCACCGTCTCAAGGACGAAGCCGTGGCCCAGTACGCCCGCGCCGCCGCGCTCGCCCCCGATCTGCCCGACGCCCGCGAACGCTGGGCCGGTTACCTCGCGCAGATCGACCGCCGGGACGAGGCGCGCCGGGTCGTCGCGGGCATCGTCACCGCCAGCCCGAAGAACGCCACCACCGCCAATTACGCCCGCCTGTCCGCCGCGCTCGACCGTCTGGATGATCGCGCCGGTGCGCTCGCGGCCACCGAACAGGGGCTCTCGCTGGAGCCGCGCAATTTCGACCTGCTCTCGCAACGCTGGCAACTCCTCGCCAGCGCCAAACGCTGGGCCGACGCCGGCGCGCTCTACCCTGCCCTGCTCGCCGCCGCGCCCAACCCATACTTCGCCGAACAGGTGCAGGCCCGGCAGGTCGCCGCCCTCCAGGCCGCCGGTCAACTGGCCGCCACGCGCGCCGACCTCGCCGCCCGCCTCTCCACGCTCGACGAAAACGACCTCGCCCTGCTCGTCCGCATCGACCTCCAAACCGCCAACGGCGACACCGACCCCGCCGCCCTCGCCCAAACGCGCCAAGCTCTCGCCGAAGCCCGCGTCCGCTTCCCCCGCGCCGCCGCGTTCGTCCGGCTCGAAGGCGAACTCGCCCGGCGCGCCCGCGATGTCGATGGGCAGGCCGCCGCTCTGCGCCGCCTGATCGAACTCCAGCCCGCGCAAAAGACCGACGCCCTCACCGAAATCACCCGCGTCTACCGCGACGCGGGCCGTCCCGACGATGCCACGGCCGCTGCCAACGAACTCGTCCTCGCCTCGCCCGCCAACGCCGCCGCGCAGACCCTCCTGGCCGACCTGCTCCTCCAGGACGGCCACCCCGACGAAGGCGTCGCCCGCCTGCGTGACGCCGTGCGCCTGAGCGACAAACCCAACGAGTTCCGCCTGCGCCTCGCCCGCGTGCAGACCGATCTCGGCCGCGACGCCGACGCCCGCCGCACGCTCGACGCGGCGTTCGAGGCCGCCGGGGATTCCCACGAGCGGTTCGCGCTCACCAAACCCCTCGCCGAAGCCTACCAGCGCGAAAACCGCCTGGACGAACTCATCACCCGCTTCCAAACGCTCCAGCAGGGCGACTCCGAAGGCTGGCGGTACGCCCTCTACCTCGCCGAAATCTACCAGGAAACCAAGGACTACGGCGCGGCCCGGCGCGAACTCGCCAAGGCCCTCGCAGCCCGGCCCCGGGATGGGTCGCTGCTGCGCCAGCTCGTGCGCGTCGCGGGGGACGAACAAAACCTCGGGGAGATCGCCCGTTACCAGTCGCTCCTCACCGAGGCCGAACCCAGCGACCAGAACAAATTCGCGCTCGTCACCGCGCTGCTGGAGAACAATCAGGCCGAGGCGGGATTCAACGCCCTGCGCGCGAACCTCGCCGCCCTCCTGAAAATCCCCGGCGCGTGGGACAACCTCCTGCCGCTGCTCGCCCGCAACGATCTCACCACCAGGGCAGGCGAGTTGCTCGACGCCGAACTGGGCGGTGACCGCGCCGATCTCAAGTCGCGTTTCACCCTGGCGCTGTTCCAGACCGTCGCGGGCAACCTCGAACCGGCACGCGCCGCGCTCTGGTCCGTATTCGACACGCGGACCGGCCCTGCTTCGCTTCCCGCCGCCGCGCCGCCCAGGACCAGCACGTTCAACCGCCTCTTCACCCAGATTTACACCGGCGATTCGATCCCCGAGCAGCGTTACCGCGCCGGGGTGCGAACCCGCCGCACCGCGCAGGGGCTGCTCTCCCCCGGCGGCCTCGCCGCCGCCGGACGCGGGCGCGGCACGTCCCTCCTGGCCTCGCCCGGTTCCGGGTTGCCCAACGCGCCGAGCGCCACCGATTCCGCCCGCGACGCCGCCCTGGTCTACCTCGCCGCGCTGGCCGTCAAGGATCACACCGCCGCCGAGTTCCTCGCCGAACTGGACCGTCACCTCGCCGCCCGCGACAGCTCCCGCACCGACCGCCTGGTTGCCCTCGCGCTCCTGGAGGACGTGGACGGCCAGCTCCGCGAAACCGCCGCCCAGGTGCAGAACCCCGAGCCCGGGTTGGACGCCCTGGCGCTGAGCCGCGTGCTCCTCGTCGCCCTGAACAACCACCCGCAGAACCGCCGATACTCCGAAAGCCCGCCGCTCACCCCCGCGCAGGCGGCCGCCCTCGCGCCGCTGCTCGCGCCGCTGCTGACCCGCGTGTGCCAGGCCGACCCCTCCTTGCAAACTGCCGATGCCGACAGTCTGCGTTGGTACTTCCTGACCTGCGTGGGGCGGGCGGAGGAAGCGGAATCCGTGCGCCGCGCATTCCTCGCCCACGTCGATGCCCATGCGCCGCTCGACCGGCTGCAGACGGCGCTGGGGCTGCTCGCGGAAGGCGGCTTTTCGGCGGCAGACCGTGCTCAACTCAAGATCGTCGTCCCGGCGTTTGTCACCGCGGGCCGGGCCGCCGCTGCCACGACCGTGACCCAATCCGCCTATTATCCGGCGACGGTCTTTAACGAAAACGCCCAGGCGGCCAAGCTGTCACCGGAGGAATTCGCCGACACGCTCGTCAGCCTGGTGCCGCTATGGTATCCGCCCGCGTCCGCCCCCGCCGCCGGTGGTTCGACGCCCGTCGGCGGCAACTCTTCCAACCGCCCGAGCGGGTTGGAGCCAAACACCCTGCCGCCGACCCGTTTCTTCGAGCGCAATGCATTTGCGGTCATCGGCAGCGTCGCGCAGTCCCTGCGCCAGGGCGACGCGGCGCGCCTCCAGGCCGTGCTCGAGCGGTTGGACCAACAGGCGCGCGAACTGCCGCCCGACCGCCGGATTCTGCCGCAACTGCTGGCGATTGATTTCCTCGGCTTGGGCGGCGACCCCGCGGCGGCCCTCACCCGGGCCCGGGCCCTGCTCGCCGCCGCCCCGGACGACCATGACTTGCGCCTGCTCACGAGCGTGCTGCTGGGGCGCACGGACCACCACGCCGAAGCCGTCGCGCTGCTCGACACCGTGGACATCGCCCGCACCGGCGGGGGCGAGTCGCCCTTCAACTTCCAGCGATTCCTCCTCGCCGAAGCCAAAGCCGCCAAGGACACCGAAGCGGCCAAGCGCGCCGCCCTGCGTCTCGCGGCCACGCGCGTGCCCCCGGACCAGCGCGATTCCATCGCCGCCGAACTGCGCGAACTCGGCCTCACCGAACAGGCCGACGCGCTCACCCGGCCCGTCGCGTCGGTCAGCGCCGCGTCTTCCGCCAGTCGGCAGCGGTCGATCTTCGATGATACCACGGCCACGCGCCTGCAAAAATTCGTCGCGGACAAAAACGAGGACGGCGCGCTGGCCCTGGCGCGTAGCGTCCTCGCCGCGCTGCCCCCGCCCCCGGCGATCCCCAACAGCCGCCCCGTCAACGCCGAGTCCGTCCTGCAAGCGACGGTGGCCGCGCTCAAAAACTTCCGCCAACTGGACGCCGTCATCGCCGACGCCGAAAAACAACTCGCCAAGGACCCCGACTCGCTCACGCTCAACTACCAACTGGCGGTCTTGCACCAGGCGTCCGCGGGCCGGGACACCGCTTTCACCCGGTCAAAAACCGACCGGCGTCCGCCCGTCTGGCTCAAGCTCGTTCGGCTCGAAACCGGGGAAGTCGCCGGGTTCGATTCTCCGGATGGCCAGGATTGGAAGGAAATCGGGCGGGCCAAAATCGCGCTGGGCGACGCCCCGCTGGCCGTTCTGCCCGCCGCCTCCCAACAAAAGACCCACCCCGCCGCCGTGGTCGTCGATCACGTGACCCTGACGCCCGTTCCCTCCGGCTCGATGGCCCCCGCGCCAGCCGCCGCCCCGCTCCCCGCTCCCTGGGCCGAAACGCCGCTTGCCGACGACGGGGACGCTCCGTCTCCGCCCGCCGCGTGGCACGACGAGACGTTCACTCTCCAGGCCCGGGGTTGGGACCTGTGGGGCGTGGTGGACGATGCCCGCCTCGTCTACCGGCCACTCGGCGAAGGGAGGGAATTCGCCGCGCGCGTCGTTTCGCTGGAAAGCGCCGGCAACGAGATCAAGGCGGGCGTCATGCTCCGGGCCGGCCTGGACCCGGACGCTCCCTATGCCGCCGCCATCGTGCAGCCGGGCGGCCTGGTTTCCTTCCAGCACCGCGACCGCGCCGACCAATCGACGGCCTACTGGCGCAAGCTCGCCGAACTGCGCCCCCGGGAAGCCCGTTACGCGCGCCTGCTCGCCCACCGCCTCGCCGAGCGCGGTTTGCGCGACGAGGCCGCCGCCGTCTACGGCCACCTGCTCGACCGGTCACCCGACGAAGGGTTCACGGCCTACGAGGACCTGCACTTCATCTATCGCGGCAGCCGCAGCGTCGCCCTGGCCAAACGCCTGCTCGCCTGGAAGCCCGGCGCGGCCGCCGCCGCCAACGGATCGTCCGCGAACGCCGGTTTCACCTTCTTCCAGGCCGCCCGGGAATGCGCCGCCCAGCGCCAGCCCGAACTCGTCGCCGCCCTCTGCCGCCACGGCCTCGCCTGGCTCCAGTCCAACGGCAGCGACCAGACCGCCGACCTGAACCGGCTGCTCTTCTCGGCCTTGCTTCAACTGGGCCGCCGCGACGAGGCCCGCGACGCGCTGGTCGCCAACTTCCTGCCGCCCGCCGACTCCGGCAAAACCGGCGGCGCGGTGCAGCTCGGTTTTCGCAACCCGGCAGCGATCCAGTCCAACGGTGCCCGCCGTTGGATTTCGGGCCTTTCGTGGAACCTGGACGCGCTGGATACGTCCGGCTTGCGACCGCTCGCGGAGGCCAAAACCGCCGGCCTGCTGCCCGCTCTGCAAACGGCGCTCGAAACCCGCCAACAGGCCGACCCGGAACTTTCCGCCTCGGTCGATCTCCCCTGGCTGCTGACGATCATCCGCCTGGACCGGCGCGACCCCGCCCTCCTGGCCGAACTGCCCGCGCTGCTCGACGCCAAGGTCGGCGACCGCAGCAACGCCCAGGCCGAGGTCGGCGTCCGTCTGGTCATCGCCCGGCGGCTCCTGTCGTGGCCCGGCCACGAATCGCTGGCGTTGGAAGCGTTCCGGTCCGCCCGGAAAATCGTGGCGGACGCCCGCAACACCGGCGACGCGGTTTCCGTCAATCAGACCACCGCGCTCGGTTTCCAGCAGGCCCACGCGGAACGGCTGCTCGGCGAGGAGCGTTCCGCCCTGGCCACGTTGCGCGCCCTGGCGACCGAAATCACGGCTCCCAACGCCGACGACGGCAATTCCTCCGAGGAAACCGCCCGTTGTCTGGACCTGCTGTTGCGCGCCGGTCCCGAGGCCGACCCGGTCTATCTCGACCTGCTCGCCCGTTCCGCCAAAGCGCTGGAGGCCAACCAACTCCTGCTCCCCTACGACCTCGAAAAGAATTTCCGCCTCGCCCAAAACCCACCCCCGCCGCTGCAAGCGTTCGCCTGGCTGCTCGACGACGGCGGCGGCGGCCACCCCGGCGCGCCGGATGCCACGCTGGTCTACGAACTGCGTCCCCCGCGCCCCGACGACCGCACCGGACCCGGCCGCCTCCCCGAATCGCAGGGCCGCTCCTTCTCCACCTTGGAAGGCGAGCGCACGCTGACGTTTTCCTACGGTCCGGACCCGGAACACCTCGCGCCGCTCGGCCAGCTAAAAACCAACCGTTCCTTCGGCACCTGGACTGGCCCCGTCCCGCCGGGCGCGGGCGTGCTCGAGGTCACGCTGGACCCGGCCCAACCCGCCGCGCCCGGCGGCGGCAACGACTGGCTCCGCATCGTCCGCGCGCCGAACCTGCTGACGAACCCCCGTTTCGACGGCCTGTCCGACCGCGACCCCGCCGCCGAGACGTTCGCGCTGCCGGGCTGGAAAGACCTGCCCGCCGGATTCTGGCGGCAGGCCACGGGCGACAGCCCCCTCCCGGGCGTGCCCTCCGTGCGCAGCGACACGTTCACCTCGCAACCGCAAGAAATCACCGGCGCGCGCATCCCGCTGGAAGCCGGGCACGCCTACTTCCAGGGCGGTTGGAGCCGCGAGGACGGGCAGCACAGCCAGTTACGGTTGGGCCGTCGTTATCTCGATACCGCTGGCCGCGTGCTCAAATCCAGCGAATGTCCGGCGTCACCGGCGTTGGCGTGGCGTTGGCAGTCGCAACGCCTGCTTTCCGTCCAGGGCGACGGCGACCTCATCCCGCCGGGCACGGCGTTCATCGAGCCGTTTCTGCGCGTCCAGGGCAGCACCGAATGGACCGGCCTTTTTCTGGGTAAGATGGATTGATCCTTCCTCTCTGCGATTCTCTTCCGCCCTCTGCGTCTCTGCGTTAAGATTCCGGCCTCCCCTTACCCAACGATGTACCCTATCCATTATTACACCGAAATCTCGTCGCCCGTGGGCCCGCTCAGTCTGCGCGGTTCCGAACGCGGTTTGACCGGCCTTTTTCTGCCGGCCCACCGTCCCGGTCCGCCCGCCGCCGAGCGTGCCTACTGGCAGCGCGACGACGCCCGGTTCGCCGCCGCCCGCCAACAACTCGACGAATACTTCGCGGGCCGCCGCACCGGGTTCGACCTGCCGCTGGACGCCGACGGCATCGGCGGCACCGCTTTCCAACGCCGGGTCTGGACCGCCCTGTCGGAAATCGCTTACGGCGAAACCATCAGCTACGGCGAACTCGCCCGGCGCATTGGCCAGGCGGCGGCGGTGCGCGCGGTGGGTCTGGCGAACGGGCGCAACCCGGTGTCGATCATCGTGCCCTGCCACCGTGTCATCGGGGCCAACGGCACGCTCACCGGCTACGGCGGGGGCGTGGACCGCAAACGCCTCTTGCTCGATCTGGAAGCGCGCCGGGCCCACGGGCTGCTCCTGTAAATTCCGCCCGCCCGCTCACACGGTCGAAACGTCCGTCGCGCCTTCTTCCTCGAAGAACATTTCCGCCGCGCTGGTCGGCCGGTCGCCCGCGTCGGGCGGCGGCATCCAGGGCGAGAGCGGCATGAGCAGAAATTCCGACAGCCGGTGCGCCGACGGCTCGTAGGTCGCGCGCAGCCGGGCGAGTTTTTCGTCGGCCTCATCCCCCGCCTGCAACCGGGCATCTTCTCCGAGCAAACTACGCAGACGCGCCAATTCCGGGTCAGGCAGCCGGTCGGGCGCTTCCACGCTTCCGCCGGGCGTCCGGCTGAACAGATGCGCCAGATCGATCACGACGCGTCGCGCCATGGCAAACGTCATCGGAGCCTGTTTGGATTCGATCCCGTCGATGCCCACGATCAACAGCGCGCAGGTGTCCAGGATCGTCGTCAATGTCGCCAGCCACGATTGGTCGCGGTGTTGCGAGCGATACAGGCACAACACCGGATAAGACACGTGGTTTTCCAACAGTTCGGCGGCCCACAGTTCGCAGTCGCGCAGGAGTTGATCCAGGTCGCGTTCGTCGCCCCGGTGGCCGTGCTGGCGCAGCAGTTCGCCCGCGGTCGGCGGCGATCCCGCGCGCACGTCCATGCGCAGGATCAGGATTTCCCGCCGCGCGAACCCGCCGTAGATCACCGGCAGGTAGCTGATGATGCACGCCAGAAACCCGAACCCCAGCCCCGCTTCCATCACCGCCAGGAACCGCGTGACGTGCGTGTGCGGATTCACGTCGCCCAGGCCGAGGGTAAAGAACAGGTTGCCGCTCAGGTACAACCCCGAGCCGAGGTCCCGCCAATGGTGCGGCTCCGGCGCGAGCGCCCATTGCAACCCCCCGAAGCTGAGGATGAGCCCCCCCGCCCAGAACCCGGTGAGCAGCAGGATGGACAGCGGACCGAAGAAGCTCAGCACGGTCTCGCGCCACGCCCCGGCAGGCAGCGCCCGGCCCAGCGCCGCCCAAGGCCCCCAGGTGACGCGGTAAAAGAGGCGGGTCAGCCGCAGGCCGCGCGTGATCGTGCGCGGCAGCAGGATCGTTTCAAACGCATCGACGAGGACGAACAGCATCAAACCCACCCCCGCGATGGCAACGGCGTAAGTCCACATCCGGCGTACCCCTACCCCAATCGGACGGCTTTTTAAAGGGCCGTTTCCACGCGGGTCCCATCCAACCGTCCGCTCCCGGCACGATTCCATTGCGACTGCCGTCCACTCCATGACACTCCCTTTCGCCCCGCCGCGCCTTGCCGCCCTCGCCATGATCCTCCTCCTTTCCCCCGCTGCCCGGGCGCAGGATGCCAACCCCGCCGACAAACCGCTCAACGCCTACCGCGACAAAAACCGCGTCCTGCTCGTCTTCGCCCCGGCGGCGCAAGACCCCGCTTACCAGGAGCAAACCAGACTCTGGCAAAACGAGAAAGCCGGTTTCGACGAACGCCAACTGGTGGTCGTCCCCGTGCTGGCCGACGCCAGGAAACCGGCGGGCGACCCACCGGGCACGCTGGCAAAACGCTTCGGCATCGACGTGAAATCTTTCACGGTGATCCTCGTCGGCAAGGACGGCCACGACGCCTACCGCAGCGCGAAACCCGTCGCCGCCTCCGTCCTCTACGCCACCATTGACGCCATGCCGATGCGCCGTGCGGAAATGCGTCGCTCACCTTCCCCCACCCCGTCGCCGACGCCCCGCCCCACCCCGGCCAAGCCCGACCTTGACCATGACGAGTGACGTGGCCGATGTTCCCCCGATGAACCTCGCCGACGAACGGAAAAACTATCTTCGGGGCCAGTTGCGGCGCGTCGATTTGCAGGGGGACCCGATCCGGCAATTCCATCGCTGGATGCAGGACGCCCACGAGGCGAAAGTCGTGGAGCCGACCGCGATGAGCCTCGCTACCGTCGGCGCCGACGGCCACCCGCGCGTCCGCACGGTGCTGCTCAAGGGCCTGGATGACCGGGGTTTCGTGTTCTTCAGCAATTTCGCCAGCCGCAAGGGTCGGCAACTCGGCGAAAACCCGCGGGCGTCGCTGCTTTTCCCGTGGCTGGCGTTGGAGCGGCAGGTGCTCGTGGCCGGGAGCGTCGCGCGGGTGGACGACGAGGAAACGCGCACCTATTTCGACTCGCGCCCGCGCGAAAGCCGGTTGGCGGCGTGGGCTTCCCAGCAGAGCGACGCCGTCGCCTCGCGCGCGGCTCTCGACTCCGGGTTGGACGCCATCCGCCTGCGTTTCGGCCCGGAAGGCGAGGTGCCCGTGCCGCCGTTCTGGGGCGGCTACCGGGTGCGGCCGGACACGGTCGAATTCTGGCAGGGACGCGCCAGCCGCCTGCACGACCGTTTTGAATACACGCGGCAACCGGACGGCTCCTGGGCGATAGAACGTCTGTCGCCGTAATGCCCTGCACGGAACCTGTCCGCAGATTTCCGCAGATTAGAAGGAGGCAAATGACCATGTCTTTTCCTCTTTCTGCCATCTGCGGAAATCTGCGAAATCTGCGGACAAATTCTGCTTTCGCTGCCGTCCTGGCCTTCTTGGCCACCTTACCCCCCGCGTCGGCAACGGACCTCGCGGGCCGTTACGTCGTGGCCACTTTACCCGCCGACGCCAACGCCCCGGTGGCGCAGGCCGCCTACGCGGGCACCGCCGACATCACCCCCCGCAAACCGCACGTCAGCGCCGTGACGTGGCAACCGGCGGCGACCGGCGCGCGGCGGCTCCGGGGCCTTGGCCTGTCGGACGACGACGGCACGCTCGGCGTGTCCCTCGCCACCGGCGGCGCGGCCTACGGCGTGGCGATCTACCATCATGCCCCCGGTGCCCACGCGTGGCAGGGCCGCTGGATCACGAGTCTCGACGGCGGCGGCGCGGTGGGCGACATCCGTTTCGACGACGCGGGCGATGGTAGCGCGCTCGCCGGTCGTCACCGTCTCTTCTGCCATCGGCCGGGCAGCGGCAGCTTCGAGGGCGCGGTCAACATCACCCCCCGGGGCGACGATTTCCTGTTGGCGTTCGAGGGGGACCGCACGGTCCTCTACCGTGGAGTCGGCATCCTGCTCGACCCCGACCGTCTCGTCGTGGGCTGGAGTTTCGGCAGCGCGCCTGCCCTCGCCGTCTACCGCGCCGACCCCGGCGGGCTCCTCATGGGCCGCCGGATCAGCGCGCGCCCGGGACAACCACCGGCCATCCGCGAGGCGCTGGCCCGCGAGGGCGAGGACGCCATGCGCCTGCTGCCCGCCGCCGCGCGGACCGATCCCGCCCTCCTGCGCGCCAGCGCCAACGCCGACCTCGAACCCGGCTCGCCCGAGGTCAAAACCTGGACCTACGACGATCTCCAAACGCGCCACGGCGCCGACGGCTGGGCGCGCCGCTGGCTCGACGAGCAGCTCACCCCCGAGGAACGCAACCTCCTCCAACGCGCCGCCCGCCGCCGTCGGCCCACCGCTGGCCGCACCATCGGCGATCTCATCGCGGAAGAACGTCGGCGTAGCGAGTGACCGGGGTTAAAAAGTCGCCCTCCCCCGCCCTCTCTGCCTCGCCTTTCTCTGCGAACCTCTTCTTCCCTCTGCGTCTCTGCGTTAAAAGTCCGCTCTACCCCTCTTGAGCGCATCCCGCCCTTGCGCCCCTCCGCCCCTTCCGTGAACCTTTACCCTATGGACCAACAACCCCTGCGTGACCTGCTCGCCCAACTCCACGCCGAACTCGCCCGCGGCGAAACGCTCGACGACCGCAGCCGCCAGTTGCTCCAGGCCGTCCACGACGACATAGAACGCGTCGCCGCCACCCCGTCCGCCGTGCCGCCCGACGAGCACCCGCAGGTTCGCGGGCGTTTGCAGGAAGCCATTCTCAGCTTCCAGACCACGCATCCCCGGCTCGCCGCGAACCTGGAGCAAACGATGAACGCCCTGAGCAACCTCGGCCTCTGATCATCGCTCATCCCCCGCGTCCCGCTGCCAGAACGTCACCGCCGACAGCAGCACGCCGGAAATCAGCAGCAACGTCGCGGCATACGCGTGCGCCAGCGGGTAATTGAATTTCTGCACCTCGTCGTACAGCGCGATGCTCGCCACCCGCGTTTCGCCGGGAATGCTGCCGCCCAGCATCAGCACGACCCCGAATTCGCCGACGGTGTGTGCAAAGCTCAGCGTCGCCCCGACCAACACCCCCCGCCGAGCCAGCGGCAGATGCACCCGCCAGAACGTCCGCCACGGGACCGCGCCCGTCGCCGAGGCGGCTTCCATCATCACCGGCGGCACCGCCCGCAACGCCGCCTGGAACGGCTGCACCGCATACGGCAGGCTGTACAAGATCGAGCCGATCACCAGCCCCGTGAACGAAAAACTCAGCGCGCGCCCGGTCAGCCTCAGCCAGACCGAGCCGGGAAAGTGATCCGGCGCGAAGCACACCAACAAATAGAACCCGATCACCGTCGGCGGCAGCACCATCGGCAGCGCGATCAAAGTTTGCACCAGCCCGGCTCCCCGCCACCGGCTCGTGTTGAGCCACTGGGCCAGCGGCACGCCGAACCCCAGCAACAGCAGCGTGGTCGTCAACGACAACCGCAACGTCAGGACAATCGACTGAAAAAACGGCTGTGCCCCGAGGCTCGCGGTCGGCACGCAGAAAACCGCGACGGCCGCGCCGATGGCCAGCCAAGCACCCGCCCCGAAGATTCGGACGTTCGCGGTCGATCTTCCATCACCGCCGCCTCCACCCTTCATCCTTCGGCGTTCAGCCCTTCTTTTCCGGCAACCGGAACCCGTAGTGGTCGAAGATGGCGCGCGCCTCGGGCGTCCGCAGGAAATCCATGTAAGCCTTTGCCGTCGGGTTGGCCGTGCCCGTCTTGGTCAGCACCGCGCCCTGCTCCAGCGGCGCGTAATCCTCGGTGGGAATCTCCTGCCATTTGCCCACGTTTGCCAGCTTGGGCGAGGTCACCAGCGACAACGCCACGATGCCCGCGTCCGCGTTGCCCGACGAAACGAACTGCGCCGTCTGCGCGATGTTGTCGCCGAGCACGATCCGGGGTTGCAAGGCATCCCACATTCTATCGTGCTGCAACGCCTGTTTCGCCGCGCGTCCATACGGCGCGTGTTCCGGGTTGGCCACCGCCAGTTTCTTGACCACCTCCGGCTTGCTCAACACCGCCAGTCCCTGGGTCACATCGACCGTTTCGGGGTGCAGCGTCCAGAGCACGATCTTGCCGAACGCGTAGGTAAAGAGCGTGCTCTCGTCCGCCAGACCGGCTTTCACCAGTTCCTTCGGAAAACTTACGTCGGCGGACAGGAACACCTCGAACGGCGCGCCGGTCTTGATCTGCGCGGTGAAATTACCCGAAGAACCGCTCGACACCTTCAGGTCGGCGGCGGGATGCGTTTTCTTGAACGCCGCGTTGATGTCGTCCAGGCAGTACGTCAGGTCGGCGGCGGCGGCGATGGAAACGCTCTCAGCCGCCCACGCCGCCGACGTGCCCGACCACCATATCCCCGTCGTCAGCAGTCCCGCCGCCAGCGTCCGCCAGCGGACGGTCCGGCGAGGGGTTGGCACGTTCGACGGAAACACTGGTCGCTTTGATGATGGCATAAACGGGGAGTCCCACTTTGAGGTTGAGTTCCTGGACGGAACGGGTCGTGATGACGGCGCTGACCGTGCCCGCCGCCGTGTCGATGACGACCTCGGAGACGACGGTGTCCGTGACGATCTCGGTGATCGTGCCGGTCAGGCGGTTGCGGATGCTGTTGGTCGGAACCATTCTCTGACAAGGTCGTTCCGGGCACGGCGGCTGGTCGTGCCGCCGAGCGATATATCCGAAAAAATAGGTCGCTGCCCCGCCGCCCCGCCCGGAAGCCCGGCACCCGGCGGGTCACTCCTTGATCAGTTCCCGTTCCTCCGGCAGCAGCCGGGCCGGGTCAATCGCCTGCAGGGCCGCCTTGGCCTCCTCCTCGTAGGTCCCCACCGCCCGCAGCACCGCCACGTACACCGCCAGATAACGCCCTTGCGTGGCGATGACCGTCAGAGGCGCTTGGCCGAAGGCGTCGAGGGCCGTCAGCGCGTGGCCCAGCCGCAGTTCCGCCAGCGCGAGCGTCACCCGGTGCGGCAGGCTGTTGGGCTCCACGCGCACCAGTTCCCGCGCCACGTCCCGGTCGGTCGCTACATCCAGGTTGAGCAGTGCCCCCAGGTACGCAATGTCGTTGCGCACCGACGCGTCGTTGGGCCACACCTTGAGCATCCCCGAGAGCACGTCCCGCGCCGCTGTCGTGTGTCCCTGCGCTTCCAATAAGCCCAGCAACCCCTCGTGCGCCGCCCGCGCGTCCGGCGCCGCCTTGATCGCCGCGCGAAACGCCGTTTCCGCCGGGGCGAGCGCCCCGTTGCGTTGCGCGTACCGCCCCACCATGAGCAATTTTTCCACGTTGACGCCCGCAGCCTGCACCGCCGAGTTCCAGCGCAACGTGCTCCCCTCCGCCTGTCCCAACTGTTCCAGGCAGCGCGCCAGATACATTTGTTCGAGCATCGGGTCCAGGCTGAACTTTTGTCCCTCGATGGCGTTCCGGATGTCCTGCCACCGGCCCAGCGCACCTAGGGTGTCCAAATATTGCAGGTACAGCGCGCGGCTGACCGTGGCCTTTTGAGGCGGGATCACTTCCAGCACCCGTTGAAATTCGCCCTGTCCGTACAGCCACGCGCCCAGGCTGGCCAGCGTTTCGTCGTCGCCGTGGCCGAACCGTTCGACGGCCGTTTTGACCAGTTCGCCGTGTCGCCCCGGCGCCGCCGCCAGCCGCAGGTCGAACGCCAGCAGCTTGTGCGAGGTCTTGGCCAGGGGATGGTTTTCGATCCGTCCCGCCAGGTCCTCCGCCGCCGCCGCGCGCTCCGGCGCGGCCGGGCCTGTCTTTGCCGCCGCCGCCAGACCCGCCTCCTGCCGCGCGAGCAACAACAGGGCTTCGAGCGAGATCGCCGTGCGCCCTTGCGCCAGGCCGCGCACCGCGTCCCAACCGGTCTTCTGCGTGTCCTCGCTGGACGCGGCGACGAGCACCTGCGCGGCGTCGAACCGCTGCTGATCGCTGCTGCCCGGGGCGTTGACCAGCCGCGCGGCCAGGGCGACCGCCTCGGTGTTCTGCCGTCGGCGCAACGCCAGTTGCAGCCCCAGCCGCCAGTCCGCCGGGGTGCCTTCCTTGCCCTCGGGCCAGACGGCGCGCAGCTTCGCGGCGGCGGCGTCGGGGTCGTCCGTCGCCAGCAGGTCCGCAGCGTAGTCCCGCTGGTCGGCGTCGGTCAACGCGCGCCGCTTTTCCACCTGCCGCCAGAACCCGAGCGCCTCGTGGGGGTGCCCCGTGCGGGTCAGAAACACCGCCGCCGTGCGCATCACCTCCGGCTCCACGCGGGACAGCGCGAGGGAATCCTGCACCTTGCCCACGGCCTGGTCCCACTGCCCGGCGTCCATGGCGCGCTGGGCGGCGGCGGCGGCCCGGCGCGCCTGCCAGTCGCGGACGGCGCGGTAAGCCGGGCGCCAGCCGAAGAACCCGCCCACGGCCAGCAAGGTCAGCACAACCAGGGTGACGACGGTGCGTTGCCGCCGCCGCCGCCGACCGATCTCCTCGGGTGTCGTGAGATCGTAGTCTTCGGTTCCGGCCAGCGTCTGGCGGTTGGGAGAGCGGAAAAGCGCCATGTGGATCGCCAAGGTAACGGCAGACCGGCCTCCGCTCAAGACGAACAAACGGCCACCCGCCTATCGATGGCCTCATCCCTTGGCGCGCACCACCCGCTCGATCTGCTCCCGCGCCGCCGCCGCCGCCTGCCCCGCCGTCGCCGGGCCGGTCAGCACCACTTCCAGGGTCTGTTGCCCCAGGTTGCGCTGGCCGCGCCGCACCGCGTCGAGGCGGTCTCGCATGCCCTGCCCGCGGCCCGCGTCCGGCACGTCGTACCCCGTCTGGTCCTGCCACACGACGTAATAAACAAAGAGATGCTGCCGCCGGAGTTGGAACTCATACGCGTGTACCGGCAGCGTCACCCCGCCCGGCCCGGACATGGACAGCACCCCGCCGTCGGCGATTTGTGTTAATCCGCTCGCGGGCAGGCACGTCGTCGGCTGGTGCATGGCCGCCAGCGTGGACGACGTGCGCCCCGGCTCCCAGCGAAAGAAAAACAGCGTGCAATCGCCGCCCGGCCCCGTGCCGTCGGCGTCCGGCAGGTGCCAGCGCGCGGAAAGCCCCACGTCGTAGCGCAACAGGCTGCGGCTCACGTCGTCCACCGGCAGCGGCTTGAACCCGGGCGCGTCCGTCGGCAGCGCCACGGTCCACGAGGGCCGGAACACCCGCCCGTGCTCGTGCAGCCGGTACCACGCGCTCGTCCCGGCCTCCACCGCCAGCACCCAGGCCACGATGGCCAGCGCGCTCCACCCCGGCACCCGGCGCGGGTCGCGGTCCCGCCGGGCCACGACGACCGCCGTCTGGCCGGTCGGCGCGCGCTCCAGCCAGTGGTTGACGATCAACAACCCCACGAACACGATCACCAGCACCGAGACCCCCGCCGTGTCGTGGAATTTTTCCAACGCCGCCGTGCCGTGCTGCGCGGCGATCCATACTAATAGGGATGACCGGAAAACGTTCGCCGCCAGCGCCACCGCCACGCCCCCGGCCAGCAACGCCGCCCGCCGTTTCCACGACATCCGGGAAAGCTCCCCGAGGAAGAGCGCCGCCATCAGCACGGTCTGGAGCGAGCGGATGCCGCTGCACGCCTCGTTGACGCCCACCGTCTGGTCGCGCACCCGGATCAAATTGCCCGCCTGTTGCGCCGGGATGCCCAGCAGCGTCATGCCACCCGCCGTCAGCGCGGCGACGTGTTGTTGCAGCCCCTGGATCAGCGCGTGCTCCAGCCCGCTCGGCCAACGCAACGCCAGCAACAGAAACCCCACGGGAAACGTGAAGTGCCACGCCCACCGCCACCCGCCGCCCCACGCCAGGGTCGTCAACGTCGCCCCGGTCAAAATCAGCGCGTGCGCCCATTCGATCAGCCGCCAATCGCCGTTGGGTTCCTCGATCAGCCGCACCGGCAGCAGCGCCGCCAGTCCCGCGCCTGCCGCCAGCGCCAGCGCCCATTTCCACCGGCCCATCGGCGGTCGCGGCTCCGGCTGATCCCGCCAGCGCAGGGCAAACAGCGCGAGGGCCAGCGGCGGCACGAACCAGCCGTAGGCGTACTGGTCGTTGACGCTCCAGTCGATGCGCAGCCGGTCCCACAGCGCGACCCAGGCCGCGAGCAACGCGCCGCCGCCCGGCAGGAGCCGCTTCCATCGGGGGGAGGCGGCAACCTGCGCCCTGGAGGCAGCGGCGGTTGGCAAGGTGGTTTCCGTCCGGCAACGATGCCCGATAACCGGCGGGATTCAAGCTCCACCCGCCGCCGCCGCCAAACGTCCGGGCTTTACTTGTGCGCGGCTTGGGGTTTCAATCCCCCCGCGAGCCGCCTCCCTGCGTCGGCCCAACCCCTCTCTTTATGACCGGAGTTCCTCCCCGCCGATCCGTGGTCGCTTTGTCCGTCCCGCGTGCCGCCGGTGGCGTGCGCGCCGTGGTTTTCGGGGTTATCCTGGCCGTTTTCCCCGCCGGTCTGTCCGCCCAGTCGCCCGCCGACCAGCCCGCGCTGCCCGCGTCACCCGACGCCGCGCCGCTTCCTCCCCCCTACGCTTCCTCGGACGCCGCCGCCCCCTCGCTGCTGCCCGCCTCGCCCCCGCTGGCCCCCCGCCCCAGCGTCCCGACGCTTTCCTTGCTCCCACCCGGCGGCACCCCGCCCCCCGCCGCGCCGCTTCCCCTGCCCGTCCCCGAGCAGGCCGGTTCCCCGCTGTCCCCGACGGCCTCCGGCACGGTGCTCACCAACGGCGCGCCCGGCACCACGCCCGCCACCGAACTGCCCGGCGGCGCGGCTGCCACCAACGTCACCGCCAACGTCCGCCGCTTCCAGTACGCGTTCCGCCTCTCCACGGGCATCGTCTACGACGACAACGTCTTCCTCACGCCGGACGCGGCATCCTCGACCCCCCAAACCCCCGCCGCCACCGCACCCCTCAACAATACCCCCCGGCGCGGCATTTCCCGCAGCGACGTTTACTTCACCATCGATCCCTCCGTTTCCCTCGGCTACGGCGACTTCCTTTCCCGCGCGACCAATTACGTCGAACTCGACTACAACGCGAACGTGTTGCTCTTCACGAAGAACACCGACCAGGACACCGTCCAGCACTTCGTCAATCTCCAGGGCGCGTACCACTTCTCCCAGGTCACCCTGACGCTTTCCCAGGGCGTGCAGATTCTCAACAGCGCCGAACTCGGCTCCGTCAGCGCCGGCAGCCAGCTCGGTGGCGGCAGCCCGAGCGCGCCGTCCACCCAGGTCAATCTCGACGCCAGCCAGCGCACCGCACTCGATCTTTTCACCACCCGTCTCTCCGCCAACTACGCCTTCTCGCCGAAAACCTCCGTCGATCTCGACGGCTTTTTTACCGCTTACGACTACGAGACCCTCATCAGTTCCGACACGTTTACCGGCGACGCCTACTTCAATTACTCGCCCACCGGCAAGATCACCCTCGGCCTCGGCGTCACCGGCGGCTACACCGTCCAGGACGAACCCGCCCCCCACCAATTTTTTGAACAGCTCAATCTGCGCCTGTCCTACGTCGCCACCGGCAAACTGAACCTCTCCGGGTCGCTGGGCCTCGAAGCCCGCGAAACCGGCGGCCACGACGGCGGCACGACGGTCAACCCCGTTTTCGATCTGACCGTCAGCTACGCGCCTTTTGACAGCACTTCGCTCGCCCTCACCGCCAGCCGCCGCATCGAAACCAGCGCGGTCCTGGCCGGGTCCGACTTCGATTCGACCGGGTTTTCTTTCACCATCAGCCAGCGGTTTTTTCAACGCGTCTACACCCGGCTTTCCCTGGGCTACACCCATTCCGGCTACGTCGGTTCCGGGAGCGGCGCCAGCCTCAACCGCACCGACGATTATTACTTCGTCCAGCCCTCGGTTGATTACTCGATCCTCCAGTACCTTTCCGCCGAACTTTTCTACACCCACCGCCAGAGCAGTTCCTCTCTTTCCGGCAACGGTTTCAGCGACAACCAGATCGGCGCGCGTCTTTCCCTGAGTTTCTGACGGGTTCATGGGCACACCGGGCGCCCACCACGCCACGGGACCACCCGCCGAAATCCGGTTGGCTCTCCCGCCGGGTTATGACATAGGTATAAGATATGATTTTTCCGCAGTGTTTCTCCCCCGGAGCCGGACGCGGCGTTTCCGGCGCGTTCCCGCTGGCGCTGCTGGTCGGCGGCCTGCTCGCTGCCGTGCCCGCCGGGCGCGCGCAAACCCCCGCCCCGCGCCCCGTGGCATCCGCGTTTACCCCGGCCCCGGTCAACAATGCCCCGCCGCCCGCGCCCGCCGCCCCGGCTCCCGCCACGCCCGCCGCCGGGGTTTCCGCCTCCTACACCCTGTCGCCCAACGACGCCGTGCAGGTGGAGGTTTACCAGGAGGACGACCTGCGCACCGCCACCGTCATTTCCCAGGAGGGCACCATCAGCTTCCCGCTCATCGGCGTCGTCAAGGTCGGCGGCCTCACCCAGACGCAAGCGCGCGACCGCATCGCCGACCTCCTGCGCGCCCGCTACCTCGTCAACCCACAGGTGTCCGTCACCGTGGTCCGCTTCGCTTCCAAGCGGTTCACCATTCTCGGCCAGGTCAACCGCCCCGGTCCCTACGAAATCCCGGCCCAGGAAAAGATCGACCTGCTCGAAGCCATCGCCATGGCCGGGGGGGTCACCCGCATCGGCAACGGCTCCAAGGTCACGGTGCGCCGCCACATCGGCGACGCCGATAAAATCTTCACCGTCAACGCCGACAAGATGGGCAAACGCACCGACATCGAACGCTTCCTGATCAGCCCCGGCGATTCCATCACGGTCCCCGAGAGCATCTTCTAAGCAGGTCGGAAGATGTTTCGGGGTGAGAGGAAGTGTTTTTCCCGCTCTGTTCTGACTTCTGCATTCTACCTTCTTACTTTTTACTTTCTGCTTGGGGGCCGGACCGGGCCGCGCGCCCCGGCTTTTTTTCTTCGCTGCCCTTGGCATCCCGGTGTCTTTACGCTAAAACTCCGCCCCGCGGTTCATCTTTTTTTCCTCTCCTTTTCATGGATTCCCCTCCGCCCGCCCCCTCCGCGTTAGACGAGTTCAACGGTCAGAACACCGCCCCGGGCTTCGATTTCCGTGGACTGCTCCACCAGTTGGTTTCCAAATCCTGGATCATCGTCCTCTGCCTGGCCGCCGCCCTGGCCTTCGCTTTCTCCTACCTGGCCCGCACCCCCAAGCTCTTCCTGTCGCGCGGCGTCCTGGAAGTCGATACCGTCGCCGAGAACATCGCTCCCGTGCAATCCTCCCGCCCGGAATCCTTCCAGAGCCTCGAACAACTGCGCACCATCGAGCAAAACCTGCGCAACCGCTCTCTCATGGAGCGCGTCGTGCGTGCCGCCGACCTCGTCCATGCCCCCGGCTTCCTGCCGCCGCGCGAGGACGGCGCGCTCTACAGCCCCGAGAGTCTCGCCGGTGCGCTCGGCGGCATGGTCAACGCCACCGTTCGCCGGGGCACCCGCCTGATCGACGTTTTCGTCACCCACACCGACCCCGCCCTCGCTCAGAAAATCGCCGACACTGTCGGCACCGAGTACATCCGCCAATCCATCGAGAAACGCCGCGACGCCGCCATGTTCGCCTTCAACTTTCTGAGCGAACAAGCCGAAACCCTGCGCAAGAAGGTGGACAGCGACGAGCACGAGCTTCAGCTTTACCGCGAGAAGGTCGGCTCCACCGATTTTGGCGAACGCGGCAGCAACGCCGAGACGAAGCTGCGCGATCTGACCACCCGCCTCACCCAGGCCAAGACCGACCGCCTGCGCATGGACAACGATTTCAAGACGATTGCCCGGTTCAAGAACGATCCCGACCAGCTCCTGACGATCCCCACCATCGCCAACAATCCCGGCCTCGTGGAGATCAAGACCCAGATCGCCCTCGTCAACGGCCAGATCGCCGCCCTGGCCCAACGTTACAAGGACGAGCATCCGCGCATGATCCAGGCGCGCAACCAGCTCGACGCCTACAAGAAGAACCTGCGCGAAGCCGTCCTGCGCTTGCCCCCGCTCATCCAGAGCGAGTACGAAAACAGCGCCGCCAACGTCGCCAACCTGGAGAAAGCCGTCGCCGACCAGCAAAAATCCGCCCTGGCCGCCAACGCTTCAAGCATCCCCTTCGCCGAACTCCAGCGCACCTTCGACGCCGACAACGCCCTCTACCAGTCCGTGCTCAAGCGCATCAACGAGACCGACCTCACCAAGGGCATCCAGGCCGACCCCGTCCACGTCAGCGAGGCCGCCACTTTTTCCAACGTTCCCATCAGCCCCAAGCCGCTCGAGACGATCCTGCTGTCCACCCTCGGCGGGCTGGTCCTGGGGGTGGGCATCATCCTGCTGCTCATGTGGCTCGACCGCACCCTCAAAACCGTCGATCAGACCGAGCATCACCTCAATCTGCCGGTGCTCGCCGCCGTGCCGGACATGAAGTTCCCCGCGCAGAAGAGCTACCTGCTCATGGTCCGGGACCCCAACGCGACCGCCGCCGAATCCTTCCGCACGCTGCGCGCGTCGCTGGCTCTGCTCGGACCCGAGAACGAACGCAAGGTGCTCCTCTTCACCAGCGCGGTCCCCAGCGAGGGCAAGAGCTTCAGTTCCACCAACTACGCCGCGTCCCTCGCCCAGCAGGGCCACCGGACGCTGCTCATCGACGCCGACCTGCGCCGGCCATCCATCCACAAGATTTTCGAACTCGGTCGCGGCCAACTCGGCGTCACCGATTACCTCGTCGGCAAGGCGGACCTGAAAACCGCCACCGTGACCTGCGAGATCGAAAATCTGCACGTCATGCCCGGTGGCTCCAGGGCGCCCAACCCGGCGGAACTGCTTTCCAGCCATACCTTTGGCGAATTGGTCGCCGACGCCACGCGCGAATTTGACCGGATCGTCATCGATAGCGCGCCGGTCCTCGCGGTCAGCGACACGCTGATCATCACCCCCTACATCCAGTCGCTCTGTCTGGTGGTTCGCTCCAACCACACCAAGCGCAACGCCGTCCAGCGGGCCATCGGCCTGCTCGAACACGCGGGCAACCGGCCCGTCGGGCTGGTGCTCAACCGTCTGCCGCGCAACGCCGGCGTGGGGCACTACTACTATTACACGCAGCACGGTTACGGCGGCGAGGTCTACGGCGCGCCGGTCGAAGCGGGCAAGAAAAGCTAGACCGCCGCCAGGGCGCCGGATGATTCGAGGCCCAACCCGCAAAAAAAAGATTGACCGTCCGGCGTTTTGTCGCTACCACTGCACTTGTTCGGAGTGGAGCAGACGCTTCAACCCCGAATCAAGACCGACCACCCACGACAATCGACATGAAAAAAATTGCCCTTTTTATCCTCGCGGCTATGGCTGTGATGGCGTTCCTCTCGAAGCTCCCCTCCACCGCGCAGGCGCGGACCGTCCTCGTTCCGACGCCGACCATCGCCCCGGTGGTCAGCGCCCGATAGGATTCCGGCGATCCCCGTTGGCGGTTCCCTCCTGACCTTTCTTATGGTAAAACACCATGGGCGCATCGCGCTTTTCCTGGTGAGTTTTTGCGTGCTTGGCGCCGCCGCCCGCGCGCAGACGACTCTGTTCAGCACGGACTTCGACACGAAGGTTACCGTCAACGACACCACGTCAACGGTGACGTACGCCAGCCCCGATTTCGCCACGACTTACCAGTCCAACACGGATCGAACGTCGGCAGGGCCAACGGCTCCGCTGGCCACCCAGAACGGTTGGACCTCCAACGACAGTACCGGCCCGATCGGGCACGGAACCTTCAGTACCGAGAATCAGATCAACGGCGGAACGGACTACGTTGGCCAACTGGCGGGGAACAATGGAACCGCCTTCTTCGGCAACACGCAAGGTGGCGCCATCGGCGGGATCTACTCGCCCTCCGCCCAGACTCCCTACGCGGTGCCTTCGACGGCGTCGGGTGGTGTGGTGACGTTGCTGCACGCGGTGACGGTGCCCGCCCAGACACCGGTCATTGTCTTCAACACGGATTTTGCGGTTCTGTCCGGCGCGGGGGCCTCCACCAATACCGTGGGCACGGACACCTTCAGGTTCGTGCTGGCCAACACGGGCGGCACTCCGATTTTGAGTGTCAACTTCATTCCGTCTACCGTTCCGTCCAACCAGGATAGCTTCACCGCCACCAGTGGCGGCACCACGGTGGCTAGCACCAACGCGGTCAGCCTGAATGCGCAGTACCACCTGAAGGCCACGCTGATCGGGGGGGCAACGCCCACTTACACGGTGCTCATCAGTGGGGGAACCGGCCCTTCGCAGGGATTCAGCGGCACACTGGCAGCCTCGGATCTCAGCACCATCACCCAGGTGGGGGCTAGCTGGGATCTGGCGACCAAGACCGCCGTCAACGGCGGTTACACCAGTGCCAGCGACAATGTCCTCGCCTTTGATCAGTTCTCGGTGTCCGTGCCCGAGCCTTCGACGAATGCCGCGCTGGCGGTGGGTCTGTTGGGCTTGGCTGGCCTGATGCGCTCGCGCCGCCAGCGGGCCTGATCGTTCGGCATCATCCTTGAGAATTTCCCAGGGGGCGGGACCGCGAGGTTGCCGCCCCTGGTTTTTGGTGAGGGTCCGGCGGCAATTTTCCGTGCGGGACGCCGGCAATCCGCCTTGCCGGTGATCCGTCCACGGCTTAAAGGAAAAGCGTGTCCAAGGAAGCCATCGCCCACACGCTCGAAGGGATCGCCCAGTTGCTCGATCTCAGGGGAGAGAATCCCTTCAAGGTTCGCGCCTATCAGACCGCGGCCCGGGCTGTCGAGACCTACGCGGGCGACCTCGCCGCCGTCGCCGCCCGGGGCGAACTCGGCCAGATCGAGGGGATCGGCAAGTCCGCCGCCGAGAAGATCGCCGAACTGATCCAAACCGGGCACCTCGCCTATTTCGACGAACTCAAAGCCAGCTTCCCGCCGGGCCTCTTCGAGTTGTTCACGGTCAACGGCCTCGGCGCGAAGAAGATCAAGGCGCTGTACGACAAGCTGCACATCGGCAGTCTGGCCGAATTGGAAACCGCCTGCCGCGACGGCCGCGTGGCCGGGCTGCCCGGATTCGGCGAGAAAACCGCGGCCAACCTGCTCGCCAACATTGAGCAACGCCAGCGCAACGCGGCGTTTCACCGTCTGGGCGACGTGGCGGGCGAGGCGTTCCGCATCGTTGAACTGCTACGTGGCCACCCCGACGTTCACCGCGCCAGCGAGGGCGGCAGCTTCCGGCGGCGCAAGGAGGTCGTGCGAGACCTGGATTTCGTGGCGTCCACGGGCAACCCCCAGGCCGTTGGTGATTGGTTCGTCACGCTGCCGCAGGTGGAGGGGGTCATTGCCCACGGGCCGACCAAGGTTTCCGTCCGGGTGCAGGACGGCATCCAGTGTGACCTGCGGCTCGTGAGCGAAGCGGAATATCCCTACGCGCTGCACCATTTCACGGGCAGCAAGGAACACCACATCGCGCTACGCAACCGGGCGTTGGAAAAGGGATGGTCCATCAACGAATACCGCATCAGCGCCGCCGACGAAGCAAAGCCGCACGACCCGCTGCCGACGATCCTCGACGAACGGGAGTTTTACCGCGCGCTGGGGCTGGATTACATCCCGCCCGAGTTGCGCGAAAACCTCGGTGAGATCGAAGCCGCCGCAAACGGCAGCCTGCCCGATCTCGTCGAACCCGCCAATCTGCGCGGCACGTTCCATTGCCACACGACCGCCAGCGACGGGCACCACACGCTGGAGGAAATGGCCGCCGCCGCGCACGACCTCGGCCTGCAATACCTGGGCATCGGCGACCACAGCAAAAGCTCGTTCCAGGCGAACGGCCAGGACGAGCGGCGGTTGGCCGAACAGGGCGAGGCCATCCGTCGGCTCAACGACCGTTACAAAAACGAGGACGCGGCGTTCCGGTTGTTCGCGGGCGTCGAGTGCGACCTGCACAAAGACGGCACGCTGGATTTCTCCGACGAGGTGCTGGCAGCGTTGGATTACGTGGTGGTGAGCATCCACGCGTCGTTCACGCTGCCGCAGGCCGAGATGACGCGCCGGATCATCCGGGCGATGGAAAACCCGTATGTGACGATGATGGGGCACCTGACGGGTCGGCTGTTGCTGGAGCGAGAGGGGTACGCGGTGGACGTTCCGGCGGTGCTCGACGCGGCGGCGGCGACGGGGACGATCATCGAACTCAACGCGAATGCTTGGCGGCTGGACATGGATTGGCGCTGGTGGCCCCTGGCCAAGGAGAAGGGGGTCAAGTGCGCGATCAACCCCGACGCACACCGCACGGAAGGTTTACAGGATTTGTGGTTCGGCGTGTCGCAGGCGCGCAAGGGCTGGCTGACCCGCGCGGACGTGGTCAACTGCCTGCCGCTGGGGAAGATTGAAGAGGTATTGCGGGCCAAGCGCACCCGGATGGGTGTAGCCGGATAATCTATCGCCATTTGCAAGATGATTGGGCGTCCGGGCGCGCAGACAGCCCGTTCGGTGCCCGGGAGAGCCGGACCCTATTTTGCCGGGGTCGGCGTCGGTGGGAGCGAGGGTGTCAAGGAGGACATCGGTTTCGGGGCGTTAGGCGTGGCGGGAAACTCGCGCTTGAGCCGGTCCATGATCTCTGGCAACCGGCGAGCGCGTTCCGCCGCTGCCTTTTCCTGGATTTCGCGTTCCAGCCGACGGCGCTCCTGCCGATAACGCAACGCGAACACCTCGCGCTGGTCGTCGTTCAAATTCAGACCGCTGCTGCCGTAGGCTTTCTCGGTTTCCTCGTGGATGCGCTCGGTGGCCTGGCCGCGCAACGCTTGGCGTTCCTCCGGCGGCAACGCGAGCCAGAGCCCCAGGTTGCGTTCGTAGGCTCCGCGCTCTTCCGGCGAAAGCCGCGGCTCGGCGCGCGGCGGTTTGGCGGGCGTGGCCGTCGGCTGCCCGGCCAGTTCCTCCTGGCGTTTGCGCGCCATTGCCCGGGCGATTTCTTCCTGGGTGGGCGGCGCAGACGGCGATGGCGACGGAGTGGCGGCGGCCTTGCTTCCGGCGGGCACGCTGAACGACACGTTCTTGACCCCGGCGTCGCGTGCCTGGTCCAGCGCGGCGGTGATGGCCGCGTAGCTCGCGTCGTGCTCGGCGCGGATGACCAAGCGCAAATTTTCACCCTGGGTTTCCCGCAGCTTGCGCAGCCGTTCGGCCAGCGCGTCAATGGGTAGAAAATCCTTGTCCTTGTCTAGAAAATAGCGGCCTTCCTTATCGACCCGGATCGTGACGCTCGCCGGTTTGGCGGGCGGTGCGGGGGTAGACGGCGGCGCCGCCTGCACCCAAGGGGTCGCCGTCGCGGCCGGGACCGAAGGTGAAGGAGCCTGCGCGCAAAGGTGGCCGGGCAGCGTCAGGGCCAGCAGCGCCGTGCCGCCGATGGCCGCCCGGCTCAGAATCGCGCGGTTTCGTCCTCGGTCCATAAACGGCTTTCTTCCCGGCTCAGGAGGTTGTCCAGATCGGTGATGAGTTCCACGTCCTGCGCCGGAGAGGTTTCCTCCGCCGGGGCGGACGTTTCCGTGGGGACCGCCGGGGCCATGCTGTCGGGCATCGTGAATTCGACGGCGTAGGTTTCCCTCGCCTGGTGGGTCCTGGCGGGTGGGTTCGTGGGGATCGTGAACACCGCCGACAAACAGAGCGCCCCGAGGGCAAACGCCCCCGACCAGGCCGCCGTGTGCCGGGGCGTGAAGGTCCAGACCGGCCGGACGCGCCGCCACCAGCCGACGCGCGGCTCCCCGGCGGTTTCGCGCAGCACGCGGCGCGCAAAATACGGGCTGACCTTGGCGGGCGGTTCCTGCCGTCCCAGCAGCGTCCAGAGCGCCTCGTCGTCCCCCGGGTCCATCCCGCCGGTTTCCCCCTTGCTTTCGGTGGTCATCTGTTCTGTTCAACTCCGCAGTGACGCGCGGGTTGCGGCTTCTTTTACGCGGGGACGCGGTTTGTGCAAGGGAGCTGACCGCTTTTCACGGGCAGAGCGTTTTCCTGTCCGCACATCGCTTGACGGTGTAACGGGTTGCCTTTATACTGGACGGCCCGACTGATCCCGGCGACCACACGGAGCGTTCTCTTCAACCCGCACGCCCTGCCCGGCGGCTCCGCCCGCCCCGGTCACTGGTCGGGTGTCTCTATTTTTTTATGAACAGCGAACTGATTGCAGCCTTGGACTACTTCGAGCGCGAGAAGGGGATCAAGCGCGAGATCCTCATCGAGGCGGTTTCCAATGCCCTGCTTCAGGCGTCCAAGAAGAGCGTCGGCCCGGCGCGCGATCTGCGCATCGATATCAACCCGAAGACGGGCGAAATCCGCGCCATGGCCAACCTCACCGTGGTGGACAAGGTCATGGACCCCTTCAGCGAAACGCTGCTTTCCCGCGCGCAGAAACTCAAGCCCGGCGTGGCGGTGGGCGAGACGATGGAAGTCGAAGTGACCCCAAAAGATTTCGGGCGCATCTCCGCGCAGACCGCCAAGCAGGCCATGCTCCAGCGCATCCGTTCGGCGGAAAAGGAGATGATGTACGACGAGTTCAAGGACCGCGCGGGCGAGATCGTGAGCGGCACCGTGCGCCGGTTCGAGCGCAGCGATGTCATCATGGATTTGGGCAAGTTCGACGCCATCATGCCCAGCAAGGAGCGCGTCGTGACCGAGGATTACAACGTCGGCGACCGGTTGCGCGCCTACGTCATGGCCGTGGAAAATGGGATGCGCGGGCCGGAGATCATTTTGAGCCGCTCACACCCGAATTTCGTGCGCCGGTTGTTCGAACTGGAAGTGAGCGAGATCAACGACCGCACCGTGGAAATTCGCGGGCTGGCCCGGGAGGCGGGTTACCGGACGAAGATTGCCGTCCACTCGGCCAACGAAAAGGTGGACCCCGTCGGCGCGTGCGTCGGGATGCGCGGCTCGCGGGTCAAGAACATCGTGCGCGAACTCAACAACGAGAAGGTGGACATCATCCGCTGGCACGCCGAGCCGCGCGAGTTCATCCTCGAAGCCCTCAAGCCCGCGCGGGTCAAGAGTCTGACGCTCGATCCCGTCAAGAAGGCGGCGCAGATCAAGGTGGACGAGGACCAGCTTTCGCTCGCCATCGGCAAGCGCGGCCAGAACGCCCGGCTGACCGCCAAGCTCACCGGCTGGGAGATCAACATCGAAAAGGACGAGAGCGCCGCCATCGTCATGGAGAACAAAGTGACGCAGGCCGCCAGCATCCTCGCGGCGAACCTCGCCATCGGGTTGCCGCTCGCACAGACGCTCGTCAAGAACGGTTTGCTCAACGTGGAGTCGCTGCTCGAAGTCGAGCCGCAGGACCTCGCCGATATCTTAGAGATCGACCTGGAACAGGCCACGGCGATCCACGAAAAAGCCCGCGCAGGCGGGTCGGCGAACGGCTGACCCCTGCCGCCATGAATGCCCGCGCCGATTCGACCCGACAGATTTTCCTCACTTTTCTCTTACCTCCAACATGCCCAGCCCTCGCGCCTCCTCTAAAGATTCATCCGGCAAGCGTCCCGCTGCCGGTACCGCTGGCCGTTCCGGCGCGGTGAATTCCCGTGTGGCCTCCGCCAAGTCCGCGCCCGAGGCAGCCGCACCCGCGGCACCGGTCGCGCCGACCCCGGCTCCTGAGCCGCCCAAGCCAGCCGTCTCGCTGATCGATGAGGGCAAGCCCGCGCCCGCCGCCAAGCCCAAGGTGATGCGCGCGCTGCCGACCATCGGCAAGAAAGCGCCCGCGCCCGCCCCGGCACCCACGCCGGTCGTGCCCAAAGTTTTGCCCACGCCCGTCGCGCCCGTGGCCGAGGTGGTCGATTTGATCTCGGGCACCCGCCCCAAGCGTGCCACGCAGGCCGCCGGTTCGCTGGTGCCCCCGGTGCCGCCCGTCGAAGCTCCGCCCGCCGTGTCTGCCGGTGGCAACGCCGGGACGCCCGTGGCGCCGTCCGCCCCGAGCGCGGAAGTCACCACCAGTCCCACCGGGGAGAAGGTGTTGCACATCAAGCCGCCCATCGTCGTCAAGGAACTCGCCTTGCACCTGGGTCTGCGACCGTTTCAACTCAACAAAGATTTGATCGAGATGAACATCTTTCCATCACCGAATCAGGTGCTGGAACAGGAGGTCGTCTCGGCGTTGTGCAAGAAGCACGGGTTCGTGCTGGAAGTCGAGCGCCGCGAACGGGGCGCGGGCGTCCACAAGGTCGAGGCGGTCGTGAAAGCGCCGGTCGCCCCGGTAATCGTCAACCCGGCGGAAGAACTCAAGCCGCGCGCGCCGATCATCGTTTTCATGGGTCACGTCGATCACGGCAAGACCTCGCTGATGGATGCCATCCGCAAGACGCGCGTCGCCAAGGGCGAGGCGGGCGGCATCACCCAGCACATCGGCGCGTACAGCGTCACGCACAACGGGCATCAGATTACCTTTCTCGACACGCCGGGACACGCCGCCTTTACGGCGATGCGGGCCCGCGGCGCGCACGTGACCGACATCGCGGTCATCGTCATCGCGGCGGACGACGGCATCATGCCGCAGACGCTCGAAGCCATCAACCACGCCAAGGCCGCCAAGGTCAGCATCATGGTGGCGATCAACAAGATCGACGTGCCCGGCGCGAACGTGGACCGCGTCAAACAACAACTCCAGGGACAGGGCCTCGCGCCCGACGATTGGGGTGGTGATACGACCGTGTGTCAGGTTTCCGCGACCAAGGGCACGGGCATCGACAACCTGCTCGAACTGATGACGCTCCAGGCCGAGTTGCTCGACCTGAAGGCGTCCCCGACGGCTCCGCCGCGCGGCACCGTGATCGAAGCGCAACTCGAAGCCGGGCGCGGCCCGACCGCGACGGTGATCGTGCAGATGGGCACGCTCAAGACGGGCGACGCGTTCATCTGCGGCGATTTTTCGGGCAAGGTCAAGGCGCTGTTCGACGACCTGGGCAAGTCGATCAAGCAGGCCGGGCCGTCCACGCCGGTCAAGGTGGTCGGCTTCTCCGGGTTGCCGGAAGCGGGCGACGATCTGCTGGTCATGGCCAACGAAAAGGACGCCAAGACGCTCGGCGAGGAACGCCAGACGGCGTCGCGCAAGGAGAAGCTCGTCGCCCCCCAGCGCGCCACGCTCGAAAGCCTGTTCGACCGTTCCAACAACGACGGCGCGCACAAGACGTTGCGGCTCATCGTCAAGGCAGACGTGCAGGGTTCGCTCGAAGCCATCACGACCTCAATTGACCAGGTCGAGAGCAAGAAGGTGGACGTGGATTTCGTCCACACGGCCATCGGGCCGATCACCGAGAGCGACGTGCTGCTGGCCAGCGCGTCGAACGCGGTCATCATCGGGTTCAACACGAAGGTGGAGAACGTGTCGCTCAACGCGGCGAAGCGCGAGAACGTGCAGATCAAGCTGTACTCCATCATCTACGAGTTGATCGATCAGGTGAAGGAAGCCATGGCCGGGTTGCTCGACCCGGAGTTGCGCGAAACGGTCATCGGCCACGCGGAAGTGAAGCAGTTGTTCGAGCTGACCCGGGGCAACGTCGCGGGCTGCCTCGTGACGGACGGACGCATCGCGCGCACGGCCCGGGCACGGGTGTTGCGCCGCAAACAGGCGGTGTACGACGGCGGGTTAGCCACGCTGCGTCGGTTCACGGAAGACGTGAAAGAAGTGCGCAACGGGTTGGAGTGCGGCATCAAGCTCGGCGATTACAGCGACTACCGGGTCGAGGACATCATCGAGTGTTACACCCTGGAGAAGATCGCGCAAAAACTCTGAGGAAATTGTCCGCAGATTTCGCAGATTTTCGCAGATTAGGAAAGAGCGGAAGGTGGAGCAGGAATTCTCTCCCTTTCTTTCCTCTTCTTTAATCGGTGGAAATCTGCGAAATCTGCGGACAATCGCCCTTTTTAACATGAAAAATCGACCCGCCCGAGTCCGGGAACTCATCCAGCGCGAACTCGGCGCCATCGTCATGCACGAGATGAATTTCACCCAGTTGGTGACGATCCAGGCCGTGGACCTGACGGCGGATTTCAAGCATTGCCACGTGCACGTGGGCGTGCTCGGCACCGAGCGGCAACAACTCGACGCCATCCACGCGCTGGCCGAGCGGCGTCCGCATTTGCAGCACGAGCTTTCCAAGCGCGTGATTTTGAAGTACACGCCCGCGCTGCACTTTCATCTCGACCATTCGGTCGAGCGCGGCACGAAGGTCATGGAAATCATGCGCCAGATCGACGAGATCACCCCGCCCGCCGTGGAGACCGACGAGGATGCCCCGGCAAGCCCGCGCGCTGCCCAAGACGCCGCCGACATGGAGACCGAAGCCGCGCAGCAGGAAGAGGCCGCACGCCACCAGATCGAAGAGGACAGCGCGGATGATGAGCAGGACGCATTGTTTGAAGAAACTTTCGCGCCGTCCGCCGACGAGGAGAAACCCGCCGCCAAGAGCGACCGTGGCTCCCGCAACGCCAAGCTCCGCGCCGCCCACGATAACGACGCCGTCGATGAGTGATTCCCCCGTCGCGTTTCCCGCGCCTTCCGGTGCGGCTACTCCAGGCAAGGCCAACGCCTCCTTTGCGGAGATCGCCGCCGCGTTGCGCGAGCACCGGCGGTTCGTCGTGGTCAGCCACGTGCGGCCCGACGGCGACGCGCTCGGCTGCACGCTGGCGATGGGGCTGAGCCTGCGCGCCATGGGCAAGGACGTGACGCTCTGGAACGAAGACGGCATGCTCGACAAACTGCGGTTCCTGCCCGGCTCGGAACTCGTCACCACGCCGACCGGGCGGAGACAGGATTTCGACGTGCTCGTGGCGCTCGACACCGCGACCCACCCTCGTCTGGGTTCCCCTTTGAAATCCATCGGCGCCGTGGACGTGACGATCAACATCGACCACCACATCAGCAACCCGCGCTACGGCGACCTGACGCACATCGACGCCACCTCACCCGCGACCGGGCAAATTCTCTACGAGTTGCTTTCCGGCGAGAGCTTGCCGCTGGACCACGACGTTGCCACGAACCTTTTCGCGGCGATCTCCACCGACACCGGCAGTTTTCAGTACCCGCAAACGAGCGCGCGCACCTACGAAATCGCCGGGGCGTTGATCCGCGCGGGGGTCAACGTGGGCGAGATTTCGCGGTTGCTTTACGAGAGCTATCCGTTGCGCCGGTTGGAACTGTTGCGCGCGCTGCTCAACACGCTCAAGCTCACCGCCGAGCGGCGCGCGGCCAGCTTCGCGTTGTCGATGCACACCGCCGCCCAACTCGGCGTCCAACCCGAGGACAACGAGGGCCTCATCGACCATCTGCGCGCCATCGACACCGTGCTCGTGGCCACGTTTTTCGAGGAATTGCCCGACGGCCTGATCCGTGTTTCCATGCGTTCCAAGGACCCCGCGCTCGACGTGAGCGCCATCTGCGGACGCTACGGCGGCGGCGGTCACAAATTGGCTGCCGGGGCACGCGTTCGCGGCGAACTCGGCGAAGTGGAAGCGCGCGTGCTGGCGCACATTCACGAGGAAATCGCCACGCGGCCATTCCCGATTCCGACCCATCCCGAAGCAACAACCAAGCAAGTTTTATGATGCAGCAGTCCCAAGGTCCCGACGGCGTTTTGCTCGTGGACAAAGCCCCCGGCATGACCTCGCACGACGTGGTCGCCATCGTCCGCCGCGCCCTCAACACCAAGAAAGTCGGCCACTGCGGCACGCTCGATCCGCTGGCCACCGGGCTGCTCATCGTCGTGCTCGGACGCGGCACGAAGATTCAGGATTTGCTGATGGCCGAGGACAAGGAGTACGTCGGCACGATGACCCTCGGCACGACCACCGACAGCCAGGACCGCGACGGCCAGATCCTCGAAAGCTGGCCCGTGCCGCCGGACATCGACCGCGCGAAGATCGACGCGGCGTTCGCCAAGTTCCACGGCGATTTCTACCAGTTGCCGCCGATGGTCAGCGCGATCAAACAAGGCGGCGTGCCGCTGTACAAACTGGCGCGGCAGGGCAAGACGGTCGAGCGGGCGGAGCGTTTCGTACACGTGTTCGCGCACGAGATCAAGAGCGTCGATCTGCCGGACGTGGACTTCCGCGTGGTGTGCAGCAAAGGATTTTACGTGCGGACGTATGCGCATGACATCGGCCACGAACTCGGCTGCGGCGCGCACCTCAAGGATTTGCGCCGGACACAATCGGGTCGGTTCGATCTGAGCCGCGCGGTGACGGTGGACGAGGTCCGCACGCTGCCGCCCGACGAATTGCGGCGGCGCATCCTCAGCCTGCCGGAAGTTTCGCGGTTGCGCGGGGCGTGATCCTCAGACGGCGGGGCGGTAATCCCGCCACACGCCGCGCAGCATTTCCAGGCGTTTGGCCAGTTTGCGTTTCGCGTGGGGTCGGCCCAGCCCGGCGGCGACGAGCAACAACGCGCTTTCCACCGCGTGCCGCGCGAACAGCAGCGGCTTGACGAGGCCGATCCACCGCCCCCGGTGCCGCCGCAGCAACCGCAGCCGGGCGCGGTGCAGGTCCACCACGCGGTTTTCCGACCACGCGCTGGCCTGCGCGCGGTTGTCGTGGACGACGGCGTCGCTCTGGACCACCGCCTGCGGGCCCAACCCGAGCTTGTGGACGCGCCACGCCCAGTCCAGGTCGCAATCGCCGAACGGGAACGCCGCCGCGTCGAGCCCGCCCGACTTTTCCCAGACGGCGCGCCGGACCAGCAGCGGGCTGGTGAACAGCACGTCGCAGGTGCGCCAGCGGACGCCCTGCGTTTCCTGCCAGGGCGTCTCGTTCGGACCATCCAGGCCCAGGCGCAGGCACAGGTTGCTCCCGGCGGCCAGGGCCGGCACGGTCGGAAAACACATCCCGTAACCGACCCCGCCGAGGCTGCCCGCGTGCTTGCGGAGCGTCCAACCGGCGGTGGCGAGTTCCGGCTGCGCTTCCAGCAAAGCGAGTGCTTGCCGGAGCGGTTCCGGCCCGGCGATCCAGTTGTCGGTTTCGTAGAGCAGCAGGTAGCGCGTCGCCGGGAAACGTTGCCACGCGGCCGCGCAACCGGCGTTGACGCCGTCGCTGAAGCTCGTCCCCGCCCCCGGCGCGGGTGTGACGATCTCCAAGCGGTCGCCGGGATGCTCGCGCCGCCAATTTTCCAGCCATTCGCGGCTGCCGTCCGTGGAACCGGCCTCGTACACGATGATGCCCGCCGGAACGTTCTCTATTCGCAGGGCGTCTGTCAGCGCGCCGAGGGCTTCCCGAAGCAGCGGCAGACGGTTGAAAGAGTTGATGACCACCGCTAATTCGACCGTGGTCTCGACGGAGGGCGGCGGGAGTTCTGCCGGGATCATGTTCCGGCTATCTGTATCATGAAGCGGTCGTCGGCCGCGAACGGGAAATCCGTTTTTCCGTGCTTGGCTCGCCGGTGCTCTCACCGTATGCTGCGGCCATGATCGCGGATGGAATTTGAGCCCCTGAAATCCGCTTGGACTTTCTCCACTCTCCCAGCGACCTCGCCGCGCTCGGCCCGGCATACCTCGCCGTCGGTGTGTTCGACGGCGTGCATCGCGGGCACCAAGCGGTCATCGGACGCGCCGTGGCGGACAGCCGCCGGGAACCGGGCGCGGCGGCGGTCATCGTCACGTTCGATCCCCACCCTCTGCGCGTGCTGCGCCCTGATCACGCCCCGCGTTTGCTGACTTCCACGCGCCACAAATTCCAGTTCTTCGCCGCTCTGGGCGCGACGCATTGTCTCGCCCTGACCTTCGACGCGACGTTTGCCGCGACCCCGCCCGAGGGTTTCATCACCGCGCTGGCCGAAGCCGCCCGGCCCCTGCGCGAAATCTGCGTCGGATTCCACTGGTCCTTCGGCAAAGGGCGAGCGGGCAACCTCGACCTGCTCAACCGGCTGGGCGAGCGCCACGGGTTCGCCGTCGTCGGCTTGCCGTCGGTGGTCGTGGACGGCGAGACGGTTTCCTCCACGCTCATCCGGCAGGCCGTCGAGGTCGGCGACCTGGCGAAAGCCGCACGGCTGCTGGGGCGCGAGTTTACCATTTTGGGCACCGTCGTCCCCGGACAACAACTCGCCCGCAAGCTCGGGTACCCGACCGCCAATCTCGCCGCGCACAACGAACAGTTTCCGCCGAATGGCGTGTATGCCGTCACCGCACGCTGGCAGGGCGTGACTTACCCGGGCGTGGTCAACCTCGGATTCCGTCCGACCGTGGCCGAACCGGGCGGGGAGCGGTTGCTCGAACTGCACCTCTTCGATTTTGATCGGCAAATCTACGGCGACGAGGTGGAAGTGGAGTTCCGCGCCTTCCTGCGCCCGGAGCAAAAATTCGCCGCTCTGGACGCGTTGCAGGCACAAATCGCCCGCGACGCCGAGCAAGCCAAAGCCCGCCTCCTGCGGTAAACATCCCGGGGGAGTTCCGCTTGAAACCCAGACTCCGATCATGGATCGCCGCCGCTACCAGGCGACTACGGTCAACCTGGCACCGGGGGATACGGCAACCCTTGGCCGGGGTAGCTCTGGCCGCCGGGTTGGGAATCGGCGTGGCGGAGGGGTGGCGCGTGCTTTTCCTGCCGCGTTTCGGTGATGGCGCGACCGCTGCCGGGGTGGCGATCAGTTCGTTCGCCACGCTGACGACGCTCTGGTGGACTTGCCATCGAAGACAACGTTTTTCACAGGCGGCGACGCTGTTCTGGGCGGCGGTCGCCACGGCTTATGCGGCCTTGCACCTCCTCGGGTCGGACCCGGTGGCCGCGGGCGTGCTGGCACGTCGTCTGGCGTTGCCCGTCACGCTTGCCGCCGCTGCTGACGACCCGGACAACGCTTCCGCGCATTCCCTGCGCGTCACCGGCACCGTGCGCGATCTGCCTCGCCGGACACCCGGAACCGGCGGCGGCTCGAACTGGCGTTTCACCGCCGCTCTGGAATCCGCCGGAATCGACGGCGACCGTCCGCAGCCCTGCCTCGCACCCGTGGCCGTGGACTGGCGCGACGGCCCGCGCGTCCTGGCCATCGGCGACCGGATCGAACTGATCGCGCTGGCTGCCAACGTCGCGCCGCCGCGCAATCCGGGCGAGTTCGACGAGGAAACGTTTCTGCGGCGGCAAGGGGTGCTATCCGGGCTGCGTTTGCGCGGGCTGGCGGACGGTCGTTTGCTCAACGGCCAGCAGACATCCGGCCGTTGGATCACCCTTCCCCGACTCTGGTGCCTGCGGGCTGCACAGCGTTGTCACGATTGGATGGCCGACCGGCTCGGCGACGACCTGCACGATGACCCGGAAGCATCCGCCGTGATTGCCACCGCCCTGCTCGGATTGCGCGACCGGCCCGGCCTCGGGCCGCTGGAGCCTGTCTTTCAGCGCACGGGCACGCTGCACTACTTTGCCATCGACGGTCTCAAATTGGGGTTGGTGTCGCTGCTCTTGTTGAGAGCGTTGGTCTTCCTCGGGGTGCCGCGTCCCTGGCCGGGAGTGCTGGTGTTGCCGCTGCTGCTCGGCTACGCGCTGGCCACGGGTCTCGGCTCGGCCAGCGCGCGGGCCGTGTTGGTGGCCGCTGCCCTGCTCGGCGGCGAGGCGGTTGACCGGCCCGTTCGCCCGGTGAACAGCCTGGGCGCGGCGGCGGCGGCCCTGTTGCTCTTCGACACGCAGCAACTTTTTGAGCTGGGTTTTCAACTCACGTTCCTGGTGGTGCTGACGCTCCTCACCTGCGCCCGTCCGTTGCAGGAATGGTTGACACGCTTCGGCGCGCCCGATCCTTTTTTGCCCGTGGATCTTTTTTCCGGGGCGCGGAAAATCTGGGAGTGGTTACGCAAAGGAACGTGCGCGTTGGTCGCGGTGTCCATCGCGGCGTGGCTGGGGTCGCTGCCGCTGATGCTCCTGGATTTCCATTTCGTGTCGCTGCTGTCGCCGCTGGCCAACGTCGCCGTGTTTCCGCTGGCGTTCGCGGTGCTGGCGTTGGGCGTGTTGTCCTTGGCCGGGTCGGTGCTCTGGCACGGTCTGGGCGTGTGGTTCAACAACGCCAACTGGTTGCTGGCCAAGGCGCTGTTGGTGCTGGTGCGCGCCTTTGACGCCGTGCCCGGCAGCAGCTTCAGCGTGGCTGCGCCCGAGCACTGGCACTGGCGGCCACCGGCGGCGGAACTCGTCGTGCTCGATCTCGGCCGCGCCCGGGCAGCGTGTCTGCACGCCGGGCAGGCGGATTGGTTGATCGACGCCGCGCGCCCGTTCGAGTACACGCACGGCGTTCTGCCTTGCCTGCGGGCGCGGGCCGTGGATTGTCTCGACGGACTGCTGCTCACGCAGGGCGACGCCGACCATCTCGCCGCCGCCCGGCTCGCCCTGACGGATTTTCTCCCGGCGCGGGTGATTGACCCTGCTTTGGGTACAAATTCGTCCGCGTTCCGCGATTTTCTCCGGGATCTCGCCGCACGCTCGCGCCCGGAAATTTCCTGCGGGCGCGGCGACAAGGTTCTGTTTTCGCCGGGCGTGGAAGCCGAGGTGCTTTATCCACCCGACGATTTGCCCGGGCGGGTGCGGGCGGCGGCGGACCGCGCGCTGGCGTTGCAGATTCACGCGGCGGGCTGGCGGGTGTTGCTGCTGCCGGAGGGCCGTGGCGCGGCGGGCGCGTGGCTGTTGGCGCACGAGCCGCCCGGAGCATTGGCCAGCGAGGTGCTCATCACCGCCGGACCAGCCATCCCGGCGGATTTGCTGGCGGCGGTGCAGCCCCGGCTGGTGCTGTTGCGTCCGCCGGTGGCGCGGGAGTCAAAACGCGAGCGCGGGGCGTTCACCGCACCGGAAGCCGCGTTGCCGACGGCCACGACGCTGCGGCAGACGGAAAGCGGCGCGGTGGCGTTGCGTCTGTATCCCGACCGGATCGAGGCGCAGGGTTTTGTGGACGGTCGGAGGGTCGCCCTTCGTCAACCGAGGTAGGGAGGGCTCTCCGAGCCAGTCCCTGTTCTTCTGGAGAACGCGCCGTCCCTTTCCTCACACGCAACCCCGAAAAGTCAGGGACTGGCTCGGAGAGCCCTCTCTACCTCGGTTGACGATCCACCCGCGTAAAACGGGTTGTATTTTTTCTCCGCGCCGACCGTGGAGAGCGGCCCATGGCCGGGCAGCAGGATCGTCGGGTCCGGCAACGAGAAAATATGCGCGCGGTTCGCCGCCAGAGCCGCCGGATACTTCTCCGGGCCAACCCCGCCCATCGACGCGGAAAACAGCGCGTCACCCACCACCGCCAGCGTCGGCTCGAGGCCCGTCACCACGTAGGTCAGCCCGCCGGGCGAATGGCCGGGGGTCAGCCGCGCGGTGATGGTCAACGCGCCCACCGTAAACGTGTCTCCGTCCTGGACGGTGTTCGCGCCGGGGAATCGCTCCAGCGCCGACACGTACACCGGCGCGTCGGTTTCGGCGGTGAGCCGGTCGAGGTCGGCGATGTGATCCTCGTGCGTGTGCGTCAGAAAAATCGCGCCGAGCTTGAGGTGATGATCATGCAGGGATTGCAGCAACGAGCTGCAATCCCCGCCGGTGTCGAACGCCGCCGCGTGTCCGCCTTCCCGATCCCACGCGAGGTAGAAATTGACGGTCATGTCGCTGCCGAACGGCACGTTGAACGCCGCCGCCGCCGGTGGCAAAGCCACCTCGCCCGGGTGCCACGCACCTTGCTCCAACCCGCGCAACGCCGTCAGGTCCAGGCCGAGCGCGCCGGTGATTTTCCCGGCGGAACCTTCATCGGCCAGCGCGTCGCCCCCCTGGAGGAAAGCTTCCACGGCTTCGAGCGGCACGCCCGCTTTTTGCGCGAGCTGCGATTCGCTCAGGCGCAGGCCCCGCCGGGCTTTGCCGACGACATCCTGAAATTGGTCTTCGAGGGGAATAGCCATGCGCTACGATGGGCTGGCGGGTCCATCCTGCAAGATGAACCTCATTCTTTGTCCACCGTGATGGTCTGCTTGCTGTCCACGATCCTGAGCACGACCTGCTCCGGGCGGATGTCGATCACCTCGAAACGCGTTTGCGGATCACCCGGCAGGCTGAACTGCTGCCCCAGGCGCACCGGAATCTGCGGGCCGTCGGGCTGGAGGGTCAGCACTGCCGTGGCGTCCGGGCTGCTGACGGTCAGCCCCCGGCGCAGGACGATCTTGCGGTTGGTGTCGGTGTTTTGCAGGCTCAGTTCGGACAGGTCGAGCGGCTGGCCCGTGTCTTTCTCGTACCCTTTTTTGACGCGCACGCCCGCCACCTTGTAAGGCAGGCCCGGGATGCGCTCGCCGGACTTGATTTCCGCTTTGCGCTCGCCCGTGCCGTCGCCGAACCGGCCCCCTTCGCGCACCGTCAGATCGACGTGATCGTTCTTCGGATTATACGCGTCGAACACCACGGGAAATTTCTCGCCCTCCACGCGCCGCAGCCGCAGCCTGGTGTAAACGGGCGGGTGGGACTTGGGATCGTTGGGATCGGTCCCGGCGGCGAGTTCCTCGTCGTTGGTGTAGCCGTCGTGGTCGTCATCCTGGCCGGTATCTTTCTTGAGCAAGGTCACTGGCTCAACGCCGTTCTGTTTGAGCCACGCCCGTTCGCGTGCGGCGCTGGCCTCGTCGGCGGGAGCCAACGCGGGCGGTGTTTGACCCCCGCTGGCCGCAACCATCGGCGCGGGCGTGGCCGTGGCGGCGGGCGCGCCGGGGGCGTGGCCGTCGATGAGCTTGGCGAGGTCGGGGTGCCCGCTCTGGAGAGCGATGGTGGACGCCGTGTTGCCGTCCTTATCGGTGAGCCGGGGGTTGGCCCCGCGTGTGAGCAGCGTCTCGATGATGCCCGGCTTGTTGAGACGCGCCGCGAACATGAGGGCGGTCTGACCGTTCTTCTCGGCCTTGGCGTCGGGACTCGCGCCGTGGTCGAGCAGCGCGCCGAGCATCCGGGGATCGTCCATGACGGCGGCGACGAGCAGCGCGCGGTTGATCTGGCCGTCGCGGGCGAGCTGGTCCTTGCTGGTGGCGAGCAGCACGTCCACCACGCCATCGTGGCGGGCGTTGGCGGCCTTGAGCAGGGCGGAGAGATTTTCCTTGTTGCGGGCGCGCACGTCGGCGTTGCCTTCGACCAGGGCGCGCACGGTGGCGGGCTGGTTGGCGGCGGCGGCGAGGATGAGCGCGGTGTCACCGTCCTTGTCGGCGAGATCGGGGTTGGCGTTTTCGTCGAGCAGGGTTTTGGTCACGTCCACCTTCCCGGCGGTGGCGGCGGCCATCAGCGGAGAAATCCCGTGCGCATCGACGCTGTTGCGGTCCATGCCGCCGCGCAGGTACGCTTCCACCATCCCCCGGTCGCCGAGCGAGGCGGCGCGGACAAAATCGTCCGGCGTGAAGGCGCGGCCCGCCTGGGTAATTTGCTTGCGTGCGCGGTCCCGTCCACCCCGGCCGCAGCCCGGGAGAAACAGCACCGTGGCGGCGAGCAAAATCGACACGCCAGCCAGAGTAAAAAAGGGAGGGCGGCGCATAGCGGATCAGTCTGGAGTGTATAGCCGGGGGGCAGTGGAATGCAAAGGCGATTGCGCCCCTTTTTCCTCTGTCCGGTTTGGTAAATTGTTCCGTCGTCCGCGGGGCGTGGCATCGTTCAGGCTAGGTACGGATGGTTCCGGCCTTGCCCGGGAACCGTTTTTCCATGCCCGCCGCCCCGTTGCCACCCGACGAATCCGCCCGGCTTGCCGCCCTGCGGCGGTGCGGGATCATGGACACCCCGGCAGATTCCACCTACGACGATCTGACCCGGCAGGCGATGGCAGCGTGCGCAACGCCGATGGCCGTGATCAGCCTGGTTGACGAAAAGCGTCAGTGGTTCAAAAGCAGACTGGGCTTCGGACCAACGGAAACGCCCCGCGACCAATCCTTCTGCGCTTATGCCCTGCACACGCCCAACGAGCCGTTGGTCGTGCCTGACGCGACGGCGGACCCGCGTTTTGCCGACAATCCGCTGGTCACCGGGCCGGACGGCGTGCGTTTCTACGCGGGCGCCCCGTTGCGCTCCCCCGAGGGTCACGTCCTGGGCACACTTTGCGTACTGGACCGGGTCCCGCGCCAGCTCACGGCGGAACAAATCGGCAAATTGGTCGATCTCGCCGGGCAGGTTTCCGCCCGCCTCGCGCACTGGCAGCGCACCCTGGCCGAGTGGCGGCTGACCGTCACGTTCGCGCTCGTGCTGGCGTTGCTCTTTGGCATCGGTTTGTTCGGCGTCACGCAGGCGGTGCGTTTCCTGTCCTCCGACCACTGGATGGACCACACCAGCCAGGTCATCCGGGTGATCGAATCCACGCTGTTCCAGGTCCAGGCCGCCGAGAGCAGCCAGCGCGGCTACAGCTCGACGGGCCGGGCCGATTTCCTGCCGCCGTTCGAGACCGCCGCCGCCGTGTTGCCCGACCGGCTGGAAAGCCTGCGCAAGCTGGTCGCCGACAACCCGGACCAGGCGCAACGCTGCCAGCGATTTTCCACGGCGGTGGCCGACAAGCTCGCCATCACCCGGGAACGCATCGAGCAGCGCCGCAGCCTGGGCATGACCGCGCTCGAACCTCGCTACATGAATGGCCAGGGCCGCGAGGCCATGCTAAAACTCATCGCCGTCGGGCAGGAAATGATCAACGCCGAGCAGGCGCTCCTGCGCGGGCGGACGGCGGCGCGGGCCGCTGGATTGCAGAACGCGGAAACCGCGTTTCTGGCGTCGCTGGGGCTTTGTTCAGGATTGCTCATCACCGGATTCGTCCTCACCCGCCGCGAACTGCGACACCGCCAAACGCTCGGAGGCGCCCTGGCCAAAACTAACGCGAACCTCGCGGCGGAAATCGCGGAACGGCGGCGCGCCCAGCAGCATCTCCAGGCCGAGCACGCCGTGGCCGAAGTGGCCGCCGAAAACCTCACGCTCGAAGAAGCGACGCCGCGCCTGTTGGAAGCCATCTGCACGCATCTCCCCTGGGAGGTCGGCGAATCGTGGACCCTGGACGCGGACGCAGGGGTCATGCGCCTGACCGGCAGTTGGTTTGCAACGGCGGCGGTCGCCACCGAAAAGTCGCGGCGGCTGCAACGCTTCGTCCAGGAAAGCCGCGCTTTCCGCTTTGCCGCCGTCCACGGGCTGCCGGGCCGGATGTTGTCCGGCGACACGCCGGTGTGGATGGAAAACATCCTCAAGGACGATGGTTTCCTGAGGACCGCGCTCGCCCGGGAAGCCGGTTTGCAACGCGCCTACGCCTTCCCGATCCGCGACTGCGAGGAGGGCAAATTCACCGGCGCGATGGTGTTTTTCAGCGCGGAAACCCTGCCGCCGGACGCATCGCTGACCCGGACGATGAACACGCTCGCCAGCCTGATCGACCAGTTCGCCAAGCGATGCTGCGCCCAGGCGGCCTTGCAGGAGTCCGAGGCGCGTTTCAAATCCTTCATGGCGCACACCCCCGCCGTGGTCGCCATCAAGGACGCCGAATGCCGGTGGATGTTCGTCAACCATCGTCTCGAAGAAGCTTTCGGCGCGCTGGCCGCCGACGTGATCGGCAAGCGCAACGAAGACTGGCTCCCGGCGGAGCTGGCCGCGCGGGTGACGGCGGACGACCGCCGCGCGCTGGACGAAAACCGCCTGATCGAGATCACCGAAACCGTCCCGGGCCGCCACGGCATCCCCATCGACTGGCTGACCCTGAAGTTTCCCATCCAGCAGGCCAGCGGCAAGGCGTGGCTGGGCATCGTGGCCCTGGACATCACCGCGCGCACCCGGGCGGAAGCCGAACTGCTGCGGGCCAAGGAAATCGCCGAGGAAGCGACCCGCGCGAAAAGCGTGTTCCTGGCCAACATGAGCCACGAAATCCGCACGCCCATGAACGGCGTCATCGGCATGACGGGCCTGTTGCTCGACACCCCGCTCACCGCCCAGCAACGCGACTACGGCGAGGCCGTCCGCGAGAGCGCGCACGCGCTGCTGACGCTCATCAACGACATCCTCGATTTCTCGAAGATCGAGGCGGGGAAACTCGTGCTCGAGGAGATCGATTTCGACCTCCAGGACACGGTCCACAGCACGCTGGAACTGCTCGCGGAAGGCGCGCAGGCCAAGGGGATCGAACTGCTCGGCGGCGTGGACCCGGACGTGACGCCGCGCCTGCACGGCGACCCGGGCCGCTTGCGCCAGGTGTTGACCAACCTGCTCGGCAACGGGATCAAGTTCACCCGGCAGGGCGAGGTGTCGCTGCGGGTCCGGCGCGGGGAGGAATCCGCCGGGGACACGCTGCTGCGCTTCGAGATCGCGGACACGGGGATCGGGATTCCGCCGGAAGCGCAGGCGCGGCTGTTTGAAGCGTTCGTGCAGGCGGACAGCTCGACCACGCGGCAGTTCGGCGGCACGGGCCTGGGGCTGGCCATCTGCCGTCAGCTCGTCGAGCGGATGGGCGGGCAGATCGGCGTGGACAGCGAGGCGGGCAAGGGTTCGACGTTCTGGTTCACGGTGCGGATGGCGAAACAGGCGGACGCGCCGGAAAAGGCCAGCGGACGCGCCGACCGGGCGGGCGTCAAGGCGCTCGTGGTCGATGACAACGCGGCGAGCCGTGGGTTCTTGCGGCGGCAACTGTCCGCCGACGGGGCGGCGGGCGGGGAGGAGGCCCTGGCGGCGTTGCGGCAGGCGGCGGCGGCCAACGCGCCCTACGCCGTGGCGGTCGTGGATCAGCAGATGCCCGGGATGGATGGCCTGGAGTTGGCGCGCGCCATCAAAGCCGATCCGGTTGTCGCCGCGACCCGGCTGATCCTGCTGACGCCGTTTGGCCGGACGGTCCCGGCGGAAACGCTGGCGGCGGCGGGCATCGCCCGGAGCCAGTTCAAACCCGTGCGGACGACGATGCTCCTGAACAACCTCGACCGGGTCCTGCGGCCGGAACCGGCGGGCACGGATCACCCGGCCAGCCCCGGCGAGACCCCGGCGCCGCAAAAGACCACGGGCCGCCAGCGCATCCTGGTGGCCGAGGACAACGCGGTGAACCTGCGCGTGGCGCTCGGCCAGTTACGCAAGCTCGGTTACTCGGCGGACTCCGTGGGCAACGGGCTGGAAGTGCTCGCCGCGCTGGAGCGAACCCCCTACGACATCGTGCTGATGGACTGCCAGATGCCCGAGATGGACGGCTATGCGGCCACGGCGGCGATCCGCCAGCGCGAGACCAACGGCCACCGCACCCGGATCATCGCCATGACGGCCAACGCCATGCAGGGCGACCGGGAAAAGTGCCTGGAAGCGGGCATGGACGGCTACATCAGCAAGCCGACCCGGGTCGCGGATTTGGAAGCGGCCCTGTCCGCGTGCTGACCCGGCCCAGCCCCGGCGGCAGGAAAACCGGCGCACGCTGGCCGAGCCTGCCGCGATGGAGCAAGCGCCTGCCCGAAACGGCGGGTTGCCCGCAGGGGATGCCCGGGGTTCGCGCGGACGGCTGCGTTCCCGCCGCATCTTCGCCTTGCAATGCCGCCGCGCCCGGGGCCTCTTGGGGAGATGGCCCCGACCCGACCCGACCCGACCCCGGTGCAACTGCGCCTGCGCGTCTACCGGGGGGACGAGGCCGCGCTGGGGCCGGGCCGGGCGGAACTGCTGACGCGCATCGGCGAGACGGCGTCCATCGCGCAGGCGGCGCGAGACATGGGGATGTCGTACATGAAGGCTTGGAAGCTCATCCAGAGCATGAACCGGTGTTTCCGGGAGCCGCTGCTCGAGGTCAAACGCGGCGGCAAGGCAGGCGGCCACGCGCGGCTGACCCCCACCGGCGAGACGGCGCTCGGATTATACCGGCAGATGGAACGCGAGAGCCGGGACGCGCTCCGGCCGCTGGAAGGCAGGATGGCGGGCCTGCTCCGTGGGGAGGAGTCAGGCCGCGTCGCGCAATAGCGAGAGCGTTTCTTCCAACGCCTCGTCGATCAACCGGCTGATCTGCCGGGATTCCAGCGCGGCATCCTCGAGCCGGGCTGCCGGGACAGCGGGGGTTTTTGCCAGGGCTTCCAGGGTGTTGGCAAGCGCGCCTTGCAGCAAGGCGGCGGCGGCGAGGTGCTGACAGAGGCCGTCGTGCAGCCGTTTGCGCAGGGCGTTGGCAGGCGGGGCGGAGGCCGGGGGCTGCTCCCGGGGCGGAGAGGCCGCCGCCTGGCGCAAAGCCTGTTCCAGTTCCTGCGGGCGGAACGGTTTGACCAGGTGCAGCTCGAAACCGGCTTCGCGGCTCCGGGTCTGGTCGGCGAGGTCGCCCAGGCCGCTCATGGCGATGGCGTGCGCGGGCCGGCGACCCTGCGCATCGAGGGCTTGCAACAGTTCCCAACCGTTGCCGTCGGGCAGGGAAATGTCGCTCAGGAGCAGGTCGAAGGTTTCCTGTCCGGCGAGGGCGAGGGCCCCCGACTTGTCCTCCGCGAAAGAGGCCCGGTAACCGAGCGCCTTGAGGAACGCCTTGACCCCCTGGCGCGTGTCGGAATGGTTTTCGACCACGAGGACGTGCAACGCCCGGGCGCGGGCCGGGCTGGCCTTGTCGTTATTCTTGGGGCTGCGGGCACGTTTGGACATCACCTCCCTCATTCGGCGCCAAGACGGCGGGGCGGCGGGTCAATCTCGATTTTTTGCGTCACGGAGCGCGCTTTAGAACGACGCGGTGACCGCTTGGTCCGCGCGCAGGACGGACTGCTGCCGGAAACGGGTCTTGTACTCGGCGCGGATCTCCTGCACGGAGCGGTCTTTCTCCGGCGTGGGCGCGTGCAGGAGGATCAGCACGCAGGAATCCTCCCTGGTGACAATGCCCGAGGGGTTCTGCCACTGGCCGTGGGTGTCGTACCACGTCAGGCCGTCGGGGAAACGCGGCGTGACGACCTCGGCGAGGAAACCGTCCCAATCGACCGGGGAAACGCGCCCGAAATAGAGTTCGGTGCGGATGAGGGTCGCCGGGGCGTCCGAAGCCGAAAGCGGCGCGGGCACCGCCGGGGCCACGGTAGACGGCGGCGACTGCGCCCCGGCCACCACGAGGAAACCCAGCGCCAGAATCGCCAGGGAGGGGAGCGCGTTTTTCATCCGCTCAGCGTAGAAAAAGACCGGGGGCCAGGGGAAGCGGAATTCGCCTGCCGACGCGCCGCTTTTGACTTAGAGTCGCGCGTGGACGGCCGCACCGCTTTCAACCAACTGCTGCAACAGCCCGGCCCCGTGCTGGCGCTTGCGCCGATGCAGGAGGTGACGGATCTGCCCTTTTGGCGGCTGATGACCGCTTACGGCGGGGCGGACGTTTATTTCACCGAGTATTTCCGCGTGTACGCCACGTCGCGGCTGGACCGGCACATCCTGGCTTCGATCACGGAAAACCCCACGGGCAGGCCCGTGATCGCGCAGATGATCGGCAACGACATCCCGCACCTGGTGCGCACCGCCCGGGAGTTGCAGCGGCACGCGGTCGCCGCCGTGGACCTGAACCTGGGCTGCCCCGCGCCGGTGGTGTACCGGAAGTGCGCCGGGGGCGGGCTGCTGCGCGAGCCGAAGAAGGTGGACGCCATCCTGGGGGCATTGCGCGACGCGCTGGAGATTCCGTTCACGGTGAAGACGCGCCTGGGGTTCGCGGACGCCGGGGTTTTCGAGGAATTGCTGCCGATTTTCGCGCGGCACGGGATCGACCTGCTCACCGTACACGGGCGAACGGTCGCCGGAGGGTATCGCAGCGAGGTGGATTACGCGGCCATCGCCCGGGCGGTGGCGGCGCTGCCCTGCCCCGTGCTAGCGAACGGCAACGTCTACTCCGCGCGCAAGGCCGCCGGGGTGCTGCGCCAGACCGGCGCGCGGGGGTTGATGATCGGGCGCGGGGCGATTCGCAACCCGTGGATTTTCGAGCAGACGCGGCGGTTGCTGCGGGGCGAGGCAGCCCCTCCCCTGCCCCGGGGACGCGAGGTGCTGGCCTACGTCCAGACGCTCTACGACGCGGTTTGCACCCCCGGGATGCAGGGACCGGCCCCCGTCCAGAAGATGAAGCGTTACATGAATTTTCTGGGGTTGGGCGTCGAGGGCACGGGGGAGTTTTTGCACGCCATCCGGCGGGTGCAAACGACGCCCGACTTTTTTGCGGTGTGCGCCCGCTTTCTGGCCCATGACGACCCGATGCCGCTGGAGCCTTTTCCGCTGGTCCTGAAGCCGATGGACGTGCTGGCGGGTGAGCATCTTTGAGCCGAACTCCGTTCAGGCGTCCGCCCGGGGAAAAGGAGTCGCCTTATTTTCCCGCCGGCCGCATCTTCGAAACCGATGGAAAACCTACCCAGCCAACCCGCGTCCAAGTTCTTCCTCGGCCTGCGCACCGCCATCTACCACGTGCCCGACCTCGCCCGGGCAAAAACCTGGTACACTGAGGCCCTCGGGATCGAACCGTACTTCAACGAGCCTTTCTACGTCGGCTTCAGCGTCGGCGGGTTTGAACTCGGCCTCGACCCCGATCCCGCCAGCGGACCCACCGGCGCGGGCGGTGCCACGGCCTACTGGGGCGTCGCCGACGCCGGGACCGCCCACGCGCGGCTGGTCACGCTCGGCGCGACCGAACACCAGGCCGTGCGCGAAGTGGGCGGCGGGATCAAGGTCGGCACGGTGCTCGACCCGTTTGGCAACGTCTTCGGGATCATCGAAAATCCCCATTTCTCGCTGCCCGGACTGGCATGATCTACCGCGCCCGGCACCTGGTTCCCATGTCCTCGCCGCCCGTCGAGGACGGCGCGGTCGCCGTGCGGGGCGAGACCATCGTCGCCGCCGGACGCTGGGCCGACGTGCGGCGCGAATTCCCCGCCGACGACGCCACGGATCTCGGCGAGGTCGCGCTGCTGCCGGGGTTGATCAACGCCCATTGCCACTTGGATTATTCGAGCTTGCGCCACGCCATCCTGCCGCCGAGAAACTTCGCCGAATGGGTCGGGCGCATCAACGCCATCAAGCGCACGATGGACGCCGACGACTACCTCGCCGCCATCGCCCGGGGCTTCCGCGAACAGGCGCGCTGGGGCACCACCACGATTCTCAACATCGAGTCCTTCCCGGAGTTGATGTGGAAGATGCCCGCGCCGCCGCTGCGGACGTGGTGGTTCTACGAGATGATCGACGTGCGCCGGGCCATCCCCACGGAGGAACTCGTCGCCGGGGCGCTGCTCTTTTTCCAGCAGGCGGCGCGGGGGCACGCGCCGACGGATTGGCTGGGCGGCACGGGCCTGAGTCCGCACGCGCCTTACACGGCCTCCGCCGACCTGTACCGGCTCGCCCGCCAGTGCGCCCTCGCCAACGCCATGCCCTGGTCCACGCACCTCGGCGAATCCGCGGACGAGCAGGCGATGTTCGTCCGGGGGCGCGGGCCGCTGCACGATTTCCTGGCCGGGATCGGTCGCCCCATGGACGACTGCGGCCACGGACGCTCCGCCCTGTGGACGCTCGCCGCCGCCGGGTGCCTCGGGCCGGAGTGCCTCGCCGTGCATCTCAACGAGTGGGAACCCGACGATTTCCCGCTGGTCGCGCCGGGCGGGCCGCTGGCCGGGATGACGGTGGTCCATTGCCCGCTGAGCCACCGGTATTTCGGGCACCGGCGGTTTCCGCTCGAACGGCTGCGCGCGCTGCCGGTCAACCTGTGCGTCGGCACCGACAGCCAGGCGAGCGACGGCTCGTATAATCTGCTCGATGAGCTGCGCGTTATGGCTGCCACCAGCCCGGCATTGGACCCGGCGGAACTCTTCGGGATGATCACGCTCAACCCCGCCCGCGCCCTAGGTCTGTCCGACCGCCTGGGCAGCATCCGGCCCGGGGCCTGGGCCGACCTGACCGCCCTGCGCTGCCCCGCCGTCGAGAACCGCAGCATCCATGCCGAACTGCTCGCGTCACACTCCCCGGCGGTCTGGTCCATGGTTCATGGCCGGGTCATTTGACACCCACTCACACTGGAAATAATCGAAAAGGAGAATTTTATTGTAGCCAATTCTCAGTTTTGCGATTATACCGAAAGAGACGCAGCGGTATTCGGTTGATTCGCAACCCTCGATTTCCCCTTTCCAAATGGCTAAAATTGTTATCATCGACGACGAACCAGCAATGGTGGAAGTCATCTCCACGCTGTGCCGTGAAAACGGGCATCAGGTCTCCCCGTTCAACTCCGCCGAACGCGCCTTGGAAGAGTTGCCGGGGATCAATCCGCAGGTGGTCATCGCGGACATCAAGATGGAAAAGGTGACGGGCTTCGACGTGTTGCAGGAATGTCGCCGCACCCTGCCGCAGACGGCGGTGATTCTCATCACGGCGTATGCGTCCGTTGAGAAAGCCGTCGAGGCGATGAAGCTCGGGGCCTACGATTTCATCACCAAGCCGTTCAAGATCGACGAGTTGAAATTTACCGTGCAGCGCGCGCTGGATTACCAGTCGGCGGTGCGGGAAAACGTGTACCTCAAGAAGGAGGTCAAGAACCGCTACCGTTTCGAGAACATCGTGGGCACGAGCCGGGCGATGTCGGAGGTGTACAACCTCATCAACAAGGTGGCGGACACGGACAGCACGATCCTCATCCAGGGCGAGAGCGGCACGGGCAAGGAACTGGTGGCGCGCGCGCTGCACTTCAATTCCAAGCGTCAGAACGCGCCGTTCGTGGCGGTGAACTGTTCGGCGTTGCCCGAAAACCTGTTGGAATCCGAGCTTTTCGGCCACAAGAAGGGCGCGTTCACCGGGGCGTTCCAGGACAAGATCGGTTTGTTCGAGGAAGCCGAGGGCGGCACCATTTTTCTGGACGAGGTGAACTCGATGGCTTTGTCGTTGCAGACGAAGCTGTTGCGCGTGTTGCAGGAGCGCCACATCCGGCGCGTGGGCGACACGAAGACCGTGCCGATCAACGTGCGCGTGGTGGCGGCATCGAACGAGCAATTGCAGGCGAAAATGCGCAACGGGTCGTTCCGCGAGGATTTGTTCTACCGGCTGGCGGTGATCCCGATTGACCTGCCGAGCCTGCGGGAGCGCACGGAAGACATCCCCCTTTTGGTCAACTATTTCCTGGCCAAGAACGCCGCGCAGACGAGCACGGAGGTCAAGAAGATCGACGCCGACGCGCTGGAGCTTCTGGGCCGGTACGCCTGGCCGGGCAACGTGCGCGAGTTGGAAAATTCCATCGAGCGGGCGTGCGCGTTGTGCGATGAAAACGTGATCAAGGCGGCGGACATGCCCCCGCATGTGCAGGGCCGCGCCGGTGGCGTGGGCGGGGAGAACAACATCATCGAAATGCCCATCGGGCTGCGCCTGGAAGAGTTCATCGCCAACGAGGAACGCGCCTACATCGAGCAGACCTTGCGGCACAACAACGGTTCGCGCGAGAAGACGGCGAGCATGCTGGGCATCAGCATGGCGACGCTCTACCGCAAACTGGAGTTGAAGAACAAGCAGCGGGCTTAACTGCGCAGTCGGAAGTGCCAAGATTTATAAGAGAAGTTTGAGCAGGGCACTAGGAGGTGCCAACGCCATGACAGATTTCGATGCGCTCATCCCGGAGATGCGCGACTGGAACAATGGCGCGGGCATCGAGATAGATGGCTGGGTTGCTTGTACAGGCAACTTCCGACTGGCTATCGGCTATAGCACTGTTTTCTGGCCGCGTTTCGTCGAGTATGAGGGATACGTATTGCGCGAAGGTTTCTCCACGGAATCTCTCGAAAGTTTCGCAATGGGTTCCGGCATTGAAAGATGGAATGTGGAGGCGGTCATGAACCACCTTCATCTAGACAGTGTGCAGTTCCTCGGCTGCGAGGACATTAACCGCGAACGATTGCTCTACCTCGGGCGCACTCTGCGTGAAGTTTATGAAGCGAAGTTGGCTTGGCAATTTCCGAACCGCCGCTTCAACGTTGTCTTCAACGAATCACCACAACAGCATTTGGAAGATTACCAAATCACTTTCTACCAAGTCACCGATACATGACCGAGCAGCTAGGTGAGACCAAAGTACGGCGCGGGTACTTCAACATCGCCAGGGTGCTCGTCGAGGCGCGCCACGGCGAGTTCAACGCGCTGATGAGCGAGCGTGAACAGGCCGCAGGGACCAAGAGCCTGATGGGGCCGATTGGCCGCGCGATGCTCTACGCGCTGGTGAGCCAATACAAGCCGCGCGTCATCGTGGAAAGCGGCGGCAACCTGGGCATGGCGTCGTCGTTCATCCTGAAGGCGATGCACGATGCCGGGATCGCGGACGGCAAGCTTTACAGCATCGAACGCTCCCGGAAAATCGTGCCCGGGTCCATCATCCCGGAGGAGATCAAGGGGCCGTATGTGCCGCTGCAAGGGGCGGTCGAGGATTTGCTGAAGGACGAGCGGATTCCCGGTGAGATCGACATGTTCCTGCACGACAGCACGCACCGCTACGACCACATGACGCTGGAGTTCGCGCAGTTCTGGCCCCGGCTGCGGTCCGGCGGGTTGCTGGTGTCGCACGACGTGAACATGAACGCGGCGTTCACCGATTTCGTCTCGAAAACGTACCGGCACGACGAGGGCGGCATCGCCATCCCCGAGGAAACCGGACACCGGCTCTGGGGGTGTTTCGCGGAGCTGGGATTCATGGTGAAGGCGTGAGAAGAAAAATCGAAGGCAGAGGGCAGAGGGCAGAAACCAGCAGGGGACCTTTCCCGCTGCCTCCAGCCTTTTCCCCGAGACTTGTGTTCTTTCCCGGTCCCGGGCAGAGTAGAGGGGATGTCTTCCGAAGCTGTTCCCGCGGTTCCACCCACCATCCGCCGGGCCGCCGTCATCGGCGCGGGCACTATGGGCGCAGCCATCGCCGCGCACCTGACCAACGCCGGGATTCCCACCGTCCTGCTGGACATCCCGGCCACGGGCGGCAAGGATTTCGCCGCGCGTGACGCCATCGTCAAGGCCGGGCTGGAACGCGCGTTCAAGGTGCGTCCGCCCGCGTTCATGGACCATTCCGAGCGCATGAGCGGGCTGCTCACCCTGGGCAACACGGAGGACAACCTGGCGCGGCTCGCCGACGTGGACTGGATCATCGAGGCCATCGTCGAAAAACCCGACGCCAAGCGGCGACTCTGGGCCCAGGTCGAAGCGGTCGCCGGGCCACACACCATCTTCAGCAGCAATTCGAGCGGCATCCCCATGAGTGTGCAGAGCGCGGGCCGCTCCGAGTCCTTCCGGCGGCGGTTTCTGGGCGCGCATTTCTACAACCCACCGAGGTATCTCTATCTGCTGGAGTTGATCCCGACCCCGGACACCGCGCCCGAGGTGCTCGCCGCGGTGCGTGCGTTCGGGGACCGGGTGTTGGGCAAGGGCATCGTCATCGCCAACGACGTGCCCGGGTTCATCGGCAACCGGGTGGGGATTTATTCCCTGTTGCAGACGGCGCGCGCCATGGAGCAATTCGGTCTCACGCCGGAGGTCGTCGATGCGCTCACCGGCCCGTTGCTCGGACGGCCCAGAAGCGGCACGTTGCGGCTGGCGGACACGGTCGGGCTGGACGTGCTGGCGTTCATCTCCGCCGACTTGACCCAAGCGCTCGGCGGACGCGAGGATTTCTCGCTGCCGCGTTCGCTGCAAGCGCTGCTCGACCGGGGCGACCGGGGCGAAAAATCCGGGCGCGGCTATTACCGGCGCGTCAAGAACGACGCCGGATCCTCGACGATCCTCGCGTTGAATCTCTCCACGCTGGAATACGAGGAACGTACCGCCCGCCTGCCCGAACTCGCCGAGATCGGCAAAATGAAATCCGCCGCCGAGCGGACCCGCGCGCTGCTGTTGCTGGACACCCCGGCGGGCGAGTTTTCGCGGCACACGATTTTTGAAATGCTGCGTTTCGCCGCCGCGCGCTTCCCGGAGGTGGCGAACACCGTCGCGGACATCGACCACGCGCTCGAATGGGGCTTCGGCTGGGAACTGGGGCCGTTCCGCCTGATCGACGCGCTGGGGCTGGCGTTCGTGCGCGCCGGGTTCGAGCGCCTGGGACTGACGGTGCCGCCGTTGTTGCAGGAAGACCGGCCATTCTACCCGGCGGAAGCGGCGGGCGAAGCGGAACCCGGGATCATCCTCCTCAAGGACTGGAAGCGCGACGCCGGGAAGACGGTGCGCGCGTGGCCGGGGGCGAGTCTGGTCGATCTGGGCGGCGGCGCGTTGCTGCTGGAATGGACCAGCAAGGCCAACGCGCTGGGCACGGACGCCTTCGCGGCGGTCAGCACGGCGATCCGGGAGATCGTGCCCGGCGGGTTCGCGGGGTTGGTGATCGGCAACCAGGGGCGGTGGTTCTCGGCGGGAGCGGACCTGGCGGCGCTGCTGGCCGACGCCGAAGCGGGCAACGCGGCGGCGGTCGAGGCGATGATCAGAGGGTTCCAAAAGATGACGACCAGTCTGCGGGCCGCGCCGTTCCCGGTGGTGGCCGCGCCGTTCGGCATGACGCTGGGCGGGGGCTGCGAGACCATGCTCTACAGCGACGCCGTGCAGGCGGACGCGGAACTGGCGACCGGGCTGGTGGAGTGGAAGGTGGGGCTGATGCCCTCGGCGGGCGGGGCCACCGAAATGCTGGTGCGCGCCAACGCCCGTTTGGCGCCGGGCGACGATCCGTTCCCGGCGGTCGAGAGCGTTTTTGAGTTGATCACCTCGGGCCGCGTCACGGGTTCGGCGTTGGAAGCGCGGCGGCTGGGATTTCTGCGCGAGAGCGACGGGATCACGATGAACAAACGGCGGCTGCTCGGCGACGCGAAGGACAAGCTGCTGGCCCTCGCCGCGGCAGGCTACGAATTGCCGGTGCCGCGCCAGGTCGCGGTCCTGGGGGAAACCGGCTACGAGCGGCTGATGCAAACCGCCGCTCAACATCGCGCGGCGGGGGAGTGGAGCGATTACGACGTGGAGATGGCCGGGGCGCTGGCGCGGATTCTGACCGGCGGCGGACCGGGGACCCTCGCCGGGGTAGTGCCGGAAACGCGGCTGCTGGCGTTGGAGCGCGAGGTGTTCGTGGAGCTTTGCGCGAAGGCGCAGACGCACGAGCGAATCCGCCACATGCTCAAGACGGGCAAGCCGCTGCGGAATTGATGGGCGTTGGAATTCAGAAGGGTCCGCAGATTGCGCAGATTTCCGCAGATTGGCAGAGACAGAAAAATCTCTGTCTTCCCGATCTCCTCCATCATCTGCGGAAATCTGCGTCATCTGCGGACCCTTCCGGGGAGACTTCCCACCGTCCCGGCGGGTCTTACACGTCCATCCGCCCGGCGGGCCGCGTCTCTTATGGTAACAAAAGACGCCCCCTATGAAATCCTTGAAAAACCTGACGGGAGATTCCCTCGAACAACTCATCGACTACCAGGTGGTCGATCAAAACGGCGACGAGATCGGCAGCCTGCACAGCCTGTGGTCGGAGCCGGACACCGGCGCGGTGGAATTCCTCGGCGTGAAAACCGGCTGGCTCTTCGGCCACAACCACGTCGTGCCCGCCGAGAAAGCGGAGCTGGACGAGTCGGAAAACGTGGTGCGCCTGCCCTACACGGCGATGTTCATCAAGGAAGCGCCGTCCATCTCGGCGGACTCCGAAATCTCCGAGGCCGAGGAAGCGAACATCTACCAATATTACGGCCTGGACCGCACGGGGCCGAGCATCGAAACCGCCGTCGCCACCCCGCCGGTGGACCCGACCGGCACCCCGCCCGCTCCGGTCGGCGGCGACGATGCGGCCCGCTGGCGGCGGACCACGCGCTCGCTCGTCAACGACGCGGTTTCCGGCGGCGAGATCGACAAGGGCAGCGCGGTCGGCAAGGCGCTCAACGACCTCGTGCCCGGCGATTCGTCCGGCACCACCGCCCCGCTGACCGCCGCGACCGCCGGTTCCTACGGCACGACCAATCTCTACGGCTCGACGGGGACCACCACGCCGGTCGCCGAGGATTCGTTGGGCGACGCCAGCGAGGCGGCGGTCGGCACGGGTGGCAGCACGCTGGCCGCCGGTACCACAGCGCATGACCCGGCCACGACGGCGGCCAAGAGCGCGAACCACGACCCTATCACGGGTGAGCCGGGATCGCATCCCGTGGGCACCGGGGTCGGGGCGCTCGGCGCGGGTGCGGCTGGCCTGGCTGTCGGAGCCATTGGCGGGCCGGTCGGCGCGGTGATCGGCGGCATCGCCGGAGCGGTGGGCGGAGCCTACGCCGGGAAGGGGGTCGCCGAGTCGATCAATCCGACGGAGGAAGACGCCCATTGGCAGGCTCATTATCGTCACACTTCCTATTTCGAGAACGACTACGAGTACGCGGACTATGCGCCTGCCTACCGGGTAGGTTACGAAGGCTTTGGCCGCTACGGGGTGGAAGACCGGGACTACCACGAGGTCGAACCGAGCTTGCAGCAGGACTACACGCAGGCCCGCGGGGGTTCGCGTCTCGAATGGGAGAAGGCGAAAGCCGCGACACGCGACGCCTGGGAGCGTTTGAAGGCGAAAGCGTCTGGCGCGACCAAGTAACAATGCTCCGGGCGGAGCGGCAGCGGTGGTTTTGACGGCTTCGGGGGCGGTCTGTCTTTCCGGGGTATCCGTCCCCCGAATTACCCCCTGCCGCGCCGCCAGACCGTAAATCGGCCGCCAACGCCGACGCTCTTTGGCAGGCTATTCCTCTTCGCTGGTGGTAAACGTGACGTTGTCCACCTTCGCCGCCGCCAGCGCGTTGAGCACGTCAATCGCCCGGCCATACTTCGCCTTCGGCTCACTGGCAATCGTCACCGTCAGAAGACTTTTCGCCGCATCGCTGCTCTGCTTGAGGCGCATCAACGTGCCCATCAACTTCGGCATCGACGGATCGTTGGGAGCATCGAGTTCCTCGTCGTTGAGCGCCACCTGCCCGTTCTCCGCAATCGTGATGATCTGCTCGTCCGCGAAATCCGTCGAGTTGGACGTTTCCGCCGAGCCGGGCAGCGTCGTGTTGAGTTCGTTCTCCACCTTCACCGCGCCCGCCATCACCATGAAGAACAACATGATCACGAACACCACGTCGATCATCGGCGCGATCTGGAACCCCACGTTCCCGTCGCTGGAATTTTGTTTCAGCCGCATCGCAAATCCCTATTCCTTGTTGACCGTCGAGAACGACACGTCCGCAATCCCCGCGTTGCCGCAGATGTTCATCACCCGCGCAATCGCGTCCGCCGTCGCGTTGCGGTCGCCCCGGATCACGGCGCGGTACTTCGCGTTGCTCGCCGCGCGCTGCTTGAGGATCGGCACCAGGTCTTCGGGATGCGGGTAGGACTGGTCATCGAACTTGTATTCCGCCGTCTGTTTCGCGTCGTTCCAGCGCACGTTGATGACCGCCTCCGAGCGCGCGTCATCCTTCTTCATGGCGTTCGCCGCGACGGGCAGCACGATGGTCTTGTCCACCTTGAGCACCTGCGCGCTGGTGATCGTCATGAAAAAAATCAGAATTGTCAGCAGCACGTCCACCATGGGTGCGACCTGAAACTCCGGTTCGCCTTCTCCTCCGCCGCCGCCTCCTGCCATAAATCAAAGGTCCTTCTTGTGATGGAGTTGCCGCCCGCCCCACTCAGGCCGCCGGGGCCTGGGCGGCGATGGTCTGCGTGTCCAGTCCGCCCGGCACGCGCACCGTCGAGGGCGTGTGCCCGGGTTCAGCCACCGGTTCGGCGTGCAGCCAGTTCGGCGCGGCGGCGAAGATCTCGTCGTCGCCGATGTGGACGTTGTGCAACATCTCGTAGGGCATCTTGCGGAAGAGCGAATTCACGGTGTCCTCGATGACGTGCAGGCCGCTCGCCGCGCGGTTGCGCAGGTAGTAGAAGAAGCCGAACGCCGGGATGGCGATGAACAGGCCCGAGGCCGTGGCGATGAGCACCTCGCCGATGGCGCCCGCCAGCTTGCTCGGATCACCGATGCCGGACTGGCCGAGGGTCGAGAACGCGCTCATCATGCCCGTGACCGTGCCGAGCAACCCGATCATGGGCGTGCAAACCCCGATGACCGACAGGTAGCTCAGCCGGGTCTGGAGGTGCGAGTTTTCCTTGGCCAGTTCCTCGCTCATGGCGGTCTCTGTCATCTTCTGGCCGTCGCCCAGGTAGCTGACGCCGATGCGCACGACGTTGGTCATGGGCGAGGGGTTGGCTTTACAATAATTGTACGCGCCGACGTAATCGCCGTGGCGAAAGAGGTTCTTCACCGTGTCGCCCTGCTCCGCCGGGGCGAGTTTGCTCGGGTTGGTGCGCGTGACGCCCTCGCCGATGAGGTAGACCGTCAGGATCGAACACGCGGCGATGGGAAACATGACCCAGCCGCCTTCGATGATCTGCTGGAGGAGATTTTTTTCCTGCTTGGCGGGGGCGGGACTGCCGGCGGGGGCCGGGGTCTGCGCCTGCACGGCGGCGGCGGAAAACAGGAGCGCGGCGAAGGCCAAGCAGCCGAAGAGGGCAAGTTTTTGTTTCATGGGTGACGGGATGGAACGCAAGGTGAAGATGCCTATAAATAGAAAGGGTTCAACTGTTCTGCTTCGCTTTCGCAGCGGCGACGTTGAGGGCGCGCAAACGGTCCTTCGCTTCCGCCGCCTCGCGCGAGTTGGGATAAGCGGCGACGAGTTGCTCCAGGGTTTCCCTGGCGCGGGGGTTGTCGTTGAGCCGCCCGTAGGCGATGGCGCTGCCCAGCATGGCGGGAGCCATAGCCAGAGCGCGCCTCGGCACGTAGACCGGCACGTGTAAATAAGCAAGCAGCGCGAGCTTGTTGCGGCCCAGCGCGAGGTTCGCCGCGCCCATGCTCAACCAGGCTTCCGGCAAGGTTTCCGGCCGGGCGGTTTCATCCTTGGCGATGGGTTCGAGGATAGCCAACGCCTCCTGGTGCTTGCCGCTGCGCTCCAGGCTGACACCCTGGCGGATTTTCACGGCGCGCTGCACGTCGGCGGGGGCTCCGGGGAGCCTGGCGAGTTCGGCGGCGGCGGCATCCGCCTCGCGGTCCCGCCCCAGGCGGTTGAGGGCATCGAGTTGCAGCAGGGCCAGGGCCGACCACCAACTGCCCGACAGGTCCCGGAACGGCGCGTAGTACGCCAGCGCCGGAGCGAGTTGCTTGAGCGCCTCTTCCGCCCGGCCTTGCGTGAGCAGGTCGGACGCGATCTTCAACTGGCCCGGGTCTGGAAATTCGACCCGGGAGACGTTGGCCAATTCGTAACCGGCCTCGCCTTCGGTGCCGTTATCGAGCCTGATCTTCACCATGAGCGCGGTGCCCGCCATGCGCACGCCCGTCGTCGTGACGTTGCGGCCATCCCGGGTGTAAATCGTGATCACCGGCGCGGCGGGCACCGGCGCCTGCTGGTTGGAAGCCGAAGCAGGTTGCTGCGCCCGACCGTGGTCCGTAGCGGCCAGCAGCAGCCCGGCGGTCAAAAAGAGGGAAAGGTGAAATTTCATGGGGAGACGGGCCGGGCCGTTCAGGACGCGCCCAAGGCAGACAACCGCTCCCGCGCCTGCGCCGCTTCGGGGAAATCGGTCAGCTTCTCGTTGCGCACCATTTCCTGGTAGGTCTTGATGGCGTCCTGCGTTTTGCCGAGTTTTTCCAGGCTTTCCGCGCTGCCGATGTACGCCTTGGCCACCCAGGGCAGGAATTTCTGGTAGCCCACGAACACCCGCTGGTAATATGCGTTCGCCTCGGCCCAATGGCTCTGCTGCGCCTCGATCTGGCCGACGGAATAGATGCAGAAGGCCGTCGTCTCCCCGCGCCATTCACGCACGCTGGCCACCTGCTCGAAAATCTTCTTCGCCTCGGGCAACTTGCCGAGCGCCAGGAGCGTCTTCGCCTGGCCGACCGTCACTTCCTTGAGCTTGCGGTAGGCGGCGATCTTCTCGACGGCATCCGTGAAGAGCACCAGCGCCTTGGGGTATTCCTTCTTCTGGAAGGCAATCTCGCCCAGGCCGTTGTAGGCGAAGTCCACCGCGTCGCTCTTGTGGTGGAAATCCATCAGGTTCTGGTAGAACGGCGCGGCGGCGTCGGGCTTGCCTTTGGCCAGGAGCACGTCGCCGACCAGCCCCAGGATCGTCGGGCTGAGCACCTCGGGCTTGAACGTGGCGGCGATGGTCAGCAGATTGCGCTCGGCCTCGGGAAGCTGGTGGCGCAAGCGGGCGAGTTGCGACTTGGCATAGAGGACGCGCGCCCGGGCGGTGGGAGACTGGTCCTGCTCGGAAGTGCCGAGGAGCTGGTCGAGTTCGATCCCGGGGTCCGGGGTCGTCGCGGGCGTCGCCTCAGCCACGGCGGCGGGCGAACCTGCCGGTGAAGCTCCGGGCGAGCCTTCGGGGGCCACGGCGGGCGCGGGACCGGCAACCGCCACCGGCTTTTTCTTGAGGCACAGCGTCGCCAGTTGGTCGAGCAACTGTTCGACGGCGTCGCGGTTGGGGTCGTCGATGTACTGCTTGACGACTCCGGCCACGTATTTCTTGGCCTCGTCGGTCTGGCCGAGCTTGGATTTGGCGCGCCCGATCCAGTACGCCGCCTGCACGACTTCCGGCCGGTCGGGATGGTCCTTGATGAACTCCTCGAACATGGCGTCCACCTTGTCCCACTCGTTGCGCTTCTGCGGGATTTTCACCGCTTCGAAGAGGGAATAGTTGAGCACCTCGTCGCTGACCGCCGTCTTGTACGAACGCTGGTAGGCGTCGAACGCCTGGTCCGGCTGGTCCGTCGAAATGTACGCGTCGCCGAGCAACGCGAGCACCTCGCCCTGCTGCTGGTCGTTCGGATAGGTCTTGAGCCAGTCCTGGCATTGGGCAATGGCCTTGGGGTAGTCCTGCGCGGCCTTGGCGCACACGGCGAGCCGGTACTTCGCGTCGGGGATGACCTCGCTGTGCGGATACTTCGCCAGGAAATCGTTGATGCGCTGGGTCGCTTCCTCGTATTTGCCGTTGAACAAACTGCACAGCGCGACGCGGTAGAGCGACTCCTCGAAGTGCTCGCCGCCCGCGAATTGGGTCATGTACTTGCGGTAGCTCGCCTCCGCCTCGTCGTACTTGCCTTGCGTGAACTGCGCGTTGCCGACCAGAAAGGTGATCTCCGCGCGCAACGTGCTCTCGGGCTGCTCGGTGAGCACGCGCCCGAAATAGCTTTCCGCCGCCGGGGCGTCGTTTTCCTGCAACGCCGTCGCTCCGTACAGGTAGCCCACCGTCGAGGCGTTCGCGCCCTTGGGAAATTCCTTCAAATACGCGTCGCAGGCCGCCCGGGCGTCTTTGGCCTGGTTCACGTCCGCATAGGAGGTGATCAGCGCAAAGAGCGCCGGTTCGCGGTCCGCCGGGTCCTCGGTCATCTCGTAAGCGTCGTTGTACGCCACGATGGATTTCCAGGTGTCGGCCGCCCCGGCGAAGGCCCGCCCGATGCGGTAGAGCAGCTTGGAACGCACGCTCGGCAGTTTGGAAAAATTCTCCAGCAGGTTCTGGTCTTCGGCGACCGAATCCATCAACTGCCGGTTGGCGACCAGCAGCGAGGCCGCGTTTTTCGGGTCGGCGCGCATGGCGGTCTGGATGGTCTTGAGCCGCTCCTGCAATGCCCCGATGCGGTCTTTTTCGATGGCGATGACCTCGCTCTTGAGATGCACGGCGCGGTAGCACGTCAACGCTTCCTTGAATTTCGAGGCCGCCAGATAGGCGTCGCCCTGCGCGAGCGCGATGTTGTTGAGTTCGACGACGTTTTCGAGCTGGCCGATGTTCGCCTGTACGTCCGCCAGGGCCTTGAGCGATTTTTCCGGCTCCTTCTTCTCGGCGTAAAAACGAACGAGCTGCAGCGTTCCCCGCGCCTCGGCAGGCGTCCTGATGCCGCTGGCGGTCAGGCGTTCGAGCGCGCCGATGGCGTGGTCCAGGTCACCGGCTTCCTTGTAGGAGGCCGCTTCGAGCAGGAGCGCCTGCTCGCGGTATTCCCGGTTGTTTTCCAGCGCGGCGAAGGCTTTGGCGGCCTCGGTGTATTCCTTGGAAAAGTAGCTGGCCTGGGCGAGGGAAAACGTCGCGTCGGCGACCCGTGCGCCCTTGGGATACCTAGCGAGGTAATCCTTGAGCGCGATGGTGGCTTCCGGGTAATCCTTCAGGTTGAAATGGGCGGCGCCGAGGGTGAAATAGATCGGCTCCAGGCCCGCTTCGAGTTTGAGCTTGTCGGGCGGTTTCAGGTCCTTGGGCAAGTTCTGGAGCAGCGAGGTGATCGCGGCGACGGCCCCCTTGTAATCGCCGGCGCCAAAGGCAATGACGGCGCGGTTGAAGAGAAAGCTCGGGTCCTTTTCGGCGGCAGTCGGCGGCGCGTTCTGGCCGCGGGCACCGGCGGCGGCGAGCAGGAAGGCGAGGCAGACCGGGGCAGCCACGCGGCGGAAAGAGCCGGACGTTGCAGGCATCGCAAAGAAGGAAAAAAACATGGGGTGCCTTTGAGGACCGCCGCCGGGCCGACCGTTGCGTCCAGAGTTCCGTCAAGGAGTGAGAACCAGGGATTAGCAGGTGGGTGGTCCGGGAAACGGGGAGGAAAAAAGGGAAGGCCCAAAATTAAGAATATCCGCCGCCGAACGCAAGCGTATTTCCGCGTCCAAAACGCGCTTTCTGCCGGGGGCGGAGTGACGGGGCTGGTGACAAGCCGCCACGGCATCGGAAGGAGTCGGAGGCAACGATTTTCGCGGGCGTGCTTCCAGACGGGGCAGGCCGCTTGCTCGCACGAGCCACGCTACAGCGGTTTTCAAAGGGATGGAGCCAAGCGCGCAGGACCTGCCGAGGTGGAGGGCGACCTCCAGGCGCCGTGGGCAGGGCGCGCGTCTCCTCCTTGGCGCCCGGAGGTCGCCAGCCACCCCGGAACCTTCTTCCGCTCGCTTAGTGACTGAAAATCGACTTCTCCACCTTGGGCATCGTGGCCCCCCAGATCGGGCCATCGCTGGTGTGCGGGGGGTAGCCACCCGGCTGACCGTCCGGCGGGGGAGGAGGAGCAGGCGGCAGGTTCTTGTCGTCCGTCATGCGGAAATACGGCAGGATGTTCGCGCCCTTCATGTCCTTCGAGTAGGCTTTGCCTTCCTCTTGCAAGAACAAAACCGCCGCGCTCCCTCCGCCGGGCTGCTCGCCGATGGCCACCTCCATCGGGTAGGTGACACCCGCTTCGACCGTGAAGGCCGAGCCTTCCGTCGCGCCCCGCTCGGGGGCCACCCAGTTCCACTGGAAATTTCGCTGACCCTGCACCTGCTTCGTGTCGATGGTCCAGCACGCGTCGAGCACGGTGTGGTTGTTGAATCTGACGATGAGCACGTCGTCACCCATGCCCACGAACCGGAACGTCCCGCTCTTCGGCGGCACGACCGTTCCTTTGTAATGCACCAGCCACAACATCGGCTTCACTTCCTTGGCGACGCCGAAGGCCGCAGGCCCGAGTTCGGCAGGGATGTGGGGCGTGAAGATGCGGGTCGCGTAGATGGGCTTCTCCGCCTTGTAGAAATTGGCCAGCAGGTTGACGTTGAAACCACCTTGCACGAACTGCGTCACCGTCGTGTCGTAGAGTTCGGGCGTCATGTTGGTCGGTTGACGCGCCGAGGTTTGCTTGAGGTCGTAGAACGTGCCGACCAGACCGGGACTCACGCCGTTCCCCATCGGGCGCAGGCCGAAGAAGCTCGGAGCGCCACCCCCGCCGCCCCCGCCCCCACCCCCGCCGCCGTTGCCTCCCGTGCCGATTCCCCCGATGCCCTGGCCGCCCATGCCGCTCATGCTCACGGGCATCACCGCGCTGTCGAGCGCCACCACCGGCATCGCGGGCAAGGCGACCTTGGTGGCCGCCGTCGTGACCACCCGCTTGACCGCCACCGGCGCGCTGGAACGCTGCTGCGTCTTGGCCATCGACACCTTGTGCTCCGCCGCGTGCTGCCCCCCGGGGGCCGGCGCCCCGGCGAACGTCTTCTTCTTGGGGTAGTTCACCGACACCACCAGGTACGTCGCCCCCACGCCCAGGAGAAGGTGAACCAGGAGGGAAAGCGTCAGAAAATTATACCCCAGCCGCCGCCAGCTATACCACGGATGCTTGCGCGGCGGCACGAAGGTGGCGACGGGCACTTGGGCGGCAGGTTCGGGTTCGGGAGCGGGAGCGGGGTCCATGGTGAACGGAAAAAACGGGTGGCGGTTCGGCGGAGGGAGCCGGGGCGGTGGTTCCTTCGCTAATTTATACCCGACGGCAAGCCGCGCGCAGCAGAAAAATCTCAACTCTCGGGCAACACTTGCTTGACCAGCCGCGTCACCGCCTCGCTCGCGTACTCGCTCGGCGGATAGAGTTTCTGCGCCTTCAAATACCACGCGAGGCTGGAGCCGACCTGCCCCTTGTCCTCCAACTGCTCGGCGGTGCGCAGGGTCCGCACGAAGTCCGCCGCCTCGGTGGTCAGCGTGGCGCGCACCTGGTTGAGCTTGTTGTCGTCGGGATATTTCTTGAAAACCTGCTCGACCGTTTCCCACGCCCCGGCGTAGTCGCCGTGCTTGGCCACCTCCTGGCTCTTGAGGATGGCCTCCTCGATGGTCTGCATGTTACCGAGCACTTCCTTGAGCTGCGTCTGCCGCTCGGGCGACATCGCCGTGGCTGCGATGTAGCGCATCCGGTCGTCGTAAATCTGGCGGTAGTTGTGTTGCGAGCGCAGTTGATCGAAATCCAGCAGCGCCTTCGACTGCACGTCGCTCTGCGAGAAGATCGCCGTGCTCAGGTCGGCCAGCGCCGGGTTGCGCGGCCAGATTTCCGTGGCCTCCTTCAATTCGGTTTCCAGCGTGACGCGGTCGTTGCCGACGGCGGCGTTGCGGGCCTTGGCCAGGTGCATCGCCGCGACGGTGCGCGCCGTTTCAATCGCCGCCATCGGCTTGGAATTGTCAAAATCCCTGGCCGTCGTTTCGAGCTGCTTGACGATCTTCTCGGCCAGCGTGTAGTCCTTGACCTCCAGCGCGGAAATGAGCTGGTTGCTCTTTTGGGTGAACATCAGCGCCTGCCGCTTGTCGTCGCGCGACAGGGTGCGCAGTTCCGGCATGAACTCGCCGACGACGAACGCCTCCGCCAGCCGCTTGGTGGCGCTTTCGAGTTCGTTCTTGCCGAGCAGGAACTTGTACGACTCGACGCCTTCGCGGGCGTCGCGCATGGCCTCCTTGGCCAGCGAATCGAGCACGCTGACGGTCGGCGGCATCCCGGTCGTCGTGTCGAAGAGTTTCTTGGCTTCGCCGTTGAGCTTGAGCGTCGTGTCGCCGTCGCCGAACACGGCGCGGTAGAACATCGTGCCCATGAGCACGTGCTGGAAGCGCCGCTGGATGAAGAACTGCACGACCAACGCCTGAAACTCGATCTTGGTCTGGAGTTCGCTCAACTCGCGCTTGGCGAGGTTGGTCTTCTGCATGGCCTGGATCTCGGCCATGCGCGTGAGGTAGGGCTGGATCTCGATGGTTTTGCGGGTGGCCGAGTCCCGGTCGTAGCGCGCCTGTTCATTCTTGCCCACGGGCACGTCGGTGCCGCCGGTCTGGGTGGTGACCCGGGCGTTCCAGCGGACGCCGCGTTCCTCGTTGGCGAGCGCGGCGTTGGCCTGGAGCAGGCGGTTGTCCTCGCGCCGGGCCTGCCACACGCTGTACACGCTGCTGGCCAGCGCGTCGCTCAGGTTGGCGTCGATCTCGAAGTTGGACGCCTGGGGCAGCAGCCGGAATGCCTCGTCGAGCGTGGCGGGGTTGATCTGGTAAGGCGACAACCGGGCCAGGACCGTGGCGATGATCTGGCGGTACCGGGCGGCGTCCGCGCCGGTCTCGGCCTCGGAGTTGAGGTACTTCTCGAACCGCGCGCTGAAGAGCCGGTTGTTGTTGACGTTCCAGTGCTTGCCGTCCCAACTCAGGACCTCGCTGCCGGGGTCGAAGAACGGCGCGTCTTTGCCCAGGGTGGTGTTGCCGTTGTTGCCGTTGTTGCCGCCGTTGCCGTTGCCGCCTCCGCCGGAAGACGCGGGCGCGGTGGACGGCTGCGCGGGCGGCGCGGACTGGGTCTGCGTGTTGCCGGGCGCGGGCGCGGGGGCCGGGGCGTCGGGCACCTGCGCCGGGAGCGAAACCGCGCCGGAGAGCAGGAGGATAGCCGGGAGGCCGAGGGGAAACAGACGCTTCATGGGGGGATCACGAGGAGCTTTTTTTCATGTCCAGCGCGCGCAGCAGCCCGGCGTCGCCGACCTGCAAGCGGAAGATGTACCGCTGGCCTTTCTGGAGGTTAAGATAGCTCAGATCCTTCGGCACGAGAACCGGCAAAACGCCCCCGCCGCCGCTGCCGTCCCCGCCGCCCTCCCGGCCCGGCACGTTGACGGAAAACAGCCGCCCTTTCTCGCGCGAGTAGCCGAGGGATTGCGCGATGCTGCCGTGGATTTTGTAGACGTTGCCCTGGAGGCTGTTGGCGTTGGTGAGGTACTCGTCGAGGTCGAGTTCCTGGTCGGTGCGGAAGGGGTCGCCGCCGGTGTTCTGCACCAGCACGCCCACGAGAGCGGCCAGAGCGAGCGCGCCGAGGATCAACGCGACCCACAACGGACGGATTTTCGAGTTCGCACGGCGGGCCATGTTCGGAGGAAAAGCGGGACGACCCGGGGAAAATACCGCAGAAGCGCGCCCGCGTCACTCTGCGATTTCTCTAGCGGCGCTCGACCAACTCCCCGGCGGGGAAGCGCACCTTGGGCAGGCTGGCTGCGCCGTCGTCCGGGGCGCGATGGCCCACCGTGGCCACCACCACGGCGCTGAACCCTTGCGCGGGCAGGCCGAGGATTTCGTTGTACTTGTCGGGCGAGAAACCTTCCATCGGGCAAACGTCGATGCTCGCCAGCGCGGCCACGGTCATCAACTGGCCGAGGGCGATGTACGCCTGCCGGGCGCACCACTCCCTGGCGACGGCGTGGCGAGGCCCGTTGACCAGGTCGCCCTTGATCACATTGGCGTAACCGTCGAGGTGGGCGCGTTCGACGCCGCGCACTTCCGTGATGCGGGCCATGTAGTGTTCCACGTCCTGGTCGGTCACGTCCAGGCGCGCCGCGAAGACGACGACGTGCGAGCAATCGGTGATCTGCGACTGGCCGTAGGAGGCGGGCTGGAGTTGTGCGCGCAGGGCAGGGTCCGTGACCACGACGAACTTGTAAGGCTGCAACCCGTAGGACGACGGCGCGAGGACGAGCGCGGCTTCGAGCGGGGCCCATTCCCCGGCGGAAAGCGGGCGGGACGCGTCGAATTTCTTGGTGGCGTAGCGCCAGTGGAGGGCGGCGAGGAGGGCGTCGGTGGGCAGAAGCGGTTGGTCCATAGAGATAAAATTTTAACGTTGAATGATTTGCTGACAACCGGATTCGCCAACAAATTTCACCGCGTGGCCAGCCGGGGAGATACGGGGGATATTTTCGGGGGAAACCAACCGAAGAATGTCCTTTACTCGCGGGGATGGGTTGGGTCATCGTTCAGGCGAGATGAACTTTCTCCCACGGCTCACCTCCACGCTGCTGCTTGGCGCGATGATCTTCACGCCGCTCCTGGCCGGGTCCGCGCGGGCGGAAGACCCGGTGGTCTATTCGGATCACACGTTTTTTAGCCGCTGGTCCGAACCGGCGGTTGGCGTGACCACCGAGGGGAAACCGTTTCACGGTCCCTTCGGCAATCAGTCCGTTTCCTTGACGCTGGACCATTTGCCACGCCACCGTTGGATCAAGGTGACCTTTGATCTTTACGTCGCTGGCACCTGGGACGGCAGCAGCCCGGTGTGGGGTCCGGACCTGTGGTCATTGACGGTGCGCGGGGGAGAGCGGCTGATCTTCGCTTCGCTCTGCGCCTGGGGCTACGCCGGTAACGACGAACAATCTTTCCCCGACGACTATCCGCAGGCGATCCATCCGGCCTGGACCGGGGTAGCCCGGCGCAACGTGCTGGACATCAAGGACTCCCAGCCGCCGAAGAACGGGGTTTACAGGGTCGAGGCGCTCTTTCCGCACCTCTCCGACCAACTCGTCCTGGATTTTGCCGGTTCTTACGACGACCCGCCCAGGGAGCAGCAGGTCTGGGGGGTCGGCAACGTGGAGGCCAGCGCGTTGACGGAAGAGACCGTGACCGACGCCAACGACCTGCCGGGACTCTGGGAAGACCTGGCCAGCGGCGACAGCGTCAAAGCAAACGCGGCCCTCTGGCAGTTCGTCGGTGCGGGCACGAAGGCTTTCGACTTCATCCACGAGCGCATCGGGAGCATGAAAGAGGACGACGGGCTGCGCCTTTCCGCGGCGGATAACCTGCGGATGCATCGGGCGCACCGCGTCGTCAGGATCATCGGTGGCGCCGGGAGCCTGGACCTTTGTTTCAAGATGGATCGGCTCTCGGTCGAATACGCCGGGAAATACCTCGGCAGGTAGCGTCGCCGGAAAGCCGTTACGTCCCGAAGAAGCGATCCCCGGCGTCGCCCAGACCGGGGACGATGTAGCCTTGCTCGTTGAGTCGTTCGTCCACCGCCGCCGTGTAGACCGGCACGTCCGGGTGTTGCGAATGAAAATGCGCGATGCCTGCCGGGCAACTCACCAGACACAGGAAACGGAGGTGCCGCGCGCCTGCCTCCTGCAACGCGGTGACCGCCGCCGCCGCGCTGTGGCCGGTCGCCAGCATCGGGTCGAGCAGGATCACTTCCGACTCGCCGATGTCGGGCGGCACCTTGGCGTAATAGGTGACGGGCTTGAGCGTGCGTTCGTCGCGGTACATGCCGAGGTGGGCGATCTGGGCGTCGGCGACGAGGTCGAACACGCCTTCGAGCAGTCCCAGCCCGGCGCGCAGGATCGGCGCGAGCACCAGGGGCCGGGCCAGCGCGACCGCCGGGCACGCGGCCAGCGGGGTTTGCACGGTGGTCGGGACCGTCGGCACGTCCGCCGTGGCCAGGAAAAACATCAGCGCGGCGCATTCCCGCAACGCGCGGCGGAAATCCGGCGACGCCGTTTTCTCGTCGCGCAGCACGCCGAGTTTTACCTGCACGAGAGGATGGTCGATGACGACGAGACGGGACATGGAAGAAAATGCAAAAGTCAGAATGCAGAATGCAGAAGTCAGACGGCAGAAGAGAAGAGGAAAATTTTCGGCGGCTGAGTTTTGCATTCTGCATTCTGACTTTTTGCCTTACAACCGCAGCCGGTGCTGGTAGCGGCGTTGTTGCGCGGCCGAGAGCGGCGGGAACACCGGCAGCGCGCCGGGCTCGACCGTTTGCACGAGCTGGCGGGCCGCCCGTTGGAGGGATTGCCAGCGGTCCCACGGATGATCCGGGGCCATGGCGACGTGCAAGAGCAGGCTGCGCCATTCGGTCAACGCGCGTTCCAGGTCGCCGGGACGCAGCAGATCGTTGAGGAGCCGGTGGCGGCTGCCCGGGTTGCCGACCAGTTCGATCACCGCCTGCGCCGCGCCGTCGCCGTAGTCCGGGGGCACGCCCATTTCCAGATAACCCGGGTGGTCGGCGCGTTGGTAGGTGCGCGCGCAGATGCTGCCCAGCCGCCCGCCGTGCGGGCTGTCGCCCTCGGGCGTGAAACGGTGCCCGGCGCGCAGGTTGGCCAGGTCGAAGACCAGATCCGCGATGGGATAATCGCGCTCGGATTGTTCCAGCGCCGCGGCGACCGCCAAACCCTCGCCGTGGTTGAAAAACGAGAAGAGGATGCCGCGCCGGGTCGGCGTGCCGTCGGGTTCGATCAGGCCGAGCTTGCGCCACGCCAGGGCGGGGGTCATCGCCGGGTCGCCCGCTTCACAGACGGGAAGCTGCGGGCAATGCTGGCAGCACGCCGGGTAGTTGTGGCGTTCGGGCGGATCGTGCAGCGCGCGGCCGTGGGAATCGACGGCGGCGCGGACGGTCACGCCGGAGAAATCCGCCTGCGCGAGGAGCACGCCGCCGCGCGCGACCATCCGCCACAGCGCGCCGCCGCCGGTCAGCGCCGGGACCAGCGGCGTCAGGCGTTCATCGAACACCGCGCGGCCCAGCCGCCCGCCGGGCGGGAAATTGCGTCCGCGCCAAGCGTCGCCCAACGCTTCGAGCGCGCCGCGCATCCCCTTGACGAAGCGGACCTCGTGTTCGTTGAGGATGACGGCGAGCGGCAGTTCGCGCCCGTACATCCACGAACGGTCTTCGCGGTGGAGTTTGCACAGGTTGCCGCGCCCGACGCCGCGCATGAACTCCGCGTCTTGCAGGGCAGGCCGCCAGTGAGTAGACGGCGCGCGCGCTTCAAAAACTCTGTCATCCTGAGCGGAGTGTAACGGAGTCGAAGGATGACAGAGTTTCATTGCGGGCGGCGCGTTGACGGCGGCGCGCACCGAAACCCACAACTCCGCCAGCGTCACGGTGCGTTCGTCCGTGCCACGCTCCTCCCACTCGCCGCGCGCATTGAGAATCTCCACGCTCTGCGGACGCGCCAGCCGGGTGCGCTCCGCATCCACGAACAACCCGCACGGCCGCGGTCCGTCCGCCACGCTGCGCTCGACCCCCAGCGGCACGTGCTGCACGCTGAACAACCGCGCGCACAAACTCGCCGCCGCCGCCAACGGAGTCTCGGCACGGTCCCGGGCGGCGTTCATCACCCCGATCAGGGTTGGCCAGTCGATCTGCGCGCCGCGTTTCAGTGATTTGGGCCGCGCGTCTTCCAGCCTCGGACGCCCCGGCGCGACCAGCACGTAACCGCTTTCGTCCAGCCCGCGACGGCCCGCGCGCCCGAACATTTGCAGCAGTTCTTCGGGTTGCAGGTGCCGCTCGAAATGCCGCACGCTGTAGCGCGTGTCCGTCACCAGCACCGAGCGCATGGAAAAATTGACGCCCGCCGCGAGACCCGTCGTCGCCACGACCGCCCGCAGTTGCCCGGTCTTGGCCAGCGGTTCGATCAACCCGGCGCGCGCCGCGTAACTCAACCCGCTGTGGTGGTAGGCCAGCCGTTTGCGCAACAGTTTGGCGAGTTTTTCTCCGGCCAGCGCGGTTTGTTCGGGCGAAAGCACGAGCGGGTCATCGACGGGCAGCGCGCCGGCCAGATCACGCGCCAGATCTTCCGCCGCCGCCCGGCGCGGGGCGAACACGAGGATCGGCCCCAGATCGGCCAGCAGGGCTTTGGCGACCAGCCGGGGCCAGTAACCCGCGCCAGGCCCGCCGCCGAGGCTGCGGATATCCACGTGAAAGGGCAACGCGTCGAGCGCGCTTTCCTCCAGCGGCACGGGGCGTTCCTGGTGGACGACCAACTCCACCTCGCGCCCCAGCCGCCGCAGCCACGACGCCACGTCGCCCGGGTTGCCCACGCTGCCGCTCAAAAGCAGCAACTGGGTGCCCGGCGGGGCAAGCGCGAGGGCGAGTTCGTAGTTCGCGCCCCGGTGGGCGTCGGCGAGCATCTGGTATTCGTCGATGACCAGCAGACGCGGCCCGCGCCCGCTGACGAGCTGCCCGCGCTGCGTTTCCAGCGTGGCGACGACGACCCGCGCGTCGGGCCGTTCGCTCACGTCGCCGGTGGTGATGCCCACGTCCCACCCGGCGGCGCGCCACTCGGCGAACTTGTCGTTGGCCAGCGCGCGCGTCGGCACGGTGTAGATGGCCTGCCCCTTGAGCGAGGCGTAGAGCAACTCGAAAACGTAGGTCTTGCCCGCGCCGGTCGGCGCATGGACGACCACGTCGCGTCCGGCGCGCAGGGCGGCGACCGCCTGTTGCTGCCAGAGGTCGGGGATGCGGAGGCTGGCTTCGAGGGTTTTCAGGGAGCCGGGAGGCAGCCGGTTGACCCGGACCGCGCTTCGCCGAAGAGTCTACTCCGCCCGGCAGCGTGATACAAGGTCCGCGGTCACCAGCCCCCTCTGATTTATCCCTTCGGGCGTGCGCCGCTGCCCGCCGCCAGCTTCACGCGCCGCTGCTGCTCGGCCAAGTCTTCCAGGATGCTCAGGCTCTCGGTCTTGATCGGGTCCACGGCTTCGGGCTTCTCCTTTTCGGAAAAATCCGCGTCCTCGTCGGCTTCCGCCGAAACGGGGTCCGCGCTCTTGGCGTCGGCGTCGTCGGCCTTGGCCACCTTGTCCGCCGCCGGTTTATCGGTGTCGGCAGCGGTCTTGTTCTTCGTTTTCTTGTCCTTGTCCGCGCCGACGAGCGCCAGCTTGGGCTTGTCCACGTCCGCGAGCGTCAGCGCGTACTCGACGGGCTTCTCCGTGTGCCGGGCCAGCCGCTCCGCCTTGATGTCGGCGACGCGCTTCTTGTCCGCCGCGATCTCGGACTCCCGCTCCGCCTTGTTCAACGACAGGCGGTTGTCCTTGATGCGCCCGTCCATCTTGGCGATGTCCTGCTCCAGGTATTTGAACTCCGGGTCGTTCTTGATCCGCGCCGCCGAACGCGTGCGCAGATCGTTCAGGTCGGGCGTCGGGCCAGGCCATTTCTCGTAGTCCGCCGGTTTGACCTCGTCAAAGGCCAGCGGGTACTTGAGCGCGTCCTCGCCCACGTCCAGGTGCGCGAACCGCGAAGGCAGCACGATGTCGCTTTCCACGCCCTTCAACTGCGTCGATTGCCCCGAGGGCCGGTAGAACTTCTGGATCGTCAGTTTCAGCGCGCCCGCGTCCGCCACCTTGAACCCGAACGGCGACATGAACCGCCCGACTTCGAGCAGCGTCTGCACGGTGCCCTTGCCGAACGTGCTCTTGTCGCCCACGATCACCGCGCGCCCGTAGTCCTGCAACGCCCCGGCGAAAATCTCGCTCGCCGACGCGCTGATGTGGCTGGTCAGCACGACCATCGGCCCGTTGTAGGTGATGGACGGGTCGCGGTCGCTGAGCACGTCGATTTTCTTGTCGTAATTCTTGCTCTGGACCACCGGGCCTTTCTTGATGAACAGCCCGGTCAGGTTGACGGCTTCCTCCAGCGAGCCGCCGCCGTTGCGCCGCAGGTCGATCACCAGTCCGGTGATGCCTTCCTTGTTGAGACGCTCCAGCAACCGGCGCACGTCCGCCGTGGTGCTCTTGGGCGCGCCGCCCCCGGCGGAATGCGTGCGGTCCATCTCGGCGTAGAACCCGGGCAGGGTGATCCAGCCCAGTTTATCGACGCTGCCCTTGTCGTTCGGGTGCTCGATGATCTCGGCGCGCGCCTCGCCTTCGGTGAGTTTCACCTCGTCGCGTTTGATGGCGATGACCTTGCGCTTGGACAGGTCCGTCACCCCCGAGGGCACGACCTGGAGCCGCACCGTCGTGTTCTTCTTGCCGCGGATCATCTCGACGACCTTGTCGAGCTTCATGTCCACGGTGTCCACGAAGGGATCGTTCCCCTGCGCGACCGCCGTGATCTTGTCGTCGATTTTGAGTTCGCCCTGCATGGCCGCCGGGCCGCCGGGGATCAGTTCGATGATCTTCGAGTACCCGTCCTCGCTGCGCAGCATCGCGCCGATGCCGATGAGCGAGAGGCGCATGTTGATCTGGAAATTATCCATCTCGCTGGGCGACATGTATTCGCTGTGCGGATCGTAGCTCTGCGCCAGCGCGTTGAGGAAAAACTTCGACTCGTCCTCCTTGGTCTGCTCGTGGATGGAGCGCAGCAGCCGGTCGTACCGCTTGGCCACGGCGGCCTCGGGCGAGTCGGTCGGGGGCTTGCTCGCCGTCTTTTCGGCCTGGGCGTCCTTGTCGGCGGGACCCTTGCTCTGGCCGTCAACCGCCGGGGCGGGCTTGGGTTTGTCGACCGGTTTCTCGGCGAGGCTTTCGCTGAGCAGTTCGTTCTCGATGCGGTCGTGCCACAGGCGGTCGGCGTCGGCCTCGTCCTGGGGCCAGGGCGACTTCTGACGGCTGACCTCGATCGCGCCGTGCCCGGTGAAATCAAACTTCTCGTGCTTGACGAGGTCCTTGATCTTGGCCACGCGGGCTTCGACGCGTTTGACGTAAAGGTCGTAGATCGTGTAGGCGGGTTTCAAATCGCCCAGCCAGATGTCGTCGTCCAACTCGGCGGCGTACTGTTTCTCGAAGCCGTCGATGTCCTGCTGCGTGAAGAACAGTTTATTGTAATCCAGCGTCTCGATGTACGTCTTGAGCAGCTTGGCGGAGATGCTGTTGTCGAGCGGGTGCGCGGTGTAGTGGAGTTTTTCGAGCGCCTTGGCGACGGAAACGGCGATCTGCCCGGCGTCGGGCGTGTCCGCCGCGCGGCAGGCGGTCAGCGGGACGGATAGGAGCAGCGAACAACCAACGGCCAGCGGAAGCGAAAATTTCATCATGAGCAGAGAGGCGAGATGCCGAATTTGTAGCGATTTCCGTGCGAGCGGAGCATTAAACAATCAAAGCGCAGACAACGCAAGCCCGGGGCGCGTTCACTCGGGGTCCCGATCCGCCGGGTGGCCGCTTGCTTTTCCGGGCGGAACTTGGTACAGGCGGGAGTCCGCTTTTTGCCTCCCCGCGCCATGACCCGACCCCAGCTCTACACCGGCGGATTCTTCTCGACCAACGCCTACGCGCTGCCCACGCCCGGCGGCAACCATCTGCTCATCGACGCCCCCGAGGGCAGCGCGGTGTGGCTGCGGGAGCGCGGGATCCAGCTCGACGCGCTGCTGCTCACCCACGCGCACATCGACCACATCCACGACGCCGCCGCCATCGTGCGGGAGCACGGTTGCGCCCTCTATTACCACCGGGACGGCGTGCCGCTGCTCGTGGACAGCAGCGCGTACCGCCGCTACGGGCTGAGCATCGAATTCGAGCCGGTCACGGGCGGCGAGTTCATCGGGGAAACGCCCCGGGCGGAGTTCGCGGGGGTGCCGTTTGAAATCCTGGAAGTGCCGGGACATTGCCCGGGCAGCCTGTGTTTTTACGACGCGGACCAGGGCGTGCTTTACGGCGGCGACGTGCTCTTTGCGGGGTCGATTGGCCGCACGGACCTGCCCGGCGGCGACCACGCGCTGCTGCTGCGCGGCATCCACGAGAAAATCCTGCCCCTGCCGGACCCGGTCGTCGTCTACCCCGGCCACGGCCCGGCGACGACGATTGGCGACGAGCGCGCCGGTAATCCGTTCCTGACCTGAAGGAACCTCACGCAAAGCCGCCAAGCCGCAAAGGAAGAAAAAGCAAAAGGAAGCCTCAGATTTTCTTTCTTTTCTCCTCTTTGCGGCTTGGCGGCTTTGCGTGAGGTTTTCCGCCGTCGATCCCATGAGCCGCGCGTTCCTGTTTGGTCTTTTTCTGTCGGCCTGCCCCGTCTTGCGGGCGGCTGATTTGCAAAAGGACGACCAGGTCCTGTTCGTGCGCGACGAACCGCTCCTGCTCTACGGCCAGCCCGCCGCCACCGCGACCAAGGGCCAGGTCTACACCGTCCTGACCGACCAACCGGCGGAACGCCGCGTGTACCTGCTCGCCCGGGACCGCACCGGCAAGACCGTCAGCCTCAACGCCCCGGAGTTCGCCGTGGTCCTGCTGCCGGGCCGGGGCGAACCCGCCTTCCAGCGCGGTCTCAACGCCCTGAAACTCGGCCATTGGCCCGACGCCACCCGCGAACTCGCCGCCGCCGTCGCCGCCGAACCCGACGCCGTGTTGTACGAGCAGGTCCGCGCGGCGGTCGAAAACGTGCTCGGCGCGCAGCGCGGCGTCCAGCAAGCGAACACGGCGCTGGAAAAGGCGCGGCAGCTTTCCGCGACCAAACGCCGCAACGCCGCCCTGACCCAGGCCGGTAACCCGCTCTTTCCCGACGATCATTCCGGCCCGGCGCGCGCCGCCGTCATCCGCCGGGCCGCCGACGCCATCGACGCCTGCGCCCAGGACGCGCTGGCCGTTGCCCAGAAGGCCCTGGACCACGCCGAGGGGACGTTCGACGCCACCCTACACACCCTGGCCGACACCCGCGCGCACGACGCCGTGCTCGCCCTGCTCGATGCCCGCGAACACCTCCTGCCCCTGCGCGGGACGGACGCCCTGGGCGACCTCGTCCACGCGGACCTCGCCGGATGGCACGACCTCGTCGCCAGCGCGTCCGCCGCGACCGGGGAAATTGGGCGCGACCTGGCCGCGAACCGGCTCACGGCGGCGGAACGCGCTGCCGCCGGAGGACGGTTGGCGCTGCCCCAGGACCGGGTGCTCAAGGCGCTCCAGATGCAGGTGCAGATGCGTCTGGCCGGGGTGCGGGACCACCTGCCGGAAATCGACGCCGCCGGGAAGGCGGGCGATTACGCGGGCGCGTTGCGGCAGGTCAACGCGCTGCTGGCCGAGAGCGTGGACGATCCCGAACTGCTCTCCCGCAAAGCCGCGCTGGAGGCCCGGCTCGCGGCGTTGTGAGCGGACCGGAGGCGTTCTTTCGGGGTGCAAGCATCCGTCGTTCGGGGGCCGAAGTATAATGATGAGGTCTCATCCACGCGCCGCCATGCCCGCCATCTTCCTTCCTCGCCGCGCGCGGCTTTTGTCCTGGCTGACGCCGCTGTTCGTCTCCGCGTGCCTCTTCAGCTTGCCGCGCGTGGTCTTGGCCGCTGGCGTGCCGCATCCCCCCGCCGCCCCGGCCCCGGCCCCCACCCCGTCGGCGCGGGACGTTCTCCGCAAAACGGTCGAACCCATCGTCGATCTCTTCTCCCGCGATCCCGACGGCCCCAACCGCGCGTTTTTCCTGCGCGTCCGCCTCGCCGAAGCGACCAACCAGCCCGCCGAACTGCGCGGCTCGACGCTTTTGTTCCGCGCCCAGGCTGCGCCCGATAACCGCATCCTCTTCCAGTTCCCCGCGCTCGGCACGGTCGTCACGATCTGCCGCCAGAACCAGACGATCTGGGCTTCCCCGGCGTCCCGCCTCGCGCCGATCCTCCAGCAAGTTCAGGCCGCCAAGGTTTCCAAGGCCGACCAGGAGCCCATCGCGCCGTTGCGCCTGTCGATCCCGACGAAACTCTTCTGGTTCCTGTTTCGTTTCGTCGGCGTGCGCGACGCCGGCAGCGAGCCGCTCGGGGCCATCCCCTGCCGCCAGCTCGATCTCGATCCGCCCGACGGCGGCAAGGCCAGCAAGGACAAATACGTGCGCCTCTGGGTCCGCACCGATTCCTCCCTGCTCGCGCGCATCGACTGGCAGAGCAACGCCACGGACCACGGCACGCTCCTCGTCGAGGACGGGCGGTTCACCACCAGCCTGCCCGCCACCGATTTCCAGCCCGACGCCGCCCAGCGCGCCGACCTGCTGGACATCCCCGCCACGCGGTTCCGGCCCTTCATGAAACTGCTCGGCCAGGAAGAAGAAAAACGCCGGAAAGCGCAGAAAAACGATTGAGCGGCCTCGCCAAAAACCATCGGGCAAAATGCGCGGCTGCCGGGACGATTCCGTGCATTCCGCACGACGACGCCGGACGAACTGCGGAGCCGGATATTTTTAATGGTCTGTCGTTGAGCGGTTAACGACAACCGTTTTTCGCGTGGCATCCGGCAAGCTACCTCGTCGTGTCATGAAAGACATCGAAGCCGTCATTCCCCAACCCAACGTCCGCCCCGCCATCGAACAACTGCAACGACTCGGGGTGGGAGAAATCACCGTGGAACCCATCAAAGTCTACCGCAGCGACATCCACCAGAAGATGATCCACCGGGGCTGCACGTATGAGCAAAATTTCGTCTTCGAGACAAAACTCCGCTTCCACGTCGAGGACCAGGACGCCACCCGGGCCGAAAGCATCGTCGCGCACGCGGGCCGTCACTAACCCGTTTTTCGGCCTTCCGTGGGGGCGGGCGACCGGCGACACCACGCGTCGCATCGCCCCTGGTCGAAAACTGTTCACGCTGACGCCTTCGCGCCAAACACCGTCCAAACGGTGTCGTTTGTTTAGCATTCCGCGCGGCCGTCACGAAATATTGTGATTTCGTGACATTTCCGCTTGCCACGTTCACGATAAGTCCTTAATCCCAAGGCCAGAGAACGCCAAAGCCTCATCGCAAACGAAAAGAAAACCCAAAAGAACATGTTGAGCCATCCGCACCGTCGTTCCCTCCGCACGCCCCGCCTCGCCGCCGCTTTGTTCGCCGCCGCGCTGGCCACCGCTGCCACCCCCTTCGCCCCCACGGCCCGCGCCGACGGCGAGGCCTCCGCCGACACGAAAAAAGACGCCAAGGACAAAAAGGCGGTCATCGAAAAGAAGGCCGATTCCCGCGTCAAATTCAGCTATTTCGTGGAGGCCGGCATCACCGGCAACCCGAACGATCCGAATGACCACCAGAACTTTGGCCGTGTTTTTGACGACCGCGCCAACGAGCCGATGCTCAACCAGGCGACGATCACCATCGAGCGCGCGCTGGTGCCCGAGCCGGGCAAATATGACTTCGGCTTCAAGGTCCAGGCCGGTATAGGCAGCGACGGGCGTTTCATCAACACGCTCGGCACGCTGGAAAACGTCAACCGCGGCATCGTGATGCCCTACGTCGTCGAGGCTTACGGGAATCTCCACGCCCCGCTGAGCTTCCTCAACAAGGACGCCGGGATCGATCTGCGCTTCGGCCAGTTCGTGACGCTGCTCGGCGCGGAAACGGTGGACCCGCGCACGAACTTCTTCTACTCGCACGATTACATCTTCAACTTCGGCATCCCGCTCCAGCATCTCGGCGTGCTGAGCACGATCCACTTCAACCCGACGTTCGACCTCTACGCGGGCATCACGCGCGGCGCGAACACGTCGGTCTACGACAACAACGGCTACGCGGCCTTCCTGGGCGGCTTCGGCCTCAACGCCCTGGCGGGCGGCAAGTTGACGTTGCTCTACACGACGAGCGTCGGACCGGAAAACCCGCGCGAGTTCAGCGGTTCGCCCTCCTACAACGGCAGCGGCTTCGTGCATCGCAGCAACCTGCGTTTTTACAACGACCTCGTGGCCACCTACAAAGTCACCGACAAGCTCACCAGCATCACCGAAGGCGTCTACACCTACGACGACGGCTACGACGCGAGCTTCTACGGCGGCGCGGAAACCCTCGCCTACACGGTCAACGACGTGGTGACGGCCGCGGCGCGTTTCGAGGCGGTGCGCGACAGCGAAGGCTTCTACGTGGCGCAGTTCGGCGCGAACGACGACTTCACCAACCTGGAGCGCGGCGTGTCCCCGTTGGACAAGCGCACGGTGGGCGGCGGCGCGAACACGTACCTGGAAGCGACGCTGGGCGTGCAGATCAAGCCGCCGCAGCTCAAGTTCCTGACGTTCCGTCCCGAGGTGCGCGTCGATTATGCGACGAGCGCGCACAGCCGTCCTTACGACGATTCGTCCAAGCAATGGTCGGTGACGGTGGGCGCGGACGCGATCATCGCGTTCTGACCTCGCCGCCCGGCCAGTTTTATCCGCCCGGTGTGGTCGCGCTCAGCGTGCCCGCGCCGGGCGTTCGTGCTTTTGGGGGTGATCCAACCGGTCCCTGGCTCCCCTCACTTCGCCCCGAGGCCCAGCAGCACCACCGGCACCGTCTTGAGCAGGATCTTGATGTCCAGCCAGAGCGACCAGTTGTCGATGTACTTGAGGTCGAGCTTCACCCAGTCCTGGAAATTCTTGATCTCGTTGCGCCCGCTGATCTGCCACAAACACGTCAGCCCCGGCGGCACGCTCAGCCGCCGCCGCTGCGCCGTGGTCTCGAACTTCTCCACCTCGTAGAGCGGCAGCGGACGCGGCCCGACCAGGCTCATCTCGCCGCGCAACACGTTCAGGAGTTGCGGCAATTCGTCGATGCTCGTCTTGCGCAGAAAACGCCCGATCCGCGTCACCCGGGGGTCCGCGTCGATCTTGAACACCGGCCCGCTCATCTGGTTGAACGCCTGGAACTCGGCCCGGCGCATCTCGGCGTCGGTGGTCATGCTGCGGAACTTGAGCATCGTGAACGGCCGCCCGTGCCGCCCGCCGCGCAACTGGCGAAAGAAAATCGGTCCGGGCGAGGTGAGCTTGACCAGCGCCGCCACCAGCAGGAACAACCACGCAAAGAGCGTCAGCCCGACGACCGCGCCCACGAGGTCGATGGCGCGCTTGCCCAGCAGCGACCACGAGGCGTCGGGCGTCGAGCGGAAGACCAGCATGGGCCGGTCGCCGATGGTCTCGAACGTGGGCCGGGCGATGGCCGTCTTGACGAAGTCCGCCACCAGCCAGGCCTCCACGCCCTCCGTCTCGCAGGCGTAAATCGCCTCTTGGATCGTGAGCAGATGACTGTGCGCGGCGGAAAAAATGACCCGGCTGATGGCATGCCGGTGCAGGGCTTCGACGAGGTCGGAGATCGGCTGCCGCTCGATGTTGATGCGCTGGATGACCTCGATGTGAATGAGTTGCTCGGGCGTGAGGGATTCCATGAGCTGGTCCATGTCCTCCGGCAGCCCGGCCAGGAGCACCGGCTCGCGCAGCAACCCGCGCGCGGCGAGCCGCCGGGCGTAGGCAAGCAGGATGCGGTCCTTGATGAGCAGCAGCGCCACGCCCATGAGCACGAAGAGAATCAGCACCGAACGGGACGGCAGCGCCACGCGCAGAAACATCACGCACAAGCCCACCAGCAACGCCAGGCCCACCAGCGCGCGGCCCAGTTGGACCAGGGTGCGGGCCATCTGCTTCTGGAGCGGGTGCTCGTAAAACCCCTGCAACTCCAGCATCAGCGGGCCGCAGGGCATGATGACCACGATCATCCACAGGAACTCCTTGAAGAGCGGAATCTGCTCCAGGTTGAACCAGCCCGTGGTGCTGACGCGCAGGGCGTAGCTGCCCCAGAAAGCGAGCACCAGCAACACCGCGTCGATGATCTGCTGGATTTGCTGGTTGATTTCTTGCTTGCGGCGAAGCATTGCGGGAAAAGAGCTTGCTGGCGGATTTGGACGCGGGCGGCGACTGGAATCTTCGACCGAAAATGAAGCGTTTGCAAAGCACATCCCATGCTGACCCCCCCCCGGGAAACCGTCCCCGGGTGGTCGCCGCCGTGTGGTCGGAGGCGACGCTGCGCGCGGCCGCGGAGTTGACGCCGCACGGCGCGCCGGATCTGCTGGAGCTGCGCGTCGATGCGTTCGCGCCGGACCCGGCCCGGCTCGACGCGCTGGCGGCCGGGGCGGCGCGTCCGCTGATCGTGACGGTGCGCCACCCCGGCGAGGGCGGTCTGGACGCCGCGCTGGACCTCCCGGCGCGCCGCCGGCTCTACGAGCGGTTCCTCCCGGCGGCGGCCTGGGTGGACATCGAATTGCGGTCGCTGCGGTCGCTGGCCGCCGTCGTGGCGCAGGCGCGGGAACGCGGCGGCCGACTCATCGCTTCGTTCCACGATTTCCAGGGCACGCCGTCCACCCGGCGGCTGCGCGCGCTGGCGGACCGGGCGGCGGGGGCGGGGGCGGACGTGTGCAAAATCGCCGCGACCACCCGCACCCCCGGCGACCTGGCAAGGTTGCTCGACCTGCTCGAACGCCACGGCGGCCCGGGCGCGCTGCCGCTGGCGGTGATGGGCATGGGGCCGTTGGGCAAGGCGTCGCGCCCGGCGCTGGCGGCGGCGGGGTCCGTGCTCAACTATGGTTACCTCGGCGGCGGCGCGCAGGTGCCCGGCCAGTGGCCCGCCGCCCAACTGCGCGCGCGCATCGACGAACTCCCCACCGATGAAGCTTGGCCAACCGCCTGAGGCCATGTGCCCGGGGTCTTCATCCTTTCCCCGCCGGCAAGCGTACCGTCTCCCGTCCGAGACCGCCGCCGACCGCCATGCCAAAGTCGTCCCGCCCCAAATCCATGCCTGAAGACCTCGCCATTGAGCTGCCCGCCCAGGTGCCCGTGATGGTGCTGCCCGGCGCGCTGCTGTTTCCGCACGCGTTGCTGCCCCTCTACATCTTCGAGCCGCGCTACCGGGCGATGCTGGCCCACAGCCTGGCCGGGTCGCGCCTGTTCTGCATCGCGCTGGTAAAACCCGGGGTCGAGGAAGTGGCCGGCACCGACGATTTTTTCCACGTCTCCGGCTGCGGGCTGGTGCGCGCGTGCGTCGGCCAGGAAGACGGCACGTCCCACCTCATCTTGCAGGGGTTGGCGCGGGTGCGGTTCACGGGGTTCGCGCAGACGAAACCGTTTCCCATCGCCGAAATCGAGGCGATCCGCAGCGAAGAGGGCCAGCTCGTGGAAAGCGAGGCGCTCGGGGCGAAGGTGCTCGAACTGTGCGAGCGGTTCAAGGCGCGGGGCGTGCAACTCCCCAAACAGATGATCCAACTGGCCAACCTGGACATGCTCGCCGACCTGGTGGCGCACACGTTCCTGAGCAACCCGTTTCAACGCCAGAAACTCATGGAAGAGCCGTTCGTCCCGGCCCGGCTGCGGCTGCTCATCAAGTACCTGCACGCGGAGTTGGCCTGACCACGCCGAAAGAGCGGCGGGCGGCTTCACGCCGTCGGGGACTCGCCCTGGCCGAACAACCGGCCGTGTTCTTCGAGCAGGTAGCGGTCGGTCATGCCCGAGAGGTAATCGCAGACCGTGCGGTGCAACCCGTCGGCGTCCACGCGCGCGGCGGTGGCTTGCCCGAGACGTTCCGGCGCTTGCAGGTAGGCGTTGAACACGTCGCCCAACCGCTCGCACGCCCGGCGGTTGGCGTCGGCAACCTGCGGGTGGTAATACAGATTCTGAAAGAGGAAACGCTTCAGCTCGCGGTTTGCCGCGAGGAGGCGTTCGCTGTAGGCCACCAGCGGCCTGGGCTGGCGGCGCACGTCGTCCACGGTCTGCACGCCCGCCGCGTCGATGCGCGCGCCGCTCGTGGCGACCACGTCCTCCACCTGCCGGTCGATGAGCCGCCGGATGATCGTCGCGCACATCTCCCGGCCCTCCAGCGCGGGGTATTTCGCGCGCACCCCGGCGCGGAGGTCCTGCCAGAGCGCGATCCCGGCGAGCTGGTCGCCGGAAATCAGGTCGCTGTCCAAGCCGTCGTCGAGGTCGTGGCTGTTGTAAGTGATCTCGTCGGCGAGGTTGGCGATCTGCGCTTCGAGCGACGGGCAACGGTAGCCGCCGTCCTCGTCGCGTCCGGGCACAGGATCGTAGAACGTCTGGTGCTTGCGCAGACCTTCGGTGACCTCGAAGGAGAGGTTGAGGCCGCGAAACTCCGGGTACGTCGATTCGATGAGTTCGACGATGCGCAGGCTCTGGGCGTTGTGGTCGAACCCGCCGTGCCCCTGCATGAGCCGGTCCAGCGTGACCTCGCCGGGATGCCCGAACGGCGGGTGCCCCAGGTCGTGCGCCAGGGCGATGGCTTCGGCGAGGTCTTCGTTGAGGCCGAGCGCGCGGGCGATGGTGCGGCTGACGCTGGCGACCTCGATGGTGTGCGTCAGCCGGGTGCGCAGGTGGTCGCCGGTGCCGTTGAGGAAAACCTGCGTCTTGTATTCGAGCCGCCGGAAGGCGCGCGAATGGATGACCCGGGCACGGTCGCGCTGAAACGGCGTGCGGTACGGGTGCGGCGGCTCGGGGTGGCGGCGGCCCGCGCTGGCGGCGGCGTGCTGGGCGTAGGGCGCGAGCGTCAGGGTCTCTTCGCGCTCCATTTGCGCACGGCTTTTGTGCATGGCGGGCGGGGCCGGAGGAGCCGCTACGGCTCGGGGTCGTGGTTTGCGGGTTCCTCGCCGAGGATGCGCTGGCGGAGTTGGCGGCGGACGGCGCGGTGCTGGACCCGGACGAAGAGCAGGTCGTAGATGGCCAGCAAGGCGGCGGCCATCGTCAGCCAGGCGACGGCCAGCCAATAACAAGCAAACCACAGGGCGAGGCGGAAATCCTGTTTGCTAGCCTGCACCCAACCGTCCAGGAACAGCGCGCCGAAGAACACCATCAGCAGCGCGGTGAGCGCGAGATAAAACATCGTCAGCCGCCGCAGGTGTTGATCGACGATCAGGCCGCGCGTGTAGAGGAGAATCCAACCCAGCGGGCCACCTCGCAGGCGTGATTTCCTGACCGTCGGCTGACGAGCCGGGTCGCTCATGGTTCGTTCGGGATCGTCCATGCGTCGTGAGGGTAGGAAGGTAACCCTTCGTCCGCAATTTGTCGCGGGGAGAAATAGTCCTCGTCACCGATCTTTCGGTCTTGTCGTGGGGATAAAAATTCTGTCATCCTGAGCGGTAGCGAGCTTGCGAGCGAGAGTCGAAGGACCTTCCAACGTGGAATTTACCAATGGCCCGGGACTACGATTTCTTCGTCTACATGACGACCAACTACGCCGAAACCGTCCTCTACATCGGCGTGACGAGCGATCTGGTAGGGCGTATCTGGGAACATCAACACGGTAAGGGCAGCAAATTCACGCGCAAATACCATGCGGACCGGTTGCTTTTTTACGAGCACTTCGGCGATGTACACGCGGCCATCGTCCGCGAAAAGCAACTCAAAGGTTGGACGCGAGCGAAGAAGGAATCATTGATCCGCACGATGAATCCTACCCGGGAGGACATCACGTATCAACTCGACCCCAACTGGCGCAGGGCGGTGGAAGGTCCTTCGACTCCGTTACACTCCGCTCAGGATGACAAGGTTTTTGAAGAAGGGCAGCCCGGTAGGTGGAATCGCTGAAGGATTCCTTCATTAGACCTCTTTCGTCATACGCCTTTGCACGCCCTTTTTGTCCTTTTCCTTTGCGGCTTTGCGGCTTTGCGTGAGATTTCAGGAATTGTGAAAGAGGTTTATTTCCGCCGGTACCCCTTCGCCCGCCGCTCGAACTCCCGCGCCGCGCCCGCCAGCACGTCGCGCAACCCTTCCGCCGACACGCAGCCCGCCGCGCCGAAGCTGATCGCCGTCTGCTGCTCCAGGTGGTCCGACGTGGCGACGACCAACCGGCAGGTCTCCGCGTACTTGGCCACGAGCCGCTCGATGACGCCGTCCGCCGTGCGGCCCGCCGGGGCGTAAAACACCTGGATGCCGTCCGGTTCACTCTCCTCGGTCGTCTTGGTCCCCTGGCCGTCGAACACCACCACGACCCGCACCCCGCTGTGATCCTGGTAATCGGTCAGCGCCTTGACGAGTGCTTCCCGCGCCGACGCCATCCGCCGGACGTGCAGCGCGCGCAGTTCCGGCCAGGCGAAAATGACGCTGTGGCCGTCCACGAGAAGATATTCCCGCGGGGAGGCCATCGGTCTGTAGAAGGTGGATGGCGACCTCCGGGCACCATTAGGGAGCACGCGCGGCTGCTACGATGGCGCCCGGAGATCGCCATCCACCCGAATTCAGGAAGCCGGGGTTTCCGTCACTTCGGGAGCAGCGGCGTCGGTCGTTTCCGGGGCGGCAGCCTCGGGCGCGGGTTCGGCGGCGGCAACGGCCGGTTCCGGGGCAGCGGCAGGCTTGGCGGCCTTAGGCGTCTTCGGCTTGGCGGGGGCCTTGGGCTTGGCGGCGGCGGTCGCCGGTTTGGCGGCGGGTTTCGACGCGGGCTTGGCGACCACGGTCTTGGCTTCGGCGGCCTTGCGCACTTTATAGGCTACCCGGCGTTTACGTTTGATGACTTTGTTGTATTGTTTACCCATTGGGGAGGTCGGTTGGAATCGGGACGGGGCGACGGAATCGTCGCGTGTGCCGCTACTAAAGCCGCTACGGCGCAAGGTTCAAGGGCCAAGCTGCACCGCACGGAAATGAGCGGGCGCGCTCCCGGTGCCGAAAACGTTGCGCGTCAAACTGCGTGACGTGGGCGGATTCCGTGCTATCTTGCCGACCTTTTTCGTCAGTTTGAACCTCACCGCCCCGCGCGGTCCCGCTATTATGGATAAGATCAGAAACATTGCCATCATCGCCCACGTCGATCACGGCAAAACCACGCTCGTGGATTGCCTGCTGCGCCAATCCGGCACCTTCCGCGCCAACCAGAAGACGGATGAGCGCATGATGGACTCGATGGACCTCGAACGCGAGAAGGGCATCACCATCCGCGCCAAGAACGCCGCGTTCCAGTACAACGGCTACCACGTCAACATCGTGGACACTCCCGGCCACGCCGATTTCGGCGGCGAGGTCGAGCGCATCATGGGCATGATCGACGGCGTGTTGCTGGTCGTCGATTCCCACGACGGCCCGCAGGCGCAGACCAAGTTCGTGCTCAAGAAGGCGATGGAACAAGGGGCCAAGGTCATCGTGGTCATCAACAAGATCGACCGCGAGAACGCCCGCCCGCACAAGGTCCTGGACATGGTGTTCGAGCTGTTCATGGAACTGGGCGCCAGCGACGAGCAACTCGATTTCCCGGTGGTCTACGCCAGCGCCAAGGCGGGCTACGCGGTCAAGGAGATCGACCAGGAGCGCAAGGACATGACCCCGCTCTTCGACGAGATCATCAAGCAGATCCCGCCGCCCACGGGCAGCAACGTTTCCTATCTCCAGATGCTCGTGTCCAACCTGGACTACAGCGATTACCTGGGCCGGATCGCCTACGGGCGCATCCTCTCGGGCCGGGTCAGCGTGGACGACACGGTGGTCGTGGCCCACGGCGACGGTCGGCGCGAGCGCGGCAAGGTCACGGCGATTTTCGGCCATCAGGGCATGGAAAAGATCGAACTCAAGCACGCCAGCGCGGGCGACATCATCGGCCTGTGCGGGTTCGAGGACGTGTTCATCGGCGAGACCATCACCGACCAGGAAGACCGTCCGGCGCTCCATTTCGTGGACATCGACCCGCCGACGATCACCATGGGCATCCTCGTCAACGACGGCCCGCTGGCCGGACGCGAGGGCAAGCTCGTCACGGCGCGCAACATCCGCGAACGGCTGGTGCGCGAAACCCGCACCAACGTTTCCCTCGGTTTCATGGAGACCGAGACGGCGGGCTCGTTCGAGTTGAGCGCGCGGGGCGAAATGCAGATCGCCGTGCTGGTCGAACAGATGCGCCGCGAGGGTTTTGAAGTCCTCGTTTCCCGGCCCGAGGTCATCTACAAGCGCGACGACCGGGGCAACCTGCTCGAACCCTACGAGACGCTGACCGTGGATTTGCCCAACGATAACCTGGGCGACATTTTGCAGTCCCTCGCGGGCCGCAAGGCGGAAATCACCAACATGGTCCACAACCCGCATTCCGTCCTGGTGGAGGCGATCATTCCCACGCGCGGGCTGATCGGCTTCGAGACCGATTTGGTCAACGTCACCAAGGGCCTGGGTATCGCCAGCCATTTGTTCAAGGAATACGGCCCGCACAAGGGCGAAATCCCCAGCCGCGACAAGGGCGTGCTGGTGGCGATGGAAGGCGGCGTGAGCACGGCCTATTCGCTGGACACGATCCAGGAGCGTGGCCGGTTGTTCATCGGCGCGCAGGAGGAAATCTACGAGGGCATGATCATCGGCGAGAACGCCCGCCCGGATGATCTGCCGGTCAATCCGTGCAAGGCGAAGAAGCTCAACAACATGCGTTCGCAGGGTGACGGCAAGGGGGTCTCCCTGGCGCCGCCGCTGGTGATGACGCTGGAGCGTTCCATCGAATACATCGCGCCGGACGAGTACGTGGAAGCCACGCCCAAGTCGCTGCGGCTGAGGAAGAAAATCCTCGACGCGGGCTTGCGCAAGCGCACGGCGAACACCGTGACCGTGAAGGTGTAGGACGACCATCGCCGCCTCTACAGCGGAAGCGCTTGGGAGGGATGAACCTGTATGTTCATCCCTCTTCTTTTGGTGCAAGATTTCGAGCGGCTCACTTTTGCAGGGTGCGAGTCGATTGATCGGCGGCCTCGAGGACGTATCGCCAAAGGAGGCAACCGCCCCTGATCCGCGGCTCTACGGGGAGCGGCCATGGCGTATTCGGGGCTTGACTTCGCCCGTCTCGTTTGGTGCTCTTACCCGCTTTCATAGAGGGCCCACGCATGACCGCCGATCCCGCATCTCCGCCGCCCGCCGTGCTCAAGCAAGTGCGCGCCGCCGCCATCGTGGTGGTTGGGCGGACCGCGTTCTGGATCGCGCTGGTTCAGACAACGCTCATCTTTTCACTGATCATCCTCTTGGCCGAGGGCCAGATCCTGATCGCGCTGGAAAACCAAATCCACCTGCTGGTCAAAAAGTGGGTCAATGCGGGCCGCCTAGTCGCCGATCCCGCGCCGAAGATCGCGGTCTGGTATCTCGTGGCGATGATCGGCAACCTGATTACGACAGGGTGTGTCCTCATTCAGATGCTCCGTACGCGGCATCCCGGTCGGTGGAGCGTGTTTTCCGGGACCGTGCTGGGCGCGATGATCGCCGTGGTTTCGCTGCTGGCTTTTCCGATGTTGTATCTCGGTTGGGAAGCCGCCTACGTCAACCTCGTCTTGGCGGCTTTCTACGTGCTGTTCGACGTCCTCGGTTACATCCTGGCGGACGACTTGAAGGAGTTGCGCGAATTTTCCACTTATCTGTGGTTCCTGGATTTGCCGACAGTGATCGGTTCGGCCGTGATTGTGATATTGTTTCAGAAGGCTGAATTTGGGGGTGCGAGCGAATTTTCCATCGGCGCGGCCGGAGCAATGTTTATTCTGCTGGCGATCATCTCCGCAATCAGCTCGTTGTATCTGGCGTTCCGCGACGCTGGCTTTGGCACCGCCGTCCGGACGTTGTGCAGAGCCAAGCCTTTGAGGGGGTTGCCAGACTGTGACCCCTCACTGAAGGATGGGGGATCTTCGTTGTAAGGCGAAGGCGCGATGACAGGCAGACGAATTTTAGAGATTGACAAATGATTCCGATCCACTAGTCTGCGGTGAGTTACCCATATTATCGCCTTCCTGAGCAGGCCGTCAGTCCGCTTCTCGGCATTTCGTCGGCCTTCTTCTCTCGCGCAGGATGTTGAACGGTTTGGGGAATGTTTCGTCAGTTCCACGCTCTCGGTATGGCGGGTCATCGCAAGTGGTCGCAGGTCAAACTCAGCAAAGGGCCGTTCGGGATCGAACACGGCGCGGCCTTTGGCAAGCTGGTGAAAGGAATCACCGGGGCGGCATGTCTTGCCGAAGACCGAGATGCGTCCGCTCACCTGTCCATGTCCGGGGGTGGAAAACCACTTTCGCAACCAGCGTCTCACTGAGCAAAACGCCCGCAAAAAAGGCATTGTTAAATTCGTAAGAGTCCAGAACCTGCCACGCCGCAGCGGCATCCACCGCTCTCTGCACCTCGTACCGGGCACTCTGCCCCACGCCGTTCCCGGCGCTCTTTGTTTCCCTCCCCAGCTTTCTCCATTACATGACCGAAGACACCAACCAACAGCTCGCGGCACCCACGGACGCGGACGGCCAGTTCCTGAACGCGTCCAGCCCGGACGGAACGAGCGTCACGCCCCCGCCCGGCAAGAAAGCGGCGCCGCGCCGGAAGGTGGCTTCGCGCAAGGACAAAGAGAAGGATGGCACCGTGGCGCCGGTGGTGGCTGCCGACGGCGAGGACCCCGCCGCCATCACCGGCGAGCCGCTGGTGGCCAAGACCCGTCGGCCCAGCCGCAGCAAGAAGGCAACCGCCGCAACCACGGACGAGGGGACCGCCGCGCCGTCCGTTCCAGCCGAACCGGTTGCGCCCGTGCGGGCACCGGAAGCCCGGGTCGAGGTGCCCGTGCCCGCCCCGGAGGCCCCGCGAGCGCCGGAAGAGAAGCCGCCGCAAAATTTTGAGCGCGCTCCGCAGCCTGCGCCAGCGCCCGCCGAACCGGCTCCGACGGTCGGCCTGGTGGCTCCGTCGCCCTCGGTTGCGCCCGAAACGGCCACCGGCGCGCCGCTGATTCCGCAGGCTTCCGAGCCGCCCCGGTTTCCGCAGGGACCGCCGCCGGGCCAGTTCCAGGGTCGTGCCGACGGAAATAATTACCAGGGACAGGATCGTCAGAACCGGCAGGACCGGCCCGAGTTCCGCCAGGACCAGCAAGGCCAGCAGGGCCGCCAGGGGGGACGTTTCGACCGCCACAACCGCCACAACCGGCACGACCGCCACAACGACCGCCAGCCCCAGGGCGGCGGCGGCAACCAGTACGGTCAACCACCGAACCGGCCCCAGTACCAGCAGCCCCAGCCGCCGCGCGAGCCGTCGCCGGGCATGGACGGGCGGGATGGCAACCGCGAGGGCTTCGTCAGCCGCGTGGAGGAACCGACGTTCAGCGAGGGCATCGTCGAGGTGTCGGGCAAGGGGTTCGGTTTCCTGCGCGAAGCCAAACGCTCCTTCGTCCAGACGCCCGCCGACGTGTTCGTGACCCCGGAAGTCTGCCGCAAGTACAACCTGCGCGACGGCCAGTGGATCAAGGGCGAGGTGCGCCGGAGTTCGCGCGGCCCGCAGATGTTCCGCCTGACCGAACTCAACGGCGAGGACCCGGAGAAGTTCAAGAACCTGCCGAATTTCGACGAGTTGACGAGCATCAACCCGAAAAAGCGCATCCGGCTCGAAACGACGCCCGACCGTTACACGACGCGCGTCATGGACCTGATGACGCCCATCGGCAAGGGCCAGCGCGGGCTGATCGTCGCCCCGCCGCGCACCGGCAAGACCACCCTTTTGCAGCACATCGCCGAAGCGGTGGTGAAGAACCATCCCGAGATGAAGCTGATCATCCTGCTGGTGGACGAGCGGCCCGAGGAGGTGACGGAAATCCGCCGCACGGTGCCGCAAGCCGAGATCATGGCCAGTTCCAACGACAGCGACCTCAAGAACCACACGCGCATCGCGCAACTGGCGATGGAGCGGTCCAAGCGGCTGGTGGAAGCGGGGTTCGACGTGTTCATGCTGCTGGATTCGATCACGCGCATGGGCCGCGCCTTCAACAACGCCCTGGGCGGCGGCGGCGGCGCGACGGGCAGCGGCGGCGTCGGCACGCGGGCCTTGGAAATCCCGCGCAAGATTTTCGCGGCGGCGCGCAACACCGAGGAAGCGGGCAGCCTGACGATCATGGCGACCGCGCTCATCGACACGGGCAGCCGCGCGGACGAGGTGATCTTCCTGGAGTTCAAGGGCACGGGCAACATGGAACTCGTCCTTGATCGCAAGATCAGCGACCAGCGCATCTTTCCTGCCGTGGACATTTTCGCCTCGGGCACGCGCCGCGAGGAACTGCTCTTGCAGCCGTGGGAATTGGACAAGATCAACGTGATCCGGCGCGGGCTGGCCGGTCACAAGCCACTCGAAGCCATCGAACGACTCCTCAGCTTCCTGAAAAAATTCCCGACCAACGCGCAGATGCTCACGAGCCTGCCGGGCTGACGAAAATTCATCCTTGCAAGGGTCGGGCATCCTCCGCGGATCGACTTGTCCGGGCGGAAGATTCGCGGCAGTGTGCGCGCCATATGCGCGTCTCCGTTCGGGCCACGGTGGGTCTGGTCTGCCTGTCCTTGCTGGAAGCCCGGACGCTGGCCAATCTCCACGCCAGTAATCTCAACGGAATCCTGGAAATCACCGCCGGTATTCCGGTGGGTCATCCGTTTGCGAAGGCGTTCCAGAACCGGTTGCTCGGGCCGGAGATCATCTTCTGGACCAGCAAGCTGACCCACCTCTCTTTTGCCGTCTGTCACCGGCTGGTTTGCACGGGGCTGGTCGGCGTGGCGAATTTCGTTTGCTACCGGCTGTTCCTCGGGCAGAGCGGCGAACGCCCACTCGCCTGGACGTACACGGTGGCCTTCGCCGCCCTGTTCGTCGGCTTCCAGGACGGAGGGTTGTTGTACGTCTGGGATTATCTCGAACTCACGCTCCTGCTGTTGTTTGCGTGGGCCGTGGTGTTTGGGAGGTTCTCGCTCCGGCAATGGGCCGTCCTTTTCGCCGTGGCTTTGTTGAACCGCGAATCGGCGCAGTTCATCGCCCTGTGGATCGTCATCGACTCGGTGGCTTTCCCACCGGCCGCCACCGGCCGCGCGAAGATCAGGATCGATGTCCCCCGGCTGGCCACCGGCCTTTTGCTCGGCGTGGCGGGTTCCCTGTGGACCCATGCCGTCAGGGAAAAGCTCTGCGCGCGGGAAATCGCCGTTTTGCCCAGGGGGGTGCAGGAGATGGCAGGCGGGCAATACTTCACGCTGCCGGGAACGTGGCGCACTTTGCGGGACAGTTACGCGACGAATACCCTCACGTTGTGCATCTTCCTGGGCGCGTTGGGCTATGTGCTTTCCCGTGCCTGGCCCTCCCTGGGCGGCAGGGCGTGGAAGGTTGGCCTGCTGGTCGGCGCGATGACGGCGGCGAATTTCTGCTTCGCGCTGGTCGTGGAGTTGCGCGTGTGGTTTATCCTGCTGCCGCTGATGTTGTGCCTGCTGTACGTCAGCCGTGCCCACGACGAGCCACCGGAATCTGAGAGGACAGGAGCGCGCTAAGCAGAAAGTAAAAAGTCAGAAGGCAGAATGCAGAAGTCAGCACAGAGCGGAAGTCGGCCTTTGCAGAGGCGGACGGATTTCCGTCCGCATGAGGAACGGGCGGTTGCTCCAGCGAGCGAACCTCGAACTCCGGCGGCACACGGCCCATGAGGGTGGCAAAATACTCCGCCGCGTTCTCGTCGAACGGAAAGCAGCGCCAGAGGGCGTAGGCGTTTAAGCCGTCGTTGAGCGCGACCCGCGAGACGGTCGAAGACACCGAGAACACGGCCCGGATGCGGCGGAAGTGGCGCAGGAAATAAAGTTCGGCCACCTGCCGGTCTCCCTCGATGACGATCCCCGTCAAATCCAGGCCCTCCCGTTCCCGGGTTTCGGCGGGATGGGGCCGGTAAACGAGGGCGCAATCCGCGCCGTACCACCGGCGGAGAGCGGCCAGACAGGCGTTGAGCCGTGCGCGGTAAATCTCCGGCGGCAGGTTGCGCACCAGCAGAAACGGCGTGCCGAAAAAGACGACGATGGCGGGTCCGGCGTCGCCCGCGTCCGGGCCGGGCAGCCACGCGCTCAAATCGTGCAGGGAGGGGAAAGGCGAGGCGCGCACGTTCGGCCCGGCGGTGGCCGGAAGTTCCGTGCCGTCGTTGCTCAGGAGAAGGACCGTGCTGAAAATCTTTTCGAGCGGTTCCTCGGGCCGCTCCAGGCGCACGCCATCGCCACCGCCCCGCCACGGCTTGAGCCGTACCGTGCGCCGCAGCCCGAGCCGTGGTTCCACCAGCCAGCGTTGCAGGCAGCCCGAGGTCGTCGGACGGAAGTGCCGCCACGACCACGGACGGCTGGCGTCGGCATATTTTTTGACGGTGACGCACAGAATCTTATGCACGTCAGGGTAAGCCGACGCCAGCGCGATGCTCAGCTTCGTGATGCCCGCCAGCATGACCAGCGTGTCGGCAGGCCCGATGCACAGCGCCGCGAGGGTGCGCTGCCGGTTTTGCAACGCCCGGTAGAAGCGCGGCAGGTCGCGGAGTCCCCGGCACGCGGACACCTTTTCCACGGCGTCCACGCCGTCGAAGCGCCGGGCGTACTCCTCCCAGTCCAGACCGTCCCACCAGGAGGAGTTTTCGTACAGCAGGCGGCACGCGGCGAAGTGCTCCCGGCCCACGGCGGCAATGGCCAGCGCGTTGACGAGGTTGTCGGGCCGGGTCAGGGCGATCCAGAGCGTGGGCGGCTTCATGGGGTCACGCCGGATGATGCACGAGCCGGGGCATCCGGCGCAACCGTCCGCTGCCGGGCGCGCGATTCCTTGGGCATGAAGACGACCGCGCCCGGTGAATTTGAAGTGCTGCCGCCCGAACGCAAAACGGCGGGTGGCGCGGGCAACCAGGCGCTTTCCCACCTGATCGCTTACCTGATGGACAACGTGATCAAGATTCCCGGCCTGCAAAAACGGCTGGGGATCAATCCGTTCCTGGACCTGATTCCCGTGGTGGGCGACGGCGCGGCGACGGTTGTGCAGATGCTCACCATCCTGGAAGGCGCGCGGCGCGGGGTGCCCAAGATCGTGCTGGGCCGCATGGGGATGAACATCCTGCTCAACGGCGCGATTGGCGTGCTGCCCGTGGTGGGTGAGGCGTTCGCGTGGTGGTTCCGGCCCTCGTCGCGCAATTACCAGCTTTTGCTCCGGCACGCTCCGCAATCCGGGGGGTCGATCCCCACGCCGCTCCGCCGGAACACGGCGGGCGATTACGTGTTCGTTTTCGGTCTGCTGGCGGTGGTGCTCGTGGTGATGGGGGCGTTCATCGCGCTGGGCTGGCACGTTCTGAACGTCGTCTGGTACGCGTTCATCCATTTGATCGGCGCATGACGGTCGCGGAATTCTGCGCGACGTACCCGCGCCTCTACCACATGGCGGAGGCGTCGATGTGGCCGAGCATCCAGCGGCACGGCCTGCTGAGCACCAGCGCGCTGCTCGATCTCTACGGCGTCGCCGGACCCGAGCGCGCCCGGATCGAACAGCAACGCCGCCCGGATTTCATCGCCGTCCGCCACGCCCGGCACGGCGAGGTGCTCATCCGCGACCAGAAACCCATGAGCGACGCCACGCTCGCGCCGGTGCTCATCGACATGACCCCCACCGAATGGTACGCGCTGCTGAACGAACGCGTTTTCTTCTGGGTGAGCGAGACGCGGCTCAAAGGACTGCTCGCCGCGTACCGGCACCGGGAAAACCTCGTGCTGGTGCTCGACACGGCCAAGGTCATGGCCCGGCACGCCGCGCAGACGACCCTCTCGCCGATCAACTCGGGGTACTCGCGGCGCTGGGCGGTCCGGCGCGGACGCGAAACGTTCCGTGCCATCGCGGATTATCAGATCGCTGAGCGGATCAACGGGCGAATGGTACGCAAGCCCGTGGCCGAGTGCGCGGTCAGCGGCGGCGTGACGAATGTCATGGAGGCGCTCATCGAAACGCGACCCATCCCGGCGACCCGATAAGAGGTCCGCAGATCACGCAGATTTTCGCAGATTCAAGAAAGGAAACAGACCAACCTTTTCCACTTCTGGCAATCTGCGAAAATCTGCGTAATCTGCGGACAGACTTTTTCCCCTCCAAAACTCCTCAAATTTATGGGTCGCCAGTGGCTACAGGCAAAACGTGAGGTCGCCAACCTCAAAAAAGGTCAGGTCGTCGGTCGGCTGGTCAAGGAAATCATGGTCGCCGCCAAGCTCGGCGGGCCGGACCCGGCGGGCAACGCGCGGCTGTTCACCGCGATTGAAAAAGGCCGCCGCGAGAACGTCACGCGCGACGTGATCGAGCGCGCCATCAAGAAAGGCTCGGGCACCGGCGACGAAAAGCTGATGCTCGAACACGTCGTGTTCGAGGGCTACGCGCCGCACAAAGTGCCGGTGATCGTCGAGTGCATGACCGACAACCGCAACCGCACCTCGCCGGACATGCGGCTGCTTTTCAAACAGGGCCAGCTCGGCACGGCGGGCAGCAACAAGTTCCTTTTCGACCATGTCGGCATCATCGAGGCGCACCACCCGGACCCGGCGGCGGACCTGGAAGCGGCGGCCATCGAAGCCGGGGCGAACGACTTCGAGGTCCTCACCCACGAGCAGAACGACGACCTCCCCGAGGGCGCAGCCGGAGCGCGTTTTCTGGCGGACGGCACGGCGGTCCACGCGGTGTCGCAATGGCTCTCGGCCAACGGCTGGACCGTGGTGACGAGCGAGATCGGCTACGTGGCAAAAAATTACCCCGAGTTGACGGACGAAGAGAAAGCCGAGACGGGCGCTTTCCTGCAAAAGCTCGACGATTACGACGACGTGGCCCGCGTCTGGGCGGCGGTGAAATGAGGTCACCGTTCAGGCGCGTCCGCGTCGTGCTCGGCCTCTCGATGCTCGCGGCGGCTGGCGGCGTCCGGGCGCAGCAGCCGTCCCCGCCGACGCCCCCCGACGCGGCGATCCTCTTCGTGGGCAACAGTTTTTTCCATGGCCGGTTCCTGCCGGTGCGGCACTACAACTCGGCGGCGATCACCGACGAAAATTTCGCGTTGCCCGCCACCGACCACCGCTCCGACCACCGGCCCGACGGCGAGAACGGGCCGTTCGGCGGCATCCCCGGCATCTTCAAGAGACTCACCGACGAGGCGGGCCAGCACTACGAGGTCCACATCGAGGCGGTCAGCGCGACGCCGTTGGAATTCCACGCCGAGCACGCCTTGGAAACCATCGCGCAACCCCGCTGGCACGCCGTGGTTTTGCAGGAATACAGCACGTACCCCCTGCCGCCCGGGCGCGGCGGCAAACCGGACAAATTCGTCGCCGCCGCCATCCGGCTGGAAAAGGCCGTCCACGCCGCCAACCCCGCCGCGCGGGTGTATCTCTACGAGACGCCGCCGCGCGCGGACCTGACCTTCCCCGCGCAGGCTCCCTACAAAGACGCGCCCCCTTTCGCCATGGGGACCGACCTGCACGACGGGTACCAGCGGGCTTTCACGGCGGACGGGCATTTCGAAGCGGTGGTGCCCGCCGGGGACGCGTGGTTGCAGGCGATGCGCACGGGGGTCGCGGTGGAAAATCCGTACCTGCCCGGAAAACCGGGCGAGGTGGACCTGTGGGGGGCCGACCACTACCATCCGGGCGTCCACGGGGCGTACCTCGCGGCGCTGGTCTTGTTCGAGCAATTCACCCGGCGCGGCGCCCGGACGCTGGGCGCGGATGAAACCGCCGCGCGCGAGCTGGGCATCACGCCCGGGGAGGCGGCCCGGCTCCAGGCCGTCGCGGAGGCGGTCAACGGCCCGGCTGCCGCGACCGGTGGGCGATAGGCCTGGCAGCCCGTTGCGCCCCGGGTAGGCACGGCCAAGCGTTGACACGCGGAGGTTTGCCACTTATTCCTGCCTTTCCTCCAAGCTTCGCCCAAGCACGAAGCTGCCCATCTTTCCCCCATGAAATTCGCCGCCCCGTCCGTCCGCGCCAGCTTCGTCCCGGCCCCGGTGCTCGCCGCCGTGGTTCTGCTGACCGCCCTCGCGTCGTCCCGGGCGGAGACCGCCGTCACCATCAACCACAACGCCAGCGGCGCGGCGGGGCCGGAATTCCACTTCAAGACGGTCCCGGCTCCCCGCCGGACGGCCGCCAACGACGCGAAATTCTCCCTCGTGGACGGCACCCCGGACCCGAACGGCGCTCCGCTCGACGCCCTGCACGACGGCAAATTGCCCGACGAGGAAGATCAGGCGGACAACAATTTCTTTTTCCAGGCCGGGGGAGACGGCGGGCGGTGGCTGGTGGACCTCGGCAAGGTGATTCCGGTCAAGGAAGTGGACACCTATTCGTGGCACCCGGACACGCGCGGCCCGCAGGTTTACAAGCTCTACGGCAGCGACGGCGCCGACAAGAGCTTCGACGCGCAACCCAAACGCCCCCTGGACCCGGCGGCGGCGGGTTGGAAGCTCCTCGCCAGCGTGGACACGCGCCCGGCGTTCAAAATGGACGGCGGCCAGTACGGCGTCAGCGTGGCGGCCACCGACAGCCTCGGCAACTTCCGTTACCTGCTCTTTGACGCGGCGGCGACCGAAACGAACGACGCGTTCGGCAACACGTTTTTCAGCGAGGTCGCCGTGGTCAACCGCGACGTGCCGCCGACCGCCCTGGCGGGGTTGGCGGCGCTCAAGAAAGAGAGCCACACCTACAACGAAGGCGGACTCGAACTCGTGTGGGTGAACGACGATCCGACGTTCGATCCCGCCGAGCGGGACCGGATGGTGAAGGCGTTCTTCACGGTCTACCCGTTGATGGCCAAGGAGTTCAACCCGAACGCCACGAAACACGTGCGGATTTCCATCGAAGGAAAGTACCGCGGCGTCGCTGCCACCGCCGGCAGCACGATCCACGTCAACCCGCGCTGGTTCCACCAGAACCCCGAGGACCTCGACGTGGTGACCCACGAGGGGATGCACGTCGTGCAAGCGTACAAGCAGTGGGACCCGGAGTGGCTGCGCGAGGGTCTCGCGGACTACGCGCGGGCGAAGTTCGGCGTCAACAACCCCGGCGCCAAGTGGACGCTGCCGGACTATGCGCCGAGCCAGCATTACACCGACTCCTACCGCGTGACCGCGCGCTTCCTGATCTGGCTGGAAAAGCACGCCAAGCCGGGGGGGGCCGTGGCGTTGGACAACGCGTTGCGCCAAGGGACGTATGCGCCGGAAACCTGGAACAAGCTGACGGGCAAGAGCGTGGACGAATGGTGGGCGGCCTACGCCAAGAACCCGGCGTTGTGAAGGCGGCGGTCCGGTTCGGCGTTGCGGTGGCGGAGGAATCGTGACACGGTGCCGCCATGCCGCACACCGTCACGCTCGCAGACGCCAAGGCCCGCCTGGAGGATTTGATCGACCGGACGCGCCTGGGCGAGGAATGGCTCATCACCAACGGGGACGGGAAACCCGTTGCCAAACTGGCGGCGGCTCCCCCGGTGGGGGCTGACGCTGATTCGAGTGCTTTGCCGGAGGCTAACCAGTCTTCGTTGATCGGGCTGATGGCAGGGCAGATCAAGCTATTGCCTGGATGGGACGATCCTCTGGAAGAGTTCGAGCCGTATACATGATGAGATTGCTGCTCGACACACATGCCCTGCTGTGGGGGTTAAACAATGCTCCCGAACTCTCTGATCCCGCTCGGGCCGCGATTGACGATCCAAATAACGAGAAGTTGTTGAGCATCGGCAGCTTGTGGGAGGTGGCGATCAAAGTGGGCAAGGGACGGCTGGTACTCGAACAGCCGCTGCCGCAGTTTTTCGCTCTCATCGAAAATCACCGGAGCATCCGGGTACTCCCGATACAAACGGCTCATTTACTCTGGCTGGCATCGCTGCTGCCGTATCACCGCGATCCGTTCGACCGGTTGATGGTGGCACAGGCACACAGCGAAAAATGTACCCTGGTCAGCAAGGACACGCTGCTCGACGCTTACGGCGTTTCGCGGCTCTGGTAAAGTTCTACCAAGAGACGGAGACAGGCTGCATCCACCTGGAAACGCATTGCCGCTTGCGCCCGGCCCGCGCCGCCGCCAGAGTTCGGTCCCCTTCGGCCATGAGTTTGCTCGTTCAAAAGTACGGCGGCACCAGCGTCGGCAACCCGGAGCGCATCCGCCACGTCGCGCGCCGGGTCATCGAAACCCAGCGCGCCGGGCACCGCGTCGTCACGGTCGTCTCGGCCATGTCGGGCGTCACGGATGGGCTGATCAAGCTGGCGCACGAGGTTTCGCCGTCGCCCACCGAGCGCGAGATGGACGTGCTGCTGGCCACGGGCGAACAGACCACCATCGCGCTGCTGGCCATGGCCATCGACGCCCTCGGGGCGCGCGCGATTTCGCTCACCGGCGCGCAGGCGGGCATCGTCACCGACGGCGTCCACACCAGGGCCAAGATCGCCAACATCACGCCCGGGCAGATCCTCCGTTTCCTCGACGAGGGCCACATCGTCATCGTGGCCGGGTTCCAGGGGCAGACGGGCGAGGGTCAGGTGACCACCCTCGGGCGCGGCGGCTCGGATTTGACGGCCATCGCCATTGCGTCCGCCATCGGCGCGGACCTGTGCCAGATTTTTACCGACGTGGACGGCGTGTACACCTGCGACCCGCGGCTCGTGCCCGACGCGCGCAAACTGGCCGAGCTTTCCTACGAGGAAATGCTCGAAATGGCCAGCCTGGGCAGCAAGGTCATGCAGTCACGCTCGGTCGAGTTTGCCAAGAAATTCGGCGTCAAATTTGAAGTCCGCTCCAGCTTTCACGAGAACCCCGGCACCATGATCATCGACGAAACCCCCAGCATGGAAAATGTCGTGATCCGCGGCATCAGCGTGGAGAAAAACCAGGCGAAGGTGACGATCACCGGCGTGCCCGACCGGCCCGGCGCGGCGGCCAAGGTGTTCAACACGCTGGCGGAGGCGAGGGTCATCATCGACATGATCGTGCAGAACGTTTCCGCCAACGGCACGACGGACATCTCCTTCACGCTCAACCGGGCGGACCTCGCGGCGGCGGCGGCGGCGTTGCGGCCCGTGGTGGACGCGGTCGGCGCGGCGGCGTTGGACACGCGTGAGGGGATCGCCAAGCTCAGCGTGGTGGGCATCGGGATGCGCTCGCACTCGGGCGTGGCGGCGCGGTTGTTCGATTGCCTGGGGCGCGGGGGGATCAACATCCAGATGATTTCCACGTCGGAAATCAAGATCGCGGTGATCCTCGACGAAGCCGCCGTGCAGGAAGCCGCCAACCTGACCCATGCGAGTTTCGGGCTGGAGCGCGGAGCCTACACGGTCTGAAACCCATGAGCGCGGACGAGCAGAAGCCGCCGGTGGAATGGGCGGCGTTCGAGCGGAAAAACGCCGTGCGGACGATGATGCGCCAACGGTTGGCCAGCCTGGACCCCGGGGTCCGCCAGGAATGCAGCCGTTCGGTGGTGGCGCGGCTGACGGAACTGCCAGAGTGGAAATCGGCGCGCCGGGTGCTGTTGTTCGCGCCGCTGCCGGTCGAGCCGGACATCGACCCGCTCTGGAGTCTGGGTGCGCTGGAAGGCAAGGAGTGCGCTTATCCGCGCGTCGAAGGCATGGTGACGCGGCTGTACTACGTCCACGGCCTGGCGGAACTGGAACCGACGCGCTGGGGTTTGCGCGAGCCGGTGAGACTGGCCGCGCGCGAAGCCGACGTGGCCGATTTCGATCTGGCGCTGGTGCCGGGATTGGCGTTCGACGCGCGGGGCGGCAGGCTCGGGCGCGGCGGCGGCTTTTACGACAAGCTGCTGGCCGGTCGGAGCGGGACCGCGACGTTGGTCGGGGTGTGTTTCGCGGCGCAACGGGTGGAGCAGTTGCCGCTCGGGCCGCACGACGTGCTCATGGATGTGGTTTGCTGCGAGGACGCAACAGAATCCCGATGATCCAGCACGCGCCATAGAGATTCTCTGTCATCCTGAGCGGAGGCTGTCAGCCGCAGTCGAAGGATGACAGAAATTTTAGGAGCAGCGTTGTAAGGTCAGTCCAGCACCCCATTCACCTTCCCGTTCAGCCCGAACACGCGCCGCTCGCCTGCCAGCGCCACCAACTCGACCTCGCGCTGATCCCCCGGCTCGAACCGCACCGCCGTGCCCGCCGCGATGTTCAGCCGGAACCCCCGCGCCCGCTCGCGCTCGAAACCCAACGCCGGGTTCACCTCGTAAAAATGAAAGTGGCTGCCCACCTGCACGGGCCGGTCGCCGGTGTTCGCCACCACGAGCACGCGCGTTTCCAACCCCACGTTGGCTGCCAGCGTCGCCGGGTTGCTGCCCACGATGATTTCCCCGGGGATCATGACATGACACCCGCCAAAGCCTTGCGCGGGTGAAAAGCGATTTCGTCGGTCATGGCGGCTCGACCCTAGCGGATCGGGTGGTGGACTGTCACCAACTTCGTGCCGTCGGGAAACGTCGCCTCGACCTGCACCTCGTGGATCATTTCGGCGACGCCTGCCATCACGTCGGATTTTTTGAGGATCGTCGTGCCCCAATTCATCAACTCGGCGACGGGTCGGCCATCGCGCGCGCCCTCGACGATCTCGTAGGTGATGATCGCCACGGCCTCGGGATAATTGAGCGGGAGACCGCGCGCCTGCCGCCGCCGGGCGAGGTCCGCCGCGACGACGACGAGCAGCTTTTCCTGTTCGCGCGGGGTGAGGTGCATGGCCGGTAAAAACGGTCAGTTTTCCTCTTCGACGCCGTCGGGCAGTTCGTTGTCGTGCGCGCCTGCCACGGGCGGAAAGTGCGCCGCCAGTTCCCGCCCGATTTCGCCGACGGCCGCGACGATGGCCTCAGTGTACCGTTCTTCCTTGAGCAACGGGCGCATGGTCACGCCGACCACCGATTTCCAGAAATCGTCCGCGCCGCATTTGGCGTGAACCCCCTCGTCGCCGACCACCGCGTACTTGCGCGCCCCGGGGGCGATGAAAATGAGCACGCCGTTGCGCGCGGCGGTTTTCTCCATGCCGAGCTTGGCGAAGCGTTCGCGCGCCGCCGCCACGGCGTCGGTCACGTCGTGGTGACTGACGAAAACGCGAATCTGCCCGCTGGTCTGCCCTTCGGCTTCGACGATGGCCGCCGTGATGCGCGCGTGGTCGAGCGCCTGGACGAAGTCTTTGGGTTTCATCTCGGGGAGGCCGTCAGATTACCAATCGCTGCCCGCGCCGCCGCCGCCGGTGTCGCCGCCGCCGGAAGAAAAGCCGCCGCTGTCACCGCCACCGCCGCCGCCACCGCTACCGCCACCAAAACCACCACCGCCCCCGCCGCCGAAGCTGCCGGGGAAGAAAATGGGCGCGCCGCCGCCGAACATCGTCCCCCCACCCCCGCCGCGCCGCCCAAACAACCGCGAGATGATGAAAAAGAGGATGATGATGAAAAAGATCGTCCCCAGGCTGAGCCCACCCGCGTTGCCGTTGCCACGCGCCGGATGCTGTTTCTGGTAATCCGTCTGGCCGTCGCCTTTGTAGTCGCCACCGTTTTTGACGGCGGTGATCATCGCATCGACGCCCACCGTCAAGCCGCCGTCCACGTCGCCCGCCTTGAAGCGGGGAGCGATCACGTCGGCGGTGATGTCCTTGCAGGTGGCGTCGGGCAGGCTGCCTTCGAGGCCGCGTCCGGTCTGAATCCAGAGCTTGTGCTCCTTGAGGAACACGAAGAGAACCGCGCCGTTGTTCTTGTCCTTCTGTCCGATCTGCCAGGAGCGGTAGATGCGCAGGCAATACTCATCGACGGCGGTCTCCGTCTGCATCGTCGGATAGATCGCAACGACGATCTGGTCGGAGGTTTCCTGCTCCAGTTGGACCAGCTTCTGGTTGAGCCGCTCGGCGGTCTCGGGCCGGACCGCCAGCGCGTAGTCGTTGAAATAGCGCGTCGGCTTGGCGGGAATGACCTCCGCCGCCCGGAGGCCGCCAACCGCCGCGACGAGCACGGCCAGCCAGAGCCAGCGTTGGACGAACGCAAGGGACCTGCTCATGTTCCAAGATGCCGCCGGGCGTCAGCCAATGCAAACGCGACGTGAGGCGATCAGATCAGCGCGCGGGGGCCGGGGTGGCGGGCGCGTCAAAGGTGCCCGAGCCGATGCGGGGTGCGGTCGCCGCCGCCTCGTCGGCCTTGAACGCCGGTTTTTCCTTCATGCCCACGAAGTTGGCGTAGAGCACGGTGGGAAACGCGTTGCGCTGCGTGTTGTAAGACACGGTCGATTCGTTGAACTGGTTGCGCGCGTCGTTGATGCGGTTTTCCGTGCCTTCGATCTGGGCCTGAAGATTGCGGAAACCCCCGACGCTGCTCAACTCCGGGTATTTTTCCACCGAGACCAGCAGGCGCGAGAGCGAACCGCCGAGCTGGCTTTGCGCCTTCTGGTAGGCGTCGAGTTGGGCGGGGTCGGTCGGCGCGTGGCTGGGGTCCACCGTGACCTTGGTGGCGTTGGCGCGGGCGTTGATCACGTCCGTCAGGGTGGATTTCTCGAAATTGGCGGAAGCCTGCACCGTGCTGACGAGATTGGGGATCAGGTCGTTGCGGCGTTGGTAGGACGACTGCACGTTGGCCCATTTGCCGTCCACGGCGTTGGAAAGCGTGTTGAGCTTGTTGTAGCCGCCGACCCCGGTGAACAACACGATGACCCCGACCAGGAGGAGCAGTCCCACACAACCGAGCAGACCCATTTTTTGCATGGGCAACCCTTGGGGTCAACGGACGGGGTTTGCAAGTTTTTTGTCACGGGCCGGACGCTGGCATTTCGCCGGCGCGGTGCGATGATAGAGCGTTTCCCGCGTCAATACCCCGAATGGACCCGACCTCCCCGCCGCCCATCGCCCCGGCTGTCCCCGTGCCCGCGTCCGCCAAGGCCCGGGCGCTCAAGGAAAACGGCGGCCTGTTTCTCATCGCCGTTTTCGAGTTGGTCAAGACCGTGCTCTTCCTCGTCGCGGCGGCGGGCGTTCTCCACATGGTCAACCGCAGCACGCAGGTCGAACTGACCAAGCTGCTGCACGTGTTCCGGGTCAACGGCGACTGGAAGCTGGTCAAACTGATGCTCACGAAAGCCGACCTCATCGACCCGTACAAGGTCCGCATCAGCATCATCCTGGTGGTGTACGCCGCGTTGCACGCCACCGAGGGCGTCGGGCTGCTGCTGCGCAAACGCTGGGCCGAGTATTTCACGGTGATCATGACGGCGATCCCGTTGCCGTACGAGGTTTACCTGTTGGTGCATCACACGACGCACTCGAAGCTGGCCCCGCTGGTGCCGGAGGGGCAGCGGCCCGAGTTTATCTTCGGCCATTGGGTGCTGCTGAAAATCCTGGTGCTGGTGGGCAACGCGGCCATCGTCGGCTACCTGGCCTATCACCTGTATCACGGCCGGAAGCACGGGCCGCACCCGCACGAAGCCGAGGAAGCCGGACAGCCGGGATGAAACCGCCGCCGATTCCACCCCAACCCCCCCGCCGCCGCGCCGCCCGTTCCCCGGTCGCGCCGCTCGAGCCGCCGCCCACGCCGGACGCGCTGGTAGCCCGGTTGCTGGCGCTCGTGCCGCCGGGGGAACTGCCCGCGCTCTGGAGCCGGGCCGAATTCTCCCGCCGGTTGACGCCCGCCGAACGGCCCGGATTGGACGACGCGCTCGCCCGCTTGCAGGAGGACCGCCAACTTCTCGGGCTGAGCCAGGGCAAGGGCGTCTATTATCTTTTCGCCGGGCCGCTGCGAGGCTGGCTGGCGGGCGCGCCCCGGTTGGAGGAGGGGCAACCGTCGCTCGGCGAGGCGTACCGGCGGCTGGCCCGGGAGTCGGGCGGTTTTCCCGACGTGAAAATCTCGGCGTTGCAGGCGGCGCTGGGTCCGGCGGCGGCGGGAACGTTGGCGGCGGAATTGATCGCGTCCTGGCGTCGGGGCGAGGCGACGCTGAGCCTGGGGGATTGGTCGCTGGCCAGCGAGGAGACACGCGCGGCTGCCGTCGAGATGGACGGCGAGAAATATCTGCTGGTGCGGTTCGAGGAGGTGGATTAAATCGACCCGCGCCGCTCACGAAAGACGCGGAGCGTCCTTCCAAAGTAGGGATGGCTCTCCGAGCCCGTCCCTGACTTTTCCGGCTGACCGCGCTCGTAAGTCGCTCCCTCCTGCCAGAAATCTGAGGGACTGGCTCGGAGAGCCATCCCTACCAGCGAAAGCCTTTTTACATTTGCCGTTTCGTTTTCTATCCTGCTCCCGACCCATGACCACCGACCCCGGCGAACCACCCGAACCGGCGAACCCTTTCGCCGACTGGGTCTTCCGCGAACCGCGCCAACCGCACACCGCCTCCGTCAGCGGACTCAACGACCGCGCCCTGGGCAAGCTCCTGGCCCAGTTCCGGCGCCTAGTCACCCCGCCGCCCGTCGGCAGCCCGACCCGCCTGCGCCGCCTCTCCGAACCCGCCCAACTCGTCGTTTCGCCCCAGCCCGGCTACGGCAAATCCCACCTCATCGGACGCCTCTTCAACGCCCTGGAAAGCAGCGCGACGCTCATCTACGTCACCCCCTTCCAGAGCGCGAGCCTGTGCTGGCAATCCGTCCTGCTGCGCGCCGTGCAGGAACTCACTTTCCCGGACCGCGCGACCCCCGCCGACACCGGCGTCGGCGAACCCGCCACCCAGCTCGACGCCTTTGCCCACGGCGTGCTGGCCCACCTCGTCGCCCGGCTCATCGAAACGGGCGGCATCGCGCACCCCGAACCCGCCGGGGCCGCCGCGTGGCTGCGGGAACGTCCGCTGGAAGCCTTCGCGCTGGCCGATCCGGCGCACCCGTGGTCCGCTTGGCTGCGGGGGGTCTTCGAGCATTTCCACCACGCCCTCGAAGCGGAACTGCGCCGCGCCGGGCTGGAGATGAACTCGCCCGGCTGGCTGCGCGTGCTTTTCGCCTACGCGGCGAGCCGCCCCGGCGATGACGTGCGCCCGCTCTGCCTGGGCTGGCTGAGCGGTCAATCGCTCGAACCCGCCGAGGCCGCCCGGCTCGGCCTGCGCGCCGGAGAACTCACGCCCGCCGACCTGCCCGACCAGATCAACGAACTGTGCTGGCGGCGGCTGCTCGATTTCTGCCAGCTCGCGGGGTTTTACCGGCCCTTCGTGTTTTGCTTCGACCAGACGGAAGCCTACGGCCACTCGCCCGAACTGGCCCGGGCGTTCGGCGCCGTCATCGCGCAGATGCACCTCACGGCGACGCACCAGATGATCGTCGTCACCGCCAACCAGCAGCCCTGGGAGGAAACCGTCGCGCGCCACATGGAAACCGCCGACAAAGACCGCTTCGTGCCGCTGCCGCTCGAAGGGCTCAATCGCGCTCAGGCCGGGGAACTCATCCGCCTGCGCTGCGTCGGGACCGAGGTGCCCGACGACCTGGCCGGGGCGTTCGCGGGCGACGATTGGCTGACAAGCAAGTTCCCCACCGAACGCAACCGCATGGGCACGCGCCAGTTCCTGCAACTTTGCAGCGCGCGCTGGCAGCAGCCGGAAGCCTGGTGGGCCCCCGCCACCTCTCAGGGTATCCCCGCCGCGCCGCGGGCCGGGGGCGCGTCCGCTCCGCCCGTGCCGACGCTCAACGACCTGCTCGACCGCTACACCGACGAGAGCATCCGCAAGCCCCGCCGCCTCGGGTTCAACCCGGACATCTTCCGCTGGCTGACCGAAGAAGCCATCAAAGGCCGCACCGATCTGGTCGCCACCGCCAACGCCGGCAGCCCGCGCGGCTACCTGCCCGTGGTGTGGCTCAACCTGAGCGAGGTGCCGAAAATCTACATCGGCTTCGAGCCCGGCGACAATTGGAAACGCTGGCGCGGCATCTTGCAGGAGGCCGCGCAGTGCTGCGGGCAGGCGCCCCACGCCAAACCGGGCCTGCTTTCCAAGGCCGTTTTCTTCCGCACGACCGAGCAGGCCCCCATCCCCGGCCCGCGCTGGTCCATCGCGGCGGAAATCACGGCGGCGAAGGAGAATTTTCTCGACCTGATCGAACTCGACGCCGCCTCCACCGCCGAACTCTACGCCGCCCGCACGCTCTACCTCGACGCCGCCGCCGGGGACCTGCCGTACAAAACGAACGAGGTGCTCGATTTTCTGGCGCATGAATTGTCCCCGTTCTGGGAGCGCATCCGGCAGCCGCTCTCCCCGCGCTGATTGCTCATGGATACTCCTCTGCCGCCGCCATTCCGCCGGTTCGCTTGGCCCGACGCCGTCCTCCCGCTGGTCATTTTTTGCGTAGTTTTCCAACTCTTCGTGCAATCGCCCATCCTCAACATGGGCGACTCCAAGTACACGTTGCTCCTCACGAACAACCTCTTGTCGAAAGGCAGCTTCGTCCTCGACGACTACCCCATCCCGCGCAAGCCGGTGGTCCACGTCGGCCAGACCGAGTTGGACGGCGACACCTACCAGATCGAAATCTTCGACGGCCACCTCTACAACTATTTCCCGCCGGGCAGCGCGATCCTGTCCGCGCCGTTCGTGCTGGTCGGCAACGCACTCGGTTACCGCATCTTCAATGCCAACCAGGTTTACAGCGAGAACCGGGAGTCGAGCATCCAGCGTTACATCGCGTCGCTGTTGACGGCGGCCCTGGCGGTCACGTTCTACTTCACGGCCCGGCTGCTGCTGCCGTGCGGATGGAGCGCTCTCGTCGCCCTGGGCGGGGCGCTGGGCACGCAGCTCTGGAGCACGGCGTCGCGGGCCTTGTGGGGGCACACCTGGGGGGTCGCGCTGCTCGGCCCGGTGTTGTACCTGCTGCTCGCGCAGGCCACCGGCCGCCGCCGCGCCCACCCGGTCCTGCTGGCAACCCTGCTCTCGTGGACGTACTTCGTGCGCCCGACCAACAGCCTGCTCATCATCGGGATCACGGTTTACATCGTCCTGTATCACCGGTCAATGTTCGTGGCCTACGCGGTGACGGGCGCGGGCTGGTTCGTGGCGTTCGCGGGTTGGTCCTACGCGCACTTCCACAAGTTCCTGCCCAGCTATTACCAGGCGAACCGGCTGGAATTTACCCATTTTTGGGAAGCCCTGCCTGGGAATTTGGTCAGTCCATCGCGCGGGACGCTGGTATACGTGCCGGTCGCGCTGTTCGTGCTGTTCCTGCTGGCGCGGTACTGGGGGCGCGTGCCGCACCGGCGGCTGGTCGGGCTGGCGCTGGCCGTGAGCGCGGCGCACCTGGCGGCGGTGTCGTGCTTCGTGCCGTGGTACGGCGGCTGGTGTTACGGCCCGCGTTACACGACCGAACTGGTGCCGTGGTTCGTGCTGCTGGCGGTGTTCGGCACCGGGGCCGCCCTGCGCTGGCGGGAAGAAAACCGCGCGCTGCACCGGGGCGCGGCGGCATGGTACGCGACGCTGGCAGCAGGCGGCGCGCTGCTGTTCGTGAGCGTGCTGATCAACCAACGGGGAGCCAACGTCGAAGCCACCGCGCATTGGAACGCCTACCCGGTGAGCGTCGATCTCGCGCCGGAGCGCGTGTGGGACTGGCGGCATCCGCAAATCCTGGCGGGGATCGTCCCGTCGCCGGTTCCCGCCGTTTTTCCGGTGGTGGACGGGCGCCGCGTCACCTTCGGCCACGAGGAGGGCAAGGCGTTCGAGTGGGACGGCTGGAGCGGCAGCGACGCGGATTACCGCTGGAGCGATGAACACACGGCGACGCTGGTTTTCACGGCGGACGACCTTGCAGCCAATCACCTGCGGCTATGTTTCGGGCCGTATCTCTTTCATCAACAACTGCTTGGCCAGCGGATCGACATTCGTTTGAACGATCAGCCGGTCGCCGCCTTCAAGGCGGACCGTGCGGACCCGCAGGAATACGACTTCACGCTGCCCGCCGGGGCGTTGCGCCGCCGGAACGTGTTGACGTTCAAGCTGCCCGACGCCGATTCCCCCCGGGCGATGGGCGAGAGCCAGGACGACCGGACATTGGGCATCGCGCTGCGCTGGCTGGAATTGACGCGGTGACGGCGCTCAGCGCACCGCATTACGCTCGCCAGGTTCCGCGCCGAGGCGAATTCATCAGAAAATGGTCCGCAGATTACGCAGATTTTCGCAGATGGCAGAGAGAACTGGAGGAGTTCTTTTTTCCCTCTTCTCAATCTGCGAAAATCTGCGTAATCTGCGGACCATTTTCTGCGGCTTGGCCACCGGTCTCAGGCGAAACTGCGCCGGGGCACCGGAGATGCTTTGAACCGGGAAGCCCGCCGCCATGAAGCCGCACGTTCGCGCCAAGAATTTCCTGATCTACCTGCTCGAAGCGGCGCGGCAGGTGCGCCTCTACTTTCTCAAGCAGCGGATCATCCGGCGCGAGATCACCTTCCGCGCCCTGCCGTCGCTGGGCCGGGAACCCGAAGGCGGCGCGGACGCCCCCCGGCTGCTGATCGTCGTCACCCACGTCGCCGGGCAGGCCAGGCACCACACCACGTCCAAGCACGAAAAACTCTCCGCCGTGCTCCACGGCATCCGCCAGAGTTTCGCGCATTTGCGTTACGAGGTGATCATCAACACGCTGCCGGGGCGGCACATCGTCGGCGAACTCCCGGCGGACCTCACGGCGGGCATGACCATCCATGCCGAGGACGACCCCGACCCGATGCTCATCGAGTTCCGGGTGCAGGACCTCTTTGCCGCCCGGCGCGGGGACTTCGACTTCTTCCTCTTTCTCGAAGACGACGTGGTGATCCAGGACACGCTTTACCTGGATAAGTTCCAGTGTTTCAACCGGTTCACGCGGGACCCTAAGTTCCTGCTCATGCCCAACCGTTACGAGATCACCGGGGCAAAGAAGGTCTACATCGACCAGAACCTCTACAGCCAACTGGCGCACCTCGACATGGACGGCGTGCAGCTTTCCGAGTGCGCCAACATCCACAGCGCGTCCTACCTGCTCAGCCGCGCGCAACTCGACCTGTGGCTGGCGTCGGGCCGCCACCTGTACCGGAAAATCTCCTACATCGGCCCGCTGGAAAGCGCGGCCAGCGGGTGCCTGATGGAAGTGTTCCGCATCTACAAACCCGCCCCGCCGAACCTGCGGTTCCTCGAAGTCCGGCACTACGACAATTGTTACGCCGAGGTGTCGGAACAACGGGCAGCGCAGGACACGTGAACAGGCAGGCTGACTGACGGCGGGAGAAATCAAACCGCCGCCGGGATCATCCCGCTCTGGCGCGCATAAGCGAAGATGCCGCCCGCTTCCACCACCGGACGCACCTCGCCCAGCGGCTTGAGCGCGTAGACCGTGCCTGCGTGGGTCAGCGTGTCGTTGGCATAATCCAGCGTGACCTCGTCACCCGTCTTGAGAATTTCGCACAGCCGGTCCACCGACTCGTAGGGGAACACCTCGCCCGTGGCGACGCTGTTGCGAAAGAAAATGCGCGCATACGTCTCCGCGACCACCGCCTGCACGCCCGCCGCGCCGAGGGCAATCGGGGCGTGCTCGCGCGAGGAGCCGCAGCCGAAGTTGCGCCCGGCAATCATGATCTGGTAGGGCGTGGTTTTGCTGCCCGGCGTGATGAACCCGATGGGGTACTGGTCGTTGGGCAGGCCGATCATCGCGTAGGAGCCGAGGTCCGCGTACTCGTCGGGCTTGGTCGGCACGAGGGTCAGGTACTGGGCCGGGATGATCTGGTCCGTGTCGATGTTGTCTCCGACGACGAAGATCCGGGCGGTAAAAGTGTCAGCCATAAAAAAAAGAGATCAAAATTCCGGCTCTTGCCTGCGGCATGCGTTCAGTACCGGAACATCGGGTTCGGGGTAGGCTTGGGGGTGGAGGCGGCGTCCGCCACGGGCAGCACGGTTTCGCGGGTGGCCTCGGGCGGAATCGAATAGGCCGCGCCGGGGCCGCCGGGGACTGGCCCGAGCAACGAAGGCGGGGCTTGCTTGGCCAACAGGGCAGCGTCCTCCTGCGAGATTTCCTGCGGGCTGAGCCGCGTGATTTCCTCCGATGGCACGTAGCCCGTGGTCCCACCCGCCGTCCTGATCTCGCTGTAGCCGCCGTAACGTTTGACGAACGTGATCCGGGCGTCTTTTTTGAGGTGTTCGTCGGCCCCGCCGGGTTGCTGGGGGCTGATGTGAAAGAAATCTGTCGTCTCGGCGGTGACCTTGTAGCGGAACTCGGGCTTGACCGGCGCGTTCACGTCCGCCGTGGCGGCAGCCGTGCCGCTGTCCGCCGTTTTGCCGCCGCGCAGGCAGCCGACGACTCCCGTCGCCAACAGGCAGCCCGCTCCGGCCAGAGGCAGCAAACGTTTGGCAAAACCCACGGTGACCCGGCCCATTCTCAAACGATTCATCCTTCTGTGCGTTGCATTTCCCGTGCCGGTTGCCGACCCGGCGGAGGTTTAGAGGAATTCGCGCGGGTCGGTGATCCGGCCCGTCAGCGCGCTGGCCGCGACCGTGTACGGACTCGCCAGATACACCTTCGATTCCTTGTGGCCCATCCGGCCGGGGAAATTACGGTTGGTCGCGCTGATGCACGCCATCGGTTTGTTCATGCGCCCGAACGTGTCCACCGGCCCGCCCAGGCAGGCGGCGCAACTGGCGTTCTCGGTCATGAGCACCCCGGCGTTTTCGAGGATTTGCCACGCGCTGACGCCGTCGAACTGCACCTTGTGCAGATCATCGACCACGCCCGGCGTCGCGGGAACCCCGAACGTATCGAGCTTGACCTTTTTGCCCTTGACCACCTCGGCGAACGCCAGGAAATCCGACGTTTTGCCGCCGGTGCAACTGCCGATGTAGGCCCGGTCGAGCGTGATGTGCGCCAGCGTCTTGGCCAGCGCGCGGTTGCCCGGGTTGGGGTGCATGGCGACGGTCGGCTCCAGCGCCGACAGGTCGAACGCCTGCTCGTAGACGAACCGCTGGTCCGGCCCGGCCTCGGCGGGGGTGTAGTCCGCCTTCGTGCCGTTGACGGCGCAACGCTCGTCGATGAAATCGAACGTTTTCTGGTCCGCCGCGAAGATGCCGTTCTTGCCGCCGGCCTCGATGGCCATGTTGGCGATGGTCATGCGGTCGTCCATGGTCAGGTGGCTCGCGCCGGGGCCGTCCCACTGCATCGCGCGGTAGGTCGCGCCGTCGAAACCGATCTCGCCGATGACGTGGAGGATCACGTCTTTGGCCATGACGCCCCGTGGCAGCGCGCCGTCCAGGTAGAAGCGCATCGTCTCGGGCACCTTGATGAGCAGCTTGCCCGTGCCGAGGATGAACCCGGCGTCAGTGTTGCCGATGCCGGTGGCAAACTGGCCGAACGCGCCCGCCATGCAGGTGTGCGAATCCGTGCCGAAAAGCACCTCGCCGGGGCGGACGTGCCCTTTTTCCGGCAGGGCCGTGTGGCAGACGCCCGCGAAACCGCCGCCGTACTGGCGTTTGAGCTGGCCGCGGTCGGCGTCGAAGTGCCACGCGCCGTTGGGATCGTCGATCACGTCGTAGAAATAGGGCAGGCCCTGTTCGCGCACGAAATCGCGCAGGATATCGACGTTGCGGTTCGAGAGGCTGTCCGCCGTGAAGATGTAGTGGTCTGGGATGATGACGATCTTCTGGCGGTCCCAGACCTTGGCGTCGCGGCCAAACTCGCGGTGGAACACGCCGATGGTGCCGGGGCCGCAGACATCGTGCGTCAGGAGAACGTCCGTGTTGACCCAGAGGTTATCGCCGGGCGCGACGTGCGAGCGGCCGCTGGCACGGGCAAGGATGGTTTCGGTAAGCGTCATCGGGAAACGTTCTGTCAGTATGACACCGCCGCGCGCGATGTAAAAAGCAAAAACAGCCGTGGTGGTCGCCGGGTAGGTTTTCCCACGCCGATCTTCTACGGTGTATTCCCGCTTTTCGGTCGTTTCGGTCGATTTGGCTTGGTGTTTGCTCCGATTATTTGCGTAAATCACGGCGAGTTTGGCCAAAAACGAAGGTTCTCCACTGTAAAATAACACCCTGCAGCGGGTCCTGTAAATAGGTTAACACGAACTCCTCGCTGTGATAACAATCACCATTCATGACACTTGGAGAACGCCTCAAGACCCTGCGCCGCGACCTCGGCTTATCGCAGGAAGCCCTCGGAGCCCAAGGTTTTGTGTCCACGCCCGGATGGATCAAAATCGAGAACGGTCAGCGTCAGGCGAGCGAAAAGCTCATCGACAAGCTGACCAAATGGCTCGTCGAAGACAAATACATGCGGGCCGGTGCCGCCGGCACGTTGAAGGAAGAGTTGTTGACCCTCAAATACCTGGGCAGCCGTTCTCCTTTCGTGCGTGAGCTGGCAAAGAGCCACGCCAAGAAATTGCCCGGCGGGGGCGTCGCGCTGCTGGCGGAGACGCCCGGCGGCTACAAACCCAAGCGCGGACGGCCCAAAGCGTCGTAACTTTGTTCGGGTAGGGATGGCTCTTCGAGCCAGTCCCTGACTCCGAACGGGTGGCGGCACGGCAGACGCCGGAAAGAAACAGGACGGGCTCGGAGAGCCATCCCTACCCACGCATCAATCGCACTCGCAGACCACCCGGAAACCCACGTCGTTGCTGGCGTAGGTCGGCTGGTTGTAGCCCCGGGCGGTCGTCTTGAGGCTGGCAAACCGCGACTTCCAACTCCCGCCCCGGTACACGCGTTGGGAGCCGTGCTGCGGACCGCGCGGATTGGTCTTCTCCCCGCCTTTGTAGGCGTCGTAGTAATCCAGGCACCATTCCCAGACGTTGCCCGCCATGTCGTCCAGGCCAAAGGGGCTGGCCCCTTCGAGATAATTGCCCACGGGCGAGGTCTCGGCATAACCGTCGTTGACCTGCGTGTCGCGCCAGGGAAACGTCGTGTTGGCATCGGCGAAATTGGCCAAGGTGCCCTGGCCGATCTGCTCGCCCCAGGGATAGGTCCTGGCGTCCGCGCCCTTGGCGGCCCATTCCCATTCGGCCTCGGTCGGCAGGCGGTAGCGTTTGCGCTCCTTGCCGCTGAGCCATTGGCAGAATTTCGTGGCGTCGAGGTAGCTGACGTAGATGGCCGGGTGGCGGTCGTCGGCCCAACTGCCGCGCCGCGCCTTGTGGGCGGGGTCGAATTTCTCGTACTCGGCGTTGGTGACCAGGTGGCGGGAAAGGAAATAACGGCTGAGCGACACCCGGGTGGGCGGCTGCTCGTTGCCGGGGGCGTCGGCGGAGGCGCTGCCCATGGTGAAGGTGGTCGAGGGGATGAAAAGCATCGGGTTGCCCAGCGTGCTGACGAAGTCCGGGAACTGGGCCTGCTCCTGCTCCGGGGTGAGCAGCCGGGGCGGGGGCGATGGCTCCGCAGCGGGTAACTTCGTCGTGACCTTCGCCCCGTTGCCCCTGCTGGCGGAGGCGAGCGCCGGGGAGCGCGCCGCCACGGCGGTTTTGGCTTTGTTGGCGCCGAGTGAAGGGGTGACGGGCGGACGGTTGCCGGCCAGGGGCGAGGTGGCGGACACGGTCGGCTCCAGGGTGCCGTTGGTGACGGCTTCCAGGTAATCGTCCACCATGTCTTCAGCTTCGCCCGGGTCGAGACCGAGGTTTTCGGCCATGTCGATGAAGGTGTCGCGCCGGTCGTCGCTCATGGACTCCTCGTCCAGCCCGGACAAACGCAGCATCCGCTCGAAATCGCTGCGGGGCGAACTGGCCCGCACGCGCCGGGTGCGCGGCGGTTCGCCGTGGCCGTTCCCATGCCCATCGGCGGGGGACGGATCGGCCATCGGCGCGACGGGCGGCGGGGGAGCGGGCGCGGGAGCTACCGGCAGCACCGGCTCGACGGGGGTCAGCTCGGCCTCGCGCACGGAGCCGGTGCGCTTGAGGCCGACGAGAATGGTCCCGGCGATGTCGCCGCCGCTCAGGCCCATGTCGCGGCCCAGCTTTTCCAGGTTCGCCTCGGCGTCGGTGGTGAGGACGCGGTCGGTCAGCGCGAAGTCGAGGAACTTCTTGAATTCGCGCAACGCGTTGACGCGGGCGTGGTCACGGAGCGTGAGGTCGATCTGCTTGCGCCGCTCCGGGTTGAGCAGTTCGGCGCGGGCTTCGGCGAGGTGTCTCGGCGCGTGGTCGATCCCGGCCCGCAGCAGTTGCGCCAGGGGATTGCTCGTCTGGTTCTTGAGCGGCAGCTTTTTCTGCCACCACACCAGCAAGATGCGCGTGTTTTCCTCGATCTGCTCGTTGGTCGGGTTGGCGTCAAAGGCCAGCCCCAAGCGCTCGTAGAGATCGGGCGAGTTGAAGCGGCTCCAGCCTTCCCACTTGCGGGGATCATCTGGGAGCGGCGAGGGAAGCATAAAAGGCAAAGGCAGAAGTCAAAATGCAGAAGGCAAAAGTCAGAAATCGGAAGGGACGGCAGTCAGGGCTTTCTGCTTTTCTGCTTCTGACTTTTGCCTTCTGCCTTTTGACTTCTGCATTTCTTCCGTGGTTCTATTCCACTTTGATGAGTGACAGGCTCGCCGTCGCGCTGGCCATCTCTTCTTCCGACAGGCCGGTGTTGCGCTGGATGGTGACCTTGCTCTGCTTGCCGAAAGCGTCCACGATCACTTCGAGCACCTGGTTGGTGTTGTAATGGTAGGTCAGCTCGACCGGCGCGCCCTTGGGCAGATAGGGCGGCAACTCGACCGCGCACAGGCCCAGCGGCGTGCATTCGTTCGGCAGCGTGCTCTCGCCCTCGACCACGCGCACCACCACCTTGGCCATGTTCGCCTGCGCCGTGCCGAAGTTGTTCTTGAACTCCGCCGGGACGGGCACCATTTTTTTGATCATGGGGAAGACGTATTCCTCCATCGTATCCTCGTTCCAGAGGACGACCCCCAGGCTGTGCGAGGTGATGTTCGTCACTTGGATGAGACCGCCCTCGCGGTTGGAAAACTGTTCGCGCGTCGATTCCGGGACGACCTTCTCGCCGGTCTTGTCCTCGTTGGAGAGCATCGAGAGCATGCCCTGAATCGCCGCGCCCACGGCCACCGCCTCGTCCGGGCTGACGTGCTCGGCCAGCGGCACGCTGCTGATCTCGCTGATCATCTCGCGGATCATCGGCATCCGCGTCATGCCGCCGACCAGGAGAATCTTGTCGATGTCCGACCAGTTCATGTGCGCCTCCTGCATGACGATCTCGCAGATCGTCTTGGTCTTTTCGACGAGGTGGGCGCAGATTTTCTCGAAATCGTCGCGGGTCAGCTCAATTTTGATGCTCTTGCCGTTGTGCGAATGCACGATGGTCGTGCGCGGGCGGCTGGAAAGCTGGATTTTCCCGGCCAGCGCGCGGCTCTGGAGTTCCTGGTAGCTCTGCAAATCGAGCAGCGGGTTCTCGCCGTGCAGCCGGTCGAATTCCTCCGCGACGAGGTTGACGATGATGTCGTCCCAATCCTTGCCCCCGAGCCGGTGGTCGCCGTTGGTGGCCAGCATCTTGATGTGCTGATCCTCGATGCGCATGATGGTCACGTCGAAGGTGCCGCCGCCCAGGTCGAAGACGAACACCGTCTGGTTCTGGTCCAACTTGTCCAGCCCGTAGCTCAGCGCGGCGGCGGTCGGCTCGTTGATGATGTTGAGCACGTTGAACCCGGCCAGTTGCCCGGCGTGGATCGTCGCGGTGCGCTCGGAGTCGTTGAAGTACGCGGGCACCGTGATGACGGCGTCGGTCACCTCCATGCCCAGATAACGCTCGGCGTCGTTCTTGAGCTTTTTGACGATCAGCGCGCTCAACTCCTCGGCGGAGAACACTTTGTCGGCGAATTCGCGGTGGAACTCCTCCTTGGACTTGCCCATCTCGCGCTTGACGAAATCGACGATCTTCTCGGGTTCGGCGACGGAGTTCTGTTTCGCGTAGGTGCCGACGACGGCGTTCGCGCCGTCGAACAGGATGACCGAGGGCGTGATACGCTCGCTCTCGGAATTGGGAATGATCTGCGGTTTGCCGTAGGCGTCGATGTGCGCGATGGCCGAGAACGTGGTGCCCAGGTCGATGCCGACGGCTTTGCGGGTGGTCGTCATAAGGATGCGGATGAAGGATCAGCGGTAGCGTCGGGGGGCGGAGTGGGAGTGGCCGCCGGGGGGGAGGCGTCCGGGGGCGTGGCGGGTTTCCAGCGGCGGGCGACGATCTCCTCGGGGCGGATCGAACGTTCGCGCCACGCGAAACCGGGTTTGACCGAACGGGCGACGAGGCCGTCGTCCTCCAGGGTGGCGGCGGGTTCGACCGCAACGACGCGGTGGGTCCGCTTGTCGATGGGCGCACCGGCGGCGGTCCGCGAAAGTTCCACGTCCATGCGCAGGAACACCTCGATCATGTGGTGGAGCTGGTTTTCGACGTTGCCCGCGAGGTTTTGCAGGAAAGCGGGTTCGGATTCGTCCACGCCCGTCGGCTGGTCGCGTTTTTTGTCGTTGCCTTTGCCCGGCTTCTCCGCCCCGGCGGCGCGGAGTTTTTCCAGGCGGGCGAGGGCTTGCGCGTGGACGGCGGTGAAATCGTCGAAGAGCGCCACGAGGTCGCGGATGAACGGCTTCTGGAGGGCGTCGAAGAGGAAGTTGTCCTTGTAGCCTTTGAGTTCGGCGTGGAGCGCGTCAAAGAGCTTCTGGTTGGCGGACTCGACCGAGCCGATGCGCTGGAGTTGCTGGGAAATCTGGTCGATGGCCTGCGAGTTGGACGCCACGGGCGGCGGCGCGGCGACGGCTTTGCCCAGCGCGGTGAGCGCGGCGGCCATCTCGGCATTGTGGCGTTTGACCGACTCCAACTCGAACGCCAGGGGCCGGAGCATCTGCCCGAGCGCGAGGAGCAGATCGTTGCGGTCCATGCGCACGGCACCCGAAGCCTTGGCCTCCGCCTGACTCGACAGGTTTTTCATTTCTCCGGCGAAATCGAAGTCGTCTACTTGGGAGCGGAGGGGTTCGGACATGACGTTTTTACACTGGTAGCGGGTTTCAGGCCACGTCCGCAGATTTTCTCTGAAGCGAGCGATTTATCCGCCGACGCCGCCGGAAAATTGTCCGCAGATTCCGCAGATTTCCGCAGATGGAAGAAGGGGAAAGCGGCAGGCTCCCTTCCTCTTTTCTTCCATCTGCGGAAATCTGCGGAATCTGCGGACAACCTTCTGCCGCTACGCCGCGAAGTGCTTGGCGATGGCCTGCGCGAACAGGTCCAGATCGGCGCTCGGCGCTTCGATATCGACGTTCCAACCGGCGTCGCGCAGGGCGAGCGACGTGATGGGACCCAGGCTGGCGACGAGCATCCCGGGCGGTTTTGGGAGCTTGAGAGCGAGAAAATTCTCCACGCTGGAGCCGCTGGCAAACGTGATCACATCCGCGCCCTCGCGCCGGAAGCGTTCGAGGGCGGACGGGCGGTCGGGGTTGGCGTTGGCGGTGTCGCCGGTGTCGGGGACGGTGCGGTACGCGATGGCCTCGTCCACGATGGCCCCGAGCTTGCCCAACTCGCGGGCCAGCACGTCGCGTGTCACTTCCGGGCGCACCACGAGGATTTTCAGGTTTTCCACGCTGGTTTCCTTCTGGATCGCCTCGACGAGCGCCTCGGCCACGGCGGTTTCGGGCTGGGCGTCCACCTTGAGATGGAACTCGCGCAGGCGCGCGGCGGTGGCGGGTCCCACGGCGGCGATGCGCGCGCCGCCGATGTCGCGGGCGTCGGAAAACAGGCGGTAGAACCAGTCGAAGAAGGCCGTCACACCGTTGGGGCTCGTGAAGACGATCCATTCGTAGGTGTGGGCGTCCTTGACCAGCTCGGCGAACTCGCGCAACTGCGTGGGCGGCTCAATGCGGATCGTGGGGATTTCGAGCACGTCGGCCCCGAGGGCGCGCAGTTTGACGGAGAGCGCCCCGGCCTGCTGGCGGGTGCGCGTGACGACGACCCGCTTGCCGAACAGCGGGCGTTGCTCGAACCAGTTGAGTTGCGCCCGCAGGTTGACGACCTCGCCGAACACCACCACCGCCGGGGCCTCGAACCTGGCCTCGGCCGCCTGCCGGGCGATGCCGCCCAGGGTCCCGGTCAGCGTTTGCTGCCGCCCGGTGGTCGCCCAGCGCACGAGCGCGACGGGCAGCGCGGCGTCCGCCCCGGCGTCGAGCAGCTGGCGGCTGATGGATTCCAGGCGTTCGACGCCCATCAGCATGACCTTCGTGCCGGGCGCTCGGGCGATCTGCGCGAAGTCCACGGCGCTGCCGCCTTTTTCGGGGTCTTCGTGGCCGGTGAAAATGGTCAACTGGGAGACGTGCCCGCGCTGGGTGACGGGGATGCCCGCGTAGGCCGGTCCCGCCACCGTGGACGACACGCCGGGCACGACCTCGAATTTCAACCCCGCTGCCGCCAGCGCCAGGGCTTCCTCGCCGCCGCGTCCGAACACGAACGGGTCGCCGCCCTTGAGCCGCACGACGCGTTTCCCGGCCCGCGTCTTCTCGACGAGCAGGGCGTTGGTTTCCTCCTGGCGCAAGGTGTGCGCCCCAGCCTTTTTGCCCGCGTAGATGATCTCCGCGCCCGCCGGGGCCCAGGCGAGCATCTCCGGGTTGCAGAGGTAATCGTAGACGAGGGTTTCCGCCTGTTCGATGCACTCCTTCGCCCGCAGGGTGACGAGTCCCAGGTCGCCCGGCCCCGCGCCGACGAGGTAGCAGATGCCGACGGGTTGGAGGGGAATTTTGTCCTTCTTGCTCATGCGGGTGGAACATCGTGCAGCCGGGCCGGAACAACAACTTGCTTCACTCCGCAAAAAAGGTCTTTACAAGCCGTCCGTCTTCATCAAGACTCGGCGCTAATTTGTGTTGGTTATTTAATGGTGGCTTGGCAACAGGAGAAAAATGATGCGTAATCTGTCAATCGCGGTGGCATTGGCCGCCCTTCTCGGCTCGTCAGCGGTGGCTCAAGCGGCTGGGTTCAGCGAGGACTTCAGCGTTGGACAGACGGCCTCGACGAACAACACGAGTTCGGGCTTCGACGCCGGGAACACCCTCGCTGCTTCCTACGGCAGCCGGGCACTCTTTACCGATATCCTTGCCAACACCGCGCCGGGTGACGCGCGCGCTCGCACCGCAATCAACGGCGGGGCGTTCACCTACAGTTCCGACACCGAGGTCACCGGTCTGGGCTTTGTCGTTTTCAACTTCAACACGCCCATCAACCTGACCCTCACTCCGCTCTTCCAGCTCACCCTGTTGAGCAACGACGAGATCGGCACATTCCACATCCAGGCGACCGACTCCGGCGGTACTCTGGTCGACATGGGCTACACGTTGCCGGTGGTCGTATCCGGGGCTGCTCCGCTGACCCTGACGGTTCCGGCGAACTTCACGGGTGTCAACCGGGCGAGCGTCACGAAGCTGACCTTCTATTTCGGCGGCACGAAAGGCGAGGATCTGAGCGTCGATAGCATCACCGCCATTCCCGAACCCGGCTCGTTGGGCACGGTGGCGTTGCTGAGCGGTCTCGCGGGCGCTGGCCTGTTGATTCGCCGCCGCCGGGCCTGATCCCCGGCGGAGCGGCCAAACCATCAGGTGAACTGGCGGAACACCCTTTCCGCTAGACCTTTCGGGTCGTCCATCGACCAGACGGATTCCCCGAACTGCGGAGCAGCCGCGCCTCCGGTATCGAAGAGCACCGCCTGGAGCCGCATCCGGGCGCATTCGGGGTAGAAGACCGTGTTCACCCCCAGCGGCATCTGGCAGCCTCCGCCCAACCGGCTGAGCAAGACGCGCTCGGCGGTGACGGCGGCCCAGGTCGGCACATGGTTGACGGCGGCGAGCGCGCGCAGGGTCGTGGCGTCGTCGGCGCGGCATTGCAAACCGATGGCCCCCTGGCCAACGGCGGGCATCATCTCGCCCGGGCCGAGGATTTCCAACGCGAACCGGGCGTCCCCGGTTTCCAGCACGCCGGTGCGGAAGGCGTCGGTGTAGCCGAGCCGTTCGAGACCGGCCCGGGCGAGCACGAGACCTGCCCAGTCCGGGTGTTCAGTGAGCTTGCGCAGGCGCGTGCCGACGTTGCCGCGAATCTCGCTGACGTGCAGGTCGGGCCGCCGCCACTGGAGTTGACGCTGCCGCCGCAGACTGCTCGTCGCCAGCGTCGCGCCGGGCGGGAGGGTGTCGAAGCGGGAGAAAGGTTCCTTGAAAATGAGCACGTCCTCGGTGTTCGCACGGGGCAGGACGGCGACGAGCTTCAACCCGGCAGGCATGACCGTCGGCAGGTCCTTCAGACTGTGGACCGCGACGTGGATCGTCCCGGCCAGCAGTTCGGTTTCCAGTTCCCCGGTGAACAGCCCGGGATCGACCTTGCCGACCAGCGGCGGCGAACTGACCGCCGCGCTGCCGTCCACCATGGCGCTGGCGACGTAGCCGTGGCCCCCCGGGGCGAGGTGCGTCAGGCTCAGGTCCTGGCGTTTGTCGCCGGTGGTCCTGATTTCCTGGACCTCGAAGCGGCCCCCCGGCCACGCCGCGCTCAAGGCTTCAGTGACCAGTGTCGTCTGGGCCAGCGCGAGCGCACTGCCGCGCGTGCCCAGGATCAGCGAAGGAACATCGTCCATAAAAAGGTCCAAATGGCTCTCCGAGCCAGTCCCATTTGTTTTCGGAGGCGTGAACGAATCGGCGCGTCTTGGGCGGACGATCAGGGACTGGCCCGGAGAGCCATCCGGACCTGTTGACGATCCTGCACCCGGCTCTCGATGGTGCGGGCGAACTCCTCGACGTGATCCTGGATGATGCGCTCGCAGGCGTCGAGTTCCTGGCGGCGCGCGTCCATCGCCCGGCGGGCGATTTCCTGGAGCGAGTCGATGTCATAGAGATACACGCCTTCCACATCGTTGGCCGAGGGCTCCACGTCGCGCGGCACGGCGATGTCGATGACGAAGAGCGGGCGGTCGCTGCGTCCGGCCATGATGGCGGCGAGTTCCCGCTTGGTCACGACGAAACCCGGGGCGGCGGTGGACGTGATGAGGATGTCCACGTCGGCGGCCTCGCGCCCCCAGGCGTCGAACGTCGGCACGGCCAGCCCGCCCAACGCCGCCGCCAGAGCGACCGCGCGCTCGGGCGAACGGTTCGCCACCCGCAGGCTGCCGGGACGCACCCCGCGCGAAACGAGGTTGCGCGCCGTGCGCTCGCCGGTCTCGCCCGCGCCCAGGATGAGCGCCTTGCAACGGGCGAGGTCGCCGAAGAGGCGTTCCGCCAGATCGACCGCCGCCGACGCCACGGACACCGCACCCCGCCCGATGTGCGTGCGCGAACGCACCTGCTTGGCCACCCGGAACGCGCGCTGGAAGAGCGGGTTGAGCAGGCGGGAAGTCGTCCCCGCCCCGGCGGCGACGAGGTAGGCGCGTTTCACTTGTCCTAAAATTTCGGTCTCGCCGATGACCATCGACTCCAGCCCGCACGCCACGCGGAAGAGATGTTCCACGCTGCGGGGCGCGTCGTGGTGGAAAAACTTGTCCGTCGCCGGGCGGAGGCGGCCCTCGGTCTCGCAATGCCGCCGGAACAGGTCTTCCGCCCGGCGGGCGGGTTCCGCGCCGCCTTCGATGACGGCGTAGTGCTCCACGCGGTTGCAGGTCGAGAGAATGAGGGCCTCGCGCACGCCGTCGAGCGCGGCGAGGCGGCGGTCGGCGGCGGGAAGTTCCTGGTCGGCGAAGGCAAAACGCTCCCGCACGTCAATTTCCGCGGTCTGGTGGCTCAAGCCGAAGCAAACGATGTTCATGCCGGTGGGAGCGATCAGATTCGCACGAACGACAGGCCCCCGAGTGTAAGGAAAGCGACCGTGAACGCCGCCACCGAAAGCGAGGCTACCCGCCGGGGCGCGAGCCGCCACCAGCCCCAGCGCGCCTGCACCAGAAACGCGTACAGCGCCCAGATGACGAGAGCCCAGACGAGGTGCGGGCGCGTGTTGGGCGTGCCCATGTTGAACCCAGCGGCGAGGCCGAGGGTCAGCAGCGCGAGGCCCATCGCCAGCAAGCGGGCGTTGAGGCGGCTGAGGTCGGAGATCGGCGGCAATTGGAAAAAGAGCAGCTTCAGGCGGTGGCTCTTGAGCTGGCGTTCCTGCCAGAGGTACATCCCCCCGGCCAGCCCGGCCAGGGCGAACGCCCCGAAGGAGAGCACGGAAAACGCCGCGTGAAATTCCAGCCACGGGTTGACGCCGACGTGGTGGCCGCGCTCCTCGCCCGGGGTCCAGTCGTCCAGGCCCAGCGCGAACATTTGCAGCCCGAACGCCAGCGGCGCGGTGAACAGCCCCAACGGCGAAAGCCGGTAGGTGTTGCCGATGACGAGGTAGAAAAGCACCATGCCCCAACTCAGGAAAGCGACGACCTCGAAGTGGTTGGTGAGCGGGCAGCGGCCCACGGCGTGACCGCGCAAGACCAGAAAGACGGTTTGCAGCGTGAAGCCCAACACGACCACGCCCAGGTTCCACCACTGGGAATACAGCCGCCGGTCGCCCAGCGTGCCCGCCGTGTAGGCAAAGCTCAACAGGAAGCAGGCCGTCGAGGCGACGAGCCAATCGCGGTCCTTCAACAAGGCCGAGCCGACGAGCCATGGGGAGTGGAAATCCATCGCGGGAAAGCAATCTACGGCAGAAGTGGCGTCGGCCAAACAAAAAGTAAGTTTTGCCCGGTGGCGAGGTTCTCATGGCAGGTCCAGTGGGGTGGAAAGGTCGGCGGGCGCCATCCCGCTGGCCCGGCCCGATTTCTTACAACGGTTTTCAAAGGGATGGAGCGAAGCGCGCAGGACCTGCCGAGGTGGCTGGCGACCTGCGGGCGCCATGGGGAGACGCGCGCCCTGCCCATGGCGCCCGCAGGTCGCCAGCCACCTTCGCTCAATGACGGGGCTTACGGGCTGCGAGGCTTACCCAATCGAGACGCGCTCTAACGTGGTGCCGTCGGCTGTTTTTTCAGCAGAGCAAGGAATTCGCCGATTTCCTGCACGTGACCGTCGGGGAAAATGACCAAGTTGCCATTGCCGTGGACGTCGCCGGCCTCGATGAACCAGGGCTGCGTGGACCACCGCTTCGGGGTCATCGGATTACGGTCAAACGGCGTCGCCATGTAATCGATGCGGGTGTTGAGCGGGTCGCCGAGGTCCGGGGCTTGCAGCAGCTTCTGCATGGTCGGACAAATCCAGTTGGGCTGGGTCAATCCATAGGGCTGCAACGTGCCGATCCAGGAACTCGCCACCACCTTGGGATCGACGCCCTTCGTGGCGACTTGCGGCCACCTGTGATGCTCCTGCACGTAAAGCTCGGAGGCGACGTACAGCCCCTTCAGATTCGACATGCAACTGGTGCGTTCCGTGCGGCGGACGATCTGCGAGTACACCGGGACGAGCATCACGATCAGGATGGCCACGACGATAACGCAGGTCATCAGTTCCAACAGGGTGAACGCGGCGGCGCGACGGGTCCCGAAACGGCGAAGAGACATGGGAGGAGGAACGTCCAAAGGTGACCGGGCCCAAAGAAATCTGAGCAGCAAATCATCGCGCCTAGCCTGCCAAAAGGCAAACGCGGGCGAAGCTTGCGCCGCGCCCGCGTCCTGAAGGCAAGCGGTCCGCCACCGTCGGGCCGGACCGTTGGAAGAAGCCTAATTCGTCTGGCCGCCGGTGCCGGTCGTGCCTGCCGTGCCAATCGTGCTGGCCGTCGTGGTCGCGGTCGAGGTCTGGAAGCCCGACACGGTAAAAGTGATCTCCCGGGCAACAATCGGTTCGTTGGTGTTCACGTCGAGCGCACCGAAGTCAATGCCCAGATTGGCGGTGCCGGTCAAGCGGGCGGCGGTGGCGGAGCGGGAACCGGAGGACCCGATCTTCGCGGAGATCATGCCGAGAGCCTGGGCGGTGACAGCGGTCGTGGTGGTTCCGGTGGCAGTGAAGAACGTCTCGTTGAACTGGTAGCTGCCCTGGAGGATTCCCGAGAGCTTGGCGCTGTCGGGATCGACCGACGCCGAGATGGTGCCGCCGAACACGACGCCGTCCGCAAAAAGCAGGAACCCGCCGGTCGCCGTGGTGGTGCCGGGCACCACGAGGTCAAACAGGCCGAGCGCGTTGGAGGGAGCCGTGGTCCCCGTCCCGCCCGGCACGGGGTCGCCCGGGATGACGGGAGCCCCATTGCCCGCGTCAGATTCCGTGACACCCTGGATGAGGCCGGAGTAGGAACCGATGGTGCTGATGGTGCCGTTGCCGCCGTAGTTGGGGCCGCCGCTGATGGCAAAGCACTGACCCTGCATCAGCACATAACAAATTAGGAGGGGGAGGAGCTTCTTCATTCGCTGGGGAGTTTGCCTCAAGTTTCTGGAAAACGTCAATGGATTTCTGCCAGCAACGGCGAATTATTTTCACCGGCACCGGCTGCCGCGACAGGCAGCGCGTGGGGGCGCAGATCGAGCGCGCGCAGCAGGGCCAGATCGGCGCGGGCGGCGGGATTGGCTGCCGTGAGCAGTTTGTCGCCGTAGAAGACCGAGTTCGCCCCGGCGAAAAAGCAGAGCGCCTGCCCTTCCGGGCTGAGACGCGTGCGGCCCGCCGAAAGCCGCACCCGTGCGGTCGGCAGGGCGAGGCGGGTGGTGGCGATCAGGCGCACCAGGTCGAAGATGTCCACGGGCGGCTGCTCCTCCAACGGCGTGCCGGGCATGGCCATCAGGCAGTTGATGGGCACGCTTTCCGGCGCGGGGTCCAGGCTGGTGAGCACCGCCAGCATCTTGAGCCGGTCCTCGACGGTCTCGCCCAGGCCGACGATGCCGCCGCAACAGAGCGCCATGCCGCTGTCCTGCACGGCCTTGATCGTGTCGAGCCGGTCCTGGAACGTGTGCGTGGTGACGATCTCTGGATAATAATCCGGCGACGTGTCGAGGTTGTGGTTGTACGCGGTGACGCCCGCTTCCTTGAGCAGCGCCGCCTCGGCGCCGGTCAGTTGGCCGAGGGTCACGCAGACCTCCATGCCCAGTTGCGAGACCTCGCGCACGATGGCGAGCACCTGCTCGAATTTCGCGGTCCCGGCGCGCACTCCGCGCCAAGCCGCGCCCATGCAGAAGCGCGTCGAGCCGTTGGCCTTGGCCCGGTGCGCGGCGGCGAGAATCTCGGGCGTGCCCAGCAGCCGCTCGGCCTTGACGCCCGTGGCGTACCGGGCGCTCTGCGCGCAGTAGCCGCAGTCCTCGCTGCAACCGCCGGTCTTGATGCTCAGCAGCGTGCAAAGCTGCATCTCGTGCTTCGCGGGCCAATGCGCCTCGTACACGGCGCGCGCCTGCTGGAGCAGGTCGAAAAACGGCAGGCGGTAGGTGGCCTCGATCCGGGCGTAATTCATGGGGAAATGCAAAAGTCAAAATGCAGAATGCAAAAGTTCAGAAAGAGAAACAAATGCAGAAACCAAGTTTCCGACTTTTGCATTCTGCATTTTGACTTTTGCATTTCTACCAGACCCACTTGCCGTCGGCGGAACTGAGCGTCGGGATGATGCCGTTGGTCACCTCGTCACGCGTGGAATAGTCCGTGCGTCCGATGGCCCCGATCATGCGGGTGCCGGTGGCGTCGTGGAATTTTTTGCTCATTTCCTCGCCGGTGTGACAACCCCAGCTTTTGACGAAGGCGTTGCGCGCGAAGATGTTGCGTTTCAAGGCCACGAACTGGTCTTCGTGAAAGAAGTTTTTTGACGCGCTGTCGATGTTGCTGCTGTAATCGAACATCCAGCAGCAGCGGTTCGAGTGGCCGAAATACTCGAAATCGACGACCTTGATGCGCCCGCGATCCTGGCCGTTGTTGAGGTAATTGATCACGTCGTTGCCGTTTTTGACGGGCACGAGGTTGAGGTGGTACTTATCGCGCACCGAGTTGATGTTGGAGATGTAATCCTGGTGGTCCTGTGCGCCGCGCGCCCGGTAGCCGTCCTCGAAGACGAGCCAAGTGTAGGTGGCGTTGGGGTCGTTGCCGTTCTCCTTCTGGAGTTGCTGGAACCGGGTGCGGGTGGCGCGCACGAAGCTGCCCCAGAACTGATCGTGCGGCACGGCCTTGTACTTCTCCCATTCGATGAGCGAAGAGCTGCCGGTGAGCAGGACGTACTCGCGCGGCGGGCCGGACACCACCGGCGGCGCGGGGGCCGGGGGCGCGGAGGTGACGTTCGCGTTGACGCGGACGGGAGCGTTTTGCGCGTGTGCCGTCGGCGAGGCGGCAACAGCCAGCAGCCAAGCGGCGGCGGAAAGGAAAGCGGTCTTCATGGGAAACGGGGCGTTTGGGCGACGGGATTATGTAGCCGGAAGCGTGCCCGCGTCAACCCTGGACCGCCTAGTCATCCAAGGGGACACCGTTATTCACGAAATAAGCGGCGTGCGCATTTTCTGCTGTTCAAACAGGCTGTGATCGGGTAGAAAAACACGCGTAAGATCCTTCGGATTGCAGGCAGGATTTTATGACTCTCTCTAGTTGCACCGACAAAAAGCTGGAGAACGAACGGTCGATTCTCAACGACCTGAGGGGGCTGGAATCCAACCCCAACACCAATCTGACTTTGGGAACAAATGCGCTCGACGGTCACAGTTACTGAACACGGTTTGCGTTCGCTCGTGGTGTCGATGGGTAACGCCGCAACGCGCCATGGCGGCAACGATGGATCAAAGCTAGGCTGCCGTCATGAAACAGATCGTCTCGCAACATCCCGAGGTGCTCGGCGGCGAACAGGTGTTCGTCGGAACGCGGGTGCCGGTGCGGAGTTTGTTCGATCACCTCGAAGCCGGGGAATCCATTGCCCAATTTCTCGAAGGTTATCCCAGCGTGCGCCGCGAGCAAGTGCCTGCATTGCTGCGGGATGCCCGCAAACATTCGCTGGCGGCAGCGTCATGCTCATCCTTTCGGATGAAAATCTCGATTGGCGGCGGCGCGAACTGCCCGGCTATCAGGTCGATTCCGTACCGCTGATTGGTTGGGCGGGCGTGTCCAACGGCGTGCTTTTAGAAAAAAGCGGCAGCGGCGGGGTTTGACGTGCTCGTGACGATGGACAGCAACATGCCTCATCAACAAAATCCCGGCTCGTCACGGATGGCAGTGGTTGCATTGAAGGCGCAGAGCAATCGGCTGGCTGACACTCGCCCGCTGAGGCCGCAGTTGCCGGAAATTTTGCCGGACTTGAAACCGGGCACGTTCACCCTACTCACCGCCGGGTATTGAGTGACCCGTTGGCGGTGGCGGAAGAAACGCCTTCGGGCAGACGCTCGCCGCGGATCAGGTCTTCGAGCGTCTGCCGCTCGCGGACCACCTGCGCCGTTTCTCCGCTGACGAGCACCTCCGCCGAGAGCGGGCGCGAATTGTAGTTCGACGCCATCGTGAACCCATAAGCTCCGGCACTCATCAGCGCGATGAGTTCGCCTTGGCGCAGCGGCGGCAATTCGCGGGCCTGCGCGAAGAAATCGCCGCTTTCGCACACCGGCCCGACCACGTCCGCCGCCTCGCGCGGGTCGCTCGCGGCGGGCTCGCGCACCGGGACGACTTCGTGGTAGCCCTCGTACAGCGCGGGCCGGATCAGGTCGTTCATGCCCGCGTCCACGATGACGAATTTCTTGCCGCTGGCCGTCGTCTTCAAATACTGCACGCTGCTCAGCAAGACGCCCGCGTTGCCGACCATGAAACGCCCCGGCTCCAGCAAAATCCGCAGGCCCAAGGGCTGGAGCGTCGGCACGATGGCCTCGGCGTATTCCTCCACGGTCAGCGCGTGCGTCGCCTGCTCCGCGTCCTGCCGCCACCAGGCTTCCTGGCCGCTCTGGAGCGAGGATTTGTAGACGATGCCCAGCCCGCCGCCGACGCTGAAAAACTCGATGCCGTACTCGCGTTTCAACTCCGCCGCCACGGGCGCGACCTTTTTCACCGCCTGCGCGAACGGCCCGGCCTCGGTGATCTGCGAGCCGATGTGCATCTGCACCCCGCGCAGCCGGACGTGTGCCATCCGCGACGCGGCCCGGTAAACCTCCCGCGCGCGGTCGATGCCGACGCCGAACTTGTTCTCGCTCTTGCCGGTGGAAATGTACTTGTGGCCACCTGCACCCACGTCCGGGTTGATGCGCAGGGCCACCGGCGCGCGGCGGTTGAGATCGTGCGCGACGGCGTCGATCATTTCGAGTTCGGCCTCGCTCTCGACGTTGAACGAGAGCACCCCGTGGCGTAGCGCGTAGGCGATCTCCTCGCGCGTCTTGCCGACGCCCGCGAACGTGCAGCACTCGGGTCTACCCCCGGCGTGAATCACCCGGAAAAGCTCGCCCGCCGAGACGATGTCGAACCCGCTGCGTTCGCCGACGAGCAGATTGAGCACGGCGAGGTTGCTGTTGGCCTTGACGGCGTAACAAATCAGGTGATCCAGCCCGGCGAGCGCGGCGTCGAGACGGCGAAAGTGGTCGCGGATCGTTTGCGCGCTGTAAACGTAGAGCGGCGTGCCGTGTGCGGCGGCGAGCGGGGCGAGGTCCACGCCTTCGCAACGGAGCTGGCCCTGGTGGTAGTGAAAGGAGTGCATGGAATTTAAATGCCTTTGAGGATGCGCTCGTACTCGTCGTGCGGACCAATCTAAAACCATTCGACGCTCGCCTCGGTCGCAACCGCCAAGGCGCGGTAATCACTGCCGATCCGGGCGGACCAGAAACAGCCCACCTTTTTAAACTGGATAGATGGATGACGTGGGTCGTGTAACCAGAGACGGAAGTTCTTGAAAGCCAAAGCGCGGATTTTCGGTGGCAACGCCAGCAAGCGGCTACGAAAGCTTTTCGTGGTCGAGGACTTCATGGAGCGGAATCTCAGGCTGGCCCTCGTTTTCCTTTTGGAGGTGTTGGTAGAAAGCATCCAACCGTCCGCTCTGGGCATCCGCCGAAATCTCCCGATCCCAGGCGTCGGCGTCGAACTCCGCCAGCCATGCCCGCAACGCTGCCAGTTCGGCGGGGGAGAGTTGCCGGATGGCTGACTCGATGTCTTGGACCGTGCTCATGGCGAACAAATTAACGCGCGAGTTTCGCACGGACAAGCGGTCAAGCAAGCCAATCAAGACCAACAGTCACTTTTACGGATCAATTCGATCATCGCATGAGGTCAGGAAGGGTAGCGAGACCGCCAGTAAACGAAATAATAGGCGACCATGCACAAGTCCCAGAGCAGATGGGCGATGACGATGGCCGTGATCCGCCGGGACCAGACGTAGAACAACGAGAAAACCAGAAAGCCCGCCGAGGCCGCCAAGGCCGCCTGCCAGCCTTGATAGAGATGCAGGAGTTACGCACCGTGAGGGTTGAGCAGGGGTAGGTTTCGGACGATTTTGTC